>NZ_JACBZJ010000001.1:0-608259 GCF_013409305.1 Cellulomonas soli | reverse complement strand
GACCAGGGCGACGGCGATGACGGTCCAGACGAGCAGACGGAGGGTGGGAAAGATGATCCGACGGGTGACGCCCACGGTGCTCCTCGCGACGGTGCACGGGCAGCCCCCTGCTTCCCGATGCCTGGAGGCTACCTGCGCACCGTGGCCCGCGGAGCCGTTCCGGAGCACGACCTCGCAGGTCGGAGCCTGCCGCCCCCGCGAGGCGCGTCGCCTGGCGGGGGCGGCTCTCCCGCGTGGTCCGTCAGGAGGCCGGTGCGGCGGGCGTCGCGACGAGGAAGGCCGGTGCGTGCAGCCCGGCGGTCGCGAAGGCGTCCGCCACCGCGCCGGCCACGTGCTCGACCGCGGAGGCCTCGACCAGGGCGATCGCCGATCCGCCGAACCCGCCGCCGGTCATCCGGGCGCCGATGGCGCCTGCCGCACGGGCGGTCTCGACGGTCAGGTCGAGCTCGCGGCACGTGACCTCGTAGTCGTCACGCAGCGAGACGTGCGAGGCGTCCATGAGCGCACCGACGCCTCCGGGTCGGCCCGCCTCGAGCTCGGCGACGAAGTCGACGACCCGGGCGATCTCCGTGACCACGTGCCGCACGCGCCGCACCTGCACGTCGCCCTCGGCGGAGCCGTCGGCGAGACGCTCGAGCGCCTGCGGCAGGAGCTCGGGCGTGATCTCGCGCAGCGTGCCGACGCCCAGTCGGACCGCGGCGGCCTCGCAGCTGGCGCGGCGCACGCCGTACTCGCCGGTGGCGTGCGAGTGCTCGGCCTTGGTGTCCACGACCAGCAGCGCCAGGTCGTGCGCCGCGAGGTCGAAGGGCTCCTGACGGACGGAACCGTCCAGGCAGTCCAGCAGCAGCGCGTGACCGGCGCGGGCGCGCAGCGAGGCCGCCTGGTCCATGCCACCCGTCGGCGCGCCGGCGATCTCGTTCTCCGCCCGGACGCAGGCGTCCGCCAGCACGGCACGCCCGGCGTCGTCCGGTGCGTCGGCCGTCCCGGCCAGTCCGAGCCCGTGCACCGCGTCGAGCGCGACAGCGAACGCGGACTCCAGCGCCGCCGAGGACGACAGGCCCGAGCCGTACGGCACGCACGAGTCGACGACCGCGTCGAAGCCGCTCACCGCGTAGCCGGCCTGCCGCAGCGCCCAGGCCAGCCCGGCGACGTACGACGGCCACCCCTCGACCGTCCCGGGCGCGACCGTGGACAGGTCCACCTCGCGGGAGCCCTGCTCCTGCCCGGACACCAGGCGGACGACGTCGTCCGGGCGCGAGCGCAGGGCGACGTACGTGCGGTGCGGCAGCGCGATCGGCAGCGCGAGGCCCCCGTTGTAGTCGGTGTGCTCACCGATGAGGTTGACGCGACCGGGCGCCGACCAGACGCCGTCGGGCTCCCCGTCGAAGACCTCGGCGAACCGGGCGCGGACCCGCGCTGCCCCGTCCTCGAGCGTCCAGGCGTCGATCCAGGTGGGCACGCTCATCGGGTCAGCTCCTGCAGTCGGGTCGCGATGCGCTCGGGGGTCGTGTCGGAGATCCACGCGGACTGGCCGGACTCGACACCCGCGAGGTACTTCAGCTTGTTCGGGGCGCGCAGCACCGAGAACACCTGCAGGTGCAGGCGCCAGTCGTCCCGACCCTCGCGGGCGGGGGCTTGCTGCCAGCCGGAGATGTAGGGCAGCGGGATCGGCTCGCCGTCGTCGGTCTCGAAGAAGCGGTCGAGCACGCCGAGCAGCCGCAGGTAGGTCACGGCCAGGTCGGCCCGCTCGGCGTCGGTCAGCGCCGGCAGGTCGGGCACGTCGCGCCGCGGGGCCAGGTGCACCTCGACGGGCCACTTCGCAGCGAACGGCACGTAGGCCACCCAGTGCTCGGACTCGAGCACGATCCGCTCGCCGTGCGCGAGCTCGGCGGCCAGGACGTCGGCGCCGAGCAGGCGTCCGGTGCGCTCGCGGTGCTCGCGGGCCTGGGTCAGCATCGCCTGCGCCCGGGGTGTCAGGTACGGGAACGCGTAGATCTGGCCGTGCGGGTGGTGCAGCGTGACGCCGATCTCCTTGCCGCGGTTCTCGAACGCGAAGACCTGCTCGATCCCGGGCAGCGCGTTGAGCGCCTCCGTGCGGTGCGCCCAGGCCTCGATGACGGTCCGCATGCGACGCGGGGTGACGGTGGCCAGCGAGGCGTTGGCGTCGGCGGAGAAGCAGATGACCTCGCAGCGGCCGGCGGCCGGGCGCACGGGCCAGACCTCCTCGCCGTCGCGCAGCGTCGTCGCGTCGCTCTCACCGGGCACGGCCATGAGCGAGGGGAAGCGGTTCTCGAAGACGACGACGTCGTAGTCCTCGGCCGGGATCTCGCCGTCCTGGTACGCCGCGCCGGGCTTGGCGGGGGCGAGCGGGTTGGCGTCGGCGGGCGGCAGGAACGTGCGGTTCATGCGGTGCGCCGCCATCGCGATCCACTCGCCGGTGAGCGGGTCGCGGCGCAGCTCGGGCCCGGTGACGGGGCGGGCCACGCCGTCCTCGCCGACGACCGGCGCGAACCTGTCGGGCAGCGGGCGGGGGTCGTCGAGGCGGCGGGTCTGCGCGCCGGAGACGTAGGCCTGCGTGTCGTCGAAGTAGAGCAGCTCGCGGCCGTCGGCCAGCCGCGTGGGTGTCACGCGGACGGCGTCGTCGCCGGTGGGGAGCAGGACCGAGGTCTGCGGGGGCTGCGTGGGCTGTGCGGGGCCAGGACTGGTCACCGGGGGTCTCCGGGGGTGGTGTCGGTGGTGCGGGAGGGGACGGGTGCAGGGCGGCCCTGCGGGTGCGGGTCGACCGCGGGTGCGGCCTCGCCGGGTTCAGGGAGAGCAGGTTCGGGGACTGCGGGTTCGGGGACGGCAGGGACCGCCGCGGGTGCGTCGGTGGTCACGACGACGAGCTCGCCGACGGCCTCGCGCAGCGTGGCGCGGGCCGAGGCGGGCAGGAGCGCGTCGGTGACCAGGGTGTCGACCTGGTCGAGCGGCACGATGCGTGCGAGCCCGACGACGCCCCACTTGGTGTGGTCGGCGAGCACGGTCGTGGTGGTCGCGCAGGCGGCCAGGGCACGGTCGGCGGCTGCCTCGGCGAGGTTGGGCGTGGTGACCCCGTCGGCGTCGAGGCCGTGCACGCCCAGGAACGCCCGGTCGACCCGCAGCCCGGCGAGCGCGGCCTCGGCGACGGGCCCGACGAGCGCGTCGGACGGGGTGCGGGTGCCGCCGGTGAGGATGACCTCGAGCGGCCCGTTCCCCGTGGGGGCGTGGTGCAGGAGGTCGGCGACGCGCGGGGCGTTGGTCACGACGGTCAGCGGTCGCAGGGCGGGGTCGGCGGCGATGGCCTCGGCGAGGAGGTAGGTCGTGGTCCCGGCGGAGATCGCGACGGCCTGACCGGGTTCGATGCCGGCGGCGGCCGCGCGGGCGATGGCCTGCTTCTCGGCCTGGGCGTGACCGCGCTTGGCCTCGAACCCGGGTTCGTCGGTGGGGCGGCTGGGCAGCCCGGCGTCGCCCGCGACGGCACCGCCGTGCACGCGACGGACGAGCCCGGCGCGGGCCAGCTCGGCGATGTCGCGCCGGATCGTCATGTCGGAGACGTCGAGCTGCTCGACGAGGTCGGCGACGCGGACGGCTCCGTGCGTGCGCACGTCGGCGAGGATGCGGTCCTGCCGTTGACTCGCGAGCACGTCACCAGTATGCGCCAGAAACGAACAAGAACCAACAGGCCGGACGTGCGGGTGTGTTCGACGATGTGCGGGACGGGGCGCAGCACCCCGATCCTGCAGGTCAGTCGGGCATCAGACGGGGGAGAGCCCCAACGCCCGTCCGGCCAGACCTCGCTGCTGCGAGGCGAGCTGGCGGGCGATCGCGCGCATGGCGAGCGCACCCGTCGAGCCCGGGTCGCTCAGCACCACGGGCGTGCCCCCGTCCCCGGCCTCGCGGACCCGCACGTCGAGCGGCACCTGGCCCAGCACCGGCACGCTCGTCCCGGTCAGCGTCGACAGGTTCTGCGCCACCCGCTGCCCGCCGCCCGAGCCGAACAGCTCCAGCCGCGAGCCGTCCGGCTGGTCCAGCCAGGCCATGTTCTCCACCACGCCGACCACGTGCTGGCGCGTCTGCACGGCCACCGAGCCGGCGCGCTCGGCCACCTCGGCGGCGGCGACCTGCGGTGTGGTCACCACGACGATCTGCGAGCCCGGCAGCAGCTGGGCCACCGAGATCGCGATGTCACCCGTCCCGGGCGGCAGGTCGAGCAGCAGCACGTCCAGGTCGCCCCAGAACACGTCCGCGAGGAACTGCTGCAGCGCGCGGTGCAGCATCGGCCCGCGCCACACCACAGGCTGCCCGGCCGGCACGAACATGCCGATCGAGACGACCTTCACGCCGTGCGCGATCGGCGGCAGCAGCATGTCGTCGACCTTCGTCGGCGGTCGGTCCACGCCCAGCATGCGCGGGATCGAGAAGCCGTAGATGTCCGCGTCCACGACCCCGACCCGCAGGCCGTCGGCCGCCATCGACACCGCGAGGTTCGCGGTGACCGACGACTTGCCGACCCCGCCCTTGCCGGAGGCGATCGCGAAGACCTTGGTCAGCGAACCGGGCTGCGCGAACGGGATGACCGGTTCCGCGTCCGTGCCCCGCAGCAGGACGCGCAGCGCCTGGCGCTGCTCGGCCGACATCACGCCCATCGACACCGCCACGGAGGCGACGCCGTCGACGGTCCGGACGGCGGCCGTCACGTCCCGGTCCAGCGTGTCCTTGAGCGGGCAGCCGGGCGTGGTCAGGTCGAGGCCGACGACCACGTGCGCGCCGGTGCCGGCCGCCCCGTCGGTGACGTCGACCGAGCGGATCATGCCCAGCTCGGTGATCGGACGCCGGATCTCCGGGTCGAGGACCGTGGCGAGGGCCGCACGGACCGCTGCGGCGAGCAGGTCGGGACCGTCCGTGTCGGGGCGTGCGTCGGCAGCAGAACCATCGGGCATGGCCCCATCGTAGGTCGCGGCCCGCGACCGGTCGGCCGTGGGAAACCCGTCGGGTCCCCGCAGGCGTGCCGTCCTGCGGGCTCGGCGCCGACCCGGTCGGCTCGGCGGTCGGTCGACTCAGCGGTCGGTCGGCCCCGGGGCCCGCTCGTCGTGCCCGTCGTCCCGGCCGTTCGTGCCGCCGAGGTCGCGCGGCGTCTCCCGTGGTGTGCCGCGGACCGCCTCACGCTCCTCGGCCAGGTCCTCCAGCAGGTTGCGCAGCTCGGAGCGCACGAAGTCGCGCGTGGCGACCTCGGACAGGGCGATGCGCAGCGAGGCCATCTCCCGGGCGAGGAACTCGGTGTCCGCGAGGTTCCGCTCGGCCCGCTGCCGGTCCTGCTCGGCGGTGACGCGGTCGCGGTCGGTCTGCCGGTTCTGCGCGAGCAGGATCAGCGGCGCGGCGTACGAGGCCTGCAGCGACAGCATGAGGGTCAGCGCAGTGAAGCCGTTGGCGGCCTTGTCGAAGCGCAGCGCCTCCGGTCCCCAGGCGTTCCAGCTGATCCACACGAGGCAGAACATGGTCAGCCAGAGGATGAACCGCGGCGTGCCCATGAACCGTGCGATCGACTCGGAGATCTTGCCGAACGCGTCACGGTCGGAGAAGAACGGCGGCAGGATCTTGCGCCGCGACAGGCGCGGGGTGTCCAGGCGCTCAGCCACGGCCGCCTCCGGTCGTCGGGGGCGCCGTCACCACCGGTGCGTCGTCCTCGTCGGTCTCGCGCCAGTCCTCGGGCAGCAGGTGGTCGAGCACGTCGTCGACCGACACCGCGCCGAGCAGCCGCTTCTCGGAGTCGACCACCGGCAGGGCGAGCAGGTTGTAGGTCGCCAGCTGGCGGGTGACGCTCAGCAGCGGGGTCTCGACCGTGATCGCCTCGATGTCGGTGTCGACGATCGCCCCGATGGCCTCGTGCGGGGGCTCGCGCAGCATCCGCTGCAGGTGCACCACGCCGATGAACCGACCGGTCGGCGTCTCCAGGGGTGGCCGGGCGACGAAGACCATGGAGGCCAATGCCGGGGCCAGGTCCTGGCGGCGCACGTGCGCCAGGGCTGCCGCGATCGGCGTCTCGGGGCCGAGGATCACCGGCTCGGTGGTCATGAGACCGCCGGCGGTGTTGTCCTCGTAGGCCAGCAGGCGGCGCACGTCGCGCGCCTCCTCGGGCTCCATGAGCTCGAGGAGCTCGGCGGCCTGCTCGTCGGGCAGCTCACCGAGCAGGTCGGCCGCGTCGTCGGGCTGCATCGCCTCGAGGACGTCGGCCGCACGCGTCATCTCCAGGCCCTGCAGGATCGCCACCTGGTCGTCCTCGGGCAGCTCCTCGAGCACGTCCGCGAGGCGCTCGTTGTCCAGGGCGGTGGCGACCTCGAGACGGCGGGTCGTGCCCAGGTCGTGCAGCACGTCGGCCAGGTCCGCCGGCTTGAGGTCCTCGTACTGGGCGAGCAGCAGCTCGGCACCCTGCGCGGCCGAGGCACGCGCCAGGCCGGTGACCGCACCGACGTCGACGAGCACGGTCTCGCCGCGGCGACGCAGCAGACCGGACTTGCCGGGGGTCTTGCGGCGCACGAAGACCTTGGTCACGACCCAGTCGCCGTTGCGCTGCAGCTCGATCGCGACGTCCTCGACCGAGCCGGCCCCGGAGCCGTCGACCAGCTCGACCGTGCGGTCCAGCAGCTCGCCGACGACGAGGGTCTCGTGCACGCGCTGCTCGAACCTGCGCATGTTGACCAGGCCGGTCGAGATCACCTGGCCGGCGTCGACCGCCGTCACGCGGGTGAGCGGCAGGAACACGCGTCGCCGGCCGGGCACCTCCACGACGAGGCCGACCGCCCTCGGCGCACCCTTCGGCCGCACGAGCACGACGACGTCGCGCACCCGCCCGACCTGGTCGCCCAGGGGGTCGAACACGGTGGTCCCGGCGAGGCGCGCGACGAAGACCCTGCTCCCGACGCTGCTCACGGGCGTCAGCCTAGACGCGCGGTCGGCAGGAGGATGGCGCCCCACGCTGACCTGGGAGAGGATCGAGGGCATGGCGTTCTCCGGAACCACCCGCGTCCCCAAGGCCCCCACGCTGCCGCAGGGCGAGACGGTGGCGGTCTACGGCACCTACCTCGAGGCGCAGAAGGCCGTCGACCACCTGGCCGACCACCAGTTCCCGGTGCAGCTGGTCACGATCGTCGGCACCGACCTGCGCATGGTCGAGCGCGTGACGGGTCGGCTGTCGTACCCGCGCGCCGCGCTCGGCGGGTTCCTGTCCGGGGCGTGGTTCGGCCTGTTCGTCGGGCTGCTGCTCAGCTTGTTCTCCTCGCCGGGGTCGAACTCGTTGCTGCCGGCGGCGATCCTCATCGGCGGGGCGTTCGGGCTGATCCTCTCGGTGGTCACGTACTCGTTCTCCGGCGGCAAGCGGGACTTCACGTCCTCCAGCCAGATCGTGGCGGCGACGTACTCGGTGCTGTGCCGGTCCGAGAAGGCGAACGCGGCGCGGCAGCTGCTCGCGCAGGTGGGTGGGGTGACGTCGGTGTGGGGTGCGGCAGTGCCCACGCCGCCTGCACAGCCCGCGCCGCCCGCGCCGCCTGCCGAGCCGCACGACTGACCTCTCGCGCACCCCGGGTCGTCGGCCGTTCCGGCACCGCGGACCGCTCCGTTGTGTACGTTTGTACACATGACGACGACCGACGACACCCGATCCATGCGCGAGCGCATGCTCGCGGGCGACCTCTACCTCGCGGACGACCCCGAGCTCGGCGAGGCCAACGCCCGCGCCCTCGACCTGATGGACGCCTTCAACGCCACCACGGTGCGGCAGGGTCCGCTGCGCCGCCGGCTGCTGAGCGAGCTGCTCGGCTCGGTGGGGGAGGGCACCGAGATCCGGCCCCCGTTCTTCGTGGACTACGGCACGCAGATCACCGTCGGGGCCCGCTGCTTCGCGAACTTCGGTCTCACCGCGCTCGACGTCGCGCCCATCACCATCGGCGACGACGTGCAGATCGGGCCGCACGTCCAGCTGCTCACCCCGACGCACCCGGTCGAGCCCGAGCCGCGCCGCGCCAAGTGGGAGGCCGCCCGGCCGATCGTCATCGGTGACAACGTCTGGCTCGGCGGCGGCGTGATCGTCTGCCCCGGCGTGACCATCGGCGAGAACACGGTCGTCGGCGCAGGGTCCGTCGTCACCCGGGACCTGCCCGCGAACGTCGTCGCGGTGGGCAACCCGGCCCGGGTCGTCCGAACCGTGACCCCGTGAGCGAGGGCCCCGCGAGCGACGCTCCCGTGGGTGAGGGCCCCGGCGACGCCCCCGTGGCCCGGCCCGCGCGGGCCGCGCGGCGGCACGACCCCGGTCGTCGCGACCGCATCCTCGACGCCGCGCTCGACGTCATCGCCGAGCACGGCGTCGCCGGCACCACCCACCGACGGGTCGCCGCCGCGGCCGACGTGCCGCTCGGCTCGATGACCTACCACTTCGCCGACCTCGACGAGGTGCTGCGGCTCGCGTTCGAACGGCACGCCGACGCCGCGGCCACCCGGTACGAGGCGTCGATGGCGCAGTCCGCCGGGGGTGACGTCGCCGACCGGATCGCCCGCCTCGTGTGCGAGGAGACCGTCGAGCACCCGCGCGACCTCGTGCTCGCGCTCGAGCTGTACGCGCTCGCCGCCCGACGACCCGAGTTCCGTCAGCTCACGCAGGCCTGGATGCAGCGCAGCCGGCGTGCGCTCGAGCAGCACGTCGACCCGACCTCCGCCCGCGCGCTCGACGCGGTCGTCGAGGGGCTCGTGCTGCACACCGTGCTGTCGACCGAGCCGTTCGACGCTCAACGGGTGCGCGCCCTCGTCGGACGGCTCGTCGGCTGACGACGGCCGGGAGCGGACCGGGTCAGCGACCCAGCAGCCCGGCCATCCACGCCTCGACCGCGTCCGGGTCACGCGGCAGCGCGCCCGACAGGTTCACGTTCCCGTCGGCCGTCACCAGCACGTCGTCCTCGATGCGCACGCCGATGCCCCGGAACTCCTCGGGCACGAGCAGGTCGTCCGACTTGAAGTACAGGCCCGGCTCGATCGTGAACACCATGCCGGGTTCGATGATCGCGTCGAGGTAGAGCTCCTTGCGGGCCTGTGCGCAGTCGTGCACGTCCAGGCCCAGGTGGTGGCTCGTGCCGTGCACCATCCAGCGGCGGTGGTGCTGGTTGTCCGGCTGCAGCGACTCCTCGGCCGTCACCGGGAGCAGGCCCCACTGCGCGAGGCGGTCGGCGATCACCTGCATCGCTGCGGCGTGCACGTCGCTGAACCGCGACCCGGGCACGGCGACCGCGAACGCGGCGTCGGCGGCGTCGAGCACGGCCTGGTAGATGCGGCGCTGCACCTCGGTGAACGTGCCGTCGACGGGCAGCGTGCGGGTCACGTCGGCCGTGTAGAGCGAGTCGACCTCCACGCCGGCGTCGACCAGGACGAGCTGACCGGAGGTCACCAGGCCGTCGTTGTCGGTCCAGTGCAGCGTTGTCGCGTGCTCGCCCGCCGCGGCGATCGTCTCGTAGCCCACGTCGTTGCCCTCGAGCCGGGCGTGGCCCAGGAACGTGCCCTCGATGACCCGTTCGCCGCGTCGGTGCACGAGCGCGTCCGGCAGAGCCCGGACGACCTTCTCGAAGCCGTCGATCGTGGTGTCGACCGCGAGCCGCAGCTGCTCGACCTCCCACGCGTCCTTGAGCAGGCGCAGCTCGGACAGGGCCTCCGCGAGCTTCTCGTCGCGCTCGCCCGCGGCCTCGGTCTGCCGGATCTCCTCGACGACCGCCTCGACGCTCTCGTCGACCCCTGGCACGACGCGCACCTGCACGCCGTCCTCGCCCGCGTCCTTGGCGATCGCGTCCCGCAGGCCGTCCAGGTGCGCGGTGCTGATGCCGGTGAGCGTCTCGAGGTCCTCGAGCGTCGGGCGGGCGCCGACCCAGAACTCGCCGTAGCGGGAGTCGGAGAAGAACTCGACCGTGTCGCGACCGGCCAGCGGACGCATGTACAGCACGGCGTGGTGCGCGGACCCGTCGTCACCCGTGCCGTCCTCGACCGGGTGCAGCACCAGCACGGCGTCGGGCTCCTGCTCCATGCCCAGGCCGGTCAGGTGCGCGAACGCCGAGTGCGGGCGGAACCGGTGGTCGGTGTCGTTGGACCGCACCCGGAACGTCCCGGCGGGCACCACGAGCCGCTCGCCCGGGAACTGCGCCGACAGCCGCGAGCGCCGGGCCGCCGTGTGGTCGGCCGCAGCGGAGCGCTCGGTGCCGGTGGCGGCACGCTCGCCCCAGCCCGAGGTGACGAAGTCGACGAACGTGGAGGACGTCGGGCGCTGCGACCGGTTCTGGCCCCGGCTCGCCAGCGACTGCTCGTCGTCGGGCGTGCGCGGGGTGCTGGTGTCGTCCTGGGTCATCGGGCCATCTTCCCACCGTCGCCCACGTGGGCGGGAGCGTGAGCCCCGTTACCGTGGGCCGGTGCGTATCGACCTCCACACCCACTCCTCGGCCTCCGACGGCACCGACGCACCGGCGGACGTCGTCGCCGCCGCGGCGGCCGCCGGGCTGGACGTCGTCGCGCTGACCGACCACGACACGACGGCGGGCTGGGACGAGGCGGCGGTCGCCGCACGGGCCCACGGCATCGCCCTGGTGCGCGGCACGGAGGTGTCGGCCCGGTCGCGCGGCATCTCGATCCACCTGCTGTCCTACCTCCAGGACCCGACGCACCCCGCGCTGCTCGCCGAGCTGGACCGCACGCGGCGCGCGCGGCTGGACCGTGCCCGGCAGATCGTCGAACGGCTCGCCGCCGACCACCCGATCACCTGGCAGGACGTCCTCGAGCAGTCGCAGGACGCCGTGGTCGTGGGTCGTCCGCACATCGCCGACGCGCTCGTCGCCCGCGGCGTCGTGCCCGACAGGGACGCCGCCTTCGTGCACCTGCTGGCCTCGCGCGGGCGCTACCACGTGCCGCACCACGCACCCGAGGCGGTCGTGGCCGTGCAGGCGGTCCGGGCGGCCGGCGGGGTCCCCGTGTTCGCCCACCCGGGTGCCGACGGGCGGGGGCGTGTCGTCGCCGACCGGGTCTTCGACGAGCTCGCCGAGGCCGGGCTGGCGGGCCTCGAGGTCTACCACCGCGACCACGACGAGGCCCAGCGCGCACGGCTGGCGGCGATCGCCGAACGCCTCGGGCTGCTCGTCACGGGCTCGAGCGACTACCACGGTGCAGGAAAGGCCAACAGGTTGGGGGAGAATCTGACGGCCCCGGCCGTCCTGACGGCCATCGACGAGCAAGGAAGCGTGGAGGTGATCCGGTCGTGAGCGACCTGCTCGACGTCCGTCTGTTCACCTCGGTCTTCATCACCCTCTTCGTGATCATGGACCCGCCCGGAACGGTCCCGATCTTCCTCGGCCTGACCGGGGCGATGAGCCGCAAGCAGCGCAACCGGGCCGCCCGTCAGGCGATCCTCGTCGCGTTCGGCGTCATCGTCGTGTTCGCGCTGTTCGGTCAGCAGCTGCTGCAGTACATGCACATCTCGCTGCCCGCGCTGCAGGCGTCCGGCGGGCTCCTGCTGCTGCTCGTCGCGATGGAGCTGCTGACCGGCAAGATGGAGGAGGCGCAGCCGTCCGGCAACGGCAAGGTCAACGTCGCGCTCGTGCCGCTGGGCACGCCGCTGCTGGCCGGTCCGGGCGCGATCGTCGCGACCATGGTCTACGTCAAGCAGGCCGACCACGCCGACGCCTGGGTGGCGATCGCGCTGGCGATCCTGGCCGTGCACGTCTGCCTCTACCTGGCCATGCGGTTCGCGGGGCTCATCCACCGCGTGCTCGGGGAGTCGGGGACGACCCTGGTCACCCGGGTCGCGGGTCTGCTGCTCGCCGCGATCGCCGTGCAGATGGTCGCCGACGCCGTCATCGCGTTCGTGCAGACCGCCTGACCCCGACCGGGGGCTCAGGGGTCACCCCTGGCCCTCAGGGGTGAGGTCAGGGGCGTCCCCGATGCGTTTGTGCAGGTCAGGGCCCTAGCGTGCGGGGCATGTCCGATTCTGCCGGCATCGAGCCGACCCAGCTGTCACTGCTGCCCCCGCCACCTGCGGCGCCGTCGTCGGCCCCGGCCGTCCCCGTCCCGCTGCCCCTCGCGCAGCGGAACCTGGCGCCCGACCTCGCGCGCGGCATGATGCTGCTGTTCATCGCCGTCGCGAACGTCTGGGGCTACCTCTACGGCGGTCCGACCGGCTACGGGCACCGCCCCGTCGACGGCTCCACGCTCGACCACGTGGTCGACGCCGTCGTCGCGTGGTTCGTGGACGACAGGTCCCGGCCCATGTTCGCGATCCTCTACGGCTACGGCCTGGCCATGATGGCCTCACGGGCCCTGGCGCGGGGCACCGAGCCGAAGGCCGTGCGCCGCCTGCTGCGACGACGCAGCTGGTGGCTCGTGGCCCTCGGGACCCTGCACGCCACGCTGCTGTTCAACGGCGACATCCTCGCGCCCTACGGGGTCACCGGGCTGGTCGCGCTCATGCTCGTCGGGCGTCGGTCGGTCGTGCTGCGCCGGTGGTTCGTGGTCTCGTTCGTCACCGGCATGGCCACCTACCTGCTCATGGCCGCCTCGTCCGCGGGCTCGGAGGACGCCGCAGGCCCGCAGGTCACCGCCGGCTACCTGGAGTCCGCGGTCGAGCGTCTGATCGGCTCCCTGATGTCGACGGCGGGTGTCGGGCTCCTGATGGTGTTCGTCGCCCCCGTGATCGTCGGCATGGCGCTGCACGGCGCCGGGTGGCTCGACCGGCCGCAGGACCACGTGGCCCGGCTGCGCCGGGTGGTGCTGTGGGCGCTCGCGGTGAACCTCGTGGGCAACGCGCCGCACGCGCTGGCCGTGGCGGGGGTGTGGACGCCGGGCACGCGGACGCGCCTCGCGCTCGAGCTCGTGCACGAGGCCACCGGACTGGTGATGGGCCTGGGCTACGTGTGCCTGTTCGCGCTCGTCGCCGTGCGGTGGCGGGGCCGGTCGGCGCCTGCGCCCGTCCGGGCCGTGGCGGCCGTGGGGCAGCGGTCGATGACCTGCTACCTGCTGCAGTCGGTCATGCTCGCCCCGCTGCTCAGCGCGTGGGGGTTCGGCCTGGGTGGCCGCATCGGCACGGCGGCCGCCTCGGCGATCGCCGTGACCGTCTGGCTCGTCACGATCGGTGTCGCGGTGCTGCTGGACCGGGCCGGGCGGCGCGGACCGTTCGAGGTGCTGCTGCGTCGGCTGACCTACGGTCGCCCACGCGCAGCGGTCCCCTCGTCGGGTCCGGCCGCCACGGTCGGTGTGCTCACTCCGTGACGGGTGCCGCCGCCGTGCTCGAGGTGCCCTCGCCGGCGCCACCCGGACGGCGGCGGCGACGGCGACGGCGGTTCGCGCCGCCCTCGCCCTCGGCCCCGGTCGCGTCGGGTGCGGCGCTCGTCGGCGCGACGGTCGGGGCGGCGACGGACGGTGCCGTCGTCTCCTCGGTGCGCGCTGCTGCCGGCGCCCCGGCGTCGCCGGCCACGGTGCGTCCGCCGCGGCGGCGCGAGGAGCCCTCGCCCTCCCGGCGACGCTCCCCGCCACGAGCCTGGTCGCGGCGGCCCTGCCGGTCGCTCTGCCGGTCGCCCTGACGGTCGCCCTGACGGCCCGAGCCGCCCTGCGCGGGCTTCGTGCCACCGTGCTTGCCGGTCTCGCCCAGGTCCTCGAGCGCCTCGGCGGCCAGGCCGGCGCGCGTCTGCTGCGCCTTCGGCAGGCGGCCCTTGGTGCCCTCGGGGATGTCGAGGTCGGAGTAGACGTGCGGCGAGCTCGAGTACGTCTCGACCGGGGCCGGGATGCCCAGCTCGAGCGCCTTGTCGATCAGGCCCCAGCGGGGGATGTCGTCCCAGTCGACGAACGTGACGGCCGTGCCCTTGTTCCCGGCGCGACCGGTGCGGCCCGTGCGGTGCAGGTAGGTCTTCTCGTCCTCGGGGCACTGGTAGTTCACGACGTGCGTCACGTCGTCCACGTCGATGCCGCGCGCGGCGACGTCGGTGGCGACCAGCACGTCGACCTTGCCGTTGCGGAACGCGCGCAGCGCCTGCTCGCGGGCGCCCTGGCCCAGGTCGCCGTGGATCGCGCCCGAGGCGAAACCGCGCTCGGCCAGCTCGTCGGCCACCTTCGCCGCGGTCCGCTTGGTGCGTGCGAACACGATGGTCAGGCCGCGGCCGCGCGCCTGCAGGATCCGCGCGAGCAGCTCGACCTTGTCCAGGGCGTGCGCGCGGTAGACGACCTGCTTGATGTTCTTGACCGTGGCGCGACCGTCGTCGTCCGGGTCGGCGGCGCGGATGTGCGTCGGCTGCGTCATGTAGCGGCGGGCCATCGCGACGACCGCGCCGGGCATGGTCGCCGAGAAGAGCATGGTGTGCCGCGAGGCCGGGGTCGCGCCCAGCAGGGTCTCGACGTCGGGCAGGAAGCCCAGGTCGAGCATCTCGTCGGCCTCGTCGAGCACGACCTCCTTGGCGTACGAGAGGTCGAGGTGACGCTGCTTGAGCAGGTCGATCATGCGGCCCGGGGTGCCGACGACGACGTCGACGCCGGAGTTCAGCGCCTCGATCTGCGGCTCGTACGCGCGGCCCCCGTACACCTGCAGGATCCGCACGGCGCGCTTGCGCGAGGCGGCCTGCAGGTCGCCGGCCACCTGGACGGCCAGCTCACGGGTCGGCACGACGACCAGGGCCTGCGGCTTGCCGGGCGCGGCCAGGTCCTCGTAGCCCTCCTCGCCGGGGGCGATCACGCGGTGCAGCAGCGGGACGCCGAAGCCGAGGGTCTTGCCGGTACCGGTCTTGGCCTGGCCGATGATGTCGTGGCCGGACAGCGCGACGGGCAGCGTCATCGCCTGGATGGGGAACGGGTGGGTGATGCCGGCCTCGGCGAGCGAGGCCACGATCTCGGGGCGGACGTCGAAGTCCGCGAAGGACACGTCGACTGCCTGCACGGAGGAGGCGGTGGTGGTGGTCACGGTGACTCTTCACTGCGAAGGGTGGTGCGCCGCACGCCGTCGGGCCGTCGGATGGCCGACGACGTGTCGGGCCGTCCCGGGCGACAGCAGGGCATCACCACGCAGGTTGGCCGGCAGCCGATCGTGGAAGTTCGCCGCGCAGCCGCCGACGATGGCTCGTCAGGAGCTGCGCGAGGTGGTCGTGGACCTGAGGATCGTGACGACCGGGCAACCGATGTACGGGGTCATGGTAGCCGACGGCCCTTCAGCGGCGGGTGCGACCCGCAGGCCGGGCAGGTCGGGGCCGGAGGTCCGGGGCTACGATCCGGGGATGACCTCGAGCTCTGCGGCGCCCGCCGCTGCGACCGCCGACGCCGTCGAGCTGCTGGGCCTGGTCGCCCAGCTCGAGCACCTGGCGTTCGCCCGGCTCGCCGCCGACGCGGCCCTCGCGCCCACCCTCGAGCACCGTCTGGAGCTCAGCCGGTACGCCTCCACCGCCGTCGTCCGGCGTGACCGCGTGCTGGCCCGTGTGGCCGAGCTCGGCGGCGACCCGGTCGCGGCGATGGGTGCCTACGACCACGTGCTCGACGACTTCGACGCCCGCACCGAGCCGAGCACCTGGTGGGAGCGCCTGCTCAAGGTGTACGTCGGTTACGGCGTCGCCGACGACTTCTGCCGGCTCGCCGCCGCGGGTCTGGACGAGACCTCGCGCGCGCTCGTCGTCGAGGTGCTCGACGACGCCTCGCACGCCGACCTGGCGGTCGCCGAGCTCGACGCAGCCGGCACCGACACCGCGGTGTCCGCCCGGCTCGCGCTGTGGGGGCGTCGGCTCGTGGGGGAGGCGCTCGGCGTGGTGCAGCGGCTCGTGGTGCAGCGGCCCGGGCTCGTGCGCCTGCTGGACGGCACCGATGGCACCGATGGCACGGACGGTCGCGGCGCAGGTGACGCGCAGGCGTCCGTGGTCCCCGCCGAGGTCGCCGCACCCGCGAACCAGGCGCCCACCAAGCTCTTCGGCGAGCTCACGGCGGAGCACACCCGCCGGATGACCCGGCTCGGCCTGACGGCCTGACGGCTCGACCTCCCGAGCACCTGACGCACGACGGCGCCGGCCCGGACAGGTGCCCGGGCCGGCGCCGTCGTGGTCCGACGGGCCCGAGCCCTCAGACGGTGCCGAAGCCCACGCGCCCGCGCGTCTCGGTGCCCAGCTCGACGTAGCCGAGCGCCTCGGTCGGAACGATGACCCGGCGACCCTTGGCGTCGGTCAGCTCGAGGGCGACCTTGCCGGTCAGTGCAGCGGTGATGGCGGCGCTGACCTCGTCGGCGGTCTGGTCGGACTCCAGGACGAGCTCGCGGGCCTGGTTGCGCACACCGATCGTGATGTCCACCGTGATCGTCTCCTCGTCAGGGATCGTGCACCCGCCGGATCGGCGTGCGCACGTCTGGGATGGGTACGCAGCCGGGCGAGCGCCCGCTGCGTGCACGGACCGATCCTAGGCGGTGGCCTCGGCCGCGTGGTCGCGCGCCAGGCCGGCCACGCCGCCCCAGCACAGCCGGGCGACGAGGTCGACGGACTCCTCCATGCCGAGTGTGGATCCGCCGCGGAAGCGGTGCGTCGCCGCGCCCTGCGCCATCGCGATGAGCGAGGTGGCCAGCAGCAGCGCGGGCTCGCGGGACAGCCCCGTCGATGACCCGAGCGCGACCGCGATCGTCTCGGCGACCTGGGACGACGCGCTCTCCACGCGCGTGCGCACGTCCGCGTCGTGCGTGACGTCGGACTCGAAGAGCAGCGCCGACGACTGCCCGGCCGCGTCGACGAACGTGAAGTAGGCCCGGACGACGGCGACGACGATCGCCCGCCCGTCGCCGGGGTTCATCGGACCGCGGGACAGCGGGGCGACCGCGGCGTCGACCGCGGCGACGAGCTCGGCCCCGCGCTGGTCGACGACCGCCAGGTACAGGTCGAGCTTGGACGGGAAGTGCCGGTACAGCACCGGCTTGCTGACCTCGGCACGCACGGCGATGTCGTCCATCGACACGTGGTGGAACCCCTCGGAGGAGAAGAGCTCCTGGGCGATCTGCAGCACCTGGGCGCGTCGCTCGTCGCGTGCCATCCGCGGGCCCCGGTGCCGGGGCGCGCCCGCGTCGTCCCGCGCGCCGTCCCGGTCTCCCATTCCGTGATGGTAGCCAGGTCGCTCCCCGGAGGTGGCACCATGGCCGGGTGATGACCTCCGCCGCCGCCCCGTCGGGCGACCAGCCGGAGGTGTGCGCGCGCTCCCGCCGCCGCGACCGTCGGGCGCGTCCACGGGCACGTTCGCGTGCGCGACGGCCCCGACCCGTCGTCGTGTCGGTGGTCGCGGCAGGACTGGTCGCCGGTGCGGGCGCCGGCGCCTGGGCGTCCGGACATCCCGGCCGCAGCGCCGTGCTCGACTCCGTGGTCCTCGCCGTCGGGTCGGGTGCTCCGACCCTCGGTGGGTCGTCCGGGGACCCGACCGTGGGCGCCGACGCGTTGCGCGACGAGGACGTCAGCCGGTCGACCGCGCGCACGCCGCTGCCGCCGACGCCGGTCACCGTGCCCTCCGACCTCACCGAGGTGGCCGTCGAGGGCGCGAACCCGACGGCCCTGCCCGCAGGGCTCACCCCCGAGGACCTTGCGGCCGGGCTGCTGTCCGCGGTCGTCACCGAGCAGGGCACCGGCACCACGACCGTCGTCCCGGGCTCCGACGCAGGTCCCGGGACGGGCGCGGTGCGCACGGTCCGGGTCGAGGTCGAGGACGGCCTGGCGGTCGACGCGCAGAAGTTCGCCGACACCGTGATGACCACGCTCAACGACCCGCGCGGCTGGGGCGGCGACGGCTCGATGTCCTTCGCCCGCACCGACGGTGCCGCCGAGCTCACGGTCGTGCTCGCCTCCCCGACGCTCGTCGACGTCATGTGCGCACCGCTGGACACCAACGGGCAGGTCTCGTGCGGCACGAACGGGCACGCGGTGCTCAACCTGCGCCGGTGGGTCGAGGCGACGGCCGAGCAGACCGGGCAGAAGACGGCCTACCGCCAGTACCTGGTGAACCACGAGGTCGGCCACCTGCTCGGGCACGGTCACGAGGCGTGCCCGGGGCCCGGCATGACCTCGCCCGTGATGCAGCAGCAGTCGTACAAGGCCGCCCCGTGCATCCCGAACGGGTGGCCCTTCCCCTGAGCCTTCCCCTGAGCCGTCGGCCCTGCACGCCCGCTCGCTCGACGGCGGGGCACGCGAGGCGGTCCTCGGGGTGGCCCACGGTGTCGGCGGGCTGTGGTGGGATCGTGCCGTGACCTCCCCGACCGCCCTGCGCCTCGTGCGTCCGGCGCTCGCGGACGTGCCGCGCACCGGTCCGGGCGCCCCGGTGACGCTCGACCCGACGCAGGCGTCGGTCGTCGAGCGGGTGGCCGCAGGGACGGACCCGGCACTGCTCGTGCTGGGGGCGCCGGGCACCGGCCGCACGACCGTCGTCCTGGAGTCCGTGGTGGCCGCGGTCGACGCCGGGCTCGCGCCCGAGGACGTGCTCGTCCTGTCCGCCGGGCGGCGGGCGGCGGCCGACCTGCGTGACCGGGTGTCCGCACGGCTGCGCCGGACGTCCGGGCGCGCCCTCGTGCAGACCGTTCCGGCGGCCGCGTTCGCCGTGCTGCGCGCACGGGCGTCGGCCCTCGGCGAGCCGTCACCCACGCTCGTGTCGGGCGCCGAGCAGGACCTGCTGCTGGCCGAGCTCCTCGCCGGGCACGCCGACGGCGACGGCGTGCCGCTCGGCTGGCCGGCCGAGGTGCCCCCCGACGCCTGGACGTTGCGTGCGTTCCGTGACGAGCTGCGTGACCTGCTCATGCGCGCGGCCGAGCGCGGTCTCACGCCGGCCGACCTCGCCGACCTCGGTATCGCGCACGACCGGCCCGCATGGGTGAGCGCGGCGCGGCTCTACGAGGAGTACCTGGACGTCAACGAGCTGCGGGCGAGCACCCCGGACGTCGGCGCCCGGTTCGACCCGGCGGTCGTCGTCGACGAGGCGGCCCGGGCCTTGCTGGCCTGGGACGACGAGGTGCCCGGCATGCCGCGCCCGCGCTGGCGGCTCGTGGCCGTCGACGACCACCAGGAGAGCACCGCCGCGACCGCCCGGCTGCTGCGGGTGCTCGCCGACGACGGCGCACGCCTGCTGCTGGTCGGCGACCCGGACGTCGCCGTGCAGACGTTCCGCGGTGCCACTCCCTCGCTCGTCGCGCGTGCCGCGGTGCCCGGGCGCGGGCCGGGTGAGCTCGGCGCCGAGACGCTCGTGCTGGGCACGGTCTGGCGGCACGGGCCCGTGCTCCGGGACGTCGTCACGCACGTGACCGAGCGGGTTGGTGCCTCCGGCGCGGTGGCGCACCGCAAGGCGTCGCCTGCCGACGGTCGCGCCGACGGCCATGTGCGCGTCGCGATCCTGCCGAGCGCCGCGCAGGAGGCCGCCTACGTCGCGCACACCCTGCGCGAGGCGCACCTCGAGGGATCGGTGCCGTGGCAGGAGATGGCCGTCGTCACGCGCTCGGGTGCGCACGTCACGGCACTGCGCCGGGCGCTGGCCGCCGCGTCCGTCCCCGTCAGCGTGCTCGGCAGCGACGTGCCGCTGCGTGAGGAGCCCGCGGTCAGGCCGCTGCTCGACGCCGTGCGCGTCGTCGTCGGCGCCGTCCCGCTCACGGCCGAGGGCGCGGCCCGCCTGGCCTGCTCCCCGCTCGGCGGTCTCGACGCGGTCGGGCTGCGTCGGGTGCGCCGGGCGCTGCGGGCCGAGGAGCTCGACGGCGGGGGCGGCAGGTCCAGCGACGTCCTGCTCGTCGAGGCGCTCGAGACGCCGGGCAGGGCCGCGACCCTGCCTCCGGGCGTGCGTCGTCCCGTCGAGCACCTGGCCGGGGTGCTGCAGGCCGGTCGCGACGCGGCCGCGCGGACGGGCGCGGACGCGCAGACCGTGCTGTGGGCGCTGTGGGACACCGCGGGGCTCGCCGAGGCGTGGCGACGCTCGGCGCTCGCCGGCGGTGCGGGCGGCTCGCGGGCCGACCGGGACCTCGACGCCGTGCTGGCGTTGTTCCGGGCCGCCGAGACGTTCGTCGACCGCATGCCGCAGAGCCCGCCCGGCGCGTTCGCCGACTGGCTGCAGGCGCAGGACCTGCCGTCCGACACGATCGCCGCCCGCGCCTCGCGCGAGTCCGTGCAGGTGCTCACCCCGGCCGGTGCTGCGGGACGTGAGTGGGACGTGGTCGTCGTCGCCGGCGTGCAGGAGGGGGCCTGGCCGGACCTGCGGCTGCGCGACTCGCTGCTGGGCGCCCAGACCCTCGTCGAGATCCTCGCCGGACGCTCGGACGGCACCCTCGACGTCGCCGGTGCCCGGCAGGCCGTGCTCGCCGACGAGCTGCGGTCGTTCGCGGTCGCCTGCTCACGGTCGAGGAGCCACCTGCTCGTCACCGCGGTCGCCGACACCGACGCCCAGCCCTCGCCGTTCTGCGACCTGGTCGACCCGTGCGACACCGACGTGGACCCGCGGCGCACGGTTGCACCCTCACCGCTCGACCTGCGCGGGCTCGTCGCCCTGCTGCGTGCACGCCTCGAGTCCGCCGCGCTCGCGGGCACGCAGGACACGGCCTCCGCGGCCACCCTCGCCCGGCTCGCGGCACAGGGCGTCACCGGTGCCCACCCCGACGACTGGTACGGCCTGGCCGGGCCGTCGAGCGACGCCCCGCTGTGGTCCGCGGACGAGAAGGTGCCTGTCTCGCCCTCGAAGCTCGAGTCGGCGCAGCGCTGCGCCCTGCGCTGGGCGTTCGAGTCCGCCGGGGGCACCGCGGCGGACAGCAGCGGACAGACGCTCGGGACGCTCGTGCACGCCATCGCGCAGGACCTGCCGACGGGGACGGAGCCCGAGCTCCTGGCCGCCCTCGACGAGCGCTGGTCGCAGCTCGGCCTGGGGGAGGGCTGGCCCGCGCTCGCGACCCGGCGCAAGGCCGAGGCGATGGTGCGCCGGCTCGCGGGCTACCTGCGCGGGGCGGGTGCACCCCTGCTGGTCGAGGGCGCGTTCCGGCTCGAGACGGACCGCGCGGTCGTGAAGGGTTCCGTCGACCGCGTCGAGCGGGTGGACGACGACCACGTGCGCATCGCCGACCTCAAGACGGGTGCGAACCCGCCGAGCAAGGACCAGGCCGCGACGAACCCCCAGCTCGGCGCGTACCAGCTGGCCGTCGACGCCGGCGCGTTCGAGGCGCTGCCCGAGGCGACCAGCACGGGCGCCCAGCTCGTCTACCTCGGCACGGGAGCGTCCGCGACGCTGCGCACGCAGGACGCGCTCGGGCCGGAGGACGAGGGGCCCAGCTGGGCGCGCACGCTCGTCGACGGCGTCGCCGACCGCATGGCGGCCTCGGCGTTCGAGGCGACCGTGAACGACCTGTGCGACCGCTGCCCGGTCCGCCGGGCGTGCCCGGCACGGGCCGAGGGCGGGCAGGTGGTCGAGTGAGCGCGCTGTCGGCCGTCCAGATCTCCGCCCTGCTCGGTCAGCACCCGCCGACCGCCGAGCAGCAGCGCATCATCGAGGCGCCGCTCGTCCCGACGCTCGTCGTCGCCGGGGCCGGCTCGGGCAAGACCGAGACCATGGCCGGGCGGGTCGTCTGGCTGCTCGCCAACGGCTACGTGGCCCCCGAGCAGGTGCTCGGCCTGACGTTCACCCGCAAGGCCGCCGGCGAGCTCGGCGACCGCGTCCGGCTGCGGCTGCGGCACCTCGACCGGGCGGCCGCGCGTGCCGGGGTCGAGCTGCCCGGCAGGGCCGCGCTGCACCCCGAGGGCTCACGCACGGACGACGTGCTCGGGGACCTCGTGCGCCCGACCGTCTCGACCTACCACTCCTACGCCGCCTCGCTCGTCGGCGACCACGCGCTGCGGCTCGGCCTCGAGCCGTCCGCCCGGCTGCTCGGCGAGGCCGCGCAGTGGCAGCTCGCGAGCGAGGTCGTCGAGTCGTGGACCGGTGACCTGGACACCGAGTCGGCCACGTCGACCGTCGTCGAGGCGATCCTGCTGCTGTCCGGGGCGCTCGACGAGCACCTGCTCGAGCCCGCGCAGGCGCAGACGGGGATCGAGGAGATCGTCGAGGCGATCGCCGCGACCCCGCCGGGCAGCCCGCCGCGCGAGCCCTACGCCGAGGTGCGCCGGCTCGTGCGCTCCCTGCAGGAGCGGGTGCGGGTGCTCGACCTGGTCGCCGACTACCGGGCACGCAAGCGCACGCAGGACGTGCTCGACTTCGGCGACCAGGTGGCGCTCGCCGCCCGCCTCGCGCGGGACGTGCCCGAGGTCGGGGCCGCCGAGCGCGCGCGGTTCCGCGTGGTGCTCCTCGACGAGTACCAGGACACGTCGTTCGCCCAGCTCACGCTGCTCTCGTCGTTGTTCGGCGACGGGCACCCCGTGACCGCGGTCGGGGACCCCCACCAGTCCATCTACGGCTGGCGGGGCGCCAGCGCGGGCGGGCTCGAGCGGTTCCCGGAGCAGTTCCGCACGATCGGCGCGGACGGTGCGGCGCGGCGCGCCGACGTGCACGCGCTGTCGACGTCGTGGCGCAACGACCACGCGATCCTCGACGCGGCGAACCTCGTCGCCGGTCCGCTACGTGCCGGTGCCCGTGTGCCGCTGCCCGTGCTCGAGGCGCGTCCGGGTGCGGGCCAGGGGCGGGTGCAGGCGCACGTGGCCGACACCGTCGAGGACGAGGCCCGGGCCGTCGCCCGGTTCGTGGCCGAACGCTGGCGGCCCGCGGGGCCCGGCGTGGACCGTGTCTCGGCGGCCGTGCTGTGCCGCAAGCGCGCCCAGTTCCCGGTGCTCCGGCAGGCCCTGCGCGAGGCGGGCCTCCCGGTCGAGGTCGTCGGGCTCGGCGGCCTGCTGTCGACCCCGGAGGTCGTCGACCTCGTGGCCGCGCTGCAGGCGGCGCACGACCCGTCGCGCGGCGACGCGCTCGTGCGGCTGCTCACCGGCGCCCGGACGCGACTGGGGGCGGCCGACCTGCACGCGCTGTCGGCGTGGGCCAGCGAGCTGTCCGCCCGGCACGCGGGCCCGGGGCGCGGGCGGCCGGCTGGCGGGGTCGAGGCCGACGTGGTCGACGAGCGCAGCATCGTCGACGCGCTGGACGACCTGCCCCCGGCGCAGTGGTGCAGCCGCACCGGACGCTCGCTCACCGAGGTGGCGCAGGCGCGGCTCGCCGACCTGGCCGGACTGCTGCGTGCGTTGCGTGCGCACACGTACCTCTCGCTGCCCGAGCTGGTCGGCGAGGCCGAGCGGCTGCTCGGTCTGGACATCGAGGTCGCCGCCCGTACCGGCGTCTCGCCGGGCCGGGCGCGAGCCCACCTGGACGCGTTCCGGGACGTCGCGGTCGACTTCTCCCAGTCGGCCGACCACCCCACGCTCGGCGCGTTCCTCGCCTGGCTGGAGGCGGCCGAGTCCCGCGAGGACGGACTGGACCTGCCCGTCGCCGAACCCGACCCCGACGCGGTGCAGCTCATCACCATCCATGCCGCCAAGGGTCTGGAGTGGGACGTCGTCGCGGTGGCCGGGATGGTCGACGGCGGGCTGCCCGCGACCGCCACGCAGGGCAAGGACGGGCCGAAGGACTCCGCCTGGCTGACCGGGCTGGGGAACCTGCCGTACCCGCTGCGCGGCGACCGTCACGACCTGCCCGACTTCGCCTACGCCGGTGCGGCCGCCCCGAAGGACCTCGAGGCGCGCCGCAAGCAGTTCGCGCTCGATGCCGGGGACCACGAGGTCGCCGAGGAGCGCCGTCTCGCCTACGTCGCGCTGACCCGGGCGCGCTCCGACCTGCTGCTCACGGCGGCCTGGTGGGGGCAGGCGAAGGGCGCGCGGAAGGTCTCGCTCTTCCTCACCGAGCTGGCCGAGGCTGGGCTCGTCGGCACGGAGGACTGGGCGCAGGTCCCGGTCGACGGTGTGGAGAACCCGCGCGAGGTCGCGCAGAGCGTGGTCGTGTGGCCCGGCGACCCGTTCGCCGGGTCGGGAGCGGAGCACAGCCGGCGCGGCCCGGTGCAGGCCGCCGCCGCGGCCGTGCGCGACGCCCTGGGTGCAGGGACGACCCCTTCCTCGGAGGCGGCGCCGCTCGACCCTCTCGACGCGCTCGCGGACCGGCTGCTCGCCGAGCGGGAGCGCGCCGCCCGGCCGTCGCCGGAGGTCGTCCTGCCCGCGCACCTGTCGGCCTCGGCCCTCGTCCGCCTGGACAGCGACCCGGCGGAGTTCGCGCGCGCTCTGCGCCGACCGGTGCCCCTCGAGCCGTCGCCGCAGGCCCGTCGGGGCACGGCGTTCCACGCCTGGGTGGAGGGCTGGTTCGGTTCCGCGTCGCTCGTCGATCTCGACGACCTGCCCGGCGCGGACGACGACTCGCTGCCCGTCGACGCCGACCAGGCCGCGCTGCGGGCCGCATTCCTGGCGACCCCGTGGGCGCAGCGCCGACCGGTGGCCGTCGAGGTGGACATCGAGACGCCCGTCGACGGCTACGTGATCCGTTCCCGCATCGACGCGGTGTTCCCCGACGAGCCGGCGCACCCCGACGGCTCGGTGCCGGCGGTTGCCGCCGACGCCGTGGTCGTCGTCGACTGGAAGACCGGGGCGCCGCCGACCGATCCGGACGCCCGGGCGTCCCGCGAGCTGCAGCTCGCCGTCTACCGCCTGGCGTGGTCACGCTGGACCGGCACCCCGCTGGACCGGGTGGGCGCGGCGTTCTGCTACGTCGGCGCCGGTGTCACGGTCCGGCCCGAGCGTCTGCTGGACGAGGACGAGATCACCGACCTGCTGCGTCGCTCCACGTCGCACGGTGGGGCGGACGACGAGCCCGCAGGCGCCCCGGGCGCGCCGTCGCCCGTCGTGGCGGTCAGCCGACCGAGCTGACGGCGTCCTCGTCGGTGCGTGTGTGGTCGTCCAGGTCGACGAGCATCTCGACGGCGTCGGCGACGATCTCCTGGTCGCCGCTGCGGACCCCGTGCAGCAGCCAACGGGCCAGGGCCAGCTCGCCGGCCAGCAGCGCGCGGTCGGTCAGGTGCGGGTCGGTCAGCTCCGTGCGGCGCAGCTGGTAGGCCTCCATGACGGCCTCGGCGGCGTCCTGCGGGGCGGCGACGAGGACCCAGGACAGGTCGTCGGCAGGGTCGGCGACCTTCACCTCGTTCCAGTCGAGGATCCCGGAGACGACGCCTTCGCGGACGAGCACGTCCTCGCTCGTGAGGTCCCCGTGCACCACGGTCGGACGGAACCGCCACAGGGCGACGTCCTCCAGCATGTCCTCCCAGCGCCGCAGCAGCGTCGGCGGGACCTTGCCGGTCCGGGCGGCCTCGTCGACCTCGGCTTGACGACGGGCCCGGTAGGCGGAGGCGTCGTAGACGGGCAGGCCGGCGTCCTCGACGAGCGAGGTGGGCAGCTCGTGCAGGGCGGCGAGCGCGCGTCCCAGCGAGGCGGCCAGCCCCGGGCCGGGCTCGAGCGTCTCCAGGTTCAGCGGTTGCCCGGCGATCTCGGGGTGGACGCAGGCTCGTCCGCCCTCGGGTAGGTGCGCGAAGCCGGCGGGCCGGGGTACCGCGAAGGGCAGGCGGCCGGCGTCGACGAACGGGGCGAGGGAGCCCAGCAGCGCGGCCTCGGCCTCGAGTGCGGCGCCGGCGGCCGCGGTCCGCGGCGCGCGCACGACCCAGCGTCGACGGGTCGCGTCGATCACGACCGCCACGTCGGTGTCGGTGCCGGGGTGGTCGGAGCGGCGCACGTCGAACGCGTCGAGCCCGGGGACCGCGACGGTCGCGAGGGCGGCGAGAGCGAGAGGTGAACGTGCCACGACCCCAGCCTAGGTCGCCGCGCGGTAGGGGCCGCGGTGCCCGTGCGGCGTGTCCGTGCCCGTTTCGCCCCGTTCGGGTGGCGCACGGGGCGTTCGTGCCGGTCGCGTCGGTCCGGGCGTCGACCCGTGCGCTGGTCGTGCACCGCGGGTGCGTACGGTGGGCGGGTGGTCGTCGACGAGCTTCCCCTGTCCCGTGCTGCCGTGGACCGTGCGGCCGAGCTGCGTGGTCGTGCCGACCTCGTGGCCGGTGCCCTCGCGGACGAGCGGACCCGGGTCCTGCTGCTGCGGGACGGTCTGACGGCGGTCGACGACGAGGGTGTGGCGCTGCTGCTCCTGTCGCCCGCGCAGCTGCGCGACGTGCGAGCCATCGACCCGGCGGTCGCCGCGACTGGGGACGACGACGGCTGGGTGTTCCTCGGCAGGGACGACGAGGGCACGCACTACCTCGCGTTGCACGGGCCGGCTCCCGCCGAGGGTCAGACGCCCCCGACCGGGCAGGACGGTGGCGTGCGGTTCGCGTCGTTGCGTGTCCTCGGCGCGCTGCTGTCCGCCCGTGACGCCGGGCTCGCCACGACGGCTGTCGCCCTCGCTGCCTGGCACGCGAACCACCGGCACTGCCCGCGCTGTGGGTCCCCGACGCGGGTGACGCAGGCCGGGTGGTCGCGCACGTGCGTGCAGGACGGGTCCGAGCACTACCCGCGCACGGATCCCGCGGTGATCATGGCGGTCGTCGACGATGACGACCGGCTGCTGCTCGGGCACGCCGTGGCGTGGCCTGCGGGCCGGTACTCGACGCTCGCGGGTTTCGTCGAGTCGGGGGAGTCCCTCGAGCACGCGGTGCGCCGCGAGGTCCTCGAGGAGACCCGGGTCGCCGTCGGCGAGGTCGAGTACCGCGGCAGCCAGCCGTGGCCGTTCCCGGCGTCCCTGATGCTCGGTTTCCGCGCCCGGGCGCTGTCGGTCGAGGTGACCGCGGACGGCGAGGAGATGGGGGACGCGCGGTGGTTCACGCGCGCGGAGCTGGCCGAGGCCGTCCGCGACGGCAGTGTGGTGCCGCCGGGGCGGTCGTCCATCGCGCGGGCCCTGATCGAGGAGTGGTTCGGGGGCGCGCTGCCCACCGACGACTGGACGGCCTGATCTGCGGGCCGTCGGACGTCGGTTGCGCGCCCGACGGCCCCTGACCGCTCAGTTGGCGAGGCGGTCGCGCACGTCCAGCAGCGAGGGGTTGGTCAGCGCGGACCCGTCGGGGAAGACGACGGTCGGCACGGTCTGGTTGCCTCCGTTGACCGACTCGACGTAGGCGGCCGCGTCGGGCAGGTCCTCGATGTTGACCTCGACGTAGCCGATGCCGGCCGAGTCGAGCTGCGTCTTGAGCCGGCGGCAGTACCCGCACCAGGTGGTCGAGTACATGGTCACGCTTCCGGCCGGGGGCAGGGTCTGCGTCGTCATCGGTCCTCGTCGTCTCCTCGTGCGCGGCCGGTCGTCGCGTCGTGGCGCACGACGACCCCTCGGTCCGCGGGTGCGCACCGGCACCGGGCACAACCGAGCGCGGGCGCCGATGCTTCCCGCAGCACCTGCGGTGCTGTCTCGCGGCCCCCGGTCCGCGCCTGCGGGGTGGCTGGGAGCGGCCCCGGGGGGCTGCCGCGGGGGACGGCGCGCCCGCGGTGTCGTCCCCGGCTGCGACACTGGGCCCGATGTCCGCCGACGCCCTCCTCGACGCCCTCGACCCCGACCAACGAGAGGTCGCGGTCGCGCTGAGGGGACCCGTCTGCGTGCTCGCGGGCGCGGGGACCGGCAAGACCCGGGCCATCACGCACCGCATCGCGTACGGGGTGCGCACGGGGGTGTACCGCCCGGGCAGCGTGCTCGCGGTGACGTTCACCGCCAAGGCCGCCGGCGAGATGCGGGTGCGGCTGCGCGACCTCGGTGTCGTCGGTGTCCAGGCCCGCACGTTCCACGCGGCCGCGCTGCGTCAGCTGGGCTTCTTCTGGCCCAAGGTCGTCGGTGGTGCACCGCCCCGGCTGGTCGAGCAGAAGGCACCGCTCGTCGCGGACGCCGCCCGTCGGCTCGGGCTCGCGGTCGACCGGGTCGGCGTGCGTGACCTCGCGGCGGAGATCGAGTGGTCGAAGGTGTCCCTCGTCGTGCCCGACGAGTACGAGAAGGCCGTCGAGGCGGTGGGCCGCCCGATCCCGGCCGGGTACGACGCGCAGGCGGTCGCGCGCCTGCTCACCGCGTACGAGGAGACGAAGGCCGAGCGTGGCGTCATCGACTTCGAGGACGTGCTGCTCGACCTGGCCGGCATGCTCGTGCAGCGCGGTGAGATCGCCGAGGAGGTGCGCGCCCAGTACCGGCACTTCGTCGTCGACGAGTACCAGGACGTGAGCCCGTTGCAGCAGTTCCTGCTGCGCCAGTGGCTGGGCGGGCGGCACGAGCTGTGCGTGGTCGGCGACCCGAGCCAGACGATCTACTCCTTCGCCGGCGCCACCCCGTACCACCTGCAGACGTTCGCGCAGGACCACCCGCGCGCCACGGTGGTCCGCCTCGTGCGCGACTACCGGTCGACGCCGCAGGTCGTGTCCCTGGCCAACCGTCTGCTCGCGCCCACGCGTCGCGCGGGCGGACCCCAGCCGCTGCAGCTCATCGCGCAGCGACCCGACGGGCCGGACGTGCGCTACGTGGCCTACGCCGACGACGAGGACGAGGCGCAGGGCGTGGCCCATCGCGTCGCTCGCCTGGTCGCCGAGGGCGTGCCCGCCCGCGAGATCGCGGTGCTGTACCGGACGAACGCGCAGTCGGAGGCGTTCGAGCAGGCGTTCGCCGCGAGCGGCATCGCCTCGCAGGTGCGCGGCGGGGCACGGTTCTTCGCGCGACGTGACGTGCGCGAGGCGATCGTCCTGCTGCGCGGTGCCGCCCGCGCGACCGCGGACGACCAGTCGATGACCGAGGCGGTGCGGGACGTGCTGCGCACGTGCGGCTGGGCCGAGCGCGCACCCGAGTCGCGCGGTGCGGCCCGGGACCGGTGGGACGCCATGCAGGCGCTCGTGACGCTGGCCGACGAGCTGGAGGCCGAGCGGGCCCGCGGTGGCACCCGCGCGACCGTCGCCGACCTGGTCGCCGAGCTCGACGAGCGCGACGCCACGCAGCACGCGCCGACGGTCGACGGCGTGACCCTGGCCTCGCTGCACGCGGCGAAGGGCCTCGAGTGGGACGCGGTGTTCCTCGTCGGGCTGTCCGAGGGCCTGGTGCCGTTCGCGCTCGCCGACACCGACGCCGAGCTGGCCGAGGAGCGGCGGCTGCTCTACGTGGGGGTCACGCGCGCCCGCGCGCGCCTTGAGCTGTCGTTCGCCGCGGCGCGCGCGCCGGGTACGCGTGCGGTCCGCCGCCGCAGCCGGTTCCTCGACGGCCTCTGGCCGCAGGGTGACGCACCGGTCGGCCGCGGCCGTGGCGGTGCTCGCACGGGTGGCGCGACGGGCGCCGGCCGTGGCGGCGCAGGCCTGGACGAGCGCGTCGAGCCTCACCCCGGGGTCGTGGACGGCCTCACCCGGTGGCGCCGTCGCACGGCCGACGAGCTGGGGCGCACGACCACGAGCGTGCTGTCGGACGCCGCGATCACGGCCGTCGCCCGCCGCCTCCCGACGTCGCTGGCCGAGCTCGGCCAGGTCGCCGGGATCGGTGCGCGCACGCTCGGTTCCTACGGCCTCGAGCTCCTCGTGGTCGTCCGCGACAGTGCTGCCGACGGCGCCTCGGAATGATCCGCCGAAACTCGTTCGAATAATCGGTTGTCGTGCGTCGCAAGGCCGTCCTAGGGTGATCCACGTCCTTGTAGAGCAGATCCGCGCGTCCGACGCGTCGAGGTCCGAACCGGAGAGGGGGTGGGTGCAGTGATGAACAAGTTCACGGAGATCACGTCGTCGACCATGTCGACCGTGTCGGTCCCGCGTTCCCTCGCGCCCATCGGCGTCCGGTTCCAGGGGCGCCCTGTGTCCGTCGCCGGCTATGTCGGCGGTGCACCGCAGCTGCGCGGCCGTCACACGAACGGCACCGATCCCCACCTCTGTCACGGAGCTCCACTGCTCTGACCTGAACCAGGTCAGCCCAGGCCGCGGACTCCGTACTCGGATCCGCGGCCTCGTTGTTTCTCCCGTCTCCTCGGGATGAACGGCAGGTCCGTCGGTCCGCCCGACGCACCACGTTCATCAGCAAGGACATCAGGAGGACATCGTGCGGCTCACGACGCTGCTCGACACCGACCGGGTCGGATCCGGCCCTTGGCCATCGACCGACGCCCCGACCGAGACCCGCCCGACGATCTCGACCCCGCAGCCGTCGGCCACGCGGTCGACGGTCGACGACCGTCGTCAGTTCAACCGCCTCGTCGCGGACCTCATCCCGTGCCGGAACAACGACTCCGAGCTGTGGTTCGCCGAGCGCACGGTCGAGGTCGAGCGTGCCAAGGCGCTGTGCCGCGAGTGCCCGCTGATCGAGGGGTGCCTCGCCGGGGCGCTCGAGCGGGAGGAGCCGTGGGGCGTGTGGGGCGGCCAGGTCTTCGTGGCCGGGGCGGTCGTCGCGACCAAGCGGGGCCGTGGGCGGCCGCGAAAGGACCGGACCGCGGCGGCATGACCGGCCCCGGGCGGCTCTCGGCAGAGAGCACCCGGGGCGGCGGTCACCGGCGCCGACGGCACGTAGGCGCAGGTCAGACCGGCAGGGGGGACCGAGGTCGACCGCCGTCACCGACGGCGTCGACCCCCGGCAGGGCGGTGCACCCGCAGGAGGGGTGCACCGCCCAGCTGCGTTCACGGGGCACCGCGTCCGGGACGGCGATCTCGACGGTGGTCGACCGGGTGCGCGGCACGCAGCCGTCGAGCACCGCCAGGACGTCGGCCGCGGCCACCGCGGCCGCCATCGCGGAGACCACGACCGGCTCGTCCAGCGGGGTTCCCCGGGCGCCGGGGCCTGCGTCGGGCCGGGTGACGTGCGTGGCCGCGGCGAGCTGTGCGGCGACCACCGGCCACGACGGGTCGAGGTCGACGCGGTGCAGGTCCAGGCAGCGCAGGCACGCGCCGGGGTGGGGGTCCGACGGCTGCACGAACGGCCCGACGACGATGCCGGCCTCGCGCACCACGACGGACAGGTGGGGCAGCCCGGACGTCAGCAGCACGTGCGCACGCTCGGGCGCCGCGGCGCCGTGCTCGACCAGGACGAGGACGTCGGGCTCGTCGGTCTGCCCCAGCCGGATCTCGGGCCGCACGTCGCGCAGGATCCGGGCGGACGCGGTCGACCGCATCGACCCCGCGTCGCTCCACCGGTAGCCGCAGGGGCCGACGTCGGCCGATCGGACGGGACGTTCGTCGTCGAGCACGAGGGTGCCGACGCCTGCGGCCGCGAGCGTGACCGCGATGCCCAGCCCGACGGGCCCGAGCCCGAGGACACCGACGCTGCGTGCGGCACGGGCGCGCAGCAGCGCTCCGGGGTCCGTCCCGCCCCGGGCCAGGCTGACGGCGGCGGCCTCGACCGTGGCGGGTCCGGGCAGGGTGCGGGACCGGTCCTCGTCCACGGTCAGCCCGGCTTCCTGCAGGGCGTCGACGAGCGGGCCGAGCCGTGCGGGGGACAGGCGCGCGTGGCGGCCGAGGGAGCGCAGGTCGGTGAGAGCGTCGACCGCGACGAGCGCCTCGACCTCGGCAGGTCGCAGGTCGGTCAGCCGCACGGCCCAGCGCGGGTCGGTGCCGACCTGGACCTCGGTGTCCGTGCGCCGCAGCACACGCAGCCCGGGGCGCAGGCGAACGGTCATCGGTGGTCCCCCTTCGTCGTCGACGGGCGGAACACTCTCACGCACGACCGGCGGGGCGTCCGGTGCTGTCCACAAGGGTGGGACGCCGCAGGGGCGCCGTCCTGGTCGGACGACGCCCCTGCGGGAAGTTCGGTGGTGCTCAGGCCTTGCCGAGGATGCGGTTGAGCTTCGTGCCGCAGACCGGGCAGGTGGCCTTGGCCATCCGGCGACCCGACTCGGAGATCACCACGTCACCCTCGGCCTCGCGCTTCTCCTTGCACTTCACGCAGTAGAACTCTCCCGCGTACGTCTCAGGCATCTAGGTCCTCCTTCGGTCCATGCACCGGACGGGGACCGCCGGCCGGCGGCGCGGGATCAGTGCAGGGGGCGCCCGCGCGCCGCCCACAGTAGACCGACCTGGGCCGGCCGGTAGCGCGTTCGGACCGGGACTCGCCGGGACACGACGAGCCCGGGATGCCGTGACGACCCCGGTGTCAAGGACTAGCGTTCGGCTCGTGCACCCCACGCACGACCTGACGCAGGTCGAGGTCCGCCGCTCGCGCCGTCGTGCACGGACGGTGACCGCCTGGCGCGAGGGCGAGCGCACGATCGTGGCGATCCCGGCGCGGTTCACGCGCGCCCAGGAGCACGAGTGGGTGCGCCGGATGCTCGCGCGGCTCGCGGCCCAGGAGCGTCGGCGCAAGCCGTCGGACGTCGAGCTGGCGACGCGCGCCGGTGAGCTGTCGGCGCGCTACCTGGACGGGCGTGCGGTGCCGACGAGCGTGACCTGGTCGACGAACCAGGGGCGGCGCTGGGGGTCGTGCACGCCGACGGACGGGACGATCCGCATCTCCGACCGGGTGCGGGGCATGCCGCGCTGGGTGCTGGACTACGTGCTGCTGCACGAGCTGACGCACCTGCTGCACGCCGGGCACGGTCCGGAGTTCTGGGCGGAGCTGGACCGCTACCCGCGGACGGCTCGCGCGCGGGGGTTCCTCGAGGGGTACACGTTCGCGGGTGAGCGCCACGGGGACCACCGATCTGACGGCGAGGGCGACGGCGGTGCGAGTCGGGACGAGGACGACGACGCGCACGAGCACGAGCCGGAGCACGACGGCGTGGAGCTCGAGATCGACGAACAGCTCGACGCACGGTTCGACGAACAGACCGACGGCGCGACCGGCGGGGACCGGCCGACCGGTCTGCCGGCGGTGCCGCGCCGGGTCCGCGCGGACGACGTCACGGTCTGACGGGCACCGCCCGCCGGGCGCTCACTCCTGCGTGCCGGGCTCCTCGCCGAGGATCTCCGCCAGGGCGCGGTCCAGGTCGGCCGACTCGTCGACGGCCGCGGCGCGCCGGGCGGTGTAGCCCGTGGGGTCGTCGAGGTCCTCGGTCGTGGGCAGCAGGTCAGGGTGGTCCCAGACGGCGTCGCGCGCGTCGGTGCCCCCGTCGCGGCCGATCTGGGCCCACAGGGCGGAGGCCTCGCGCAGCCGCCGCGGTCGCAGCTCGAGACCGACCAGGGTGGCGAACGTCTGCTCGGCCGGGCCACCGGCGGCACGGCGGCGGCGGATCATCTCGCGCAGCGCCACGGTGTGCGGCAGGTGGGGGAGCGCGGCCGTCGAGGCCACCTCGTCGACCCAGCCCTCGACCAGGGCGAGGGAGGTCTCGAGGCGTTCGAGCGCGGCCTGCTGCGCGGGCGTGGTGTGCGGGGCGAACACGCCGCCGGACAGGGCCTCGCGCAGGGCGTCCGCGTCGGAGGGGTCGATGGACCGCACGGCCTCCTCGAGCTGGTCGACGTCGACCGTGATGCCCCGCGCGTAGGCGTCGACCGCGCCGAGCAGGTGCGCGCGCAGCCACGGCACGTGCGTGAACAGCCGGGTCGCGGCGGCCTCACGCAGCGCGAGGAACAGCCGGACCTCCTCGACGGGGGCGTCGAGGCCCTCGGCGAACGCGTCCACGTTGGTCGGCACGAGTGCGGGTGCGGGGCGGTCGAGCAGCGGCAGGCCGATGTCCGTGGTGCCGAAGGTCTCGCGGGCGAGCGTGCCGGCGGCGTGACCGACCTGCATGCCGAAGACCGCCGAGCCGAGGCGGCGCAGCATCGCGGTGGGGTCGATCGCGGCGGCGCCGGGCAGCGCGCCGGTATCCAGACCTTCGGGCAGTGCACCGCCGAGGGTCTCGGCGAGGGCGATCGACAGCGACGAGGCGACCGGCTCGCTGAGCGTGCGCCAGGTGGGCAGGGTGGCCTCGACCCACTCGGCGCGGCTCCAGGCGCGTGCCGTGCCCGTCGAGGGCGGCAGGTCGGTGGCCGCGTCGAGCCACAGCTCGGCCACGGACAGGGCGTCGAGGGCTGCCTGGGTCTGGGCGGGCGTGAGGGACGGGTCGCCGCCGACGGACGCCTGCTGCCGGGCGAGGTCGTGCGCGACCTGCCAGTTGACGGGCTCGTCGCCGCCCGCCGCGAGCAGGTTCTGCATCTGCGCGAAGACCGCTCGCAGGGCCTGGGGGTCGTCGGGCAGGCCGGACTGCGCGGCGAGCGCGGCGGGGTCGAGCCCTCGGGCGCGCATCTCCGCGATGGCCTCGTCGGCGGCCGGGCCGAGCATGGAGCGCAGCATCTGCTCCCATGCGGACTCCTCGGATCCACCCGGTCCGGGGACGGCGGGGCTGTCGGGGCTCATGGGTGCCTCCTGCGACGATGAGACCGACGGCGGGCGCCGGAGTGCGTCCACGGTAACCACGAGGTTCTGGATCGAGGGATGGTGGGCGCTGTGGTTCGCTCAGGGCGCAGCGAGGTGGTGGTCGTCGGTCGCGGCCCGGTCGCCACCGCCCTCGTGGCGTCCGGCGGGCCTGGCGCGCGGATCCTGGAGGACGTGCCCGAGGACGCCGGGCGGGAGCTCGAGGGTGCCGACGCGGTCGTGCTGGTCGCGCACCCGGGCGACCTGTCCGAGCTGGCCGGATCGACCGGCGTGCCGGTCCGTGACCGTCGGGCGTCGGCGGTGGCCCGGGCGCGCCGGGTGCTCGAGGGGGCGCGCGCGGCGGGCGTGCCGCACGTGGTCGTGGTCTCCTCGGCCACCGTGCACGGCGCGTGGGCCCAGCGACCGCCGATCGGTGACGACGAGCCGGTGCCGCCGCCGGAGGAGGCCCAGGAGGGCCTGGTCGGCGACCTGCAGGCCGTGGAGGCCGAGCTGCAGCGGGGTCGACGGCGACGCACGCCCGTGCTGACGGTGCTGCGACCTGCGCCCCTGGTCGGGCCGGGGGTGGACACGATGGTCACCCGGCACTTCGAGGCTCCGCGGCTGCTGACCGTGCGTGGTGCCGTGCGCGAGTGGCAGTTCCTGCACCTGGACGACCTGGTGTCCGCCGTGCGACTCGTCCTCGCGCAGCGGCTGGGCGGCACCTTCACGGCGGGTGCGGCCGACGTGCTGAGCCCGGAGCGGGTCGAGCAGATGTCGGGCATGCGGCGCATCGAGCTGGCGGCGGTGACGGCGTTCGGCACCGCGGAGCGGCTGCACCGGGTGGGTGCGCTGCCGGCGCCGTCCTCCGAGCTCGCGTACGTGGTCTACCCGTGGACCGTGACCTCGGAGGGGTTGCGTGCGGCGGGCTGGGAGCCGCACCGGTCGAGCGAGGAGTGCCTGCAGGAGCTGCTCGACCAGGTGCGCGGTCGGCTCGGGGTCGGTGGCCGCCGGCTGGGCACGCGCGACGCCGCTGCCCTCGGGGCGGCCGGTGCCGCGGTGGCGCTCATCGGCACGGCGGCCGTGTGGCGTCAGGCCAGGGCCCGACGTAGGGGATGATCGGGGCGTGGTCGACCAGCCTCCCGCCGCTGCTGCCCTGCCCGACGAGCCCGCGGTTCCTGACGAGCCCTTGGTTTCCGACGAGCCCTTGGCTTCCGACGAGCCGGACGAGCCCGACGATCTCGGGCCGGCGCCCCGCACGAGCCCTCGCGCGTTGACGCTCTCGATCGGCATGCTGCTCACCGCGGTGCTGCTGACGGTGCTCGTCGCCCTGCCGGCACCGTACGCGGTGAGCAGCCCCGGCCCGACCCGGGACGTGCTCGGCGACGTGGGCGGTGCCCCGCTCATCACGATCAACGGCGCCGAGACGTTCGACTCGAGCGGCGAGCTGCGGCTCGTGACGGTGTCCTCGACCGGCGGACCCGGGTACCCCTCGTCCGTGTCGGGGGTGCTGCGCGGCTGGTTCGACGCCTCGACCGTGGTCCAGCCGGTCGAGACGGTCTACCCGCCGGAGGCCTCGCAGGAGCAGATCAACGAGGAGAACACCGCGGCGATGGTCTCCTCGCAGGAGAACGCGACGGTCGCCGCGCTCACCGAGCTGGGCTACGAGGTCCCGGCGACCCTGGCGGTGGCGGGCACCGTCGAGGGGACGGACGCCGCGGACAAGCTCGTCGAGGGCGACGTCATCAGCGCGATGGACGGCACCGCGCTGACCACCTACACCCAGCTCATCGAGATGCTCGGCGCGGTCTCGCCCGGGGACACGGTCACGCTGACCGTGCAGCGCGACGGCGAGGACGTCGACGTGCCGATCGTGACCGGCACCAACGCCGACGGCGGTGCGCAGATCGGGGTCTACATCGACCCGACGTTCGACCTGCCGGTCGACGTGACCATCAAGATCGACGACATCGGCGGCTCGAGCGCGGGGACGATGTTCGCGCTCGGCATCATCGACAAGCTCACGCCCGAGGACGAGGCGGACGGCGCGGTGATCGCCGGAACGGGGACCATGGACGTCACGGGTGAGGTCGGCCCGATCGGCGGCATCCGGCAGAAGATGGCCGGTGCGCTGCGTGACGGCGCGTCCTGGTTCCTGGCACCCGTCTCGAACTGCGACGAGGTCGTCGGCCACGTGCCCGACGGGCTGCGCGTGGTGAAGATCGAGACGCTGCACGACGCGCGCGAGGCGATCACGGCGATCGGCGCCGGCACGGCCGACGACCTGCCGACGTGCACCGCGCAGGACGTCGCTGCCGGCTGACCCCAGGGCTCAAGGCAAGGGCCCAGCTCAGGACCAGGCTCAGGCGAGCGTGGCCCGGACGGCCTGGACGAGGCCGGGCACGAGGTCCGGGCCGTGGCCGACCTCGTCGTCGGAGTCGTTCGTGCGGGCCCGCAGCGCGCACCAGGAGGTGCCGTCGCGCAGCACGCCGACCGCGATCCGCACGTCGGTGCGCTCGGGGTGGCCCATCAGGTAGGCGAGCGCGGCGTCCGGGTCCTGCGGCATCGCGGCCTCGGCGTGCGGGGGCAGCACGACGCGCTCGACCGTCACGGCCGTGCCGTCGACCGTCGCGGGCCACGACAGCGCCGCGAGCAGGCTCTCCAGGTCCTCGGCCGCGGGCAGGCCCTCCTGCTCGATCGAGGTCAGGTGCCACGGCTCGGCACGGGCCGCGGCGAGCACCTGCGTGCTGAGCTGGTCGGCCAGCGACGGCGATGCCTCGAGGGCCGCCTGGGTGCGCACGAGGGCGAACACGCGCACGGGCGCGTCCCACCCGGCTGCGGCGACGTGGTGCTCGATCTCGCGCACCGCGTCGGCGAGCGCCCGCTGCTGCGGCGAGGCGGGGACGGCGGGTGCGCGCTGCTCGGGGGCGGGCATCGGGGAGGGGTTCGTCGCCGGGTCGGTCACCGGGTCATCGTCCCATCTGCCTGTGGGAACCTGTGAACCTGCCGGGGCGTTGTCCCCGGAGCAAGGACCACCCGGCAAGGACCCACCCGTCGGCACCGCAGCAGGCCGACGCCGAGGACGAGGACCGCACGTGACCCAGGACAGCCCGTCTCCGACGACCAGGCCCGCCGGTCGGCGTCGCAGCCCGATCGGCCCGACGATCGCCGTGCTCGGCGGTCTCGTGGTGGTCTTCCTGCTGCTCGCACAGGTGTGGACCGAGGTGCTGTGGTACGACCAGCTCGGCTTCGCCCAGGTGCTGTGGACCGAGTGGGGCACCCGTGCGGCCCTGTTCGTCGCCGGCTTCCTGATCATGGCCGGGGCGGTCGCCGGGAGCCTGAGCTTCGCGTACCGCTCGCGCCCGGTGTACGCGCCCTCGACGCAGGAGCAGGCGAACCTCGACCAGTACCGCGAGGCCATCGAGCCGCTGCGCAAGCTCGTGATGATCGTCGGCCCGGTGGTGCTCGGCCTGTTCGCGGGTGCCGCGGCCTCCCAGCAGTGGTCGACCGTCCAGCTGGCCCTGCACGGCAGCTCGGTCGGTCAGGTGGACCCGCAGTACGGGATCGACCTGGGCTTCTACCTGTTCTCGCTGCCGGCGCTGCGGTTCGTGGTGTCGTTCCTCATGGCGGTCACGATCCTGTCGGGGATCGGCGCGCTGGCCACGCACTACCTGTACGGCGGTCTGCGGATCGGCGGCGGGTCGGGGACCCCGCGCACGACGCGGGCGGCGCGGGTGCACCTGTCGGTGGTCGGCGCGGTCCTCATGCTGCTCATCGCGGCGAACTACTGGCTGGACCGGTACTCGATCCTGACGAAGGCCGGGGAGAAGTTCGAGGGTGCCGCGTTCACCGACGTGCACGCCGTGATCCCGGCCAAGGCGATGCTCGCCGGCATCGCCGTGTTCGTCGCGGTGACGTTCATCTGGACGGCGATCCGGGGCACCTGGCGGCTCCCGCTCATCGGCGTGGGGCTCATGGTGCTCGCGGCGATCGCGGTCGGCGGCATCTACCCCGCGATCGTGCAGCGGTTCCAGGTCGCGCCGAACCAGCAGGACGCCGAGGCGCCGTTCATCGAGCGCAACATCGACGCGACGCTGGACGCCTACGACATCGACGCGCAGTCCGTGACGACCACGCCGTATGACGCGAAGGTCACCGCGGAGACCGGGGCGCTGCGCGCGGACGCGGAGACGACCGCCTCGATCCGGCTGCTCGACCCGCAGATCGTCAGCCCGTCGTTCAAGCAGCTCGAGCAGATCCGGGCGTTCTACAACTTCCCCGACACGCTCTCGGTCGACCGGTACGACGTCGACGGCGAGTCGCGCGACACGGTGATCGCGGTGCGCGAGCTGGACCTGGACGGCTTGTCGAACGACCAGCGCAACTGGACGAACGACACGACCGTGTACACCCACGGCTACGGCGTCGTCGCGGCCTACGGCAACACCACGGGTGCGCGTGGGGCCCCCGAGTTCTGGGAGAGCGGCATCCCCTCGACGGGCGGGATCGGGGAGTACGAGCCGCGGATCTACTTCGGTCAGCAGTCGCCCGACTACTCGATCGTCGGTGCCCCCGAGGGTTCGGGGAACTGGGAGCTGGACTACCCGGACGACGCGTCCAACGGCGCCGTGAACACCACGTTCCCGACCTCCGAGGTGTCGGCGGGCCCGTCGATCGGGAACCTGTGGAACAAGCTGATCTACGCCGTCAAGATGGGCGACGAGCAGCTCCTGTTCTCCGACCGCGTGAACAGCGACTCGCAGATCCTCTACGACCGTGACCCCGCCGAGCGCGTGGCGAAGGTCGCCCCGTACCTGACGCTGGACGGCCGCGTGTACCCGGCGGTCGTCGACGGTCGCGTGGTGTGGATGATCGACGGCTACACGACGTCCGACCAGTACCCGTACTCGGCGTCGCGCTCGCTGGAGGACGCCACCACGGACTCGCTCACCGTGCAGTCGACGACCGTGGAGGCGCTCGCGCCCGAGATGGTCAACTACATCCGCAACTCGGTGAAGGCGACCGTGGACGCCTACGACGGCCACGTCACCCTGTACGCCTGGGACACGGAGGACCCGATCCTGCAGGCCTGGCAGAAGATCTTCCCGACGTCGCTGCACCCGGTCTCGGAGATCAGCAGCGAGCTGATGAGCCACATCCGCTACCCGGAGGACCTGTTCAAGGTGCAGCGGACGCTGCTCGGGCGCTACCACGTGAACGACGACCCGGCGCAGTTCTTCTCCGGCAACGACTTCTGGACGACGCCGGACGACCCGACGATCACTACGGCCTCGGTCGCCCAGCCGCCGTACTACCTGACCCTGCAGATGCCGGACCAGGACGAAGCGACGTTCTCGCTCATGTCGACGTTCATCCCTGCGGGCGGGAACGCGCGCAACGTGCTGACCGGATACCTGGCGGTGGACGCGGATGCGGGGTCGACGGCGGGGCAGGTCTCCGAGGACTACGGCAAGATGCGGCTGCTCGAGCTGCCGCGCGACTCGACGGTTCCCGGGCCGGGGCAGCAGAACAACAACTTCACGACCGATCCCACGGTGTCGACCGAGCTGAACATCCTCGGCCGCGGGGACTCCTCGGTGGTGCGCGGCAACCTGCTCACCCTGCCGGTCGGCGGCGGCCTGCTGTACGTGCAGCCGGTGTACCTGCAGTCCTCGACCGGGACGCAGTTCCCGCTGCTGCAGCGCGTGCTGGTCGGCTTCGGTGACAGCATCGGGTTCGCCCCGACGCTCGACGAGGCGCTCGACCAGGTCTTCGGCGGCGACTCCGGTACCGATGCGGGCGACGCGGGCACCAACCCGGACACGGGGACGGACACCGGGACCGGCACCGACCCGGGTACGGACACCGGGACCGGCACGGGGACCGAGACGCCGGCGCCCACGCCGACGGACAGCCCCGCGGCAGACGACGCAAGGACCCGCCTCCAGACGGCGCTGCAGGAGGCGAACCAGGCGATGCAGGACGGGCAGGCCGCGCTCGCGGACGGCGACTTCGCCGCCTACGGCGCTGCGCAGGACCGGCTCGACCAGGCCCTGGCGGATGCCATCGCGGCGGAGGCCGAGCTCGGCGGCAGCTGACGGGCGACCTGCGCGGCTCTCGGACGCCCTTCCCGACCTCAGTCGGGGAGGGCGTCCGTCGCTTCGACGAGGGTCCGCACGAGCGGGTGCCACGGGCGCTGCTGCGGTCCGCTGAGCACGAGCTCGCGCGGCCGGGTGGGTGACAGCGGCACCATGACGAGCTCGGTGGGCAGCATCGCCCCGCCCAGGCTCGGCATGATCGACACCCCGATGCCCTCGGCGACCATCCGCATGAGCGTGGCGAGCTCGCGCACGTGCTGCGCGGGACGGAACGGCAGGTCGGCGTCGGCGTGCAGGCGGCGCACCTGCTGCTCGCAGCCGCCGGTGGAGACCAGCAGGCCGTCCTCGCCGAGCTCGGCCAGGTCGATCGTCTGCTCGCCGGCGAACGGGTGGTCGCGGCGCAGGATCGCGCGGAACTCGTCGCGGGCGACGACCCTGCCGCCCTCGGGCACCGGCTTGGGGTCGACGAGGACGGCCGCGTCGACGGTCCCGACCTCGAGCCAGCGGGGCAGCTCGTCGTCGTCGCCCTCGAACACCTGCACGCGCACGTGGGGGAGCCGGGTCGCCCAGGTGCGCAGCAGCCCGGGGAGCAGGCCTTGGCAGACCGTGGGGACCGCAGCCAGGCGCACGGTCCCGTCGGCGCGTCCGGCGAACGCGGCCCACTCGGCGCTGAAGGCGTCGGCGGAGGCGAGGGACGCGCGCGCGTGGGGGAGCAGGCGGTGGGCCAGCGCCGTGGGGGCTGCGCCGCCGGTGCGTTCGACGAGCGCACCGGGTCCTTCGCGTTCGAGCGCGGCAAGCGCGTGCGAGACCGCGGACTGGCTGATGCCGAGCGTCGAGGCCGCCTGCGTGAACGACCCGGTGTCCACGACGGCGACGAGCACCCGCAGCTGGGCGAGCGTAGGCATGAGCAGAACGTATCAGCCCATGAGGATGATGCAGTTGCTTCATGCATGTCGATGTCGGGACGATGGCGCACGGACGAGAGGACGAAGCCGTGGACACCCAGCCCGACCGGCGGACCGCCGCGATGTACATCACCCTGGCCGCCGTCTGGGGGTCGAGCTTCCTGCTCATCAAGGTCGCCCTGCACGGGCTCTCACCCGCCCAGCTCGTGCTCGGCCGGCTCGTGCTCGGCGCGGTCTCGCTCATCGCGCTCATGCTCCTCACCCGGCGCCGCTGGCCGCGCGGCCTTGCCACCTGGGGGCACCTGCTGGTCGTGGCGCTCGTGCTGTGCGTCATGCCGTTCCTGCTGTTCTCCTGGGCCGGGCAGTACCTGCCGTCCGGCCTGTCGAGCATCTACAACGCCTCGACGCCGATCATGACCGCCGTCGCCGCGGGCGCCCTGCTGCCCGGCGAACGCCTCGACGGCCGGCAGCGCCTCGGCATCGCCGTCGGCGCACTGGGCGTCGTCGTCATCGTCGGCCCGTGGTCCTACCTCGGGGAGCCCGCCCTGACCGGGTCGTTGCCCGCCCAGCTCGCCTGCCTCGGCGCGACCGCCTGCTACGGGCTCGGCATCACCTGGATGCGCCGGTTCGTGCAAGGTCGCGGGCACGACGCCGTGACTGTCGCCGCCTCGCAGATCACGCTCGCGGCCGTCCTCATGCTCGCGCTGGCACCCTTCCTCGGCGGGTTCGCGCCCGTCGACCTCACCGGCCCGGTCGTCGCCTCGACCGTGGTGCTCGGCGCGCTCGGCACGGGTCTGGCCTACGTCTGGAACACGCGCGTGATCGAGCGCTGGGGTGCTCAGCGGGCCTCGACCGTCACCTACCTGACGCCGGTCGTCGGTGTGCTCCTCGGGGTGCTCGTGCTCGACGAGCGGCTGCAGTGGAACGAACCGGTCGGCGGGCTGCTCGTCGTGCTCGGGATCCTCGTCGCGCAGCGAGTCCTCGGCCGCCCCCGGCCCGCGACGTCCCCGGTGGCGCCGACCACCGCCGACGTCGTGCACACGGCGCCCGCGGAGGGCGATTTGGACGAGGTCCGCGCCTGACGTATGGTTGGGACACCGACGCGGGGTGGAGCAGCTCGGTAGCTCGCTGGGCTCATAACCCAGAGGTCGCAGGTTCAAATCCTGCCCCCGCTACAAGTGTTAGTGCAGGTCAGAGGCCCTTTCTCCCCTCGGGGAGGGAGGGCCTCTGTCGTCGATGTGGGCAGAATGTGGGCAGACGTCGTCCACGATCAGAGCCGGATGCGGGCGGACGACCGCGGAACATCGGGGTCCCGGGAGCTCCTTGAGGGGCATCCGGGCGGCCGCGCCTGTGACGGGCGACACGAAGCGGACGCACCACCGGGGGCCGCGACGCGGTGGCCCAAGGCCGCGAGCGGGAAGCCCCCGCGAGGCAGGTACGCGTGCACCTCTAGTCTCGACCGTGTGAGCAGGGAGCTGGCGACCGCGACGACGAGGGAGCCGCTGACCCTCCGGAGCTTCCGGCGGTACTGGACGGCGAGCTCCGTGGGATTCGCCGGGATGGCGCTCACCACGGTGGCGGTCGACGTCCTGGTCATCGACGTGTTGAAGGCGTCCGAGGCGCAGGTCGGACTTGTCCGGGCGTCCCAGTTCCTGCCGTACCTGGTGCTGGGACTGGTCGCCGGCGCGCAGGTGGACCGCTGGCGTCGCCGCCGGGTGCTCATCGGCTTCAACCTCGCCCAGGCACTCCTTCTGCTGGGCATCCCCCTGCTCTACGCAGCGGGCGCGCTCTCGGTGACGTCGACCGCGGTGGTCCTGTTCGCGAGCGGGTGCTGCGCGGTCTACGTCGCCGCGGCGGAACAGGCGTATCTCCCCGACCTGGTGCCGCGTCGCACCCTGGTGCTGGCCAATGCCCGCCTGGGGCAGGCGATGTCGGTCGCCCAGACGCTCGGTCCGGCGGTCGCCGGGTTCCTCGTGGCGGCCGTCAGCGCGCCGGTGACCTTGGTCGTGTCGAGCCTCGCGCGGGGCTTCAATGCGATGAGCATCTTCCGGATCCGGCGCCCGGAACCACCTCGAGACGTCGAGCGTCGCCCGATCGTCCGAGAGATCGGTGAGGGCCTGTCCTTCACCTACCGCCACCAGACCTTGGCGCCACTGGCCGTCTCGACGCACGTGTGGTTCCTGGCGAACAGCATCGCCGTGACACTCCTGGGACTGTTCGTCCTGCGTGACCTGTCCCTGTCAGCGGCCGCGTACGGCGCAGTGCTGACTGCGGCCGGCGTCGGCAGCCTGCTCGGCGCGCTCGCCGCGCCGCGGGCCGCGCGTCGACTCGGGGAGGGCAACGTCATCATCGTCAGCCGTGCAGCGTGTGCGCTGGCGTGGGCCGCGATCGCCTTCACGCCGACAGCGGCGGCCACCTCGGTCATCATCGGCTACCTCGGCGTGCTCCAGCTGCTCTGCGGCGCGTCGATGGGCCTGGAGGACCCCAGCGAGATGGGCTACCGGCAGGCGGTCACACCCCGCGTGATGCTCGGGCGCGTGAACTCGGTCCTGCGTTCGGCCAACAGGTCGATGGCAGTTGTCGGTGCACTCGTCGGAGGAGTCCTGGCAACAGCGTTCAGCTTCCGGACAACCCTGCTCGCGGTTGCAGCCCTGTTCCTCACCGCAGCCCTCGTCGGCGCCGGCTCTCCCCTGCGAGGTGCGCGGAGTGGTCGCGTACCTGTCGCCCCGTGAGGCCGTCAGCGCGGCTGGTCCCGCTCCTCGCGGCGGCGTCGGTCGACGAAGTCCGACAAGCAGTCGACGGGGATCCGGCGTAGCCGGCCGATGTGGACGGACTCGATGGCGCCGCTCGCCATCAGCTCGTAGAGCAAGCTGCGGCCGATCGACAGCCGCTGGGCGGCCGACGTCGCCTCGGCGGTAGCGTCGGGTGGGCGGCCGACCTGACGGTAAGGCCAGACACGGGTTGGGTTTCTGCCCCGGTGGGAGCCCGAGAAGGTCAGGAAGTAGACCCCGGTCTGGCGCCGCCCCTCACTGCGCCGGCCCGATAGACCGTGCGACGGCGCGGCGATGACGCCCCAGGTCAGTGACGCGGCCACCGACGCAGTGGAGGCGGACCGTCGCTGCGGACATCGTCGAAGACGTACCGCCGAGCGGGTTGCCCCGGGGGAGTCGCTCGACGGGCCTGCGCGCTGGACGTACAGTTTTCTGTACAACCCTGGAGGTGTGCGGTGAAGACCATGACGTACTCGCAGTCGCGAGCCCGCTACGCGGAGACCCTGGACGCGGTCGTCAACGACCGCGAGGAGGTCGTCATCACCCGCGCCGGCCACGACCCGGTCGTGATCGTGTCCCTGGCGGACTACGAGTCGTTGAAGGAGACGGCGTACCTGCTGCAGAACCCGGCCAACGCCCGTCGGCTGCTGACCTCGATCGAGCGCCTGGAGTCCGGTCAGGGCGTGGAGCGGCAGCTCGCCGAGTGAAGTACGTGTGGGACGCCGACGCCTGGTCGGACTACCTGTACTGGCAGATCCAGGACCGCCGCACCCTCAAGCGGATCAACGAGCTGCTCAAGGACATCGCCCGCGGCGTCGGCCAGGACACCCCGCACGAGGGCATCGGCAAGCCCGAAGCCCTCAAGCACGGCCTGCACGGCTACTGGTCCCGACGCATCAGCGACGAGCACCGGCTCGTCTACAAGGTCGTCGACGACGAGATCCGCATCGCCGCCTGCCGCTACCACTACACACCCTGACTCCCAGGGTGCGACGGCGACTGCGGCGACCGTGGGCCGCCGAGCGGGATCGACGCGACGACGATCGGCCAGACTCCTCTTGCACCGCCCAGGTGCCAGCGGCGCGTGGGTGCCATGACCGCGCCGCGGCGTCGCCGATGAATGCGAGTGGGCAGCACTCCCGCGACCGCGATTCGTCGAACTCCACGCCATCGGACGGCCGCAGCATCCTTGGTGACCACCCGGATGGCTCAAGGCGCGCTGGTTCGCGGAGCTCTTCGAGTCGGTCCCAGAGCGACACTGCAAGATCCCGACGATCCGAGCTGGACGCGCTAGATTCAGCCCATGTCGACTCAGGGCTGGGGCTCCGACGAGTGGGAGGAGCACAGTCGACGTCTCCTGCGACTGCGGTATGGCATCGATTTCGTCCCGGTACCGGACAAATCGGGAGGCGACGGTGGGCTCGATGGCTTCGTGCGGCGTGAGGCAATCGCATGGCAGTTCTATGCCCCCGAAGGCGAACCGCTTCAGCCGAGCACGCGCTATGCGCGGCAGCGAGACAAGATCACGACTGACGTAAAGAAACTGAAGCGGTACTCGTCGCGAGTCGAAGAACTTCTTGGCGAGACCATTCTGCGTGACTGGGTCCTGCTAACACCCGTTCACGAGTCATCCGACTTGATCTCACACTGCAATGCGATAACAAAACTGGCGCGCTCCTGGGATCTTCCGTTTCTCGCTCAAGGCTTCAATGTGTCGGTGCAAGACCTCGATGACCTTGCGCTGGAACACAAGCTCGCCCAAGCGAGCGGCCTGCTCCCTGAGGGGCTGCGGGGTCCGATTGACATCCCCGAGCTCACACGGGATGGGGGTCTCTTCAGTCAGGCATCCGGTCCCCGAATTGGTGTAATGGACGGAAAGCTCAAGAAGATAATCTCTTCGGACGAGGATCGGGCCTACTTTCGTGGGGAGCTGCTCAAGAGCAAGTTCGCGACCGCAGACTTGCTCGACCGCTATGACACGCGCGTGCCAGACATAGCTCAGAGCATCCGGTTCGAAATCGGCCAGGCCAAGCGGGGCATGCTGATGTCGCAGACGCTCTCGTCGCGCGATTCGGCGCATCTGGGCAAGGTTCAAGAAGACGTCAGGTCTCGAATCGTTGATGTCGCTCCCGGAATGCCGTACGCGACGTCCCACCTCGTAGCCGAAGGCACGGTCTGCGAATGGCTCGAAGAGTGCAGCATGGACTTCTCTCCACCCGAGACGACTGAATGAACGCCGGCCAGGGCGCACTTGATCCGGCACACTCTGCTGCCGACGCAGTCGTCGTATTCTCGATTTCGAGAGCGCCTCTTCGCGTCTCGGAGCGAATTGCGTGGCGCCTATCGCTCATCGTTCTGGTTCTCTCAAAGTGCCGTGGCCAGGCGGCCTCAGCTCAAACGCTGCACAACCTGTCCTGGGCTCTTCAGAATTCTGCCACGAGAGCATTAGCACGTCAGTGGTGGGAGTCGCCGGAGTCGGCCGATTTGGCGACGATGAGGACGGATCCAAGGCTTGCAACCACGATCACAATTGCTGCTGCTGAGGATCTACTAGCGATAGCCCCTTCCGGTCGGGTCGAACTCACTGATCGCGGGCGTGAGTTCGGAGCCATGATCGATTCGGATGAGTCGCTCATGAGTCAGGAGAAGGCGCTTCTAAGGGATCTGGCACCGCTGAACGACAGACAGGTCATGCTTCGACTCGGGGGGATGTAAATTGCCGCTTAGGATCAACGCGGTCAGCCTTAGGGCACACACCGCGGACGAGACATACGGCTTTGACGCCACTTTCGACCGCGACGTCACTGTAATTCGCGGTGCCAACACTGTCGGCAAGTCCCTCCTCGTTCAGTCGATACTCTACGGGCTTGGTCTCGACGACCTCTTCGCCACCCGTCAGGGCACGCTTACTCGAGCAATGACTACGGAGCTCGACGCCGCCTCTGGGCGCGTACCGGTGACGCGCTCCGAGGTTTGGCTCGAAGTCACCTCGCGAGCGGGAACTATCACGACGCATCGACTCGTAAGGCCTGGCGAAGGAAGAGAGTCAAATGCGCACCAACTGGTGAGTGTTTGGCATTCCGCCCGACTGACAGGCGGACCATCGCCGGACATGGTTGGGGATGCCAGCTATTACTTTGTGAATCGACCAGGGAGTGCGGCTGGATCTGACGGCTTCCATTCATTTCTTGCGACGTTTCTCGGGCTTGAGCTTCCGAAAGTGCCGAATTACAACGAAACGGAGTCGCGGCTCTACCTCCAGTTGCTCTTTGCGCTCTGCTATGTAGATCAGAAGCACGGCTGGGGCGGGACAGTGCCACAGGTTCCCACGAAGTACGGCATCATTGAGCCGCTCAGGCGGTCGGTCGAGTACGCGCTCGCTCTCGAGAGTCTGGTCAAATTGACTGAACGACGCTCTCTCGAGGAATCGCTTCGGCGACTTGAAGCTCGAGAGAGCCGTCTCCGCGGCCGACTCGAGGCGGCCGGTGCTGTCAATGGCGCGCGATTGAGCGTCCCGAGCGTTCCAAGTCGAGCATTGCGCTCACTCGCCGCGATAGAGAAGGAGTATCAGAAGTCGGCGGAGCCGGTATTCGAAGTGCTAAGCAACAGTGTCTGGATTCCGTTGGACGAGCGCATCGCGCAGTTGGAGCAGAATCGAATCGATCGAGCGCGTGCGAAGGCGGAGGCGGAGCACGGTGCGTCGCTGAGCAGGACGGCAGAGACTTCTGAACTTGAGAGACGTCTCGGCGACGCGCAGGAGGCCGCGAACAGCGCTTCGCTGCAACTTCGAGAACTCAACGAGTCTGAAACCATGCTCGACACCCAGATGGGCGCTCTGGCGCGGCGGCTTGTGAGAATCGACGAAGAGTTGAGTCGCTACAATCAGCTTCGAATCCTGGCCGAACTCGGCGCTGATATCGCGCCGTCGACTCTCCACGAGAATGATTGCCCTACGTGTCACCAATCGCTCCTTGGCGTCGAGAGCCCGGACGATGCGCATGTTCTGTCGGTTGCGGATACAGTGGCGTTTCTGAAGAACGAACGCACCACAGTGCGTCAGTTGGTTTCTCGGGCCGAGGCTGCTATCGCGGAAATCGATCCTCGCCGTGTGGCGGTCTCGGCCGCCTTGTCAGATCTTCGCGCCCAAGTTCGTGCGCTTGAGAACGATTTGGTGGCCCCGGACGCGATGCCTTCAACTGCGGATCTCCAGAGGGCGCTGTCTGACGAGGCTGCCGAAAGGCAGATGCGTAGTCTTCACGAGACCACCTCTATCGACGTCAGAATGTGGCGGGAGACGGTCGAGGAGTACGTCGCGGGCTTGGTGGTTCGGAGCCGGCTCGGCGACTCGTCTCCATCGCGCTCCGACCAAGAGAAGTTGGCGGACTGGACGAATCGCATGCGGAGCGATCTGCTGGCTTTCGGCTTCGAGTCGGCCAATCCGATGGAGGTTGCGATCGACGAGACCATGAAGCCCACGGTCGAGGGATACGACATCAGCTTTCAGAATTCGGCCAGTGATGGCATTCGACTTCGTTGGGCCTATCTCTTGAGTCTTCTCGACGTGGCTTCGAGTGTTAGTGACAGGCACCCCGGATTCTTGATTTTGGACGAGCCAGGCCAGCAAGGCGTCGATGCTGAGTCGCTTGCGGCCTTGAGTGTGCGCGCACAGAATACCGTGAATCGAGGCCAGATATTCTTGACGACCAGCGAATCTATGGCGACGCTTCAGAAGCGATTCGCTAGCGATCGCACGAGCATCATCGACCTTGACGATGCTCGTCTCCTGCGGCCGATTGCGTAGTTGTTGTCACCGGCTAGTTCGGCTCAAGACTGTAACGTCGCGCAGCAGTCAAACGGTCTGAGTCGATCTAACTCTGACGCGGGAGAGCCAGGCCCAGGGCAGGAGCGGTCGGAGTGGCGTCCCTGATAGTGGTGTAGCCGCCGGGGCCGTGGTCGTCGTAGACGACGACGCGGTCACCGCGTGATCCTTCGAGTGAACCTCTCACAGCACCCTCGAACGGAGCATCACGATGACCGCACCACGCATTGTCGACCCTTCCGCCGCCTTGGGCCAGGCCCTGGCCGACGCCTCTCCGGACCTCATGCGTCACCTGCTCGGCACGGTGATCAACTCCCTGCTCTCGGCCGAGGCCGACGCGGTCTGCGGGGCCGAGTGGGGCCAGCCCAGCCCGGACCGGGTCGCCCAGCGCAACGGCTACCGCCACCGGGACCTGGACACCCGGGTCGGCACCATCGACGTCGCCGTCCCGAAGCTGCGGACCGGGTCCTACTTCCCCGAGTGGCTGCTCGAGCGCCGCAAGCGCGCAGAGACCGCCTTGATCTCGGTCGTGGCGACCTGCTACCTGCTCGGGGTCTCGACCCGCCGCATGGACAAGCTCGTCGAGTCGCTGGGAATCACGTCGTTGTCGAAGTCGCAGGTCTCGCGCATGGCGACCGACCTCGACGGGCAGGTCGCCGCGTTCCGAACCCGGTCGCTGTCCGACGCTGGGCCGTTCACGTTCGTCGCGGCGGACGCGCTCACGATGAAGGTCCGCGAGGCCGGGCGCGTCATCAACGCCGTCGTGCTCGTGGCCACCGGAGTCAACGCCGACGGGCACCGGGAGGTCCTGGGCTGCACCGTCACCACGAGTGAGACCCGGGAGGCGTGGAACGTGTTCTTCGCCGACCTGGTCGCCCGCGGCCTGACCGGAGTCCGCCTCGTGACCTCCGACGCCCACCGCGGCCTGGTCCAGGCGATCGCGGCGAACCTACCCGGGGCGTCCTGGCAACGGTGCCGCACCCACTACGCCGCCAACCTCATGAGCACCTGCCCAAAGTCCTCGTGGCCGGCCGTCAAAACGATGCTCCACTCCGTCTTGGACCAACCCGACGCCGACTCCGTGCATGCCCAGTTCGACAAGCTCCTCGACCACGTCACCGACCCGTTGCCCGCGGTCGCCGAGCACCTGGACGCCGCCCGGGCGGACCTGCTCGCGTTCACGGCGTTCCCGAAGGAGATCTGGCGCCAGATCTGGTCGAACAACCCCAACGAGCGGCTGAACAAGGAGATCCGCCGGCGCACCGACGTCGTCGGGATCTTCCCCGACCGCGACTCCGTGACCCGCCTGGTCGGAGCCGTCCTCGCCGAACAGCACGACGAATGGGCCGAAGGACGACGCTACTTCGCCCTCGACGTCCTGCACCGAGCCCGACTCAACCTCATCACCACCACCGACACCGAACCCCAAGAGCAGCCCTTGGCCCTCTCCGCCTGACCCCCACCGGATCACGCCGAACGGCTACACCACTCCCAGGGACTTGACCGCGGTCGGTGCCTCTTCGTGACTTATGGCGGGCGGCCGCGTGGCCGGCCTTGATTGGTTGTGGGTGTTTCAAGTCGAGCCTCGCCTTGAACGGCCGCGAATAGACTCGAAGGCTGCGAGCGCTTTGTCGTCCGCGTCCGGCAGCGTGTGCAGGTACTTCTGCGTCGTCATGATCTGCGAGTGCCCCATACGCTCCATGACCGCCACGAGGTCGGCGCCGCCGGCCAGGAGCCACGAAGCGTGGGCGTGCCGGAGGTCGTGCATGCGGAGCGGGAAGTCGATGCCTGCCTCGGCGACGGCGGGGCGCCAGTAGCGGGTGTTGAAGGTGGCGCGGGACAGGGGTGTGCCGCCGGCGACGTCGCGTGAGGGGAAGAGCAGGTCGCCGCGGGCGAGACCGAGTGTGGCGATCCGGGCCGCGAGGGTGTCGAGCAGGTCCTGGGAGATCCGCAGGGTCCGGGGCTCGTCGTCCTTCGGGTACGGCTTGAACAGCATGCGTTCGCCGGTGGGGGAGTCCTTGCGGGAGATCTCGACGATGGTCTCCTCGACGGTGAGCGTGCGCCGGAGGAAGTCGATGTGCCGGGGCCGCAGGGCCACCAGTTCGCCCCAGCGCAGCCCGGTCTCGATGTCGGTGAGGATCATCGCCTTGAACCGGTCGGGGATCGCGGCGAGCACCAGCTCGAACTCGTCGGGCGTGAGGGTGCGGTACTTCTTCGCGATGACCTTCGGCAGTTCGGTGGCCTCGCACGGGTTGAACGCCAGGATCCGGTCCCGTGCCGCTCGGGCGAAGATGGACCTCCGGCGCGACAGGTCGGCCGGTCGCCGGCGGAACCGTCGAGGAGGCGGCCGCGGTCGCTGCCCCGGAGGTATCCGCCCCGCAGCAGCCGGTGGCAGTCACGGCAGCAGAACAGGTCACGTGGACGTCGTGGCTGAACACCCTCGCGGCGGCGGACGACGCCCCGAGTTGGTCAGCTGGACTCACCGCGAAGCCCGGCGCTCACGGGCTCCGCAGCAGCCGGAGCAGTACGTTTCTCCGGTGCGACGACCACCTCGAACGGAGCCACGCTCGAGGTGCACACACCCGGAACGATCACTGTCAACGGCCCCAGCACGATCGCCGGCTGGCTGCACGGAGGCACCGTGAGCACGTCCGGGAGGGTCACCGTTGCCGGGCGCACATCGTGAGCACCCCCTACCAGGGGTACGAGCCACCGAGGCGAACCCGTCCTCTCCACCTGCTCTGGGCCGTCCCGCTCAGCGTGGCTGGAGCACTCGCGGCCCTTGCCTTCGCAAGCTTCGAGTGGTGCGGGATCACGGCCTGCCGATGGGGTGACCGTGGCTCCCCGCTCGTCGTGGGGCTCGCGACACTCCTTGCCGGGGCGATGGTCTCGGCCCCGTTCTGGCTCATCCGGTGGACCGCGCGCACACCAGTCCGCATCGCTGTGGGAGTGGTCCTCGGCCTGGCGGTATGGGTGGGGGGCTGGTACTGGGTGACCCATCCTGCTCCCTAGTTGTACTCGGCCATGGCGTTGGTGACGGTCGGGTGATCAGGGCGGCGCCGACGGCGTCGTGGTAGCGCTGAGTGCTGTACTCGGCGAGCCAGGTGGTGAAGGCCGCGGTGCGCTCGTCGTTGGACAGCCGGGGGCGGACGAGTTCGCCTGTCGATGCTCTCCATGTCGGCAGAAGGGGCCCGTGTCGTCGATGTGGGTAGACCTCGTCCACGACCAGAGGCGGATGCGGGCGGACGATCGCGGAGCTCCGGAGTCTCGGGCGCCCTCCCCGGTCTGCCCTTGTCGGAGCAGCCTGGGTCAGCCGCGGTGTCGGCGTACGGCGGCGGTCGCGGCCCCGGCGGCCACCACCAAGAGGGCGAGGCCCGCGAGGACGAGCGGCCACGGAGCGCCCGTCGCCGACGCCCCGCTGCTCGCCGCGGTGCGGTCCCCGCCGCCGTTCGCAGCAGGGGCGGGGGCGTCGCTCTCGACCGCGGGCGGAGTCGCCTCGGACGCGGACCCCGCGTCGGTGCCGCCCGATGTGCCGAGGGCTCCCTCACCACCCGCGTCCTGGTCACGCTCGACGGTCGCCGTCGCGGCGTCCGGTGCGCTCGACGCGCGAGGGCTCGGCTCGACGGGTGCGCGGGTGATCGTGAGGGACCCCGGCTGGAAGGCGATCGCGTAGTTGGCGGCTGCCAACCCGGACACCTTGACTGGATAGGTACCCACCGCGCTCGTGGGCGTGGCAGGGGTGGAGTAGGACGGCGATCCCGTGAGCGCCGCCACGGTGTCGCCGTCGACGAGCCCGGCCACCGTGTACCCGAATGCCGGGTCCGGCTGACCGACGAGCCGGGAGGCGTCACCGACCGTGACGACCAGGGGGGCTCGGGTGATCACGACAGCGCCGGCCGCGTAGCTGATCGCGTAGTTCGCGCCGACGGCCGCCGCGCAGGACGACGCGTAGCGGCCGACGGGGCTGCGGTCCGAGGTTCCGGGCGTGCACGAGGGCACGGTGCTGAGTGCGTCGGCCGCCGTCTCGCCGTTCACGAGCCCGACGTACGAGGGAGTGGTCACCGGGGCTGCCGCACCGTAGGCGGCCGTGCCGTCCGAGGCCGTGATGAGCAGCCGTGCCGCCGTGACCGTGACGTCGCCCGGCAGGTAGCGGATCGTGTAGTTGGGGTCGACGGCATCGGCGCAGGTCGCGGCGCCGACGTACGTACCGGCGCCCGTCGTGGGTGTCGAGCTCGATCGGCAGACAGGCCCGTCGTCGACGTCGACCTCGCCGTTGACCAGCCCCGCGTAGAGCGGATGCACCGCGGGCGGGCCGTCGCCGTAGACCGCGGTGGCGTCGGCGGCGGTGACGACGAGATCGGCCCTGGTGACCTCGACCACGCCGTCCGCGTAGGTCAGCGCGTAGTTGTGCGACACCGCGGACGAGCAGGTCGAGGCGTAGGTCCCGACGACGCTGCGCCGGTCGGTGAGCGAGGCGCAGGTCGGCGCGACGGACAGCGCGGTGCTCGCGTCGTCGGCCCCCAGGAGACCCGTGTACCTCGGCTGGATGACCGGCGCAGGGTCGCCGTAGACCGAGGTCCCGTCCGACGCGGTCACCAGGAGCGGCGCGGGCGTGACCGTGACGGTCCCCGGGAGCTCGGTGATCGAGTAGTTGGGGTCCCCGGCACCCGTGCAGGCGGTCGGGTACGTGTCGACCGACGAGAGCGTCATGGCCGTCGTCGAGCACGCGGGCCTCGTGGACGGTTCCAGGTCGCCGTTGGCGAGACCCGTGTACCGCGGTGCGACGGAGGAGACGGGCTCGCCGTAGACGAGCACCTCGCTCGAGGCCGTGATCGTCAGGTCGGCGGGTGTGATCGTGAAGGCTGCGGTCGGACCGGCCACGAGGGAGTAGTGGTCCGCGGTCAGCGTGCCCGCGGCACAGGTGATCACGTAGCTCGCGACGTCCTCGCCCGCGGCGCGCGCGCAGTCGGCCACTCCGGACACGCCCGCGTCGGCGGTCGTCTCGGCGAAGGCGAAACCGCTCAGGGTCGCCGTGACCGCCGGGTCGGCCGTGCCGTACACCTTCGTCGCGGCGTTCGCGGTCACGGTGAGCGGCCGTGCGCCGATCTCCGTCACACGCGTCGACTGCGCCGCGTCGTAGTTCGCGTCGCCCGCCCGCGTGAGGGTCGTGGTGCAGGTCCCGACGCCGACGGCGGTGAGCACCGCCGACGATGCGGCGTTGTCCGTGAGGGTGCAGGCCGCGCCGGTGAGGTCGAGGGAGAGGCTCCCCGTACCGCTCCCGCCGGACCCGACCACGGGGTACGCCTCGCCGTAGGTGCCGGTGCTCGTCGCGGCGAGGGCGAGGGGCGCCTGCGCCTGCTTGGCGGCCGAGACGACGCGCGTGACCGAGGGCGCCGGCTCCCGCTGGGCGTCACCCGCCTGGCTCGCGACGAGTGTGCAGGCGACCGTCCCGCTCGTCATCGTGACCGTCCATCCCCCGGTGGTGACCTCGCTCGTGCACCCGCCCGACGCCTGGAGCGACGGCGCGAGACCCGAGTCGACCGTCGGCGCCACGAGGAACCCGGTGCCGTAGGCGGCGGGCGACGGTGGTGCGTCGAAGGTCACGACCTGGGCGACCCGGGCGACGAGGAGGGACCAGGGCGCCGAGGTGAAGCCGCCTGCTGACGCCGCGACGTCGAGCGCACCGAGGTCAGCGCCCGTGACCTGGATCGTGGCGACTCCCGCGACAGCCGAGACCGTCGTGAGGCCGGTCACCGAGCCAGCGCCCGCGGCGCGGGAGAACGTCACGGGGAGGACCGAGTCCGGGCCGGAGTCGACGGTGGCGCCGCCGCTGTCGACCAGACGGGCGGTGAGGGTGCGCTCGACGCCGAAGGGCAGGTTGCCCTCCGAGGTCGAGGTCAGCAGGATGCGCGTCGCGGCGTGCGTGATGGTGACCGATCCGGCGCCGGTGGAGGGGGAGCCGAGGAATGCCGAGGACGTCACGGTCGGCGACACCCAGCTCGAACCGCCGCCACCTCCGCCGCGGGACTGGGAGTACGCGGCTCCGCCGGCGCCGCCGCCCCCGCCGAACCAGCCGTCGCCCCCGCCCCCGCCGCCCATGCTGGTCGGCGAGGCGACCGCTCCGGCACCGCCGTGCCCCGCCGTGCCCGTGCTGCCGGTGAAGCCCTGGAACTCGGTCTTGGTGCCGCCCGCGCCGCCGGCGGTGGCCGTGGCGCCCGCACCACCGGTGGCGGTGTTCGAGTCCGTGCTGCAACCGGAACCGCCGGACCCGTCCGAGCCGATGCCTCCGTTGCCGCCGCACGGGATCCAGCTGTTCTCGCCGACGAAGCTGCCGTTCCAGCTCCCGGATCCACCGCCACCGCCGGCGACGACAAGGGTCGAGCCGACGTCGCAGGAGAGGGTCGCGGCGCACGGGCCGAACCGGACGCCGGACGCACCGCCGCCGTTGCCGGCCGGCCCGAACGGCACCTCGCCCGTGCCGCCCGCGCCGCCGCCGCCGACGGCTCCGACGGACACCTGGAGCACCTGGCCGGGTGTGACGGCCACCGTGGCGACGACCCGACCGCCCTGGCCGGGCGAGGTGGTGTCCTCGCGGTGTGCGCGCGCGCCGGCCGCGGCCCAGGCCTCGATCCGGATGTCGGACCAGGTGGCCGGCACGACGAACGCGGAGTCAGCGCCGGTCGTGGTGTAGTCGGCGGTCGCGAGCGTCACGTCCTGGGAGAACGCGCCGGAGCGACCGAGGAGGGTCCCGCCCGCGTTGTAGTGGTCGACCGCGATCGGGTGGGCGCCGGTCGTCGTGAAGCCGGTCAGGCACGTGGCGCGGCCGCTGCCGGAGTCGACGGGCAGTCGGGTGCACCCGGTGACGGGCGAGCCGCCGTCGAAGAACGTCACGGTGCTGCCCGCGGGCGCGGGCGAGAGGGTCGCGGTCAGCCGCACGCCGAACCCGAGCGGGGCCGATCCGGTGTCGGAGCTCAGCGCGATGCTCGCGGAGACGGTCTGCGTGAAGGCGTCCGAGGTGCTCGCTGCGTAGTCCGGGATGCCGGCGAACGTGGCGCTCACCGTGTGGCTGCCGCCGATGGCGTAGGTGCGCGTGCAGGAGGCCTGGCCGGATGCGTTCACCGCGACGGCGGCACACCCGGCAACGGCGGCCCCGTCGTGCGTGAACGCCACGGTGCCGCTGGTCGGCGCCGGCGAGACCGACGCGGTGTACGTGACCGTCTGGTCGATGCCGCTCGGGTTGCCGCCCGAGGTGACGACGGTCGTCGTCTGCGTCGGGTTGACGGCTTGTGAGACCTCCGAGGAGCTGCTCGCCGAGTACGAGGACGTCCCCGAGAAGTCCGCGTACACGAGCCACCCACCGGTGGTCCGGTAGACGAAGGTGCACACGGCCACGCCGGTGGTCGGGTCCGGCACCACGGCGTCGCAGCCGCTGATGGCCTGTCCGGTGCTCCGGAACCGCACCGTGCCGCCCACGGGTGGGGGCGTGACCGTCGCGGTGTAGGTGACAGGCGTGCCGGCGCCGACGCTCACCTCGTCGGCCTCGAGCGTGGTGCTGGTGGTCGCAGGCTGCACCGTCATCACGAGCCCGGGTGCGGTGCTCGGCAGGGCGCCGTCGCTGCCGGAGTACCGGGCGCTGATGGTGTGCGTGCCCGTCGTGCGCAGCACCCGGGAGTTCCAGCACTCGGCGATGCCGTTGGAGACGGCCATGTCGATGCAGCTCGGGATGTCGGTGCCGTCGGCCGTGAAGGTCAGCGTTCCGCCGACATCGCCCGGGGAGACGGTCGCGACGTACTTGACCTCGTCGCCCGCGCGGATCGGGTTGGCCGAGGCCGTGACGGTCGTCGAGCTCACGGCCACCCCTGCCAGGGTGGTGATCGTGACGCTTCCGTCCCCGGTACGGCTCGCCCCGAGGAACTCGGTCGAGATCGCGGCCGGAACGGCCCAGCTGGAACCGCCGCCTCCGCCGCCGTCCGTGGGGGTGTCCGCCCGGGAGGAGACGCCGGCGCCGCCCCCGTAGTGGCCGTCGCCGCCACCGCCACCGCCGCCGCCGCTCAGGTCCTCGCCGTCGCCACCGTGCCCGGCAGTGCCGGGGGCGCCGTCGAAGTGGAGCTTCGTGCCGCCTGCCCCGCCTGCCGTCGCAGTTCCGCCGGCGCCACCCGCGGTCGGGTCCGTGGAGTCGGATGAGCACCCCCGCGCTCCTGAGCCGTCCGGGTTCGCGCCGCCGTCCCCGCCACACGGGCCGTCGTAGGTGGTGAGGTTGCTGACGGGACCGGCCCCGCCGCCGCCACCCGCGATGACCAGGTCGGCCGACGGGTCGCAGGCCAGAGCGGCGGCGCAGCTCCCGGCCCGGACGCCGGATGCTCCACCACCGTTGCCGCCGCTCGCCCACGCCACGCCGCCGACGCCGCCGCCGCCCGCCGCGCCCACCATCACCTGGAGCACCTGCCCCGGTGTCACCGTGACGGTGGACCGGATGCCGCCGCCCTTGCCCGGGCTCGGGTTCGACTCTCGGGGGCCCTTCGTCCCCTCGGCCCCCCACGCCTCGATCGTGAGCACGCTGACCCCGGCCGGGACCGTGTAGGAGGCGACACCCGTCGTGGTGAAGGTCGTGGTCTCGGACTCGAGCGCGGAGGCGACCGGGGTCGCCCACAGCAGCGTCGGCGCCAGGAGACCGAGCGAGGCGGCCGAGACGAGAGCGTTCCGAGCGGAGCGGCGCACCGCATCACATCCTCTTGAGGTCGGGGACCGGGCGTCAGCGCGTAGGTGAGGCCGAGCGCGCGACAGAGGCCACAGGTCGCCGGGAGTCGCACTGTAACGGCCCCGGGGCCGATCTGATCGACATCCACGCCCGAGCCGTGACAAAGGTGTTCGCCCAGTTCAGGAGTGCATCATGGGCGTGACGCCGCTCGGTGGTCTCGGGTGTGGAGCGCGGGTGGGCGAGGAGGGCCGACATGGGTGTGGTGTTCGACGGCGTGGTGTGGACGTCCTACGCGCAGCTGACGGTCACGACCGATCTGGTCGGGACGCCGTCGCCGGACGAGGCGTTCGTCAGTCAGGTCAACGGGCTGTGTGGCGCGGCCGTGGCCGGTGGCCTGTTCCTGATCACCGGGACCCACACCGGCCAGGTCCCCGTTCGCGTCAGCGTGCTCGACACCGCCCCGTCAGGGCTGGGCGAGTGGGACGAGGTCGTCGAGGTGAACCTGAGACCGGCCACGCGGCACGCTGCCCTGTCCGGCTGGGCTGACGACCCTGCGGTGCGCTTCGACCTGCCCGCCGACTCCTACCGCGTCAGATGGTGCGCGTCAGGCATGGATGCCGGCCACGCCCAGGACGTCGCCGACGACGAGCACCCCGCCCCCGACCACTACGAGCTGATGCTGTGGCCCGAAGCACCGGCCGCCGACTCGATCATCCGGCGCACCTCGGCCCAGGCCGCCTACTGGCACGAGCGGGGCTTCACCCGCAGTCGGTGACGGTGCACCGGACCCCTTCCCGCCTGGGCGTCAGCGCTGCGCGACGTCCAAGACGTAGTCGAGGTGCTCGTCGACGAAGTCCGCCGGGTCGTCGTTCCGGCGGACCCGTGCGCGGACGAACCCGGCGCTCTCGTACATCCGCTGCGCCGGGACGAGCCCGTCGTCCGTGGTGACGACGATCCGTCGGGCCCCCAGGCTCCTGATGCGGGCGAGCGCCTCCAGGAGCTGCAGCCGGCCGTACCCGGATCCCTTGCGCGTCGCGACGATGCCGTTGTGCCCGATCTCGACCGACTCCGGCAGCTGGCGCGGGTCCCACATCACCACCCCGATCGGCTCGTCGCCGTCCGCGGTGACGAAGCAGCACGCGTCCGCGATCTGCGGGTGGGCGAAGAAGAAGTCGTCGCTGTCCTGCCAGGAGGCGCCGTGCAGCTCCTGGTAGCGAGGGTCGAACGCGTAGGCGTCCGAGAGCAGCCGGACGATGATCCCGGGCTCGTGGTCGGTCAGTGCGCGAAAGGTGATCGCCACGCTCGACTCCCCGGGTAGAAGGTGAGCGCACACGACCACTCGACACGTCCGATCCGGCGCACGGCCGCCATCGTAGGTGGGCCGTCCCACAGGCATCTGGGCCCGGCCGGGCCCGTCGGCGGTCGGGGCGCCGGGCGATCGGCGAGCTACGGGGCACGCGAGTCGCGGTTGCTACGCTCCTCGGCGTCTGGGAGTCGATCTTCGGATGAGCGGCCGCCCGCCCCTGACCCCCTCCGGCGCCGGCCGCAACGGATCGGAGGCCGACATGGATCCGTGGCTGCGTGCCGCGCGCCGACGGGAGCTGCCCGTACTCATTGCCGTCGTGGCCTTCGGGGCGTTCCTCGTGGTGATCGGTCACGCGACGCTGTCCGTCGTCGTGCTCGGGCTGTGGGTCATCGGTGTCGGCGCTCTGCTGCTCGCGGGCCGAGCGGTGAGGGACCGGCAGGAGCGCGGGGACGGGCCGCGTGGGGCGATCGCGCTCGGCACGCTCGACGGGACGCGTGCGACGGTGCTGCGGGAACATCCGGCCCGAGGGCTGCTGACGGCGGGTCTGACGGCCTGGCCCGGTGCGCTTCTCCTGGCTGGCGCCGTGATCGGTGCCGGCAGCGCGATGTCGGCCGGTCTGGCTCTTGTGGTCGGGACGGTCGGGGTCGGGTTCCTCGTCGCAGGCGCACGGCGGGCGTTGCACGAGCGGCGGGCGGGGGTGTGGCTGACCTCCGCTGCGGTGACCGTCCGTGACCACCGGCAGAGCCACGGGGTGGCGTGGGGTGACGTGGCGGCGGTGACCGAACCGGGCGGGCCGACCGGTCTTGTCCTGCTGCTCGCGCGAGAGCCTGCCGCCGTCATCGTGTCGGGCCGTGCGCGGCGGGGGCTTCCGGGCGGTCGCGGCCGGGAGGTTCTGGTGCGCACGGAGGCGACCGCGCTGGACACGCCCGGGATCGCGCGGACTCTCCGGCACCTCAGTGCTGACGGGGATGTCTCGCTGCTGGGCTCGGCCGCTGGGTGCGAGATGGTCCTCCGCATCGCTCGCGGCTGAACGAGTGAGGCGCTCGCAAGCCGCCGTCGGGCGCCCGGTCAGCTGAGCGCGGCCGGGCCCGTCGGTGGGGCGAGGGTCTTCTCGTAGCGCATCGCCCGGTGCAGCTCTTGCAGCAGCAGCGGCACGTCGGCCCAGGCCTGCAGGCTGACGGTGCTCACCGCTCGGACCTTCGGCCACTCCGGCGGGGCGAACCCGGGCGGGACGACGGCGAGGGTCTGGAGCGCGATCAGCCGAAGCTCCTCGGTGACCTCGCGGGCGCGGTCGTCCGGGACCGCGGGCAGGACCGCGGCGACGAGGATCTCGTCGTCGCCGAGGCGTCCGACCGCGCAGCTGGTGGGGTAGGCGCTCGTGAGGGCCCGTGCCATGGTCGCCAGCACGCGGTCGCCGTGCGGGAAGCCGTGGATCGCGTTGAGCAGGCCGAACGACGCGACGTCGACGAGGGTCACGGCCAGGCGCCGACGGGTGCCCCGGAGCTCCGCGGCCCACGAGGTGAGCGTGTGCTCGAGCGTGTGACGGTTGACCAGGCCGGTCGTGCGGTCGCGCATGCCCTGGTCGGCGAGCGCTGCGGCCAGGGCGTGCACCAGCTCGGAGGTCCCCGTCGCCGACCAGACGTCCGCGCTGATCACGACGTCCTCGAACCGGGACTCGGGCGGCCTGGCCATGGCGAGCAGGGCCGCCTCGACCACGGAGGTCGTCGGGCCGACGACCAGCGGCGACCAGTCGGCGACGGCGCGCGCGGGCCGTCGGGTGAGGACGGCCCTGCCGTAGCCGAGGCGACCGGCCATCTCGGCGTTGAACTGCGACCGGGTGATGAGCCCGATGGTGTGCAGGTCGCCGCGGTCGAGGACCCCGATCCGGGCGAACGTCGGGTCGGCGAACAGCGGCTCGACCTCGTGCATGGGCGTCGCGGCGTCGATCACGGGCAGCGGGACGGCGAGGGTCTCGACCGGGGCGGTCGAGGGCACGGTGCCGGAGCGAAGGTCGCGCAGGAGGGACTGGACATCGGTCACCACGGGAGTGTCGTCACCGACGTCGCAGGTCATCAGCGTGTTCGACGAGTCGTCGGGGGAAGTTCACGCCCCGGTCACCCGAGGATCGCGTGCGGCGCCTGCGGGACCTGCTGGACCTGCGGCCAGGGCGAAGGCTCTGCCGACCTGGCGGGCCGTCCAGAGGACCATCAGCCAGATCAGACCCATGATGGTCAGGCCGTAGGCGATGAACCACACCAGCGAGACGGTCCCGGCCTGCTGGACGAGCAACGGCACCATGCGCCCACCACCCGCGCCGAGCGCCACCCACGACCCGCCGGCAGGCGCGGCCGTCGCGGGACCCGTGTGCGGGAGCTCTCGTTCCAGCCGGATCTCCACGCCGTGCAGGGTCAGGGTGCCGTCGTCGGAGGTGAAGTCGCCGAAGCACGCGGTGGGTTCGCCGAGGTCGCTGTACCGGCAGCGCGTGCTGGTGGACACACCGTCGACTGCCTGCGGACCCACGTGGTGCCAGTCGTCCACACCCAGCAGGGCCAGGGCGACGAACGGTGCCGCGACGAGCACCGTGAGGACGAGCCGGACGAGCAGCACCATCCCGGTGCCTCGGCGTCGGGTCCGACCCCGAGGCGCGCTGATCGTGGCCATGGCTCCTTCTCGTCGGCGCGGGGCGTGCGGCCCGTCGGGCGCCCCGCTGCGAGGGTGCCACCCGGTCGTGGACGGCAGGTGGCGGTCCGGCGTCGCCGCGGTGTCGCCCGTCCGTCCGACCGACCGTCCGACCGACCGTCCGTCCGTCCGTCCGACCGAGCGGTGCGACGGTCCCGGGCCGGTGCCGCTCGTGCGGTCGTCGCGGCCCCGACGGCGGTCTACGCCTCGGACGCGCCGACCCGGCGGCGTGCGCGCGGGGTCCGCGGGGTGGGCGCGGACCCGGTGGGCAGGGCCGGGATCGCGAGCGTCGACGCGAGCCCGACGACGAGGACGCCCGCGGCGATCCCGGTGGTGACCTTGCTCGCGTGGACGAGGGCCGCCTCGGCGTCGGCCGCCGCGGCGGCGGTCGCGGGGTCGGCGGCGAGCGACGGGATGCCCGCGCCCGCGGTCCCGTGGACGATCGCGACGACCTGCTCGCGCTGGGCGGGCGTCAGGTCGGAGTCGGCGAGCCGGGCGGTGGTCTGGGAGGTCATCGTGGCCACGAGCAAGCCGCCGAGCAGGGCGACGCCCAGGGCGGACCCGAGCTGACGGACGGTCGTCTGGAAGCCGGAGGCCTGGCCGCTCTCGGCGAGCGGCACCTCGACGAGGATGACGCTGGTCAGCTGGGCGGTCGCCATGCCGACACCGATGCCGTAGAGGAACAGCCAGGCGGCGATGGCGGCGCCCGGCACGGTGGTGCTGAGCGTGAGGGCGAGGCCGGCGATGGCGACGGCTTCGAGCCCGAGGCCGATGCGGACCACGGAGCGCTGACCGATCCGGGCGGTGAGCTGCGGGGTCGCCCCGGAGACGAGGAACGTGCCGACGGCGAGCCACAGGACGAGGAAGCCGGTGCCGAGCGCGGTGTAGCCGAGCGCGCCCTGCAGGAGCAGCGGCAACGTGAACAGCAGGCCGAACTCGCCGAGGGACACGATCAGCGCGGCGATGATGCCGAAGCGGAACGAGCGCAGCCGCAGCAGGCCGAGGTCGACGAGCGCGACCTTGTCCGCGAGCACGCGCCGCTGCTCGACGACGACGAAGGCTGCGAGCAGCGCCGCGCCGCCGAGCAGGGCGAACGGCACGGGGGAGGGCGCTCCGGAGGGACGCAGCCACCAGCCGAAGTAGGCGCCCTCGATCAGGCCGAACACGATCCCGGCCAGCCCGAGGGTCGACAGGAGCACGCCGGGCACGTCGGTGCCGCGGCGCAGCGTCGTGTCGCGGGTCTCGTCGATGTACCGGCGGATCCCGACGAGCGCGAGCAGTCCGAAGGGGATGTTGAGCCAGAACGCCCAGCGCCAGCTCACGTCGGTGGCGAGCCACCCGCCGACGAGCGGGCCGACGGCGGCCATGCCCCCGATGGTCGAGCCCCAGATCGCGAAGGCGATGCCGCGCTCGCGCCCCTGGAACATCGCGTTGAGGGTCGAGAGCGTGCTCGGCAGCACCATCGCCGCGCCGACGCCCTGCACGAGGCGGGAGCCGATGAGCATCGCGGGGCTGGTCGAGGCGCCTGCGACGAGGCTCGCCGCCATGAAGACGGCGAGCCCGACCGCGAACAGGCGCTTGCGGCCGTAGAGGTCGCCGACCCGGCCGACGGTGAGCATGAGCGAGGCGAAGACGAGCGAGTAGATGGCGTTCATCCACTGCGCGCCCGACGAGTCGAGCCCGAGGTCCTCGATGACCACCGGGAGCGCGACGTTGACGATCGTGGCGTCCATGATCACGAGCGAGACCCCGAGGGCGAGGGTTCCCATCGCGAGCCAGTGGCGGCGCGGGATCGATACCTCAGTGGTCATGGTGCTCCTCCTGCGTGGCGCAGAGCGGTTCGGTGCGGGATGGGACCCGACACTCCCGACGGTAACATCCCGACGCGGGTGTCGGGAACTGGTGAGGCGGCCACGCGTGCGTGACAATGGCCCGATGCCTCGAATCGACGCCCCGACGGTGGCCGAGCACCACGTGATGCGCCGCCGCGCGATCGTCTCGGCCGCGCGCGACCTGCTGGGATCCGCGGGCGCCTCGGCCGTCACGCCCGCGGCCGTCGCCGGCCGTTCCGGCCTGGCCCGCACGAGCGTCTACCAGTACTTCCCGTCGACGGGAGCCCTGCTGGCCGCCGCGGTCGAGGCGACCTTCGTCGACGCGAACGACGCCCTCGCGGACGCCGTCGCCGACGCCCCCGGCGGCGACCCCCGCTCGCGCATCCACGCCTACGTGCAGGTCGGGCTGCGCCTGGCCGCACGGGACCACGGCCCGTTCCACCAGCTCACCCTCACCGGCCTCCCGCCCGAGTGCACCGACCGCGTGCGCGAGCTGCACGACGCGCTGCTCGCCCCGCTCCGGGCAGCGGTCGAGGAGCTCGGGGTGCGCGACACGACGCTGGTCACCGGGCTCGTCTTCGGGGCGATCTCGGCAGCCGTCCAGCTCGTCGACCACGGGCGTGACCTGGACGAGACGACCGCGGGCACGCTCGCCTTCATCGACGCGGGGCTCGCCGCCGCTGCCTGCTGACCCGGCGGCGCGCACCGTCTCGGGGACGACTCAGGGGCAGGTCAGGGGTTCACCCCATGCCGTCGGCGCGCGGCCGGTGCCAAGGTGGTCGAGGCGCGGGACGGTCCGCGCGCAGCACCCTGCCCGTTCGCCCCGCCCGTTGATCCCGCCCCGTTCCGATGAGGACCCCATGACCGCCCGTCGCACCCGTCCGCCCGTCGTCGTCGCAGGCCTGGTCCTCGCCCTGGTGGCCGGTGCCGCCGTGCTCACCGGCTGCGACGTGCCGAGCGGACCGCAGACGACCGAGCAGCGGGACGTGGGGGACGTGACCTCCGTGCGGCTGACGACGTCCGGCGACCTGACCATCGAGCAGGGGGACACCCCGCGGCTCACCGTGACCGCCGCGAAGGACGCGCTGCCGTACCTGACGAGCGACACGGCCGACGGCGCGCTGGAGCTCGGCGTCCGCAGCTCCCACCTCGGCGCGGCCACGGGCACGATCAGCTACCACCTCGTGGTCGGCGACCTCGAGCAGGTCGTCGTCGAGGGCTCCGGTGACGTCACGGCCGACGCCGCGACCGGCGAGCGGCTCGACGTGCAGGTGGACGGCTCGGGCGACGTCGACGTGCGCGGGGTCGACGTGGACGTGGTCACCGTGACGATCGAGGGGTCGGGCGCGATCGGCCTGACCGGCCGTGCAACCGGGCAGGCCGTGCGGATCGAGGGCTCGGGCGACTACCGGGCGCGCTCGCTCGACACCCAGGACGCCACCGTCTCGGTCGAGGGTTCGGGCGACGTCGAGGTGACCGCGAGCGGGACTCTCGGGGTGCGGATCTCGGGCAGCGGCTCGGTGACGCATGCCGGGGGCGCCACCGTGACCTCGGACGTGGACGGGTCGGGCCAGGTCCGGGAGGGCTGAGTCGACGCCGAGGTCGTCGGCACGCGGGTCCGCAGGCCTGCGGCTAGCGTGAGGCGCATGTCACCGGCGACCGAGCGCGAGCCCGAGGGTCGCGAGGCGTCTCCCGCCCCCGCCGAGGGCGTCGACGAGCCGACGGTCGACGCGACCGCGCAGACGTCCCCGCAGACGTCGCCGCCCCGACCGGAGCTCGGGGGTGAACGGTTCGTTGCGACGAAGGCACCGCCGCCCAGCCCACCGACGGTGTCGACAGGCCTGAGCCTGTGGGTCGGCAGCCTCGCGGTCGGGCTGCTCGCTGCCGGGTCGATCGTGCGCTCGCAGCCTGCGCTGCGCGACCAGTTCGCCCAGGAGGTCGTCGCAGCCGACCCGTCGACCACCCTCGGCACCGCGCAGGACGCCGCGAGCGTCCTCGTGTGGGTCGTCGTCGGCGGGCTTGCCCTCGTGTGGCTGGTGCACCTCGTGCTCGTGGTGCGCACGGCAGGCGCGCACGGGGGAGCGCGATGGGCGCTGATCGTGCTCGGCGTGCTCGGCGCCGGGGCGGTGCTCCTGCTGCAGGACGTCATCGCCGACCCGGACGTCATGCCCGTGCGGGACCTCAACCGGATCGCGCTGGTCGCGCAGGCCAGCCTCGCGCTGCTCGGCTCGCTGTTCCTGGCCACACGTTCCGCGGGACGCTGGTTCAAGGACGTGCGTCGACGGCGCTGACCGCCGCAGGCGCGGACAGGTCGCCGCCCGCGGTCGGCTCCTCGGGGTCGGTCCGGGCCGAGCTCAGCAGGTCACGCGCGGCGCGCACCACGTCGGGCAGCCGGTCCTCGTCCTGGACGAGGTCGAGCATCCGGACCAGCGCGTCTCGCGCCGATCGCCGTTCGCGTCGTTCGACCGCCACGTCGAGCGACCGCCGCAGCTCCTCCACACCGCTGCGCCGCGTGAGCTCGTCCGCCAGCGCGGGCGCGTCCATCGGGTTGCCGCGCAGCAGCGCCAGGCAGGTCCGCACCCCGAACATGCCGAGGCGGTCCAGCAGCGCCGCACGCGCGTCGGCGGTCACCGGGACGGACAGCGAGGGACGCCGGAACCGGTCCACCGACAGCAGGAGCTCCTCGACGACCTGACGGTCCAAGGACGCCAACGTGCACAGGTCGGCCGCCTCGGCCGCCTGCAGGGTCTGACCCGTCTCGGCGAGCAGGCCGGCCACCGGCAGCGCGGTGCTGCACACGGAGGTCAGGTCCGGGTCCTCCCGGTGCCGTCGGGCGAGCCGCTCTGCGGAGACCAGGGCGTCGATACGACCGGCACCGACCTCGTCGGCCCGGGCCACGACGGCGATCGTGCTGCCCGCCGCCCCCGACCCGCGCAGCCGCGCAAGGTCCCCCAGGTAGCGCACGTCCGAGCGCCGCACCTGACGCAGCAGGTACACGACCACGTCGATCTCCGACGTCGGTGCGCCCGCGACCAGGAACTCGTGCGACCGGCGCGAGGCCAGACCGGACAGCGAGTCGAGCCCCGGGGTGTCGACCAGGGTCAGCGCGCGCAGGGCGGGCGCAGGCCAGGCGACGTCCACATGGTCGATCTCGTCCGCCCGGGCGCCGCGCAGGTCGATCTCCAGCCCGCTGCGCCCCACCATCGCCGTGCTCTGCCAGGCGTGGCCCGTGCGCGGGTGGACCTCGACGTGCGGCACCTGCCCGTACCGGTACCAGGTGATCGCCTGCGTGCACTCGGTCGCATCCGAGGCGGCCACCCGGGCACCGACCAGGGCGTTGAGCAGCGTCGACTTGCCCGACTTGATCCGGCCCGCCAGGCCCACGGTCAGCGGCTGCCCCAGCGGACCGAGCAGGTCCCGCAACGCCGACCCGACGGCGTCGTCGTCGGCGTAGGCCTCGGCGGCCGCCTGCAGCAGGGCGCCGGCCCGTCGGACGGTCGGGTGCGGCGGCCCGTCGGGGCGCTCAGGTTCCGGGGCCCGGCGCCGGCGCCCCATGGCGCGGGTCAGGGCGTCCTCGCCGCTCACGCCGGCACCGCCTCGAGGGCGGGCAGTGCGTACCGCTGGGCGTCGGCGCGCAACCGTTCGAGGTCGGCGACCTGCTCGCGCAGCGCGCCGAGCGTGCCCGGTCGGTCCTGCGCACCCGTGCGCGTCGCCTCACGTGCGGAACGGATCGACTCGTCGAGCGAGCGCACGAGCTCGTCGGCGCGCGTCGTGAAGTGGTCACGGAGGACGCGTTGCAGCCGGCGCAGCCGGTCCTTGGAGTCCTTGCCCACCTGGAAGGCCACGTCGTCGAGGTGCCGCTTCACCGCGCCCTTGGCCTCCGCCTGACGGCGACGCACACGGTTGGCCTTGTCCTCGCGGTACGCGCGACCGCCCAGGATCACGCCGACGCCCACCGAGATCGGGTTGACGATCGACATGCCGAGCGCGATCGCGGTGACCATGCCGAACATGAGCACGCCGCCGTACGAGCCGCGCAGGGCGATGAGCGCCGCCTGCCCGCGAGAGACCGGCTCCAGCTTCACGCGCTCGAGCTGGGCGACCAGGTCCAGGGCCTCGCTGTCGTCGCCGCCCAGCAGCTCGGGCAGCTCGACGTCGGACGCGTCGAACTGCGCCGCGACGTGCGCGGCCAGCCACTGCGCCCGCTCGTGCGCCCACACGAAGTTCGCCGCGACCGTGGCCCGCACCCGCTGGGAGAGCCACTCGTCGAACTCGTCCCACACCGCGCCCGGGTCGCCGCCGTCGATCGCCTCCTCCGCCTCGCGGCCGATGCGACGCAACCGGTCCCGCAGGTCGTACTCGATGTCGGCGCTCAGGTCGGTCACGCCGTCCTGCAGCAGCTGCTGCCAGCGGGCGCTGCGCCGGCGCAGGTCGCCGGCGTTCTGCCGGCCGGTCTGCAGGCCGGCGATGAGGGTCGCCCCGCCGGCGGGGTCCTCGAGGGCCGCCAGCCGGGCGCGACCGGCCATCAGCAGGTGGTCGGTCACGGTCAGCACGTCGTGCGCGACCGAGCGTCGCGCCAGCACCCCGGCGTTGTCGACGACCTCGTCGCGCAGGTAGCGCACCAGCTCGGGGAACCCCGACTCGTCGTGCAGGCCGCGGTCCTGGCGGCGCGCGGCGAGCAGCCGCAACGTCGAGGACACCGGGATCAGACGGGCGCGCACACCCGCCTGCTGCAGGTGGCGGCGGTCGAGCTCGGCCACGGCCCGCCAGTGCGGGTACAGGTCCGTCTTGGTCAGCACGCAGGCGACGTTCGGGCACACCGCGAGCGCCTGCTGCAGGAACTCGATCTCGGGTGCCGAGTACTCCTGGCCGGCGTCCGAGACGAGCAGGACCGCGTCGGCCGAGGGGAGCGCGGACATGGTCGCCGCGCCGTCCGCCGAGCCGATGCCGCCCACGCCGGGTGTGTCGACGAGCACGAGACCGCCGGCCAGCACGTGCCGGGGCAGGCCGACCTCGGAGCAGTCGACGGGGGACCCGTCGGGCGCGCGGCGCTCCGCGACGTGCCGGGCGTGCGCCTCGACGGGCACGACGGTGCGGCGCAGGTGCGTGGGGTCCGGGTCGGGGGTGCCGTCGGGCGCGGTGGGCAGCCCGATGAGCACGGCCGTCGGCGCGGCCGACCAGCCCACGACCGTGGTCACCGACGTCGCGACGTCGTCGTCCACGGGGCACACGGGGGCGTTCACCAGCGCGTTGACCAGCTGGCTCTTGCCCTGCTTGAGCTCGCCGACGACGAGCACCCGCACGTGCGGGTCCTGCAGCCGTCGACGCGCCTGCCGCAGGCGGTCGAGCAGGTCGGACCGGTCGGCGTCGCGGGACAGCGCCTCGGCACGGTCGAGCAGATCCATCATCGGCAGCACGGCAGCTCCTCACGATCGCCCCGCACGCTGCGGGACGCGAACTCGACCGGCCCGGGAGAGCCCCGGGCCGGTCGGGCCCTCAGCGGTCAGACGTCGAGGTCGACGACGTCGTCGTCGGACGCGTCCTGGTACGAGCTGTCGTCGTCGATGAAGTCGTCGTCGGAGCTGTCGACCGAGTTGTCGATCTCGGTCTCGGAGTGGTCGTCGACGGAGTTGTCGATCTCCGTCTCCGTCTCGGTCTCGGTGGAGCTGTCGTTGCCCGAGTTGTCGACGTCGATGCCGTCGTCGTCGGAGTTGTCGGAGTTGTCGGTCCACGAGTTGTCGGTCACCGAGTTGTCGGAGTTGTCGGTCGTGGAGTTGTCCGAGTTGTCCGTCGCCGAGTTGTCGGTCGTCGAGTTGTCCGAGTTGTCCGTCCACGAGTTGTCGGAGTTGTCGGTCGTGGAGTTGTCGGAGTTGTCGGAGTTGTCGTTGAACGAGTCGGTCGCGTTGTCCGAGTTGTCGTTGTACGAGTCCGTCGCGTTCGTGGAGTTGTCCGAGCTGTCGTTGTAGGAGTCGGTGGCGTTGTAGGAGTCGGTCGTGTTGCCCTGGTTGGAGTTGTTGGTGTTGCCGACCGTGTTGTCCTCGCCCACCACGTTGCCGTCGCCCACGATCGCGGTGCCGGACAGGTCCCTGCCGGCCGCCACGCCGCCGCCGGACGCCGTCACGGTGTCCAGGTCGAACATCTGGTCGACGTCGCCGTCCGCCCAGATGTTCTGGTTCACCGACGAGTCGACGATCGTGTCGCGGTCGTCGATCGAGGTCGTGTTGTAGGTGTAGGTCTGGAAGACCTGCTGCAGCTGCGGGATGACGGCGCTGACACCGACGCTGCCGCTCGCGGCGAGCGAGGCGGCCTCGATGCCGCCGCCACCGTCGGAGCCGCCGGCCGAACCGCCACCACCCGTGGACGACTGCGTCGCGCCGAGCGTGTTCCCGCCCGTCGAGTAGTCACGGTCGAAGCTCGACGTCGAGGCGTCGGTCAGCACGGGCATGATGTCGTCGATGTCGACCGAGGTGATGTCGCCGAGGCCGTGGTCCTCGAGCGTGCCCTGCGGGTCCCTCGCGAAGGCCTCTGCGGTCTCGGGGTCTCGGAGCAGGTTGAGGATGAAGTCGAGCAGGGTGCTTGCGACGCTGGACATGATGCTCCCTTCGTTGGGCGTGCCGATCTGGTCGGCAGGACTCGACGCTACGGAGGTCGGACCGGGCACCCATCGGGGGTGCGGCCCCTCCTGGCAGGGGGGTGTTGGGGGGTGCGGCACGCCCAGGGGCGTGGCCGGTGCGCCGCGCGGTGGGCCGTGCGCCGGGTGGCGCGAACCCGTCCCGACGGGTGCGCCGCGACCGCCCGGGGCGACCGCGAGCCGTGACCTGCGGCGATCCCCGGAGCCCCGGGGGTGGCCGTTCCTGCGACCGTGACGAACCGGGGCAGAAGGTGCGTGTCGCCCACGCGGGGGGGATCATGCGGTACGGGTGGGGGGACGGCGATGCCGCCGTGCCGCACCGACCGACCGGTCCGTCGTGGGGCAGCTCCCCGCGGCCGCCGGTGCCGACGTCCGCGTGCGCGGCGGACGGCAACCGCGACCCCCTGTGGTCGCTCACACCTGCACGATGCTGTCGGTGCGCCGCGGGTCGGCGCTGTGGGGGACGAGAGCATGAACCACGACGACGTGGGGGCCCGCGGGGTCGCCCAGCTCGACGGGAGCGTCCGTCGGGGCCGGGAGGCTCCGGGCGCGCCTCGCCTGGTGGCGGTCGGCAGTCCCGGCGGGAGCGGCCCGGCGCTCGCCCCACCTGCGGGCCACGACCCGGTGGACCGCGGGCAGGTCGCCTCCCGCGCCCGACAACGCCTGGGCCACGCCCTCGACGAGCCGTCGGTCGACGCGCTGGTCGCGGCCACGGGCGGCGTCCTGAGCCTGGTCGACGCGGTGCTCGACGGCGCCGACGGCATCGGCCCGCAACCGTGGGACCGCCCGGCGGTGCTCGCCGCCTGGGACCCCGTGCGGCGCCTCGCGGGGGTCGACGCGCCGCGGCTCCCGCTCCTGCGGGAGGTCGTGCTGGCGATGAGCCTGGGCGCACCGCCCGACCCCGGCGTCCTGGCCGACGTGCTGCGGCGTGACCCGGGCGAAGTCGTCGAGGCGCTCGCGCACGTGCGTCGCAGCGGTCTGCTGGGCCCCGACGGTGCGGTCGTCCCCGCCGTGCGCGAGGCGGTGCAGGCGGTCGCACCGCCCGACCGCCGCGCGATCGTCCTCGGGCGGGTGATCGGTGCGCTCGAGGACCGCGGTGACACCCCGGCGCAGATCGTGCTGCGGACCGCCGACGTGGGCGTGCACCACCCGGGGCTCGCGGCGCAACGCATCCGTGCCGCCCGCGCGCTGGTGGAGGACGATCCGGCACGTGCGGCACGGCTGTTCGCCGACGCGGTCACGGCCGGCGCCGACGGGGCGGCGCTCGCGGTGGACCGTGCACGCAGCGCAGCGCTCGCGGGGGACGTGCCGACCGCGCTGCGGCTGGCCGACGACGCGCTCGCGCACTCCACGGGTCCGCGCGCGTCCGAGGCGGCGCAGGTGCTCGGAGCGGTCCTGACCCAGCAGGGCCTGGTCGGGCACGCGGCCGCGGTCTACCGGCCGTTGGCGGACGCCGGGGACGTCGCCGCCGCGCAGCTGTGGTCGCTGGCCGCGCTGACGACCGGCCAGGACGCAGGGCGCCGGGCCGACTGGCCCGTGGGGACGCGCCCGCCGAGCCTCGTCGACGGTGCGCGTGAGGCCATGGTGCGCGGCGTGCAGCAGTCGCTCGACGGCGCGGGCACCGGGGCGTTGTCGACGCTGCTGGAGTCCGCCGCCGTGCTGCGCACCCGCGGCCGCGCGGCGCTGCTTCCCGACACGCCGGCGGCCGTCGCGGCGCTCGTCGCGCTGCACGCGGGTGCGAGCGGGCATGCGGTGACCGTGCTGCGCGACGCGCTCGCGTGCGGGCTCGGCGGGCCGGTCGCGCAGCCGCGCCACCGGCTGCTGCTCGGCTGGACCGCCATGCTCGACGGTCGGCTCGACGAGGCCCGCGAGCAGGTCGCCCTGGCCGCACGCGCCGCCGGTGACGGTTTCGGCGCACGCGACGAGCTCGTGGCGCGCGCACTCGACCTGGGCGTGGCTCGGCGCTCGAACGACCTGGGTGGGCTGCTCGAGGCCTGGCCCGCGGCGCTCGACGCGCTCGTCCAGCGGCCCGTGGACCTGTTCGGTCTGCTGCCGCTCGGTGAGATCGCGGTCGCAGCCGCACGCCTGGGCCGGGCACCGCAGGTCGCGCCGCACCTGGCCCAGGCGACATCGCTGCTCGAGGGGCTGGGATCTCCCGTGCTGTGGTCGGTGCCGCACCACTGGTACGGCATCCAGGCGGCCCTGGTGTCCGAGCGCCCCGACCGGCTCGAACGGCACGCGCGGCCTCTGGTCGCCGCGGCCCGGCAGAGCGACTACGCCGAGGTGCTGGCCGAGGCCGCACGCGTCTGGGTGCAGGTCCTCGGTGCCCGGGTGGACCCGCCCGCGGTCGAGCGGGTGGCCCGCAGGCTCGTGGGCGTCGGGATGGCGTGGGACGGCGGGCGGCTGGTCGGGCACGCGGCGGCGCGCACGCCCGACCGTCGCTCGATGGTCGCCCTCCTGCAGCTCGCCCGGGCGCTGCGCCCGGCGAACGAGGAGCCACGCGCGCCGCACCGGGCACGACCGGTCGTGGCGAGCGGCGCGGCGGCACCGCCGCTGAGCGGGCGCGAGCTCGAGGTCGCCCGCCTCGTCGTGGAGGGCCAGACCTACCGGCAGATCGCCGAGCGCCTCTACATCTCGCCGAAGACCGTCGAGCACCACGTGGCGCGCATGCGTCAGCGCCTGGGGCTGCACACCCGGGCCGAGCTGCTGGCCCACCTGCGCGGGCTCCTCGCGCAGACGCCCGCCGGGGGCTGAGGGAGCGCGCAGGGGATGAGGGGGGATGAGGCGGGGATGACGAGCGGTGACGAGGTGAGGACGGACGGCATGGATGCGGACGAGGACGTCTTCGGGCCGGCTCTGGCGCGCGCCACCGTGCACGCGCAGCGCTGGCTCGCAGGTGCGGGAGACCGACGCGTGCCACCGCGCTCCTCGCCCGCGGAGGCTGCCCGCGCCGTCGCGGCGCCCCTGCCCGAGGGGCCCACACCTGCCGACGTCGTGATCGACGAGCTGGCGGCGCTTGCCGAGCCCGGGCTCATGACCTTCGCCTCCGGGCGGTTCTTCGGCTGGGTCGTCGGGGGTACGCAGCCCGCGCCGCTCGCCGCCGACTGGCTGGTCAGCGCCTGGGACCAGAACGTCGGCATGCGCGCGATGTCTCCGGGGCCTGCGGCGCTCGAGGACGTGGCCGGCGGGTGGCTGCTCGACCTGCTCGGGCTGCCCTCTGGGTCGGACGTCGGCTTCGTCACGGGCGCGACCTCGGCGAACCTCACGTGCCAGGCCGCGGCCCGCGACCGGGTGCTGCGCGCGGTGGGCTGGGACGTCGAGGAGCGCGGGCTCGCCGGTGGTCCGCACGTGCGGGTGCTGGTCGGGGCCGAGCGGCACGTCAGCGTCGACCTGGCGTTGCGGTACCTGGGCCTCGGGGTGCCCGAGCCGGTCGCGGTCGACGACCAGGGGCGGATCGACCCGGTGGCGCTCGGTGCCGCGCTCGCGGCGGGCGAGGGGCCGACGATCGTGTGCCTGCAGGCCGGGAACATCCACTCGGGGGCCTGCGACCCGATGACCGGGGCGGTCGCCGCGGCGCACGCGCACGGAGCGTGGGTGCACGTGGACGGGGCGTTCGGGCTGTGGGCCGCGGCGTCACCAGCCCTGGCACCGATGACCGCCGGGCTGGCCGGTGCCGACTCGTGGGCGACGGACGCGCACAAGACCCTCAACGTGCCGTACGACTGCGGCATCGCCGTGGTCGCCGACCCGCAGCCGCTGCGCCGCGCGATGGGGGTGCACGCGGCCTACCTGGCCGACTTCCAGGAGGCGGCCGACCCGGTGGAGAAGACCCCGGAGATGTCCCGGCGGGCGCGCGGCCTGCCGGTGTGGGCCGCGCTGCGCGCGCTCGGGCGCTCGGGGGTGGCCGAGCTGGTCGACGGCCTCGTCGCGCACGCGCGCGCGATCGCGGACGGGCTGGCCGGGATCGAGGGCGTGCAGGTGCTCAACGACGTGGTGTTCACCCAGGTGTCGGTGGCCTTCGAGGACGACGAGCGGACCAGGCGGGTCACCGCCCGGGTGCTCGCCGACGGCGAGACCTGGATGTCCGGGTCGCACTGGCGCGACCGGGACGTGCTGCGGGTCTCGGTGAGCAACGCGGCCACGACGGACGCCGACGTCGAGCGGGCGGTGGCAGCGGTCCGGCGGGCGGCGGAGGCGGTCTGACGCTTCCGCCGCCCCCCGGCCATCCGCCGCCGGGCCCGGCCCGGTCAGACGAAGCCGAAGACGGGCGGGAACACCACGACGACGACCGCGGCCCACACCGCGTAGACGGGCAGGTAGCGCGTCTGCCAGCGCTCGAGGTCGGCGAAGCCGCACCGGCGACGCAGGAACGCGAGCGTGAGCCACGCGGCCCGGACCAGGTGCACGAGCAGCAGCAGGTTGAGCCCGAGCGCGGCGACCTTGTTCGGGCTCGAGCCGAACTCGGCGATCCGGGCCGTCATCGCGGTCAGCAGCACGGCGTCGACCGCGATCGCCGCGATGACGAGCACGAGCTGCAGGGCGTCGAACAGCCCGGGGGCGGCGAGCGGGTCGCGCGCGGAGATCGAGTAGAGCAGCAGCGCCAGGACCAGCACGAGGATCGCGTCCATGACGATGAGCAGGTCGCGGTCGACCTCGACGAGCCCGCCGGCGCTGGCGAGCGCCCCGAGGACGGCGAGCAGCATGAGGATCGTCAGCGGCGTGAAGACGCGGGTCAGGACGGGGGCGATGTTCTCCACGACGTCCTTCTTGGCCTCGACCAGCCAGGCGGCCACGACGAGGGCGCCGGGGACGGCGAACGGCAGCACCCAGCCCGACATGACGGGTTCGAGGTCGATGTCGACGACCGAGAGGACCGCGGTCGTGAGCCCGAGGAGGACGCCGCCGCCCAGGGCGAGCAGCGTGAGGTAGATCGCGAGCTCGCCGGTGAACCGGACGACGTCCATGCGGCGGGCGTCGGAGCGCCATCGGCCTCCCGCGTACGCGACGGCGACGAGCACCCACAGGACGACGGGTGCGTGCAGCGCGGCCAGGACCGCGGTCGACCCGTCGACGGCGAAGGGGTAGGCGGTCAGCACGACGGCGAGCACGACGTACGGCACGGCGAGCGCCGCGACCGTCCGGGCGGCCAGCCGGCGCTTCCAGGCGAAGTACCCCACGAGGAACGGTGCGACGAGCAGCCCGATCGTGCGGGTGAGCACCGCGTCGTCGACCCAGGTGATCCCGGCCTTGACGGCCAGCCCGGCGCCGACGGCGAGCGCGAGGACGACCGCGAGCTCGTGCCACCCCGGGGTGCCGGCCGACGCGGTGCCGTCGGGGACGAGCACGAGCTGCTTCCAGAGTCGTTCGTGGTGCTCACGGGCGTACTCGCGGGAGATCGCGTCGAGGTCGCCGAGCCGCTTGATGGCGATGAGGAAGGCCTCCTCGTCGTCGAGCCCGGTCGCCCGCAGGTCGCCGACCTGGCCGCGCAGGTGGTCCTCGAGCTCGTCGACGTCGGCGGGGGAGATGGCCTGGCGGCGCTGGACGTAGCCGCGCCACAGGTCGATCTGGGTCTCGAGGTCGGTGTCCATCACGCCCACCCCTCGACGGTCAGCGGCGGTCGTTGCGTGGACTGCCAGACCTGCCGTAACGCGTCGGCGACGACGGTCCACTGCTCCTGGCGGTCGGTGAGCACCTCGCGGCCGGTCGGTGTGATCGCGTAGTGCTTGCGCTTGCGCCCGACGTCGGAGGTTCCCCACGAGGAGGAGACGTAGCCGAGCCGTTCGAGCCGGTGCAGCAGCGGGTAGAGCATGCCGTCGGTCCACTGCATGCGTCCGCCGGACAGCTCGCCGACGCGTTTGAGGATCGCGTAGCCGTACAGGTCGCCGTCCGCCAGGATCCCCAGCACGAGCGGGGTGGCCGAGGCGGCCACCAGGTCCTTGTCGATGCGCACGACGTCTCCTCTACCTAGATCTACGAGGTATCTAACCCTCGCGGTTCTAGGTATGGCAAGCGGCTCGTCACACCGGTGTGCGCACCAACTCCTCGACGGCCTCCCGGTCGAGCTCGCGGCCCGTCCACGCCGAGACCTGGGCGACCGCCCCCGCCAGCGCCTGCTCGTCGCCCGTCGAGGACGCGGCCAGGGCCTTGGCCCACAGGCGGCGCACCGCCCACACGAGCTCACGCGTGCGCAGCGCCTCCTGCACCCGGGCCATCTGCTCGTCGGTCGCCTCCAGGTCGAACACCGTGCGCAGCGTCTCCGGGATCTCCCGCCGGTAGTCGTGACCACCCTGGTCGAACACGCCAGGCGTGGGTGCGAGCGCGTTCTGCAGGTCGACGAACGTCGTGACGAACGAGACCGCGGGCAGCCACCGGGTGTGCCGCGGTGCCCCCGGCGGCCGCGAGTCCGTGGGCCCCAGCCAGTCGGGACGGCGCCAGAGCAGCGGGGCGGCGAACTTCGGCACCGGGTCGTCACCGTTCTGCAGCAGCAGGAAGCGCACCTGCGCCCGGACGTCGTCGGGCAGCGCGCGCCAGTCGCGGATCCCGCGCGGCAGGAAGAAGCCGCCGGGACCCACCTCCGGCACCTGGGTCACCGTCCGGGTGCCCCACAGCTCGGCGCGGAAGTCGGTCGAGGCGGGCGTGCCGATCCACACCGCCGCGTCGAGCCCGATGCCGTCCGGCCCGCTCGTGCCCTGCCCGCGGAACATCTCCTGGCTGACCTGCGAGCCCAGGCTCTCGCCGAACAGGTAGAACCGGGGCCGTGCGGCCGCCGGCCGGGCGAGCAGCCGCTCGACGACCCCGTTCACGACGATCCGGGTCTGGTCGGTCGCGTACCCCACCTTCGTCAACGACAGTGCCGAGGGCAGCACCGAGTACTGGATGCTCGCCGACGCGCAGTCACCCCGGGTCAGGTACTCCAGCGTCTCGCTCGCCACGTAGTTGACGTACCCCGAGCCTGTCGGCGAGAACAGGGCGAGCACCGACCGGTCGAGCGCCCCCGTGCGGTCGATCTCCGCGAGCAGCAGGTCGGCGCGCTCCTGCGGTGTACGAGCCGCGGCGAGCGATCCGTACACGCGGATCGGCTGGATCGCCGGCTCGCCCATGACTCGGGTGATCGTCTCGGGGCTCAGCGCCATCGACAGCCAGCGGCGCGACTCCCGGGTCTGGTCGTCCCACGTGGACAACGACCCCGGTCCGCCCGTCACCTCGGTCACCTCGGGCGGCTCGGCGTGCGCTTCCTCGAGCCCGGTACCGGCACGGTTCAGCACCGTGGTCGCCGCGGAGACCAGACCCCAGCCGAGCCCGTACAGCGCGCCGGTCGACGCCAGCCGCCCGAGGGCCCGGTGGTCGTCGGGGGCGCCGCCGAGCGTGAGCGCCGCCGCCCGTGCGGCCGTACCGGTGATCAGGGACTCGCCGCGGGCCGCCCCCATGAGCAGGCCGGTCACCGCCAGGCCCGAGGCGAGCGCGCGCGGCAGAGCGACCTCGCGCACGACGTCCTCGCGCGGGACGTCGTCGCCCGGTTCGAGCGATCCGCGCGTCGCGGTGCCCGGTCGCGTCATCGCGTACCCGACGCCCACGGCGCCCAGCGCGGTCAGCAACGACGCCGCCCGGGCACCGGGACGTCCGCGGCCGAGCTCCAGGCCGTCGGCGACCGTGCCTGCCGTGCCCGCGGCGCACAGACCCACGCCCGCGAGCCGGACGAGCGCGCGGCGCGGCGACTCGTGCTCGCGCGGGGGCACGAGCCGGGCCACCGCCAGCCCGGTCAGTGCGGCCGCGGCGTCGACCGCTGCGCCTGCCGCGACACGTCCGGCCGCGGACCGCGAGGACAGCGGGAACCGGTCGGCGGTCGAGCGCAGGAACGAGTGCGCGGTCACCCCCCAGCCGTACGCGGTCGCGGCCGCGACACCGCCGATCACGGCCTGGTCCCGGGTGCCCCGGGACAGCAGGTTCGGCTGGTACGACAGGCCCGTGCCGTACGCGCCGAGCAGGAGGCCGGCGCGCGCCGAGACGTCCAGGCCCCCGGAGTAGATCTGCCGCCGGCGGGCCTCGCTCATGCGCAGGATCGTCTTCACTGTCGGATCGCCTCTCCTCGGTCGGTGCCGCTAGACGTACTCGTGCCGGCGCAGCCACCGCATCGCGGCCGAGCCCCAGATCGGTGGCAGGTAGAACGTGACGAGCCGGAACGTGATCGCGGTGGACACGGCGATCGCGCTCGGGACGCCGATGGCCTGCAACCCGAGCGTGAAGCCGGCCTCGGCGACGCCCATGCCGCCCGGGACGGGCATGACCCCGGCGAACAGGCTCACCGCGGTGTTGATCAGCACGAGCTGCGAGAAGTGCGCGGTCTGCCCGAACGCGTGCAGGCACAGGGCCAGCACGGCGGCCTGCAGCAGCTGGGCCCCCAGGTTCCCGCCGAGCATCGCGCCGAGCTTCGCGGGCTTGCGCAGCACGCCGAGCGCCGAGTGCGCCGAACGGGCCTGCTCGGCCAGCGCGGCCCGGACCCGGGGCACCTGGCCGACGAGACCGCGACGCAGCCGGGGGACCGCCACGGTGACGACCGCGCCGAGGAGGACCAGGGCGACCAGCACGGCGACGAGCGAGGGGTCCGCCGCCTCGCTCGTCCCGGAGGAGGTGTCCGAGCCGGTCCCGAGGCTCGAGGTGAAGCCCGGCAACCCGCTGACCAGGATCAGCAGCACCAGTGCGACCTGCACGGTGAAACCGCTGACGCTGTCGATGACGCCGAACGTCAGGGCGGTTCCCGCGGCGATCCCGAACCGTTGGAAGAAGCGGACCTCGAGCGCCAGCCGCGCGGCGGTCGCCGGGAGCACGAGCGCGAGGAACCCGATCGCGTACTGCAGCATGAGCACCGGCACGTAGCGCAGGCGTGCGGTGGTCGACCCCATCGTCGAGACCGCGAGCGAGGCCTGGATGAACGGCGAGAGCAGCAGCGCGGCGACCAGCCAGGCCGGGTCCGCCGAGCGCAGCGCCTCGGCCACGCTCGCCAGGTCGGCGCCTGCCAGCAGCGTGACGACCAGGTAGGCGATCAGCCCGACGAGGGCCAGCGTCCCGATCGACCTCGGCGTGACACGGCGCAGGCGCTCCAGCGGAGGCGCCTGCACGCCGGTCGCGACGACGGCCGCGGACCGCAGGTCCTCCAGCGACCACTCGGCGGCCCGCACGGCGCCGCGGGTCTCGCGTCCGAGCGCCGCCGGCTGCAGGTACGGCAGGACCTGCGCGAGCCCGTCGGCCCCGACCGCCGCGACCGCCGCGTGCAAGGCCCGCTCCGGGCCGACCACGAGTGCCGTCGTGACGAGCAGCCGGGCCCGGTCGGTGTGCAGCTCGCCCTCCTCGGCGTTGAGGACGGCGGAGTCGAGGTCGGTCAGCGCCGCGGTGCCGTCGGCCCGGACGACGACGGACCGACCGTCGATGCGGCCGTGCGCGGTCCCGACGCCGTGCAGCGCGAGGACCGTCCGCCACGCGCCGGAGAGCAGGTCGTCGTCCGCCCGCGCCGCGCCGAGCTCGTCGAGGGACGCGCTCGGCGCGCTCGTCACCAGCAGGGCGTCGCCCTGCGCCGCCAGCCCGACCGCGATCACGTCGAGCACCGGCACGCCGGACCGGGCGGCCATGAGGGTCATCAGCGCCTCGTGCTCGACACGGGTGCGTCGGCTGCTGCCCAGGTGGGGGCGTTCCCCGCGACGGGTCAGTGCCGTCCACAGGGATCCGACCACCTGGCTGTCCCACGCGTCGCGGCCGAACACCTCGACCCGCAGGTCCGCTCCCCGGTCGGTCCGCGCGACCAGGAGCGTCCGCCCGCCGACCTCGCGCGGGGCGGCCGTCACCTGCGTGGTGACGACCCCGAGGTCCGCGAGCGCGACCCGGACCTGGTCCGGCGTGAGCCGCCCCTGCGGTGAGCCGAGCGCGAGATGGGTGAGGGCGGCCGCGCCGACGCCCACGGCGATGGCCGCACCCGCCCCGATGAGGTGCGTCGCCCCGAGACCGATCGCCGCCAGGGCCCCGACGCCGACGACGAACCGGCCGGTGTACCGCCAAGGTCGGGCCAGGTGCGGCGAGGCGGTCACGACGACCGCCGTGATGACGGCGACCCGCGTGGCGACGTACACCGCGGGCGGCCCGGAGCGCAGCAGGCCGTCGAGGCCGTCGGCGGGGGCGGTCCCGGCGAGCGCGCCCGTGCCGAGTGCGGCACCCAGGGCCAGCGCGGCGGCTGTCGCCTGGTCCACGAGCAGTCCGCGGCGGCCCCGGCTCACGACGGTGAGCAGCACGACCGCGGCGGCCCACAGCGCGAGGAACGCGTAGGCGAGGCTCCACACGCGGCCGAGCAGCGGTTCGAGGTGGGCGAGCAGCGTGTCGAGCGCGCGGTCGGCATCGGTCGGCCCGGGTGCCGCCAGCGCCAGCAGCCCGAGCGTGAGCACCGAGGCCGCGAGCAGCAGCACGTCGGTCGGTCGTCGCAGCCGCGGGGCGTCCGCAGCCGACGACCAGAGGCGCACGAGCCCGGCCGTGGGGGGGCGTGACGGGTCCCGCCTGACCGCCATCGAACCTCCCGGGCGCACCGACGGGTCGGCGCCAGCATGGCACCGGCACCCGTGCCCGGCACGGCGAGCGGGTCGCACGGCGCGACGGAGGACGAGGGTCCTTCGACCCGGGTCGTGGGGTGAGAGATCTCGGAAGATGGTTCCCGCGTCATGCACGCCCGGTAGCATCTGCGGACCGAGTGGACGATGACGGTGACCGATCGCCTGGAAGACGGGTGCGGTCGCCGGCCGGGGGGCCCGTCACGATCGGCGCTGACAGGGCGTTCCAGAAGCCGGCAGAGAGGTTCCCCGGATGGTGGTCGACGTGCGAGTGCGCACATCGGACGGTGGTCCCCGCGTCGACGTCCTCCCACCCCTCGGTCCTTCTCGTGCAGGGGGACTCGACGCCCTCGACACCCTCGTGCTGCCCGTCGTCGGTGCGCGGTTCCACGGGTCGCCGGCAGGCGGCCTCCTCCGGCTCGGCCGACTGGCCGGCTTCCGGGCCGCCGACGCCCGCGCGTTCGCGCGCTTCGCGGTGGTCGGGCTGGCGGCGAACGGCTCCTACGGGCTCGTGTTCCTGCTGGTCGGGGACCTGACGCACCGCGGCCCGGCCTTCCTGCACGTGCTGGCCACGGCCGTCTCGACGCTGGTGGCCAACGAGATGCACCGGCGGTTCACGTTCGCCCACGCCACCAAGCGTTCGTGGGTGCGCGGGCACGGCGTGGGGACGATGACCGCGTTGGCCGGGTTCCTGGCCACCAGTGCGGCGTTGTCCTGGTGGCACGTGATCGCGCCGGGTGCCAGCCACCTGAGCAGCGTCCTCGTGGTCTACGCGACCACCGCCGCAGTCGGGCTGGGCAACTTCCTGGCGCTGCGCCGCACGCTGGGTGCGCGGGGCACCGCCGCCGCCTGACCCGGCGGCCCCCCTCGCGCGGGCCGAAGACGTGCGGGCATGTCCGGCCTTCGACCCTGCCCTCGTGGCCCCGCCGAAGGGCGGCGTCGTTCAGGGATCGCAGTGGCACGCGTTGACGGCAGCACGAGGTGAACGCCCGCCATACTCTCCCCATGCCGAAGGCCCGAGACGCTCACGTGCAACGACGCCTGGGTGAGGCGGCCGCTCGGCAGACGCTGGTGCGTGTCGTCCGGGGCCTGCGACGGGCCGAGAGACTGGAGGGCTTCGTCCTGGGTGTCGGCGACACCTGGGTGCTGCTCGCTCGACTTGACCCGAACTTCATCGAGCTGGACGGCTACGTCTCGGTGCGGCTCGTCGACATCACGAAGGTCGAGGAGCGCGGCGGCCCGGACACGTTCGTCGGACGAGCACTCGCCGCACGGGGGCAATGGCCGCCGACCCCGGTCGAGGTCGACCTCGACGACACGGCTGAGCTCTTCCGCACCAGCGCCGAGCTGTCCCCCCTCGTCAACCTCTACATCGAGGCCGAGGACCCGGACATGTGCTTCGTCGGCAAGCCGGTGCGGTACACCAAGCGGAAGGTGCACTTCCTGGAGGTGACCCCCGAGGCCGAATGGCGCGACGACGGTCCGTCGAAGTGGTCTCTCGACGAGGTGACCCGCCTGGAGTTCTCGAGCCACTACATCGACGCACTCGCGCTCATCGCTCCCGCCGCTCCCGAGTAGCGGCGATGCAGCCGACGGTGCCGATCAGCCCGTCTTCCGTGGCTCGCCGTCTCACCGAGATCGTGAGATGGCCCGGCGCTCAGCCGGTCAGTGACGAGGTGAGCATCGCTGCGACGACGTCCGCAGCCTCCTGCTCGCCGAGCTCCTCGCGACGCAGCGCGCGCAGCACCAGCACGCCGATGAGCCCTTCGGTCAGCAGCGTGACCGGTGTCTGCGGGTGCATCGCACCCTCGTGCACGGCGGCCTGCAGTCGCTCCTCGACGGCGAGGGGTGCCCCGCCGACGCGCTCCTCGAGCCGGGCAGCGACGTCGCGGCTCTCGGAGGCCGCGGCGACGAGCGAGCGCAGCAGCGAGGCGGTGTCCGGGTCGCGGGTGCCGCGCACGATCGCGACGAACCAGGCGGTGACGTCGGCGACGACGTCGTCCGTGCGGGGGCACTCGAACGGCCCGGGCATGAGCATGCCTTCGAGCAGCCCCTCGGCGATGACGGCGCTCTTGGACGGCCACCAGCGGTAGATCGTCTGCTTGCCGACCCCGGCCCGGGCGGCGATGCGCTCGATCGAGAGCCGTTCGTACCCGAGCTCGGCGATGAGCGAGCGGGTCGCCTCGAGCACCGCCAGGCGCGCGCTGTCGGAGCGCGTGCGACCGCGGCGTCTGGGGGCTTCCACGGACCGCATGCTAGCGGCGGTCTTTTGAGAAACGGACCGTCTCGTATTACTTTGTCGTCCCGTCGGCGCCGCCGACGCACGGTCACGGACGCACGTCACGGGCCTGCCGCCGTCGCGCACGTGTGCGCGGTCCGAAGGAGACGCCCGTGGCCGAGGTCCTGTACCGGTGGGGGCGGGCCTGCGCCCGCAGGGCACGGACGGTCGTCGTCGTCTGGCTCGCCGTGATCGCGCTGGCGGGCCTGGTGTTCGCGGTCGGGCGCGGCCCGCTGACCACGAGCTTCGACATCCCCGGGACCCCGACCGCCCAGGTCACCGACCAGCTCGCGCGCGAGCTGCCCGACCTCGCCGGCGCCTCGGGCACGATCGTGTTCCACACGCAGGGCGGCAGCGCGTTCACCGACGCCCAGCGCGCCCAGGTCGCCGAGGTCGTCGCGGCGCTCGGCCAGGTCGACCACGTGGTCGCCGCGACCGACCCGTTCGCGACCCAGGCGCAGATCGACACGCAGACCGCCCAGGTCGCCGACGGCCAGGCGCAGCTCGCGCAGGCCCGCGACGAGCTGACGACCGCGCAGGCCCAGCTCGACGCCGCACGCGCGCAGGTCGCGCAGTCCGGTCTCGCCGGGGCCGCCGCGACCGAGGCGGGCGCCCAGGTCGACGCCCAGCAGGCCCAGCTCGACGCCGGTGCCCAGGAGCTCGAGGCGCGCAGCGCCCAGCTGTCCACCGCGGCCACGCTCCTCGACCTGGCCGGCGGCATCCGCCTGGTCTCCGAGGACGGCAGCGCCGCGCTGTCCACCGTCGCGTTCGACGCCACGCAGCTCACGCTGCCCGACGAGGTCAAGGCCGCGGTCATGCAGACGGTCGAGGACCGCCCGGTCGACGGCGTCGCGGCGGACTTCTCGGGCACCATCTCGCAGGAGGTGCCGCAGGTCATCGGTGTGGGGGAGGCCGTGGGCGTGCTGCTCGCCGGCGTCGTCCTGCTCGTCATGCTCGGCACGTTCGTCGGGGCCGGGCTGCCCATCGTGTCCGCGCTCGTCGGGGTCGCCGTGGGCGTGCTGGCCTCGCTCGCGCTGTCCGGGCTCGTCGACATGGCCTCGGTGACGCTCGTGCTCGGCGTCATGCTCGGGCTGGCCGTCGGCATCGACTACTCGCTGTTCATCATCAACCGGCACCGGGTGCAGCTACGTCTGGGCGTCGACCTCGAGGAGTCGATCGGGCTGGCCAACGGCACCTCGGGCAACGCGGTCGTCTTCGCCGGGAGCACGGTGCTGATCGCGCTGCTCGCCCTCAACGTCACGGGGGTGCCGTTCCTCGGCCTCATGGGCACGGTCGGGGCGATCTGCGTCGGTGTGGCGATCCTCGTCGCGATCACGCTGACGCCCGCGATGCTCGCGCTCGTCGGCCGCCGGGTGCTGCCGCGCCGCGAGCGGGAACCGGTGGCGGCCGCCGCGCCCGTGACGCCCGTCGCGGCCGGGGCGCGGCCCATGCGGACCCGCCGTGCCGTGGCCACGCTCGTGCTCGGGGTGGCCGCCCTCGGGGTGCTGGCGATCCCGTCCGCCTCGATGCGCCTGGGTCTGCCGGACGGGTCGGCCGAACCCGTGGAGTCCACGCAGTACCGCGCGTACACGACGACGCGCGACGCGTTCGGAGCGGGCGCCAACGGGCCGCTGCTCGTCGTCGCCGAGGTCGTCGACGCCCCGGCCGAGGAGGCCCTCACGGCCGCCCAGGCGGAGATCGCCACGCAGCTGGCCGCCGTGGCCGACGTCGCGGCGGTCGCCCCGGTGGCCGCGTCCGCCGACCGGTCGGTGCTCGCGTTCCAGGTCGTGCCGCTCGACGGCCCTGACAGCGAGTCGACCCAGACGCTCGTCGAGGAGCTGCGCGCGCTGTCCCCGCTGCCGGACGGGACGAGCCTGGGGGTCGCCGGCCAGGCCAGCGGCAACATCGACATCTCCGTCAAGCTCGCCGACGTGCTGCCGCTCTACCTGGCGGTCGTCGTGGGGCTGTCGCTGGTCATCATGATGATCGCGTTCCGGTCGGTGCTCGTGCCCGTGGTCGCCACGGCCGGGTTCATGCTCTCGTTGGCCGCGACCTACGGCGGGCTCGTCGCGGTGTTCCAGTGGGGGTGGCTGGGACCGGTGTTCGGCGTGCACGACCCCGGCACGATCCTCAGCTTCCTGCCGATCATCCTCGTCGGGATCCTGTTCGGCCTGGCCATGGACTACCAGCTGTTCCTCGTCTCGGGCATGCGCGAGGCGTTCGTGCACGGGGCGAGCGCGCGGGAGGCGGTGTCCCGGGGCTTCCGCGCCGGCCGGACGGTCGTGCTGGCGGCCGGGCTGATCATGGTCGCGGTGTTCAGCGGGTTCGTGTTCTCCGAGTCGGCGATCATCCGCTCGCTCGGGTTCGGCCTGGCGTTCGGCGTGCTGGTCGACGCGTTCGTGGTGCGCATTCTGCTGGTGCCGGCGGCGATGCACCTGCTGGGCGGCGCGGCGTGGTGGATGCCCCGGTGGCTCGACCGCGTGGTGCCGAACGTCGACGTCGAGGGTGCGGCCCTGGAGCGTCGCCACCACGCCGTCTGACCGCGCGGCGCCGGAGGAGTCGGGTCGTACACGTCAGAGGCCGAGCAGCCGCTCGCTGCGCTCCCACAGCCCGCGGGCCAGCTTCGGGTCGTCCGCGCGGGGCGAGGTCGCGGCCGGGCGGCAGCGTTCGTAGTACCCGCCGGACGTCCAGGTGCTGCCCGGGGTGCCCTCGGCGAGCCAGACCAGGCAGTCGGCACCCTTGTCCGGCGTGACGAGCGCGAGCCGGGCGAGCGGGGTGCGGTAGACGAACCGGAACCAGCTGGTGGTCTCGTTCGCGAAGTTCGTCGCGACCATGCCGGGGTGGAAGGCCGCAGAAGCCAGGCCCTGGTCGGCGAACCGCCGGTGCAGCTCCCGGGTGAACAGGACGTTGGCCAGCTTGGCGTCCCCGTACGCCTTGTGCGGGGTGTAGGCGCGCTCGTTCTGCAGGTCGTCCAGGTCGAGCCCGCTGAACGTGCGCGCCGCGACGCTCGAGGTCTGGATCACCGTCGCCGAGCTCGCGACCAGCGTCCCCATCAGCAGGTGCGTGAGCAGGAACGGGGCCAGGTGGTTCACCTGGAACGTCGTCTCGAACCCGTCGACGCTCAGCGCTCGGGCGCCCAAGATCCCGCCGGCGTTGTTGGCGAGCACATCGATCCGCGGGTAGGCCTCCAGGAGCTCGGCGGCCAGCCGGCGGACCTGCGCGAGGTCGGCGAAGTCGGCCACGTGCGACGGCACACCCAGCGCGGCCGCCACCGCGGCGGTCTTCTCGGGCGAACGGCCCACCAGCACGACCTGCTCGCCCGCGGCGACGAGGCGACGGGCGGCAGCCGCACCGATGCCGTCGCTGGCACCGGTGAGCACGACGGTCTTCCCGGCCATCCGCTCAGCCCACCTCGCGCAGGCACTGCACGATGTCGCCCACCTCGAAGTACCCGTCGCTCGACGTGCCGCAGTCCTCCGCCGAGCCGACCTCGCTCACGACCTGGTACTGCGCGTCCGGCGAGTCGCACTCGATGCTGAAGTACTCCGACGTCGGGGTCTGCGCGGACCAGCACGAGCCGACACCGGAGCCCTGGGAGCTCGTGGTGTCGTCGGTCGTCGCGACGGCGACCACCACGAGCAGCAGGATCGTGCCGAGCACGAGAGGTCCCCACCCCACGCGCCGGACCCAGGGCAGGAAGCCGCGCGGTCGGGGGGACGGGCCCCAGAACTGCCAGTCGGCGGGTGCGGCCGGCCAGGCCGGGTCGACCAGGTGCCCGCGGCGAGGGTCGAACCCTCGGGGGACGTCCCAGCCCGGAGGCGCCTGGAAGGACGTGCCGGCACCCGGCGCGGCGGTGGCGGGGACAGGAGGGGCGACGGGGATCACGCGGCACCGTCCGTGCTGCCGGTGCTGCCGGTGCTCGCGTGCTGCCGGATGCCGGCCAGGTGCGCGGGGCTGAGCTCAAGCGCGGCGGCGAGGGCGTCGATCGGCGGGTCGGTGACCGGCGCACCGTCGGGACCCCAGGCCTCGGCCAGGCCCAGCAACCGACGGGCGAAGTCCTCGCGACCGGCCGGGCTCAGGTGCCGGGCGGCCGTGGCGACGTACCGCTGGGCCGTGGCCCGGTCGGTGAACGCCGCGATGTCGACGAGCAGGCGGGCCTCGTCGTACGTGCCGACCCCGGGCGCTGCGCCGATGCGGCGGATTGCCTCCTCGGTGGCGCGCGGCGTGCTCCCTGCCGAGGCGACCACGTGGGCCAGGGCCGCCCGGGTGGCCAGGCCGAGCTGGTGCTCGAGCTGCTCGGTGGTCGGGATCTCGAGCACGGCCTCGCGGTACGTGCCCTTGCAGGTCGTGCACTCGACGAACGGCTCGAGTCGCTGCAGCGGGATCACCGGGACGAAGAAGAGCGTGAACCAGCGGCGCGGCCGCACGTGCCGGTACTCGCGGTCCTGCTGGCAGGTCGGGCAGTGGAACAGCCCCAGCCCCAGCACCTCCATGACCGCTCGCCAACCCCAGATGATGAACACGCTGCTCCCCTCGTTTCCCCTCGTTGACGACGACGGGACGCATCGTGGCACGGTCCGGACCGTCCGCGTGGCCGAATGCGCGGGTAGGGCCCCACGATCGTCGGGTCGGACCAGCCGCGGGCCGCCTGGGTGGTCACCCGACGTCGGTGGCCTGCTCCTTGATCTGCCGGAGCGCGTCGTTGAACCCCCGCGGTGTCGCGCTCGAGCCGGCGACCCACCCCACCTCGACCGTGTCGATGTCCACGCCGAGGACGATCTGCCCGATGTCCTCGGCGAAGCGCACCTGCTCGTCGAGCACCGCGGGGTCGGTCGCCGTCGGCGTCACGTCGACCGCCGTGATCGCGTCGGCCGCGAGCGTGACGGTGACCTCGAGCGATGCTGCGCCGTCGTCGTACCAGCCGGTGGCGGTGTACGTCCCGTCCGGGTGGTCGGCGGGGTCCTGCCGGTCGGTGCTGACGGCGCCGTCGGCGCCCGAGCACGCGGCCGTCGTCAGTGCGGACGCGGCGGTGACAAGCAGCAACGCGCGCCGGGCGGGGGTGGTGGACATCGGGCTCCTCCTCGACGGAACGGCAGCGGGATCGGGACGGGCGCGGGGGTTCACGTGAAGAGCCGCCCGGCCAGGTCGGGCGAGGCCTGCGCGCGACCGTCGGCGAGCAGCCGCACCCACGAGAAGTCGAATCGCTCGGCGAGCGGCCGGGGGTCGGCGACGAACAGGGCGGTCGACAGCCCGTCGGCCACCGCGGCGCGGTCGGCGAGGACCCAGGTGGCCAGCACGTCCTGCACGGGCAGACCCGTGCGCGCGTCGAGCAGGTGGTGCACCCCCGGGGCCCACGCCCTGCGGTTGCTCGCCGAGGCGCACAGGGCGCGGTCCTGCAGGTCGACGACGCCGATCACCCGGTGCGCGTCGCGCGGGTCCTCCAGCCCGACGCGCATCGGCGCCCCGCCCGTGCACCGCAGGTCGCCGCTCGCGTCGACCACCGACCGGTCGACCCCGGCGGCGTGCAGCACCCCGCAGACCAGGTCGACCAGGTGCCCCTTGGCGGCGGCACCGAGATCGAGCACGACCGGCCCCTGGGTGAGCAGGTCGCTGCCGTGGTGCCGGACGTGCGTGCCCCAGGCGGCCTGCCGCCCGGCGGTGCCGTGCGCGGACGTGGACGAGGCCATGGACGGAAGGCTGGACGAACAAGTGGACGAGGTCGCGGGGGTGAACGAGTACCGCGCGTCGTACCCCAGCCGCTCGAGGTCGTGACCGACCAGCGGGTCGACCGCGCCGTCGGTCGCGACGTTCAGCTCGTCGAGGAGGTCGAACAGGTCGGCGGCGTGCGCCGGGAAGCGGAACCGACCGCCTTGGGGCGCGTCACGGCAGCGCGAGAGCAGCGAGTCGCCGCGGAACCGGGAGAAGGTCGCCTCGACGTCCTCGACGAGGTCGAGCACGGCCCGCCGGGTCAGCGGGTCGAGGGGTTCGTCCGTGACCACCTGCCAGCTCGTACCGGTGGCCTCGAACCGGAAGCGGTGCGCGGCCGTGACGTCCATGGGGTGCTCCGGGGATCCGCTGGGCAGCAGGTGCGGCCCCCGCGCTCAGGGCTTCACCACAGCCTGGCACGCGGGGCGGCATCGCAGGGCCGGATCGAAGGACCAGGTCACAGCCGTGGTACGGGTCGAGCCGGTCACCACACCGTTCGAGCCGGTCACCACCCCCTGGCGGCGGCCTGCACGAGCCGGTCGCGCACGAGCAGCACGTCCGGGTTGGCCTCCGCACCCGGTCGCAGCACGAGGTGGTTGCGGTTGGTCGGGGCCTCGTCGGGCTCGTGCAGGACCACGAGCCGTCCGGCGGCGATCTCGGCCTCGCACAGGTAGCGCGGCAGGACGCTGCACCCGGCACCGGCCGCCACGGCCGCGACCGCGCCGCGCAGGTCGGGCACGGTGAGCGAGGCGCGCGCCGACAGCCGCTTGCCGAACACGGTCCGCCAGTAGCGGCGGGCGATCGGCAGGTCGTCCGCGTAGGCCACGAGCGGCACGTCGTGGACCACGACGCACGCGCCGTGCTCCTGCAGGCGGGCGTCGACGCGCTGCCTCCATGCAGGGGTGGTGACCAGGACGAACTCCTCGAGGTCCAGGGGCACGCAGGTCAGGGCCCGTCCGGTGGGCCGCCGTGTCGAGACGACGAGCTCGTGCTGGCCGGTGCGCAGCTCGTCGAGCAGCTGGTCGGTCAGCCCGGTGGCGACGTGCAGCTGCAGCCCGTCGGCGACGAGCGGGGCGAGCGCGGGCAGGATGCGGGTGCACACGAGCTCGGCGGGTCCGGCCAGGTGCACGGTGCTGCGGCGTGCACCCGGCGTCCCGCCCTGGCCCTCGAGCCCGGCGGGTCCGTCGAGCGTGGCGAGCGCGTCGAGGTGCGCGGCCACCTGGGCGGCGAGCTCGTGGGCGATCGGGGTCGGTTCCACGCCGCGGGGCAGCCGGGTGAACAGCTCGCGGTCGAGGTGCTGCTCGAGCGTGCGCAGCTGCGTGGTCACGGTCGGTTGCGAGAGGCGGAGCAGGGGGGCCGCGGCGGTGAGCGAGCCCGCGCGGTAGACCGCCAGGAACGTCCGCAGCAGGTTGAGGTCGACGTCGGCCCGGGCGCGGACGGTCGCGGGCGCAGGGGTCAGGGTCACTCGCGGGACCCTACGCGCCGCCGCTCCGTCGCAGCAATAGGGATCGCTATGCCAGCAATCGTGTTCGTGATTGGTGGACGGATGGGTAGCGGGGCTACGGTCGACCAGGCCGCCACCCGCTGGCGGCGCGAGGGCGACGCACCGACGACCCCACGACGAACCCCTGCACCCGGACGGCCGTCCCGTCCGGGTCAGGCTCTGCCCGAGGAGGCAGCATGGCGACGATCCTGTTCCTGATGACCGGCGCCGACCGGTGGACGCTCACCGACGGCACCACCCGCCCGACCGGCTACTGGGCCGACGAGGCGGTGACCCCCTACGAGGCGTTCACCGCGGCCGGCCACGAGGTCGTCGTGGCCACGCCCGGCGGTGTGCTGCCGCCCGCCGACCCCGGCAGCCTGGCGCCCGGCGCCGCAGGCGGGGACGAGGCTGCCGCCCACCTGCGTGCCGTGATCGACGGCGCTGCGCCCTTCCACGACCCGCTCCCGCTCGAGGCGGTCGCGCTCGACGAGGTCGACGCCGTCTACGTGCCGGGCGGGCACGGGCCCATGGAGGACCTCGCCGTGGACCCCGTGGCCGGTGATCTGCTGGCGCGGGTGCTGCGCTCGGGCAAGCCGCTCGGCGTCGTGTGCCACGGACCCGCGGCGCTGCTCGCGGCCACGACCACGGACGGCGCCAACGTGTTCGCCGGGTACCGGGTCGCGGCCTTCACCAACGAGGAGGAGACGCTGTCCGGGACGGCCGCGAAGGCGCCGTGGCTGCTGCAGGACCGGCTGACCGCGGCCGGTGTGGTCGTCGAGGCGGCCCAGCCCTTCGCCTCGCACCTCGTGACCGACCGGACGCTCGTCACGGGTCAGAACCCGGCGTCGTCAGCCGCCGTCGCGGCCGAGCTGCTCGCCCGCCTGGCCTGAGCCCTGCCCTGGGCGCCCCGGCACTCCGCCGCGCCGGGGCGCTCACGCGGGCAGCGTCGGCGCGCTCGCCTCGTCCCGCACGTTCGTCGCGGCCCAGCTGGCCAGGAGGGCGAGCGCGTCGGCGGTGGGGCTGCCCGCCTCGGCGGTGTAGACGAGCATGGTCAGCCCGGGGTCGGCAGGCAGGGGGAGCATGTCGTACATGAGCTCCAGCCGTCCGACGACCGGGTGGTTGATCCGCTTGTTCCCCGTGCGGTGCAGCCGGACCTCGTGCGCGGCCCACCGGGTGCGGAACTCCTCGGACCGGGTGGACAGCTCGCCGATCAGGTCGGTCAGCGACCTGTCGTACGGGTTGCGGCCGGCCTGGGCCCGCAGGATCCCGACCGTGTCGTCGGAGGCGCGCTGCCAGTCGACCCAGAAGTCCTTGGCCGCGGGGTCGAGGAAGGCGAACCGCGCGTGGTTCACCGGACGCACCGGGTCGCGGTAGAGCGGGTCGTACAGCGCCCGGCCGAGCGCGTTCGCCGCGAGGATGTCGAGGCGGTCGTTGCGCACGACGGCCGGGGCGCCCGTCATCGCGTCGAGCATGGCGTGCACGCTCGGGCGCACCGTGGACGTCGGGGTGCGGCGGCGCGTCCGCGCGGACCTCGGCTGCGCCGTGCGGGCGAGGTCCTCGAGGTGCAGGCGTTCGGCCTCGTCGAGCTGGAGAGCCGTGGCGAGCGACTGCAGGACGCTCTCGGACACGCCGCTGAGGTTCCCGCGCTCGAGCCTCGTGTAGTAGTCGCTGCTCACGCCGGCCAGCATCGCGACCTCCTCGCGGCGCAGCCCGGGCACGCGCCGGTTGGCCCCCCATGCCGGGAGCCCGGCCTGCTGCGGGGTGATCCTGGCGCGCCTGGAGGCCAGGAAGTCCCGGATCTCGTCGCGGTTGTCCATGCCACCGACGGTACGGCCCCGGCTGCGGCGCAGGGAGGCCCTGGGAGTACCTGGGAGTGCCGGGGAGCACCCGAGCCGGCCGGGAAGGCGTCGGCCCGGCTGCGCGCGAGGGGCAGCCGGGCCGACGGGGTGCGGCGAGGTCAGTTCTTGGAACCGGCCGCCGTCTGCAGGACCGTGAGCCCCTGGAGGCGACGCAGCGAGGCGTCCATGGCCTCGACGCTGCCGTCGAGGAACACGACGTTGCCGGTGCCCTCCTTGGCGGCGTCCCGGATCGTCTCGGTCCACATCGTGAAGGCGAGCATCTCGGCGCCGACGCCCTGGGCCTCGAGCACCTGCGCGGACTGCGAGATGCCCTTGGCGAGCTCCTCACGGAACTTGGCCAGACCGGCACCGCGCAGGCGTGCGGCCTCGGCCTCGGACTCGGCGGCGATCTTGATGGCGGCGCCCTCGGCCTCGGCGGCCTTGGTCCGGGCGATCAGCAGCGCCTGGCCCTCGAACTCCGCGGCGGTCTGCGCGTTCTTCGCCGCGACGACGCGCGACATGGAGGACATGACCTCGGCGTCGAACTGGATGTCGTTGACCGTCAGGTCGACGAGCGTGTAGCCCCACGAGCCGAGCTGCTCGTCGAGGTTCGCCTTGGCGTGCTGCACGATGTCGGTGCGCAGCCCGAGCACCTCGGCCTGCCGCTTGGTCGCGACGAACTCGCGCACGGAGGCCTCGACGGCGCTGGTCAGCGCGACCCCGAACGAGTTGGCGTCGATGAACTTGAACGCGACGAGCTGCACGGTCTGGGGGCTGTGGTCGGAGACCGTGAAGATGATCGTGGCCGTGAAGTGGACGGCTGCCTGGTCGCCGGTGATCGCGGAGAACTGCAGCTGTGCGGTCTGGTTCTGCACCGGGACGCGGCGGTGCACCTTCTCGATGAACGGGATGAGCACGTTGAGGCCCGGGTTCAGGACCCGGCGGTACTTGCCGAAGACGGTGACGACGGCGACGTGCGCCTGGTCGACGGTCTTGAGCGTCCTGCCGAGGACGATCAGGACGATGAGGATCCCGACGACGGGGCCGAGGATCTGCGAGACGGGCATGGGGAGCCGTGTCCTTCCGTGGACGAGCTGGGTGCGAACGGTCGATTCCAGCACACATCCCGATGTCGGATGTGGGGCATATGTCACAGATGTCCGGATCGGACGACGTGCCGGTGCTCCGTCCCGACGCCGCGTGGCAGGGGCGCTCGTGCGGCCTCCTCGGTCAGCAGGCCTCTCAGCGTGAGCTGCACGGCACGACGGACGGCGGTCGGCGCGGACGTCGACGGTTCGAGCGCGATGACGCCCTCGACCATGGCGAACGTCAGCAGCACGTCCTCGAGCGTGACGTCCTCGCGGATCGTGCCGTGCGCCCGCGCGGCCGTGAGGGCCGAGCCGAGCAGCGCCCGCGCCCGCCCGCCGATCTCCGTGAGGCGTGCGGACCCGTCGGGGGCGGTGCGCAGCACCGTGAGCAGCCCGGGCGTGTCCAGCTGCAGCTCGCTGATCTCGACGACCAGGTGCACGAGCCGCGTCGGTGCAGGCAGTGCGGCGACGTGCGCGGCCAGCGCCGACACCCGGTGGGTGTACACGGCGGCCACCAGTGCGGCCCGGTCGGGGAAGTGCCGGTACAGCGTCGCGCGACCCACGCCGGCCCGTGCCGCGACCTGCTCGAGGGCGGCCGCGGCCCCCTGCTCGCGGAACACGTCCTCCGCCGCGGCGACCAGTCTCGCCCGGTTGCGCACCGCGTCCTGACGTTCGCCCATCCCTGGAGCGTAGGTCGCGCCCGGTTGCCGTGCGGGTGGTGGTGGTGCCGACTAGGGTGAGGAAACGGACGCCGTCGTCCGTTTCCTGCGGCCGGCTCCACCAGGGCGAACGTCCCCGGGCACCGACGCGCGCGAGGAGATCGGGATGACCTTCGACTACGTGGTCGACGTGGTGGTCGTCGGGAGCGGATCGGCAGCGGCGACCGCGGCGCTCGCGGTCAAGGAGCACGGCCACGAACCGCTCGTGCTGGAGAGCACCGAGCTGTTCGGCGGGTCGTCGTCGATGTCGGGCGGCGGGCTGTGGGTCCCCGACAACTCCGTGCTGCGCGAGGCCGGCGTCCCCGACTCCTACGCCCTGGCCCGCACCTACATGGACGAGGTCATCGGCGACGTCGGGCCCGCCAGCTCCCCGCAGAGGCGGCACGCGTTCCTCACGCAGGGCCCGGCCATGGTCGACTTCCTGCGCGGTCTGGGCATGCGGTTCGTGCACGCACGCGACTACGCGGACTACTACCCGGAACGACCCGGCGGGCTGGCCGTCGGCCGTGGCATCGAGGGCGTCCGCTGGGACGTGCGCAAGCTCGGGCCGTGGCGGGGGCGCCTGCGCGGCGAGGTGCCGCTGCCCGTGCACACGTCCGAGGTCGCCAAGATGCTCGTCTCGCTGCGCACGCTCGACGGGTTCCTCACCGCCGCCAACGTCGTCGGCGTGCAGACCGTCGGCGCGAGCCTGCTCGGCAAGCGGCTGCGCGGCCTCGGGAACTCCCTCATGGGGCAGCTGCTGTACCTGCTGGTCGAACGGTCCGTGCCGATCTGGCTGAGCTCGCCCATGACGGAGCTGATCACGCAGGACGGTGCCGTCGTCGGTGCGGTCGTCGACCACGACGGACGGCGGATGCGCGTGGGTGCCCGGCACGGCGTGATCCTCGCCGCCGGCGGGTTCGCCCAGGACGACGCGATGCGGCAGCAGTACCACCCGCACCCGATCGGCACCGCCTGGACCAGCGCGAACCCCGGCGACCGGGGCGACGCGGTCAAGGCCGGCATGGCGCTCGGAGCGGCCGTCGCGCTCATGGACGACGCCTGGTGGGGGCCGTCCGTGATCGGGCCCGACGGCAAGGCGATGTTCCTGCTCGGCGAACGGTCGCTGCCGCACGGCTTCGTCGTCGACTCCAGCGGGCAGCGGTTCATGAACGAGTCCGAGTCGTACGTCGACGCCGGGCACCACCAGTACGCGCGGCACGCCGTCGTCGACGCGATCCCCGCGTTCCTCGTCATCGACTCCCGGCACCGGCGCCGCTACCCCTTCGGCCTGGCGCTGCCGGGCATCACACCCAAGAAGTTCCTCGAGTCCGGCTTCATGGTGAAGGCCGACACGCTCGACGAGCTGGCCGTGGCGATCGGCGTCGACCCGGTCGGCCTGCTCGACACCGCGGCGCGGTTCGCGACGTTCGCACAGACCGGCGTCGACGAGGACTTCGGCCGCGGCGCCAGCGCGTACGACCGGGTCTACTCCGACCCGCGCGTGCGACCGAACCCCAACCTCGGCGCGGTCAGCCGCCCGCCGTTCTACGCGGTGCGCGTGTGGCCCGGCGACCTGGGCACCAAGGGCGGCTTGCTCACCGACGAGCACGCGCGCGTGCTGCGCGAGGACGGCTCGGTCATCGCGGGGCTGTACGCGGCGGGCAACACCTCCGCCTCCGTCATGGGCAACACCTACCCCGGACCGGGCTCGACCATCGGTCCGGCGATGACGTTCGGCTACGTCGCAGGTCGGCACGCCGCGGCCGGGACGGTCACCGGTGCCACCGGCGAGACATCCGCCGACGCGGTCCAGCGGTAGGCAGGGCGCCGGCACGGCAGCCCGCCCGCACACGGACGGGCCAGGGCACGCAGCAGAGGAGGCCGAAGGTGCGGATCAGGGGTGCGGTGCTCGTCGTCACCGGAGGCGGCAACGGGATCGGCCGGGAGGTGGTGCTCGCGCTGCTCGCCCGCGGTGCACGGGTCGCCGCGCTCGACCTCAGCGCGGACGGCCTGGCAGGGACGGTGCAGCTCGCGCCGGACGCCGCCGACCGGCTCACGACGCACGCGCTCGACGTGACCGACCGAGCGGCCGTCGCCGCGGTGCGCGGGGACGTGCTGGCCGCGCACGGGCACGTCGACGGGCTGATCAACGTCGCCGGCATCATCCAGCGGTTCGCACGGGTCGCCGACCTGGAGTACGCGGAGATCGAGAAGGTCATGGCGGTCAACTTCTGGGGCGTCGTCGCCACGACCAAGACGTTCCTGCCGGACCTGCTGTCCCGGCCCGTCGCCAGCCTGGTCAACGTCTCGAGCATGGGGGCGCTCGCGCCCGTGCCCGGGCAGTCGGCCTACGGGGCGAGCAAGGCCGCGGTGAAGCTGTTCACCGAGGGCCTGTACGCCGAGCTTCGGGGCACGAAGGTGGCCGTGACCGTGGTGTTCCCCGGCGGCGTGGGCACGGACATCGCGCAGCACTCCGGGGTCACGATCCCCGGCATGGAGAGCAGGTCGGCGGCGGCGTCGAAGCTCACCAGCCCGGCGGAGGCCGGCCGGCAGATCGTCGAGGCCGTCGAGAAGGGCACGTTCCGGGTACGCATCGGTGGCGACGCCCGGATGCTCGACCGGCTCTCGCGGCTGCTGCCGACGCGTGCCGCGGGGATCGTCGCCGACCGGATGAAAGCGCTGCTCGACGGCTGAGGAGGCCTCACACGCGCGCGAGCTGCTCCTGCGGCTCGTCGACGGGACCGTGCTCGTCGAGAGGACCGTGCTCGTCGACAGGGCCCTGCTCGTCCACAGAGCCGTGCTCGTCGACCCGACCCTGCGGGATGACCTGCGACGCCTGCGGCAGGCGGGACGTGCCCACGCGGGACAGGCGCCCGAGGCACACGGCGGCCGCCGCACCCACGACGACCCAGCCCGCCAGGACGTCGATCGTCCAGTGGTTGCCCGTGACCAGCACGTCGAACGCGGTGGTCAGCGCGTAGAGGACCCCGACCGCCCGGAGCGTGCGGGACCGCGTGCTGACCCAGACGGCGATCGCGACCCACAGGGACCAGCCGGCGTGCATCGACGGGAACGCCGCCAGCTCGTTCGTCATGTCGGCCATGCCCCGGGGTGCCGAGGCGTGCGCGCCCCACCAGCCGTGGTCCGCGGTCGCCGCGAGCATGTCCTGGATCGGGCCGTCGACGAGCCGCGGGGGAGCGGTCGGCAGCAGGAAGAACACCACCAGGGCGATCACCGTCGCGAGCACCAGGGTGTTGCGGAGCGCGGAGTAGGCCGTGCGCCGCCGCCGGTACAGCAGGAAGAGCATCCCGCCCGTCACCACGAAGTGCGCCGAGGCGTACCAGAAGCTCGCAGCGACGGACCAGCCCTCGCTCCCCATCACCGAGCGGTTCAGCGTGAGCTCGACGTCCAGGTGCAGCGGTCCCTCGAGCTGCAGGATGGAGTCGGCCGTCGCGGTCGCCGCGGCGAAGGTGTGGTCCGCGAACGACCGGGTCGTGGAGTAGACGGTGTACAGGACCGCGAGCATGAGGATCTCGGCGAGCCCGGCGTGCCGGGCGTGCAGGCGACGCACACGGTCGACGAGGCGGTCACCGAGGTGGTCGGGTGCGGCGTGCGCCGGGTCGGTGGTGCTCGGCGCGCTCACCGCGTGGATCGTTCCCATGGCTCCTCTGACGGCACGACGGCTCTGCCCGCGCCACGACCTGACGTCGGGGCGGCTCGCACCGGTGATGATCATCCTGGTCCGCGGGGGCGTCGCGCATCGGCCTGACGTCGTACCCGGCGTACGCGTCCTGGTGTACACCAGGAGGAGGCCGAGGCTCCACCTCGCGACGGACGGGCGTGTCGTCGCGACCGGCCCGGCCACCGCACCCCGGAGGGTGCAGGGACCGGGCCGGGTCGCGCCGGGTCGGGTGCCGTCGGGGTACCGGTCAGGCGGTCCCGCAGGTCAGCGCGGCGAACGGCACGTCGTAGCGCTGCCCGACGTCCGTTCCGCGGACCGTGGCCGTGGCTGTCACGGTGACGGTGCCGGCCGGCACCGAGGGCGCCCCTGTGCGGAACGTCTCGGTGACGGACCTGCCGGCAGCGACCGACCGGCGCAGGCCGTTCCCGGAGGGCGTCGACACCTGCACGCGGGTGGTGCGGGTCTCGAGGTTGCGGGCCTCGACCGTCAGCCGCACCGTGCCCCGCACGCAGGTCGTCGTGACCTCGACCTGCGTGCGCACCGCGTTGTCCACGTGCACGCCGGAGACCGTGACCGGTTCGGCCGCGTTCCCGGCCCGGTCCTCGGCCGTCGCCGTGAGCACGTAGGTGCCGTTGGTGACCTGCGCGGTGTCGAGCGTGGTGGACCACGCGCTTCCCGAGACGCTGGCCCTCGCGGTCGCGAGCGCCTGACCGGTGGCACCGTGCGCCCCGGACCGGCGCAGCGTGAGCGTCACGGTCTCGACGTCCGAGCTGTCGTCGGTCGCGGTGCCGGTGATCGTCAGGGCCCCGTGCACGCTCGTCCCGGGGGCGGGGGCCGTGACGGCGAGCACCGGTGCCGTCCGGTCGACGGGCGTGCTGCTGGAGAACGCGGTCAGGGTGATCGCGTCGATGTCCGGCGCCCAGGCCGAGCGCAGCAGCACGTCCGGGAAGGTGTCGGAGATGAGCGTGCTGCCGTCGAACGACGGCTGCTCGCCCGAGCTGAACGCGAGGCTGTTGGTGCCCGCGTCCAGGTGCACCGGCACGGTCAGCTCCCAGAAGCTGTTCGCGTGGAACGTGTGCGGGAACAGCACGCGCTGCGCAGCACCCCCGTTGACCGACAGGTCGGCGTGCCGGGCCAGCGGGTCCGGGTTGTAGTGCGTGGCCGGTGACTGCTCCGGGTTGGAGTAGCGCACGGTCATCGCGTACGTGCCGGAGCGGGCGACCTGGACCTGGAACGTCAGGCCGTTGGTGTTGCCCGGGTCGCCGCCCACGCCCGTGACGGCCTGACCGCCCTGAGCCAGGCTGCGTGCGGCGACCGTCGCCGTGCCCGTGACCTGCGCGTCCTCGGCCTGGAAGGTGGCCGTGGCGAGCGTGCCGGTGCCCGCGGCGACGCGCAGGCGGTCGACCGCGAGCGTGCCCTTGGTGCCGGTCACGGTCACCTTGTTGATGCCGCCGGACAGCACGACGGACGCGCTGGTGGACCGGGTCAGGGGTGCGAGCTCGGTGCCGTTGACGGTCACGGTGGCGGTGCCCTTGCCGGTGGTGTCGATCGCCAGGGTGTGCTCGGCGTCGTCGGGGGAGTAGACCCAGAACGTCGCCGTGCCGCCCTTGGTCACCTTCACGGTGCCGCCGCCCGAGGCGTCGCGCGTGCCGTAGTCGGTGCGGGCGCCGCCGGACAGGTCGGCGTGCTCGGCCTCGTACACGTCGGTCGCGTCCGCGGCGGGGGTCGGGGTGAGCTCGATCTTGTCGAGGATCGTGTCGCCCTTCGTGGTCCCGGTGCCGTCGAGGCTGGTGGCTGCGAGCGTGAGCGTGTGGGTGCCGGCGGTCAGGTCGACCGTCGTGTCGGTGTGGTCCCAGACCACCCACTTGTAGCCCAGCGGCAGGAACAGCTCCTGCTCGGCGGCGCCGTCGACCGTGAGGAAGACGTTGGTCGGTCCCTGCTCGGCCACCAGCGGGTAGGTGTTGAGCGTGCTGGCGAAGACCGACAGGTCGTAGGTGCCGTCCGCGGGGACGTCCACCTGGAAGGCGAGCCGCCCGTCCGAGCCGGTACGCAGGCCTCCGACGTCGTAGCCGCCCGACGTGTAGAACTTCGAGACGTCCGCCGGGGAGCCCTCGGGTCCGTTCTTGGAGTACCCGGACCCGGTGTAGGTGGCGTCCTCCGCCTCGTACACCCCGCGCCAGGCCGCGCCGACGGTGTCCGCCGAGGTGTCCGCCGAGGCGTCGCCCGCCCGTGCGCTGCTCCCGGGGCTCAGGATCACCTCGTACGCGCTCGACGCGTCGAGCGCGGGCAGCGCGCCGCCGAAGTCCAGCGCGACCGAGCCGTCGGTCACCGGCACCTGCAGGTCGGCCACGACCTGCGGCTCGCCGGAGTCGCCGATCTGCCCGGTCCAGCGGATCTCGCTGACCTGCACGTGCACGGTGGAGCCGAAGACGTCGGCGGGGACGTCGTCGAACTGCACCCACGAGTCGCCGGACGCACCGCCCAGCAGCAGCCGCGACTGCCGCTTGTCGGTGTCGAGCGTGGCCACGCCCTGCAGCGAGTAGCTGGTGCCGGGCGAGGGCGGGGCCACCTCGACGGTGTGGCCCGACATCGAGCCGTACGCGTTGTACAGCCACCACTGGCCGTTGGCCCGGTTGGCCTGCACGGCCGAGTCGGACAGGTTCCCGTCGATGTTCCAGTAGGCGATGTCGGCGTCGACCTTCGACTCCTCGATCGCGGAGATCCACTGGATCATCTGGCCGGGCACGGACGTGTGGTAGTTGTACGCGTACTCGTTGATGTTGATCGGCAGCTGCGTGCCCGCCAGGTCGGTCCCGGCGAACGCCTGCGCCTCCCACGTGCGGTAGCGGGCCACCGAGGTGCGGATCGTGGCGGGGTTGCTCAGCTCGTGCCACGTGATGACGTCCGGCACGGTGCCCTCGGCGACCACGTGCGTCAGGAAGCCCTGCACCTGGCCGAACAGCACGGACGTGTTGGGGCCGGCGATGCGGGCGTCGGGCATCTTCGCCTTGATCATCCGGTACGTCTCGTCCCACGCGGCGAGGTAGTCGGTCGGGTCGGACAGCCAGCTCGTGCCGTCCAGGCTCCACTCGCCGGTGCCGAACATGTTGCCCTCGGGCTCGTTGAACGGCACGAAGACGATGTTGTCCCGGTACTCCTCGTCGAGCTGGAGCACCTGGTCGACCTGGGTGGCCAGCTTCGCCAGGTAGGTCGACAGCTTCTCCTGCGGCGTGCTGCCCTCCCACTGGTAGGGGAACCCGCGGTGGATGTCGGTCATGTAGATGTACACGTCGCCGTCGGTGGAGTCCGCGAGCGGCTTCACGACCTCGAGCGCGTCGGCGCCGGGGTGCTGGGGGCCGTCCTGCGCCTTGGTCGAGACGGTCGAGACGTGCATGCCCTCGATGAGGTTGGTGGTCGGCAGGCCCTCGCCGTACACCCCGTACAACGTGCCCGACGCCCCGCCGTGGAACGCCCCGGTGTCGGTGCCCAGGTCGACGACGAGCTCGCCGGGCTTGATGACGGTGACGGTCGCGGTCACCGCGGTGCCGGCGGCGTCGCCGTGCACGGTGAACGTGCCGCGTGCGGCGTAGTCGGCAGGGTCGACCGCGTCCCAGGCGACCGCGACGTCGCGCGCGTACCCGTCGGAGAACGCCCCGCGCACGCTCGCGGGCAGGACGGGTGCGGTCCCGATGCCGGTCCGTACCGCGAAGTCGGTCTGGCTGACGCCGGTCAGCGTGGGCACGCCGCCCGGCACGAGCTCGGCGACCTGGGCCGGGGTGAGGGCCGCGTGGTAGACCGCGAAGTCGTCGACCGCACCGTGGAACAGGGGGTCGGCGTAGAACGAGCGACCGATGAACCCGGCGCCCGTGGCGGTGTCGGTGAGCAGCTCGTCGGCGGTGGCGGTCGTGGCCACCGAGGAGACGGCCGCGCCGTCGAGGTAGGTCGTCAACCGGTCGGCCGCGGTGTCGAGCGTGACGGTCAGGGTGCTCCACCGGGTGGCGGGGAGTGCGGCGGAGCCGGTGACGGTCGCCTCGCCGCCCGCCCAGCTGGTGGTCACGGCGGAGCGCAGCACCCCGTCGCCGTTGGCGGGGGTGCTGAACAGGTAGCGGCTGGTGTCGGTGCCCAGCGCGTAGACCCACTGCCAGGGCGAGGCGTCGCCGGACCACAGGACGCGGGTCGAGACGGTCAGGTCGGTGGCGCCGTCGACGACCGCACGCGGAAGCGTCACGTAGGCGCCGGTGGAGGATGCGGCGCCGCCGGGCAGGGCGAGCGCGTGGCCGCCCGTCGCGGCACCGTCGACGACGGCCGCGGTCGTCGGGTTGACGAGGGTGCCGTCCAGCCCGTGCCCGGACACGTCCGGCACGGCGGGGCCCGCGGTGGCGGACTCGAAGTCGTAGTGCACCGCCGGGGCCGGCAGGTCGGCGTCGGCCGCCGCCGCGGTGGGTGCGGGTCCGGCGGTCAGTCCGGCCGCGCAGAGCGCGGTGACGGCGAGCATCGGGAGGGCGAGGGGGCGTGGGCTGCGTGTTCGTGGCGTCATCGCGCGGGCTTCCTGTCGTCGGGCGGGACCCGGCGGGGTGCCTCGGACGCGACGTCGCCGCACGTCCGGCCGCGACGTCGCGGCATGACGCAGGCGCCGAGCACGTCGTCGTGCCGGGTGCTGTCTGCGGGTGAAGACGGGTTGGTGAACCGGTTCGCTAACCGGTGGTTGCGACGCTAGGGGGTGAAGTTTGGCCCGTCAACCCGTGCGGCAGAACTCGTCGCCACTCGTCGATGCAGCACCGACGGGCGCGCTGCGACGCGCCGGTGAGCCCCTCGCCCCGCGGCTCCTTGCCCCGGCCGTGGCCCGCCCCTACGGTGACGGCGGGACCGGCGCCAGTGACCGGACGGACGAGGACGACCGGGGGCTGACCAGTGGCGACGATCGGCGACGTGGCGCGGGTCGCCGGGGTGTCCCGCAGCACGGCCTCCTACGTGATGACCGGCAGGCGCACCATGTCGCCCGCCACCCAGGAACGCGTCCGGGAGGCCGCCCGCAGCCTCGGCTACACGCCGAACGCCGGCGCACGCGCGCTGGCGACCAAGCAGACGATGGTCATCGGCCTGCTCGCCCAGTTCCTCGAGGACGAGTTCGCCCCCGCGATGCTGCAGTACATCACCGGGGTCACCGGGACCGCGCGCGAGCTCGGCTACGACACCCTGCTCGTCTCCGAGCCCGACGGCGCCCACGCGCTCAAGCGGCTCACCGACTCACGCATGGTCGACGGCGTCGTACTGCTCAACGTCGCCCACGACGACGACCGGCTCCCGGTGCTGCGGGCCACCGACGTCCCCGGGGTGCTCATCGGCCTGCCGGGCGACCCGTCCGGGCTCGACGTGTTCGACCTGGACTTCGCCGAGTCCGGCCGGATGATGGTCGAGCACCTGGCCGCCCTCGGGCACCGTGAGCTCGCGCTCGTCACCCAGCCCGAGCACGTCGTCGCCCGTGGCGGCGCCTACGTCTGGCGCCTGCTCGACGCCGCGCAGGAGGAGGCGCACCGGCGCGGGCTGCGCCTGCACGCGGTGCCGGGAGCCTCGGGTCAGCCGCAGATCGGCCAGGACCTGCACGCGCTGCTCGACACCCACCCGGCGGTGACCGGCCTGCTGCTGCACAACGAGGCCGCGGCGGCCGCGCTGCCGTCGGTCATGTACGCACGTGGGCTGCAGGCACCTCGGGACCTGTCGGTCGTGGGCCGCTACTCCGACGAGTTCGCCCGCACGTTCTCCCTGCCGTTCTCCTCGATCGAGAGCGCACCCGACCGGTTGGGCCAGCTGGCCGTCCGACGCCTGCTGCACCGCATCGGCGCGCCGGGTGACGGGTCGCCGCCGCAGGTCCTGCTCCTCGCCCCCGAGCTCGTCGACCGGGGCAGCACCGGCGCGCCCGCGCCCCGCTGAGGCGGGCGCTCGGGCGGGCTCAGTCGCCGAGGCCGTGCCCGAGCCCGGTCAGCGCGAGCGTGCGACCGGTGCTCACCAGGTCCTCGCCGGTCAGCCCGGGCCAGCCGTGCACGGCGGCACGCCAGACGGCGGGCACGGCGTCGACGCCCCAGCGAGCCCCGAGCAGCGCGCCCGCGATCGCGGCCACGGTGTCGGTGTCCCCGCCGAGGTGCACGGCCGCCTGCAGGCCGTCCTCGAGGTTCTGCGTGGGGGAGCGCTGCTCGTCGTGGGTCGTCGCGATCGCGTGCCACGCGGCCTGGAGCGCCGTGACGGTGAAGCCGTTGGGCCGCAGGCCGGGTGCCGCGCCCGGTGCGGTGGCCTGGGCGATCCACGCAGCCCAGTCGTCCCGGCGCTCCGGCGGGAGCAGGTCGAGGCCCGCGGCGGCGTCCAGCCGCTGCTCGGTCGCGGCGACGCGGATGGCCTCGCACCACAGCACGCACGACTCGCCGGCCAGCGGGTCGGTGTGCGTGAGCTCGGCGACCAGGCGGGCGGCCTGCGCGGTGGCCTCGCGGTCGTCGAGCGCGGCGACGCCGACGGGGCCGGTCCGCATGAGCGCGCCGTTGCCCGCCGTGCGGCCGGTCTCGGCGTGCAGGGCCCGGGCTGCGGCGGCCAGCCGCTCGGCCGGTCGCCCGGGCAGTCGCCGCGAGCGGCGCAGGACCTGCGCGGTCTGGATGCCGACGTCGGTGGCGCCCGCGTCGATCCATCCCTCGAACGCGAGCGCGACGGCGTCGAGCGCATCCCGCGTGCGCAGGTCGGCCCCGGAGGCGGCGACGCGGGCGACGCAGACGGCCATCTGCGTGTCGTCGCTCCACTCGCCCGGTGCGTAGGGGCCGAGCCCGCCGCCGATCATCAGCGCCGGGCCGGCGGGCACGGCGGACATCTCGTACGGCACGCCCAGGGCGTCGCCGCAGGCCGAGGCCAGGAGTGTCCCGGCGCCGGCCTGCGCGGCACGCTCCGCGTGGTCGGCGGCGTGGTCGTCGGCGGGGCGGTCGGGCGTGGATGAGCTCGTCACGTCGCCGACCCTAGCGGCCGTGGGTCAGGCGGCCGCGACCAGGTCGAACGGGTTGCCCTCGGGGTCGGTGAGGGTGACCCAGCTGGTGCCCGCGGTGACCCGACCCAGGCGCCGGGCGCCGAGCCGGACGAGGCGGTCGGACTCGGAGGTGAGGTCCGGGGTGACCAGGTCGAGGCGCAGCGCGCCGTGCACCGGGTGCCCGTCGAGGACCTGCTCGAAGACGATGCGCGGGGCGTGCTCGACCGGGTCGTCGAGCAGCTCGGCGCGTGCGGCGCTCGCACCGGGCGCGAGGTCGCGGCCGAGGACGGCGGCCCAGAAGACCGCTGTGGCGTGGGCGTCGTGGGCGTCGAAGGTGAGTCCGCGGAAGGTGCTGGCCATGGGTGGCTCCTGTCGGGGGGGCGAAGGGGTCGGGAGAGGGTGTGGGCGGCCGGGCCGCCGGTGGTGGGGGTGGTGGAGGTGCGGCGTCGACGTCCCGGGGCATTCGTCGTACCCTGGAGCGGAGGCGCCTCCGTTTGTGCCCTCACTCTAAGCGGAGGGTCCTCCGTTCAGCAAGAGGAAAGCGAGATCCCGTGTCCACCGCACCCGCCCGAGCCCCGCGCGCCGACGCGCAGCGCAACCGCGAGAAGCTGCTCGCCGTGGCCGCCGCCGCGCTCGCGGAGGACGGCGACGTCCCGCTCGAGACCATCGCGGCGCGCGCGGGCGTCGGCATCGGGACGCTCTACCGGCACTTCCCGCAGCGCAACGCGCTCGTCGAGGCCGCGTACCGGCAGGAGGTGCAGCAGCTGTGCGACGCCGCACCGGAGCTGCTCGCGCCCGGCCGACCTGCCGTGGAGTCGCTGCGCGAGTGGATGGGTCGCTTCGTGCGCTACGCGGCGACCAAGCGGGGCATGGGCGCCGCGCTGCGCGCGGCCGTGGGCACCGACTCCCCGCTCTTCGGCGAGACGCGCGAGCGGATCGTCGGGGCGCTCGCGGTGCTCCTGCAGGCAGGCGCGGTCGACGGCACGATCCGGCAGGACGTCGGTGCCGAGGACGTCCTGCGCGCGATGGGCGCGGTGTGGTCCGTCGGCTCGGGTCCGGAGTGGGACGAGCAGGTGCGCCGGCTCCTCGACCTCGTCGTCGACGGCCTGAGGTTCGGGGCGAGCGCCCGCTGACACGCGTCGAGCGCCCGCCCCGGGAGGGACGGGCGCTCGACGTCGCAGGTCAGGTCAGGGCTCAGAGAGCCAGTGCGACCGTGAACCCTGCGTTGATCGCCTCGCCGACCTTCGCGGGCTTCACGCAGTCACCGAGCGCGTGCACGTTCGCACGACCCGCGAGGGCGTGGACGAGCGCGTCCGCCGGGCGCACGCCGAACGCGGTGACGACCGTGTCGGCCTCGACCGTGCGCACGCCGTCCGGGCCGGTCAGCGTCACTCCGAGGGCGTCAACCCCGGTGACCGTGTGCCCGGTCAGCGACGTCACGCCGTGCTCGGCGAGCTGGCGCAGCAGCGTGATCCGGTTGATCAGCAGCATGTCGCGGGCGATCTCGTCGGCCATCTCGACCAGCGTGACCTCGTGCCCGTCCTGCGCGAGCTCGAGCGCGGCGTCCGCGCCGGACAGGCCGCCGCCGGCGACCACGACGCGACGGCCGACGGGTGCGCCCTGGTGGAAGTCGAGCACGCCGACGACCGTGGGCCCGTCGATGCCGGGGATCGAGGAGGGCACCAGCGGCACCGAGCCGGTCGCGACCACGATCGCGTCCGCGTCGGCCAGCACGGGGGAGTCCGCGGTGATCGCGTGGCCCAGGTGCACGGTGACGGGCAGGTCGGCGATCTGCCGCTCCCACCAGCCGACCATCGCCCGCAGCTCCTTCTTGAACTCCGGCGTCGCGGCCGGCCACAGGACGCCGCCGAGCACGTCGGACTGCTCGTAGACGTCGACCCGGTGGCCGCGCAGGCCCGCGACGCGTGCGGCCTCGAGCCCGCCGGGGCCGGCGCCGACGACCACGACGTGCTTGGGCGCGTCCGTCGGGGTGATGGCCCGCTCGAGCTCCATGCCGACCTGCGGGTTGACCGCGCAGCCCAGGGGCAGGGCGAAGAACGCGTTGCCGACGCACATCGAGTTGCAGCGGATGCACGGGCGGACGTCGCCGCGGCGGCCCTGCGCGAGCTTGCGCGGCATGTCCGGGTCGGCGATGAGGCCGCGACCGACCCCGACGAAGTCGGCCTGGCCGGCCTCGAGCAGCGCCTCGCCGTTCTCGGGCGTGAGGTTGCCGACGGCCATCACGGGGATGTCGAGCACCTCCTTGAGCGTGGCGGCCGCGCCGACCATGCAGGCGTCGCCCAGGTAGTAGGGCGGGAAGACGTAGTCCATCGCCTCGTAGGAGCCGTCGTCGGCGATCATCAGGTCGAGGCCCGCGTCCTGCAGGATGACCGCGATCTGGCGCGACTCGGCGGCGGTGCGCCCGCCGGGGAACCGGTGGTCGACCGACAGGCGGAACGAGACGGGCAGGCCGGGGGCGGCGGCCTTGATGGCCTGCAGGATCTCGACGGCGAACCGGCAGCGGTTCTCGACCGAGCCGCCGTACTGGTCCTCGCGCCGGTTCCAGACGGGCGAGAGGAACTGGTCGACGAGGTAGCCGGTGTGCCCGTGGATGTCGATCGCGTCGATGCCGGCGGCGGCGGCACGCGCGGCGGCCTCGCCGTGGCGGCGGACGATGAGCGCGATCTCGTCGATCTCGAGCGGGCGACAGGTCACGTCGGGCTGCGAGAAGTGCGGGTTGTCGGACGCCGAGATGGGAGCCAGGTTCGGGTCGACGACGTTGATGTTGCGGCCGAGCCCGGCGGTCAGCTGCAGGCTGACCAGCCCGCCGACCGCGTGGATCGACTCGGCCAGCGCGGTCAGTCCGGCGATCGACTCGTCGGTGTCGACGCGGCACAGGCCCGGGTTGATGTGCTCGAAGTCCTGGGACACGGCGCTGATGCCGGTCATGACCAGGCCGGCTCCACCGGCGGCACGCGCGGTGTAGTAGGCGATCTCACGCTCGGTGAACAGGCCCTCGTGGGTGCCCATCTCGGTGCCCATGGGCGCCAGGACGATCCGGTTCGGCAGCTCGAGCGAGCCGATGCGGCCGGGGGAGAGCGTGCGGTCGAAGGAGGCGCGCGGCGCCTGCAGGTCGACGGGGACGGCGGTCATGGTGCCCTTCCTCCCGGGGCGGGGGTCGGGGGCGTCCGCGCCGGGTCTCCAGGCCGATTCTTTACCGCGTGGTAGGTGATGGGGCAGGTCGATGGTCCCGTCAGGGGGAACCGGTCGCGACGGTGGTGGCGAGCCCTCCTTCGTCACCAACGCCGCGACCGGGTACGCCCGCGAACGGGCGTCGTCACCCCTGACATGTCAAGAGGAGGCATGACGTGACGCGCAAATACTGTGACGTCCACCACAGGCGCACAGCGGGCCCCCAGGTGAGAGGGCTCCGGTTTCGTTGAAGGTACCGGTATACAAAACCTACCGTCGCTCGTGCGGGGCGATCGACGCCCCCTGATGAGGAGGCGACGACCATGGACAACCACGCAGCACCGCTCGCAGGCAGGACCGTCCTGGTGATCGGCGGAGCCCGAGGACTCGGACGCGGCATCGCGGAAGCCGCCGCGCGCGCCGGCGCCGCCGTGGTCGTCGGCGCCCGTGACGCCGACCGCGCCGCGCAGGTCGCGGCCACGCTACCCGGGGCGACCTCGGCGCTGATCGACATCGGGGACGAGCGCAGCATCGCCGAGGCCGCGGCCACGTTCGACCGGCTCGACCACGTCGTCGTCACAGCCTCGGCCCACCACGACGTGCCCGTCACCGGCTACCAGCACGACGCGGTCGTGCGCGCCTTCCAGGCCAAGGTCATCGGGCCGATGCTCGTCGCCAAGCACCTCGCCCCCCGGCTCGCCCCGGACGGGTCGATCCTGCTGTTCTCCGGCGTCGCCGCCTGGAACCCCTCCCCGGGCTACACCGTCATGGGCGTGACCAACGCCGCCGTCGCCGCGCTCGCGACGCACCTGGCGGTCGAGCTCGCCCCCGTGCGGGTGAACGCGATCTCGCCCGGCATCGTCGACTCCGGCACCTGGGACACCCTGGGCGAGGGCGCCAAGGCCTCGTTCTTCGCCGGGGCCGCCGGCGGGACGCTCGTCGGCCGCGTCGGCCGGACCGACGACATCACCGAGGCCGCCCTCTGGCTGCTCACCGCCGGGTACGTCAGCGGTGAGACGATCCACGTCGAGGGCGGCGCGCGGCACGCCTGACCAGGGGGATTCGCCCGGGGTGGAGGGGTGGCGCGCGGTCGGCCGTTGCGGAGTCGCGGTCCCCAGGCGCTCGTCGGTCGCACGGCGACCCACCGCGGGCGAATCCTCGGGGCGGCTGCGCAACTGCCCCGGAGCAGTCGACGTGCTGGCCCCGACGCGCGACCCGCTACGCCTACACCTGCCGAGAGCCGAAGAGCCTGGCTAGCCTCGCGGCATGACGCAGGACGGCCCGGCCTCAACCCGCATCATCAACACCGGCCTGGTCTGCCTCGCGGCAGTCGGCGGGATCCTCATCTGGTCGATCGCGTCCCATGTCCCCAACGATGGGATCTGCGCCGCGGTCCTTCCTGTCCCCAGGGCGTGCGACACGGCACTTCGACAGATGTGGGCGGTCCATTGGATCCTGTCGCTCGCGGCAGTCGGCATTCTCGGCGTTCTTTCGGTGCGCCAGATGTGGCTTCGCGGCCGTCGGGCCGTTCTGACGACGCTGGCAGCGGAGAGCTTTGTGATCGCTCTTGCTTGCCTGGCGGTGCGCCCGTAGGTCAGAGGCGACCGGTCGCAGTCGCACGGGTGGTCGCCTCTGTAAACAGGCGGTCATTGGTCTGCAATAGGCCCGCTCAGCACATGCATGATGCGAACCAGCACCGGCGCTTCCGCGTACGGTCGCCCGCACTCCTGTGAGGCCGGATGGGGCTTGCTGCGGTGGTGGTGGGGGAGGTGTGGGTGCGGTCGGAGATGGCGAAGGTGCCCACGGCACCGCCGGGGTTGGTGGGTTCGGCCAGGGCGTAGAGGGCGGCGGTGCTGGTGCGGGTCACGCCGACGTCGAGGGCGAAGCACGTGCGTTCGTCGACCGAGTTCTACTCGCTGTAGTCGAGGGTGCCGTCCTCGTTGACCACCAGACGCCAGTCGGGGCACGCGGGCTTCTCCACCCGCCCGACCAGGTCGCCGTCCTCGGTCTTGACCACGATCGCCGTGCCCTTGCACTCGTCTGTCGCGAGCACCTTGGCCGAGTCGCCACCAACGACCACCTCGTACGGCCCACCGTCGCCTTCGAGTGTGATGACCACGGTGTCGTCGAGCCGGTTCTCGTAGGACACCGCGGCGTAGCCCGCGTCGTAGACGCACCCGGTCAGGAGTCCGAGCGCTGCAAGGCCTCCCAGGGCCGCGATGTGTCGCCTCATGCCGGCACCTCCTCGTCGAGTCGTGCTCGCCTCATCGTCATCATGGTTCAGACCGGGCTTCCCGAGGTGCTCGCGGTGGTGGGGTGGTGTGGGTGAGCCGCTGAGTTGCACTCGTCCCCGCTGAACAGGCGGCGTCGCTTCCAGATCGGGCCGCCGGACCGCGACCGTGCGCGGGCGCCGACGGGCAGAATGGCTGGTCACACCATCGATCGACAAGGAGTGCGTCGTGACCGAGCCCGCTGTGCCCTCGCGTGACAAAGAGCGAGAGCTCGCCCTCAAGCGGGTGCGCGCACGCCGCGACCTCACGACGCACGCCGTCACGTACGTGGTGGTCAACTCGTTCCTCGTGCTGGTCTGGTGGGTGACGACGCCGAACGGCAACTTCTGGCCGATCTGGGTGCTCGGCGGCTGGGGGATCGGCCTGGCGCTCAACGCGTGGGAGGTGCTCGGCCGACGCCCGATCACCGAGGCCGACATCGACCGTGAGCTGCGCCGCGGACGGCCGCAGGACTGATCAGCCGGCGTCCGTCGTCAGGACGATCACGGCATCGGCCCCGACCCGACCCGTCAGGCACGAGGCCACCCGCTCCACGTCCGAGCGGGTGGCGGACTCGACGAAGGTGAGCGCCGTTCTCGTGGACGGCAGGTCGGCGCTGGAGGTGACCACCGCGACGGCCTCGTCGTCGAGGCAGTCGTCGAGGTCGTGGAAGCCGGTTGCCACGGCGATCGTCCACGGGCCCTCGTCCGGCACGTCCACACCTTCTCGGTCCGGGACGAGCGCTGTGGCGGCGGCGCCCAGCACGAGCACGACGGCCAGCGCTGCGATGCCGTGCGTCCGGTTCATGGGGTGCGCACGTCCCAGCGGTCCTGGGCGTCGAGGATCTCGGGCACGTGGGACTCGGCCCACTCGCGCACGCCCTGCAGGGGGACGAGCAGGGACCGGCCGAGCGGGCTCAGGCGGTACTCGACGCGTGGCGGGTTCTCGTCGTAGGCCTCGCGGAGGACCAGGCCGTCCTGCTCCAGGGCGCGCAGGGTCTCGGTGAGGGCCTTGGGGGTGATGCCCTGCACGTACTGCTTGAGCTCGGTGAAGCGCATGGTGTCCTCGGCCAGCGCGGTCACCACGAAGATCGACCAGCGCGCACCGATCCGGTTGAGGACCACCCGGCTGGGGCACGTCGCGGCCATGATGTCGTACGCCTTGCCCATGCCTGCAGTGTGGCGCACGGACGCGAGCAGGTCACCGACCGGGTCCTCCCGGGAGGGCGGGAGTCGTCGGTCGGTGACCTGCTGGTCGGGTGGGAGCGAGGTCAGGCGACCGGGATCCCGCCAACCTCGGTGACCAGCGCGTCGAGCGAGTCCAGGTCGAAGCCGGCCAGGCCGAAGCCGGCCAGCACCCGCACCGGCATGTCGCCCATCATCGAGGCGAGGGTCTCGTCGACCTCGGGTGCTTCACCCTCGGGCGCCAGCGCGGCCTGCAGCAGCGGGCCGCCGACGGGGTGGGTGGTCCACTCCGTGTAGGTGGAGTCGGGGGTCAGGACGCCCCACAGGGGCTCACCGGTCACCTCGACGTCGGTCGCGGTGCGGATGTCGCGGGACGAGGCGCCGACCTCGACCCGGAACGTGCCGGACTCGACGACCCAGCGGCCCAGGCCCGGGTGCCAGAAGGAGAGGTCACGCGCGTCGAGCGTGACGACGACCTCCTGCGACGCACCGGCCTCGAGGCTCACCTTGCGGAACGCCTTGAGCTCGCGGACGGGTCGCAGCACCGAGGACTGCGGGTCGCCGACGTACACCTGCACGATCTCGGAACCCTCGCGCTCACCGGTGTTGGTGACCGTGAGGCGCACCTCGACGCTCGCCTCAGGGCCCTCGCCGCGCACCGTGGCCTGCACGTCGGAGTAGCCGAACGTGGTGTAGCCCAGGCCGTGGCCGAAGGGGTAGGCGACGGCCACGTCGCGCGTGTCGTACCAGCGGTAGCCGACCAGGACGCCCTCGCCGTAGCGCACGTGCCCGAGCTCGCCGGGGAAGTTGCCGAACGCTGCGGTGTCCTCGATGCGGTGCGGGATCGTCTCGGCCAGCCGACCGGCCGGGGCGAGGGTGCCCAGGAGCATGTCGGCGACGGCCGACCCGCCGGCCTGCCCGCCCAGCCAGGTCTCGAGCACGGCGGGCGCGAGGGCCTCCCACTCGACCGTCACGGTCGAGCCGTTGGCGAGCACCACGACCACCCGCTCGCAGACCTGCGCGACGGCGCCCAGGACGCTCACCTGGTTGGCCGGCAGCGCCAGCGTGGTCCGGTCGTAGCCCTCGGACTCGTCCGCGGCCGGCAGGCCCAGGAAGAGCACGACGGTCCCGGCCGAACGGGCCGCCTCGACCGCCGAGGCCAGCAGTGCGTCGTCGTCGCCGGCCGGTCCGCCGGTGATCGTGAAGCCCGCCTCGAACGGCACGTCGGTCCCGGTGGCCGTGCGCAGCGCGGTCAGCGCGTCGTCCAGGCGGGTCGGGTTCACCTGCGAGGAGCCCGCACCCTGGTAGCGGGGCGTGCGCGCGAACTCGCCGACCACGAGCAGGCCCGCCGAGTCGCCCGGGCGCAACGGCAGCAGCGGTGCGCCGCCGACCGGCTCGTTCTTCAGCAGCACGGAGCCTGCGGCCGCGGCCTCGCGGGCGAGCGCGTGGTGCGTCTCGACGTCGAACGTGCCCGGGTCGCCCAGGGCGGGGCCGGACAGGGCGACCATGCGCAGCACGCGACGCGCGGCGATGTCGAGCACCGACTCCTCGAGCCGGCCCTCGCGGACCGCGGCGACGACCTCGGCGTCGGTGCGACCACCGGTGCCGGGCATCTCCAGGTCCAGGCCGGCGGCGACCGCGGCGACCCGGTTGCTGACGGCGCCCCAGTCCGAGACGACCAGGCCCTCGAAGCCCCACTCGTCGCGCAGCACCTGCGTGAGCAGCCAGTGGTCCTCGGAGGCGTAGGTGCCGTTGATCCGGTTGTAGGAGCACATGACGGTCCACGGCTGGGCCTGGGTCACGACCCGCTCGAACGCCGGCAGGTAGATCTCGCGCAGCGTGCGCTCGTCGACGTCGGCCGACACGCGCATGCGGTCGGTCTCCTGGTTGTTGGCCGCGTAGTGCTTGAGCGAGGTGCCCACGCCCTGGCTCTGGATGCCCTGCACGATCGCGGCGCCGAGGTCCCCGGCGAGCGCCGGGTCCTCCGAGAAGTACTCGAAGTTGCGGCCGCACAGCGGTGAGCGCTTGATGTTCACGCCCGGGCCGAGCAGCACGGCGACCTCGTTGGCGCGGGTCTCCCGACCGAGCGCCTCGCCGACGCGGCGCAGCAGGTCGACGTCCCAGGTCGAGCCGAGCGCCGCGGCCGGCGGGAAGCAGGTGGCGGGCACGGAGCTGCCGATGCCGAGGTGGTCGGAGGCGCCGGTCTGCTTGCGCAGGCCGTGCGGGCCGTCGGTCACCATGACGGACGCGACGCCGAGGCGGTCGACGGGCTCGGTCGTCCAGAAGTCCTGGCCGGACGTCAGTGCGGCCTTCTCCTCGAGCGTGAGCTGGGCGAGCAGCCGGTCGATCGCGGCCTCGTCGACGGCGCCGGTCGTGTCGGGTGTGGTGGTCATGAGGTCTTCCTTGCTGGGTGGTCGGTGAGGTCGGGTCGGTGCGTGCAGCGGATCAGGCGTCGGTGCCGTCGTAGCGGACGCGGTCCACGGCGAGGGTGCCGTCGGTCGCGTACAGGCCGACGACGCGGCCGGCGAACGAGGCGGTCGTCTCGGCGGTGAAGTACCGGCCGTCGACGCGGGCCAGCGTGACCGGGCCGTCGGGCCCGTCGTAGCCGAGCGTCAGGTGGTCGCTCGACATCGACTCCAGGAAGTCGCCGCCGGGCTCGATCGGGTCGGTGGCCAGCCACAGCGTGACCGGCCCCTGCGGCACCTGGGCGCTCCAGGTCTCGCCGAAGGTGGAGACCTGGGCGTGCGCGACGACGGTCCGCCCCGACAGCTCGATGCCCACGTGGTGCAGCTCGTCGATGCGCATCGCGATGCCGCCGGTGCCCGCGGAGGCGTCGACGACAGCGGAGAACCGGGAACGCATGTGCGCCTGCCGGATGCCGAGGAACACCGGGCGCAGGTCGCCGAGGTCCGAGCCGTCGGCGTGCAGCACGAGGTGCCCGGGTCGGCTGGTCAGGTCGGCGACGTCGCCCGGCAGGCGGCGTACGGCCAGCCACGCGGGGTCCGAGACGGTCGCGTCGAAGTCGTCCTCCCAGACCACGGCGGGCCCGGGCTCGCTGAGCACGACGGGCGCGATCTGCGGCCAGCCGTCCTTCCAGGTCACGGGCGTGCAGAACGTCTCACGGCCCATCGGCGAGAACGAGCGCGTGCCGCCGCGCACCCGCATGCCGAGCAGCACGAGGTACCAGGAGCCGTCGGGGGCCTGCACGAGGTCGCCGTGCCCGGTGTTCTGCACGGGGCGGTCGGTCCCTGCGGCGGTGAGCAGCGGGTTCGCCGGGCAGCCCTCGAACGGCCCGTCGGGGCGCGTCGAGCGTGCGACCGAGACGGAGTGGCCACGCTCGGTGCCGCCCTCGGCGATGAACAGGTACCACCAGCCGTCGTGCTGGTAGAGGTGCGGCCCCTCGGGGAACATCAGGCCGGTGCCGGACCACAACGGCCGCGGCTCCTCGAGCATCTGGCCGGTGAGCGGGTCGACGCGGAACTGCTCGATGCCGTCGTGGCCCATGCCGGACAGCCGCAGCGCTGAATAGGTCAGGTAGCAGGTGCCGTCCTCGTCCCACGCGAGGTCGGGGTCGATGCCGTCCATGCCCTCGACGAGCACGCCGTCGCTCCACGGGCCGGCCGGGGAGTCGGCGGTGAACACGAGCGTGCCGCGGCCCATCGCGTCGGTCACGGCGATCCAGAAGCGGCCGTCGTGGTGCCGGATCGTGGGGGCCCAGGCGCCACCGAGCGTGGGGACGTCGGTGATGTCGAGCTGGCCGTCGCGCTCGACGACGTGACCGACGTGCTCCCAGGTCACCAGGTCGCGGCTGTGCTGGACCGGGATCCCCGGCAGGTACTCGAACGTCGAGTTCGCCAGGTAGTAGTCGTCACCGACGCGGACGACGGACGGGTCCGGGTGGAAGCCGGAGGCGAGGGGGTTCGGGGGCACGCTGGTCATCGGTTCTCCTGCCGGGTGGTGGGCTCGCCGACGAGGACGCGGACGTCCCACGGGCCGAGCGTGAGGGTGCTGCCTGCCGCGATGCGGACAGCGGGGTCGGTCGCGTCGACGAGGTCGACGGGGGTCGTGACGACGGCGTCGCCCCAGCCCCAGTGGTGCACGTACGCGATGCGGCGGCCGTCGTCGGCCGTCGAGGTGGTGACCCGGACGTCGGCGGGCAGGTCGGGCCACCCGTGCAGCGGGGCGGGGCACGCCCAGGCGAGCAGCGCGCGCGCCAGGTCCTGGCCGGGCACGGTGCCGACCACGGTGATCCGGCCGTCGCCGTGCGCCCGTGTGGTGACGGCCGGCCAGCGTCCCAGGTGCGGGTGCTCGTACCGGGCGAGCACGTCGGCGTCGTCGGGCCGCAGGTAGTCGCTCCACGCGGTGGCGACGAACGGGCCGTCGCCGAGGTCGGGCGCGAGCACGGGTGTCGGCTCGAGCAGGTTGGCGTACTCCTGGTAGGAGACGCCGGCGGCCTCGTCGAGCCGTGCGGGCTTGACGTCGGTGCGCGCCCGACCGGCCTCGTCGCCGTAGCCGGTGCGCGGGCCGATGATCAGGTGCCCGCCCGCGGCGGCGTACGCGCACAGCCAGTCCAGGTCGCGGTCCCGTGCGGTGTACAGGCCGACCGCCACGAGGACGGGCCGCTGCGCGGCCAGCTCGGCCGGGTCGGTCGGCGGGGGAGCGTCGTCGGTGTCGGTGAGGTCGCCGAACAGCTGCTCGGGCCGGACCGTGCCGACCTGGAGGCCGGCGTCGAACGCCCCGCGGTAGAACGGGAGGGTCAGACGCCGGTACGCGTCGGCGTCGCCCCAGCCGTTCGCGGCGGGCAGGGGTGCCTGCGTGGCGAACCCGAGGGCCCACTTGGCGTCGGAGGAGTAGAGGAACGCGACGTCCGCGTCGGGGGTCGACCGGGCCACGACAGGTCCGGCGGCCGCGAGCTCGGCGCCCAGGCGTGCCATCTCCAGGTAGGCCCGGCCGGGCAGGCCGTCGTGCGGCAGCACCCCGCCCCAGTAGGTCTCGGTCCCGTGGTGCAGCGTGTGCCAGTGCCAGTACTCGACCATGCGGGCTCCGCGTGAGACGAGCGCCCAGGCGGCCTGCCGCCACTGGCCGTCGTACGCGACGGAGTTCGTCGAGCCGTGGCCGATGGAGGCGGCGTTCGTCTCGGTGACCAAGAACGGCGCCTGCTTGGCCGAGTACATGAGGTCGGCGAGCTGGTAGACGCCCCAGGTGCCCTCGACGATCCAGTCGGGCGACATGGGCGTCGTGGCCGGGTGCGCGAGCGAGTCGGCCATCCGGTAGTAGGCGTTGCCTGCGGTGATCTCCAGGTGCTCCGACAGCGGCACGTCGGCCACGCCGAGCTGGTCGAACGAGAGGCAGGTGGTGACGAACCGTTCGGGGTGCGTGGGGTGCACGAGGGTGCGGACGAGGTCGGCCTGCCAGCCGATCATCTCGGTGACCAGCCCGGCCTGGAACCGGCGCCAGGCCAGGTCGTACTCGGGCTGCAGGTTGCCGTCGGGCCGCCACAGGTCGGCCCAGGTGGACAGCCGGTGCGACCAGTAGGTCAGTCCCCACTCCTCGTTGAGCCGCTCGACCGTGACGTGGCGGTGGCGCAGCTCGTCGACGAAGCGCTGGAAGACGCCCTCGTTGGACAGCAGCCGGATGCCGGGCTCGTTGTCGACCTGGTAGCCGATGACGGCCGGGTGGTCGAGGTAGCGGCCGACGACGGCGCGGATCACGCGCTCGGCGTGGTGCCGGAAGGCCGCGTGCGTGAAGTCGACCTCCTGGCGCGACCCCCACGGCATGCGTCGTCCGGTGGCGGTGTCGCCGGCGATCTCGGGGTAGCGGCGCGCGAGCCAGGGCGGCACGGCGTAGGTGGGGGTGCCGAGCACGGCGGCGATGCCGCGTTCGTGCGCGGCGTCGAGCGTGGGCGCGAGCCAGTCGAGGTCGAACCGGCCGTCCTCGGGTTCCCAGGTGGACCAGACGGACTCCCCGACGCGGATCGCGGTGAACCCGGCGGCGGCCATGAGGTCGAGGTCGCGCAGCACCCGGTCGGGTGCGCGCTGCGGGTCGAGGGGTTCGGCGCCCGGCGCGGCGTACTCGGGGTAGTAGGCGGCCCCGAACAGCACCCGGTCGGTGATCGACGGGTGTGCGGCGTCGGGGAACGTCATCGGTCTGCCTCCAGGGCGGGGGATGCGCGCGTCGTCGCGCGCATCGGGTGCCGGGACCGCGACGTCCGTCGCGTCGGACACCGCGACAAGCGGTCTCGACATCCCTATGCTTACCGTCTACTCATACGAATCAGCAAGTGTTCACCTCGATGTGACCTTGCCGCTGTAGGCTCCGGTGGTCGAGAAGGGGGTCGGTGTGGTCGCACGGGCGCGAGTCACCGCGAAGGACGTCGCACGTCAGGCCGGTGTGTCCCAGAGCACGGTCAGCTACGTGCTCAACGACACCCCGAACCAGAAGATCTCCGAGGCCACCCGTGCCCGCGTGCTCGCGGCTGCGGAGGAGATGCGGTACGCCCCCTCCGCCGCCGCCCGGGCGCTGCGGCTCGGCGCGAGCCGGATGGTCCTCGCGGTGCTGCCGGACGCCCCGATCGGCTCGAACATCTCGATGGTCATGGATCGGCTCAGCGACGACCTCGAGCCGCACGGCTACTCGGTCGTGTACCGCCGGCACCGGGGCAGCGCGATGCTCGAGCGCGCCTGGCGCGAGGTCATGCCCGCCGCCCTGGTGAACCTGGCCGCCTTCTCGGCCGAGGACGAGGAGAAGATCGAGGCGGCCGGCATCGTGCTCGTGCGCGCGCCGATGGACGACGAGGGGCCCGGCAAGCTGTCGATCTCGGACATGGCGATCGGCCGCCTGCAGGCCGCTCACCTGCTGGAACGCGGTCATCGCCGCCTCGGTTACGCCGCCCCGGTGGACCAGCGGGTGTTCGGCTACTACGGGCGCCGGATCGCCGGCGTGCGCGAGGTGTGCGCCGCGGCGCGCGTGCCCGAGCCGGTCGTCGTCCCGCTCCCGCTCGACGTCACCGAGGCGGCGGCGGCCGTGGCGGAGTGGATGTCGGTGCCGCAGGAGGAGCGCATCACCGCGGTGTGCGCCTACAACGACGAGCAGGCCTTCGCGCTGCTGGCCGGCATGCGGGTCCTCGGGCTCTCGGCGCCGCACGACCTGGCCGTGGTCGGCGTCGACAACGTGCAGCTCTCGCCGTTCGCGCACCCTGCGCTGACGACCGTGGACATCCACTCGCCGGCCATCGCGGACCTGCTCTCCCAGATGGTGCTGACCGCGATCACGGGTGGGACCGTGGAGGGCACGGCCGCTCCGCGGGCGACCCTCGTGCGGCGCGACTCCGCCTGAGCGCAGTCGCTCCGGGCGCTGGTCGGGCGCTCCTCGGCGTCGTCGGTGCGCCCTGCGTGCCGGCTCGCGGGCGACCCTGCGCCTCTCGCGGCGTGATCGATCTGTGACCCTCCCGCGACCTTCCGGGTGTTGCGATCCGGCGCCGGGTGCAGGTACCGTCACTTATACGTCACAGTGAATCGGCTCTTTCGTACTGAGTAGATATGCACTGAGTTGGCAGCTAGGCGGGACCTTCAGTGACGTGGGTCCTCATGTCGACACCCAGGCGTCACCTGCTCGACGATCCACATCAAAGGAGATGGGAATGCGACGACGGCTCCTCGCACTCGGCGCCACCGCCGTGATGCTCGCACTGGCCGCCTGCTCGGGCGGCAGCAGTGACACCACCAGCACCAGCGGCTCCTCCGAGAGTGCGACCCTCACCCTCGGCGAGGTCTCGTACCCGGCGTCCTTCGACGTCAACGGGTACTCGATCGCCCACTACGTCACCTACTTCCAGGCCGTCTACGACACCCTCGTCCGCCAGGACGGGGACGGCATGCTCGTGCCCGGCCTCGCGACCGACTGGGCGTACGACGACGCCCGCACCACGCTCACGCTCACGCTGCGCGAGGGCGTCACGTTCACCGACGGCACGGCGTTCGACGCCGACGCGGTCGTGGCGAACATCAAGAACTTCCAGGCCTCGGCGACGCCGGACCTCTCGAACGCGCAGTACATCGCCGAGGCGACCGCGACCGACGCCACGCACGTGACGATCACGCTGACCGCGCCCGACCCGATGCTGCTCACCTGGATGACCGGCTCGCTCGGCTTCATGGCCTCGCCGGCGTCCTTCACGGCCGCCGACGTCGCGACGAACCCGGTCGGCACCGGCCCCTACACGCTCGACACCGACCAGACCGTCGTCGGCTCCAAGTACGTGTACACGAAGAACCCCGACTACTGGGACGACTCGTACCACGTCTACGACTCGCTGACGATCAACTACTACGAGAGCCCGACGGCCCTGCTCAACGCGATCCAGGGCGGTCAGGTCGACGCCGCGACGTTCTCCGACGTCTCCTCGCTGACCCAGGTCGAGAGCGCCGGCTACAAGGTCAACACCTCGCAGCTCGACTGGATGGGTCTCATCCTGTTCGACCGTGACGGTGCGGTCGACCCGGCCCTCGGCGACGTCAAGGTCCGCCAGGCGCTCAACTACGCGATCGACCGCGAGGGCATCCTCAAGGCGATCCAGCTCGGCTACGGCACCGTGACCAGCTCGGTCTTCGGCCCCACCACGGCCGGCTACGACGAGGCGCTCGACACCGCCTACACCTACGACCCGGAGAAGGCCAAGGAGCTGCTCGCCGAGGCCGGCTACGCCGACGGGTTCGAGCTGACGATGCCCTCGTCCTCGCTCATCAACCAGAGCCTGCTCACCACCATCCAGCAGGAGCTGGCCGACGTCGGCATCACCGTGACCTACGAGGACACCGGCGCGAACTTCATCACCGACCTCCTGGCCGGCAAGTACACGAGCTCGTGGATGCAGCTGGCCTCGGCCAACGACTGGCAGTTCGCCCAGCTGGCCCTCGTGCCCAACGCGACCTTCAACCCGCTCGGCACGCAGTCCGCCGAGACCGATGCGATGCTCGCCACGATGCAGACCGGGACCGACGACGAGGCCGCCGCCGCCGCGCAGGAGCTCAACACCTACGTGACGGACAACGCCTGGTTCGTGCCGATGTACCGGCTCGACAACATGTTCGTCACCAAGCCCACGGTCGAGGTCACGATGGCCGCGGACAACGCGACGCCGTACCTCTACCTCATCCAGCCCGCCTCCTGAGCGGACAGGGCCGGGGCGGGCGTCACCGCCCGCCCCGGCCCACCCGTCAGAACCTGGGGAGTCCTCAGTGCTGAAGTTCCTCCTGCGGCGGCTGGTCTCCGGCGTCGCCATGCTCTTCGTGATCAGCACCGTCGCGTACGGCCTGATCTACCTCACCGGCGCGGACATCGCCCGCACGCTGCTCGGTCAGAACGCCTCGCAGGAGGCGGTCGACCTCAAGGCGCAGCAGCTCGGCCTCGACCAGCCGCTCCTGCAGCGGTACGTCGACTGGCTGTCCGGCGCGATCCGCGGCGACCTCGGCGTCTCGTGGTTCTCCGGGGCGCAGGTGACCGACCTGGTCTCCGCCCGCCTCGGCGTCACGCTCTCGCTGGTCGTGCTCGCCACCCTCATCTCCGCGGTCCTGGCGACCGTGGTCGGCGTCTGGGCCGCGATCAAGCGCGGCTGGGTCGACCGTGTGCTGCAGATCGTCTCCCTGGTCGGCGCCGCGATCCCCAACTACCTCGTGGCCATCGCCCTGGTCCTGGTCGTCGCGATCAACCTCGCGTGGGTCGCCCCCACCGGCTACGTGCGTCCGCAGGACGACCTCGCCGGGTGGGCCTCCTCGATCGTCCTGCCGGTGATCGCCCTGACCATCGGCTGCGTCGCGGGCGTCGCCCAGCAGGTGCGCTCGTCGATGATCGACGGCCTGCGCCAGGACTACGTGCGCACCCTGCGCAGCCGCGGGCTGCCCGAGCGCCGCGTGATCCTCGAGCACGTGCTGCGCAACGCCGCCGGCCCCGCGCTGTCGGTGCTCGCCCTGCTCTTCGTCGGCCTGCTCGGCGGCGCCGTCGTCATCGAGCAGATGTTCGCCATCCCGGGCCTCGGCTCGCTGTCCGTCTCGACCACCACGCAGGGCGACATCCCCGTGATCATGGGCGTCGTCGTGGTGGTCGCGATCATCGTGCTCGTCGTCAACCTGGTGATCGACATCGTCCAGGGCTGGCTCAACCCGAAGGCGCGGATCTCGTGACCACGACCCCGACCACCCCAGACCTGACGGCGCCGACGCCGTCCCTCGCGCGCCGGCTGCTGCGCGACCCGCTCGGTGCGGCCGCGCTCGGCTTCCTGCTGCTCGTCGTGCTCGCCGCGGTGTTCGCCCCGCTGCTCACCTCGCACGACCCGAACGAGGCCGTGCTGGCCGACGTGCTGGCCCCTCCGGGCGGCGAGCACCTGCTGGGCGCCGACAGCTCGGGTCGTGACGTGTGGGCGCGCCTGCTCTACGGCAGCCGGTTCAGCCTGCTCGGCGCGGCGCTGGCGGTCGCGTTCGCGGTCACCATCGGCGCCGTCTCGGGCCTGATCGCCGGCTACTTCGGCAAGTGGTTCGACGAGTTGTCGTCGTGGGCGGCCAGCATCCTCATGGCCCTGCCGGCCATGGTCGTGCTGCTCGCGGCCCGTTCGGTCGTCGGGCCCTCGGCCTGGTGGGCGATGGGCATCTTCGGCGTGCTGCTGTCGGCCTCGGTCTTCCGGCTCGTGCGCAGCACCGTGCAGTCGGTGCGCGGCGAGCTCTACGTCGACGCCGCCCGCGTGAGCGGCCTGTCCGACCTGCGGATCATCTTCCGGCACGTGCTGCGCGTGGTCCGGGCGCCGATCATCATCCAGGTCGCCTCGATCGCCGCGGTGGCCATCGCCATCCAGGCCGGTCTGGAGGTCCTGGGCCTGGGCGACCGGACGATCCCCACCTGGGGCGACATGCTGAACGACGGCTTCCAGAAGATGTACCTGGCGCCGATCCTGCTGCTCTGGCCGAGCCTGATGATCGCGTTCGTCTGCCTCGCCCTGTCGCTGGTCGCCAACTCCCTGCGTGACGCGCTCGAGGGCACGGCCGGGGCCAAGAAGGCGCGTCCGACCCGCGTGGCCGCGGACTTCGTCCCCGTCACCGCCACCACGACCCACGGTGCTGTGCTCGCGGCCGACGACCCGTCGGTGATCCTGCGGGTGCAGCAGCTGCGCATCGGCTACGCCGGCGGCACCAAGGAGGTCGTGCACGGCATCAGCTTCGACGTGCGGGCCGGTGAGGTCCTCGGACTGATCGGGGAGTCCGGCTCGGGCAAGACGCAGACCGCGTTCGGCATCATGCGGCTGCTCCCCGAGGGCGGCGCCATCGCCGGCGGGCGCGTGCTCTGGAAGGGCACCGACCTGGCCGGGCTCGGCGACCGCGAGATGACCGCCATGCGCGGCAGCAAGATCGCGTACATCCCTCAGGAGCCGATGAGCAACCTCGACCCGACGTTCACCATCGGGCACCAGCTCATCGAGCCCATGCGGCTGCACCTGAAGATCGGCAAGAAGGAGGCCCGCGAGCGGGCCGTGGCGCTGCTGCGTCGCGTCGGCATCCCCGACCCCGCCCGCACCATGCGGTCCTACCCGCACGAGGTCTCCGGCGGCATGGCCCAGCGCGTGCTCATCGCCGGAGCCATCAGCTGCGAGCCCGACCTGCTGATCGCCGACGAGCCCACCACGGCGCTCGACGTCACCGTGCAGGCCGAGATCCTCGAGCTGCTGCGCAGCCTGCAGGCCGACCTCGGCATGGGCATGGTGCTCGTCACGCACAACTTCGGGGTCGTCGCCGACCTGTGCGACCGCGTCGCGGTCATGCAGGAGGGCGAGATCGTGGAGTCCGGCGACGTCCGCCAGGTGTTCCGCGACCCGCAGCACCCGTACACCCGTCAGCTCTTCGGCGCGATCCTGTCCGAGGACGGCATCCGCCCGACGTTCGTCGCCCGGCAGGGCGTCCCCGCAGCTCAGGAGGCACGTCGATGACGACACCGCAGCCGACCTACCTGCCCGGCGGGGGGTCGCCCGTCGGGGGCGCCCCGGCCGCGGCGCCGTTGCTCGACGTGCGCGACCTGGTCGTGGAGTACCCGCGTCCCGGCCACCGCAAGGACCCGTTCCGCGTGCTCAAGAGCGTCAGCCTGGACGTGCGGCCGGGGGAGTGCGTGGGCCTGGTCGGCGAGTCCGGCTCCGGCAAGACGACCCTCGGCCGTGCGGTGCTCGGCCTCGCGCCGGTCGCCAGCGGCACGATCGACTACCGCGGCACGGACATCGCGCACGCCGACCGGCACACCCGCCGGAAGATGGGCAGCGAGATCCAGGTCGTCTTCCAGGACCCTTACACCTCGCTCAACCCCTCGATGACGGTGGGCGACATCCTCGCCGAGCCGCTCACGGCCAACGGCGTCTCGCGCAGCGAGGCCCGCTCGCGCGTGCGCGACCTGCTCGACCAGGTCCGGCTCCCCTCCGACGCGCTCGGCCGCCTGCCGCGCGAGTTCTCCGGCGGGCAGCGTCAGCGCGTGGCGATCGCCCGCGCGCTGGCCCTCGAGCCGCGGCTGATCATCTGCGACGAGCCGGTCTCGGCCCTCGACCTGTCGACGCAGGCGCGGGTGCTCGACCTGTTCGTCGAGATCCAGGAGCGCACGGGCGTCGCCTACCTGTTCATCACGCACGACCTCACGGTGGTGCGCCACGTCAGCCATCGGGTCGCTGTGATGTACCACGGGGAGATCGTCGAGTGGGGCGAGACCGACGCGGTCACCCGCACGCCCGAGCACCCTTACACGCAGCGGCTCTGGATGGCCGCACCCGTGCCCGACCCCGACGAGCAGATGCGCCGACGCGCCGAGCGCCAGCGCCTGCTGGCGATCCAGGCCGAGCAGGACGAGCAGGCCGGTGCCGTCGCCTGAACGCCCACCGGGCGGTTCCCCCGCCGCCCGGTGGGCCCCCGGCCGGCCGGCCTGGCTGCCCGGGCCGCACCACCCGTCCGTGCGGGTGATCGTCGACAACGACTTCGCGGGCGACCCGGACGACCTGTTCCAGCTGGCCCACCACCTGCTCTCGCCCTCGGTCGACCTGCGCGCGGTGATCAGCTCGCACCTGGCGCCGGGCGACGGGTTCGACCCCGGACCGCACGCCGCGGCGAACGGTGCGCGACGGGTCCGGGAGCTCGCCGACGTCATGGGCGTCGACCTCGACGACCTGCTCGTGGTCGGCACCGAGGACGCCCTGGTCGACGAGCGCACCCCGCAGCCCTCGCCCGGTGTCGACGTCATCGTGGCCGAGGCCCTGCGCGAGGACACCACGGCACCGCTGTTCGTCGTGTGCGGCGGCGGGCTCACCGAGATCGCCTCGGCGTACCTGGTCGAGCCGTCCATCGCCGACCGGCTGACGGTCGTGTGGATCGGCGGCCCCGAGGACCCCGAGCTGGCCGACGCCCCACCCGGCGCCCCCGTGCTCGAGTACAACCTGGGCATCGACGTGACCGCCGGCCGGGTGCTGCTCGCCTCGCCCGTCCCGCTGTGGCAGGTGCCGCGCGACGCCTACCGGCAGTGCCTGGTCTCGGACGCCGAGCTGCGCGCCCGCGTCGCGCCGGCCGGTCCGCTGGGCGCCTACCTGTACCGCGAGATCGTCACCCTGCAGGACCGGCTCGTGGAGTACCTGGGCGGTCGCCGCGAGACGTACGCTCTGGGCGACCAGCCGTTGGTGCTGGCCACGGCCCTGCAGTCGGCGTTCGAGCCCGACGCGTCGTCGTCGTCCTGGGTGCGGCGGCGCGCACCGCGGCTGGGGCCCGACGGCGGCTTCGTCGCCGATCCCGACGGACGCGAGATCCGGGTGCTCACCCGGGTCGACACCCGGCTGATGTTCGAGGACATGTTCCTCAAGCTCGCCGAGCACGCCGTCTGGGCGACGCGTGAGGCCGGTGCGGCGGAGACGGACGTCTGAGAGGGAGATCGGGGTGGATCCGGTGGCGGTGGCCCGTGAGCCGGCCGTGGCGGTGCTCTGGGACCTCGACGGAGTGCTGGTCGACACCGAGGGCCTGCTGTACGAGGCCGAGCGGGTCGCGTTCGCCGAGCACGGCGTGGTGCTGACGCCCGAGGCGAAGCGGCCGTTCATCGGGATGGGTGGGCACGAGGTGCTCGCGGCGATCGTCACGGCCCTCGGGGTCGACGTGGACCTGCACGTGCTGGCCGCCCGCAAGCTCGAGGTGTTCCGCGAGCTGACGCCCTCGCTGCGGGGCTTCGCGCCGACCGCGGCCATGGTGCGGGCGCTGGCCGCGGCCGGCGTGCCGCAGGCGGTCGCGTCGGGGAACTCGCGTGAGGGCATCGCTGCGGCGCTGCACGTCGTCGGCCTCGACGACGTGCTCACCGTGCAGGTCTCGGCCGAGGAGGTGGCCGCCGGCAAGCCCGCACCCGACGTCTTCCTGGAGGCGGCCGGGCGTCTGGGCGTGCCCCCGTCGGCGTGCACCGTGGTCGAGGACGCGGTCCCCGGGGTGCTGGCCGCCGCTGCCGCCGGCATGCGGTGCCTCGCGATCCCAGGCGTGAGCGACCCGTGGGACGAGCGCTTCGCCGCGGCCGACCTGGTGGTGGCCGGCGGCATGGACGCCGCCGACCCGCAGGCGCTCGTGCGGTGGCTGCTGGACGGTCACGCGCGGCCGTAGGCGTCTGCGGCCTGGTCGACCCGGAGCTCTGGCCCACCGAGGCGTTCCTGCGCAGGTACGGTCACGCCTCGCTGACCCCCACCTGCTGCAGGACGTGCGCGCAGCCCCGAACGGCAATGCGGAATTCGGGGGAGGCGCCCCATGGGGTACGGACTCTTCCTCGGGATCTCCCGAATGCGGCCGGTCGTCGGATCGACTGACGTGCGAGGAGACAGCCGTGCTCGTTCGTGGCGCGATGCGATCGGACCCGTGCGCGACGCGTTCCCGCGATCAATTCGGGGCGCGCGTCGAGGAGATAGTCGCAGGTGAGCGACCTGTCGCGACCGAGGTTCACGCCGTCTACCCCGTCGCGTCGAATTCACTCGGGCGCAAATCCAAAATATCGCCAGACTTGCTGAAGAATCTGGCGGACATGGTTCTTGGTTCGCGTTCCGAGGTGCCATCCATCGAGAAATTGGCGGATGAATTCTCATGTCAGGAGCGGGTGAAGCGATAGGCACCGTGGCGGCACGAGGTCGCCACCGAACCGTCGACGAAACGGAGCCTCGCGTGTCCTCCCAGACCCACGCACCTCGCCCTGACCGGGCCGGGTCCACGACCGATGCCGCCCGTCGGCGGTGGTTCGCCGACCGGCCGATCGGCGTCAAGCTCGGCGCCTGCCTCGGCCTCGTCGCCGTCGTCGCCGTCGCGATCTCCGCCGTCGCAAGCGTGCGGCTGCGCGACCTGTCCTCCGAGCAGGACCTCATGTATGCCGAGGCCGCCGTGCCGCTCGCCTCCCTGAACGACCTGTCGCAGGCCCTCACCGGCGACCGCGTCCGCTTCACCCGGCTCGCCGCCGTCGACACCGAGGCCGCCCAGGCCGACCTGCTCGACAAGATCGACGCCAACCGGGACGAGATCGACCTGCACCTGTCGCAGCTCGAGGCGGCCGCCTCCAGTCCGGAGTCGTTCGCCGCGCTGCAGGAAGCCATCGACACGTACTACTCCGCGGCCAAGGAGAACTTCCTGCCTCTCCTGACCTCCGGTGACCAGGAGGCCGTCGACGGGTACGTGACGGGCGAGCTGGCCACGAACGGACAGGCCACCGCTGACGCGATCGAGGCCGAGTCCTCCGCTCTGGCCGACAAGGCCGGCGCCACCTCGGACCACGGCACGGCCCTGGCCCGCACCTCGATCCTCACGGTCTGGCTCGTCCTCGCGGTGTCGTTGCTGGTCGCGACCGTGATCGCCGTCGCGGTCGTGCGCGACATCCTCCGCGGGGTGCGAGGCGTGCAGTCCGCGCTGGGTGCCATGGCCGACGGTGACCTGACCCGGGAGCCGCCCGTGGTGGCAGCCGACGAGCTCGGGCGCATGACGACGTCCCTGGTCACCGCCCAGCGAACGCTGCGCCGCACGATCGCGGGCGTCGCCGAGACCGCTCAGACCGTCGCGGCTGCCACCGAGCAGATGTCCGCCGCCTCGACGCAGGTGTCGGCCACCGCGGAGGAGACCTCCACGCAGGCCGGGGTCGTGGCGGCCGCGGCCGAGCAGGTCAGCCGGAACGTGCAGACGGTGGCCGCGAGCGCCGAGCAGATGGGCGCGAGCATCCGCGAGATCGCGCAGAACGCCTCGCAGGCGGCGACGGTCGCCGGCGAGGCGACGCAGGTCGCGTCCTCGACGAACGAGAAGGTCCTGCGGCTCGGCACGTCCTCGCAGGAGATCGGGAACGTGGTCAAGGTCATCACGTCCATCGCGGAGCAGACGAACCTGCTGGCCCTCAACGCGACGATCGAGGCGGCGCGTGCGGGTGAGGCCGGCAAGGGGTTCGCGGTCGTCGCCGGTGAGGTCAAGGAGCTCGCACAGGAGACCGCGAAGGCCACCGAGGACATCGCCCGCCGGGTCGAGGCCATCCAGGCCGACACCCAGGACGCGGTCACGGCGATCGGCGAGATCTCCGCGATCATCGCCGGCATCAACGACTACCAGCTGACGATCGCCTCGGCCGTCGAGGAGCAAACCACGACGACCGCCGAGATGTCCCGCTCGGTCGCCGAGGCTGCTGCCGGGGCCGGTGAGATCGCCACCAACATCACGAGCGTCGCGACCGCGGCGGCAACCTCCAACGAGGCGATGGTGCAGGTGGACACGGCGGCGAACGAGCTGGCGCAGGTGGCCCACGGCCTGCGCTCGGACGTCGCGCAGTTCACCTTCTGAGGCCGACCGGTCGTCGGGCGCCGCGATCACGGACCTGCTCCTGGCCGACGGCGACGAGACGAGTAGCTGAGCCACCGAGCGCGGGGAGTGGGCCGCATGGCCACGCCGACGACGGGCCCGCGCCTCCGGGCCACCTCAGGGACCGAGGGGCGGGCGCCGAGCGGCCCCGCCCCTCCGTCCCTGCCGGATCAGGGCAGGCGTGCGCCCTCGGGGATGACGATCTCGGCCAGGTCGAGCAGGCGCGGCGTGCCGAGGGCGAGCGCCCCGGCGAGCACCTGGGCGTTGGCCTCGACGGCGACGGCCACCTTGAACGCGCCGGGCAGGTCCTCTCCCACGGACAGCAGGCCGTGGTTGGCCCACACGACCGCGTTGACGGCGTCGCCGAGGATCTCGGCCGAGCGCTCACCGAACGCGGAGTTCGTCGAGAACTCGAACGGCATGACCGGCACGGCGCCCTTGGCGTACAGGACCATGTTGAGCAGCACCGGGTCGATGTCCTTGCCGAGCGCGCCGAACACGTTCACGTACGGCGACTCGGTGTGCACGATGGCGTTCACCTCGGGGCGGCGGCGGTAGTGCGCCAGGTGCACGTCGGTCTCCGTCGAGGGGAACAGGTCGCCCTCGCGGACCACGCCGTCGTAGCCGACGACGACCATCTCGTCGGGGGTGAGCACGTCGTAGCGGATGCCGGACGGGGTGATGACGATCGCCTCGTGCTCGGGCAGGCGCACCGAGATGTTGCCCTGGGTGTTGAAGTTCAGGCCGGTGCGGACCGACTCGCGGCACCAGTAGAGGATCTCCTCGCGGATCTGGGTGCTCGCAGCGCTCATGGTGGTGCTCCTTGTCGGGTGGTGCGGGTGACTTGAGGGACGGTGACTCAGCGGACGGACTGCGCGGTGGTGCGTCGGGCGGCGGCGTCCCACAGGGCGCGGTGCTCGTCGCGGGGGAGGTAGGTGGGCAGCGGGTGCGTCCGGACGACCAGGTCGCGCAGGGTGGCCAGGTCGCCGTGGACGGCGCCGAGCGTGCGGGCCTGCACGAGGGCGTTGCCGAGCGCTGCGGCCTCGGTGGGTCCGGCGACGACGGGTAGCCCGCACGCGTCGGCCGTCAGCTGGCACAGCAGCGCGTTCTGCGAGCCGCCGCCGACCAGGTGGATGGTGCGGACCTGGCGGCCCGTGAGCTGCTCGAGCGTGCGGAGGGTTCCGCGGTACGCCAGGGCCAGGCTGTCGAGGATGCAGCGCACGACCTGCGCGGGCGTGGCAGGCGCGGGGCGACCGTCGGCGGAGGCCGCCGCGGCGATGCGGGCGGGCATGTCACCGGCGGCCAGGAACGTGTCGTCGTCGGCGTCGACCGTCCACGCGAGCGTCGGCTCGGCGGCGGCCGCGGCCAGCAGCTCGTGCAGGTCGCAGGGCAGGCCGTCGCGCGCCCAGGTGCGCAGGCACTCCTGCAGCATCCACAGGCCCATCGTGTTGCGCAGGAACCGGACCGTGCCGTCGACGCCGAGCTCGTTGGTGGCGTTGGCCGCGCGGGCGTCCTCGGTCAGGACGGGCGCGGGCAGCTCCAGGCCGACGAGCGACCAGGTGCCGCACGAGACGTAGGCGAAGTCCTCGCCGGTGGCGGGGACGCCGACGACGGCCGACGCGGTGTCGTGCGAGCCGACCGCGATCACGGGGGTGCCGGCGGCCAGGCCGGTGCGGCGGGCGACGTCCTCGGTGAGCGTGCCGATCACGGACCCCGGTTCGCGCAGGTCGGGCACCTGCTCGCGCCGCAGGCCCGCGACCGCCAGCAGGTCCGGGTCCCAGTCGCGGCGGCGCGCGTCGACGAGCTGGGTGGTCGAGGCGTTGGTGACCTCGCCCGAGACGACGCCGGTGAGCCAGTAGGCCAGCAGGTCGGGGATCATCAGCAGCCGGTCGGCCGCCGCCAGCTGGGCGCTGCCGTGCTGCGCGGCGAGCTGGAACAGCGTGTTGAACCGCTGGTGCTGCAGCCCGGTGATGGCGTAGAGCGCGGCGGGGTCGACGACCGCGTGCACGCGCTCGAGGACGCCCAGCGTGCGGTCGTCGCGGTAGCTGACGGGGTTGCCGAGCAGGGCGCCGTCGGCGTCGAGCAGGCCGTAGTCGACGGCCCAGGAGTCGATCGCGATCGCGTCCACCGGGCCGGAGGTCGCGGCGGCGCGCAGACCGGTCTCGATGCCGTGCACGATCTGCAGCACGTCCCAGTGCAGGGTGCCGCCGAACGTGCCTCCGACAGCGCCGCCAACGGTGACGGGTTCGTTGGGGAACCGGTGCTCCTCGTGCGCCTCGAGCGTGCCGGGGCCGACGCGGACCGACAGGACGCGTCCGCTGGACGCGCCGAGGTCGACCGCGACGACCCGGCAGGTGCCCGGGGGGGCCCCCGCGGGGGCCGTCGTGCTCGCCATGGTCGCTCAGGCCCCCCAGCCGGCCTGGGCGCCACCGACGCGGGCGTCGGCGACCTGGTCGACGTACCCGCTGGCCTTGAACGCGGCGATCGGGTCGGGGTCGAGCCCCTGGTCGGCGCGCAGATCGGCCAGCATCGGGCGCACGTCCGTGTGGTAGGCGTCCATGAGGGCTTCGTTGGCCTCGAGCACCTGGCCGTCGCGCTGCGCGGCACCCAGCGCCTCGACGTCGACCAGCAGGGCCTTGGCGGTGGCCTCCTGCACGTTGAGCACCGAGCGGATCTGCCCCTGGATCTTCGGCTCGATGTTGTGGCACTGGTCGAGCATGAAGCTGACGCCCGAGTCGGGGGAGAGAGCCCCGGCCTGCACGATCTCGTGCATGATCCGGAACAGCTGGAACGGGTCGGCGGCCCCGACCATGAGGTCGTCGTCGGCGTAGAACCGCGAGTTGAAGTCGAACGCCCCCAGGCGTCCCTGCCGCAGCAGCTGGGCGACGATGAACTCGATGTTGGTGTTCGGGGCGTGGTGGCCGGTGTCGAGGACGACCAGGGCGCGCTCGCCGAGGGCCAGGCAGTGCAGCAGCGAGGTGCCCCAGTCGGGGATGTCCATCGTGTAGAAGTACGGCTCGAAGAACTTGTACTCCAGGATCAGCCGCTGGTCGGCGTCGAGCGCGGCGTAGATCTGCGCGAGGGAGTCGGCCAGGCGGTCCTGGCGGGCGCGGATCGAGTCCTGGCCGGGGTAGTTGGTGCCGTCGGGCAGCCAGATCTTCAGGTCCTGCGAGCCGGTGGCGCGCATGACGTCGATGCACTCGCGGTGGTGGGCGATCGCCTTGGCACGGATCCGCTCGTCGGCGTGCGTGAGCGAGCCGAGCCGGTAGTCGTCGTCCTGGAACAGGTTGGAGTTGATCGCACCGATCTGCACGCCCAGGTCGGCGGCGTGCCGGGCCAGGTCGTCGTAGTCCTCGACGCGGTCCCACGGGATGTGCAGCGAGACGCGCGGGGCGATGCCGGTGTACCGGTGCACCTGGGCGGCGTCGGCGATCTTCTCGTACGGGTCGCGCGGGCCGCCGGGCAGGGTGAAGACCTTGAACCTCGTCCCCGCGTTGCCGAACGCCCAGGACGGGATCTCGATCGTCTGGGACCGCAGGGCTTCCGCGGCGGGCGCGGGCAGGGAGTGCGACATCGGATCTCCTTCGAACCGGAGCGCCGCGGTGTGCGGCGGGAATGAATCGATTCATCGATGAAACCACGTCCAGCGGCCCAGGGCAAGCCCGTCGACACGGGGGACTCAGGGCGTGATGCCGGGCCGAGCGTGCTGCCGGGCGATCCTTGTTGGTCATCGGGGCGTCATCGGTGTTGAATCGCTTCATGGTTCTCTCGTCCCCGGCGGCTCCCGTCCACGTGCGCTTCGAGCACCACGAAGCCGGAGCCCTCGGCATCGGGGAGCACAGCCCCCGCCTGTCCTGGTACGTCCCCGACGCCCCCGAGGGGTACGAGCAGGCGCGCTACCAGGTCGAGGGCGAGGTCATGTCCGCCGACGGCAGCAGCCGTGCGGTGCACGCCGTGGTCGACTCGCGTGAGCAGGTCCTCGTCCCGTGGCCCTCGGCCCCCCTGCGTTCGCGCGACGCGGTACGCCTGCGGGTCCGCGTCGAAGGCGACGGCGAGGACGGCGCGTGGAGCCCGTGGAGCGGGTGGGCGACCGCCGAGGTCGGGCTGCTCGACGCGACCGACTGGGTCGCCCGCATGGTCGGCCCCGCGGAGCCCGAGCCCACCGGAGCGGCTGACGAGGCGGCCGCCGGCAGGCGCCGCCCGCCGCTGGTCCGCACCGAGCTGAGCGTCGACCAGCCGGTCCGCTCCGCACGGCTCTACGTCACCGCGCACGGCCTGGTCGAGGTCGAGATCGACGGCGCCCGCGTCGGGCGCGACGAGCTCGTGCCCGGCTGGACCAGCTACACCCACCGGCTGCGCTACCTCACGTACGACGTGACCGACCTGCTCGGCGCCGCCGGGCCGCACGCGATCGGGGCACGCCTGGCCGACGGCTGGTACCGCGGGCACATCGGGTTCGAGGGCGGCACGCACGACAACTTCGGCTCCGACATCGGTCTGCTCGCCCAGCTCGAGCTCGTGCTCGCCGACGGCACCCGGCAGACCTTTGCGACGGGCCCCGGGTGGCGGACCTCGGTCGGTGAGCTCGTCTCGACCGGGCTCTACGAGGGCGAGCACCACGACGAACGGCTCGCCGTGCCCGGGTGGTCCCGGCCCGGGTTCGACGACACCGCCTGGGCGCCGGTGCAGGTCACCGAGATCGACCTGGCGACGCTCGCCGCCCCGGACGGCGCACCCGTGCGCTGCACCGACGAGCTGCGACCCGTGAGCGTCGACCGGCGCCCCGACGGGCGGCTGCTGCTCGACTTCGGGCAGAACCACGCCGGACGGCTGCGCATCCGCCCGCACGGACCGGCAGGCACGACGATCCGGCTGCGGCACGCCGAGGTGCTCGAGGACGGCGAGCTGTGCACGCGCCCGCTGCGCGGCGCCGCAGCCACCGACGTGCTCGTGCTCGGCCAGGACGGCCCGCACGAGTGGGAGCCCCGGTTCACCATCCACGGCTACCGCTACGCCGAGATCACCGGCTGGGTCGGCGAGCTCGGACCCGACGACGTCGTCTCGCGCGTGCTGCACACCGACATGGAGCGCACCGGTTGGTTCCGCTGCTCCGAGCCCGACGTGGAGCGCCTGCACGAGAACGTCGTGTGGTCCCTGCGGTCGAACTTCGTCGACATCCCCACCGACTGCCCGCAGCGCGACGAGCGGCTCGGCTGGACGGGTGACATCCAGGTGTTCACCCCGACGGCCTCGTTCCTGTACGACACCGCCGGGATGCTCGCCGAGTGGCTGCGCAGCGTGTCGGCCGAGCAGCAGCGGTACGGCACCGTGCCCTGGTACGTGCCGTTCATCCCGGGCGGGCACTGGTGGGACCCGACCAAGCCCGGGGCCGTGTGGGGCGACGTCGCCACCCTGACCCCGTGGGCGCTGCACGAGCGGTTCGCGGACCGTGACCTGCTCGCCCGGCAGTACCCGAGCGCCAAGGCGTGGGTCGAGCAGGTCGAGGGGCTGGCCGGTCCGGGCCGCGTGTGGGACCAGAACCTGCAGCTGGGCGACTGGCTGGACCCGACCGCGCCGCCCGAGAACCCGCTCCAGGCGCGCACCGACCCGCACCTGGTGGCCACGGCGTACTTCGCCCGGTCTGCCCGCGTGCTCGCCCGGAGCGCCGCCGTGCTCGGGCTCGAGGAGGACGCGGTCCGGTTCGACCGGCTCGCCGACGAGGTGCGCGACGCCTTCGCCGCGCGGTACGTCGACGCCGACGGGCACGTCGCGGGGGACACCCAGACGGGTCACGCGCTCGCGCTCGTCTTCGACCTGCTGCCCGACGAGCGTGCGCGCGCGGCCGCCGCGACCCGGCTGGCCGGGCTCGTCGAGGAGTCGGGCGGCACGATCGCCACCGGGTTCGCCGGCACGCCCGTGGTGTGCGACGCCCTCAGTGCCGGCGGTGCGGTGACCAGCGCCTACCGGCTGCTGCTCGAGCGACGCTGCCCGTCCTGGCTCTACCCCGTGACCATGGGTGCCACGACCACCTGGGAGCGGTGGGACAGCCTGCTGCCCGACGGCACGGTCAACCCCGGCGACATGACCTCGTTCAACCACTACGCGCTCGGGGCGGTCGCCGACTGGCTGCACCGCGTCGTGGCCGGTCTGGCACCCGACGCCCCCGGCTACCGACGGATCCGGGTCGCCCCGCGGCCCGGCGGCGGCCTCACGCACGCCGGCGCGACGCACCTGACCCCGTACGGCACGGCGTCGGTCGACTGGCGGGTGAGCGCGGGACGGTTCGTCCTGACGGCCGTCGTCCCCGTCGGCACGACGGCCGTCCTCGACCTTCCCGGGCAGGCGCCGCGCACGCTCGGCCACGGTGAGCACACGGTGGAGCTGCCCGCCGAGGCCGTCGTGGCGTCAGGAGTGTCTGAGGGGGAGGCGTCGAGGAGTGGCCTAGCCTGAGCACCTTCCGGTCCAGCCAGCGACGCAGGTCGTCGCGGAGAACGAGGTCCCACGGTGGTCCCGGCTGCACGCCCACGGCGCGCGTCCATCACGGACGTCGCGCGGGCGGCGCACGTGTCCGTCGGCACGGTGTCCAACGTGCTCAACCGTCCCGACCGGGTCGCCCCGCAGACGCGCGCCCGGGTGACCGAGGCGATCGCCGCGCTGTCGTTCGTGCCGAACGCCCCCGCGCGTCAGCTGCGCGCCGGCACGGTCACCACCGTCGGCGTCGTCGTGCTCGACATCCGTAACCCGTTCTTCACCGACATGGCCCGCGGCGTCGAGGACCGGCTCGCGCAGGACGACTTCACGCTCATGCTCGCCAGCTCCGACGACAGCCCCGAGCGTGAGCGGCGGTTCCTGCGGCTGTTCGAGGAGCACGGGGTCGCGGGCGTGCTCGTGGTGACCACCGGGGACGACGTGTCGCACCTGCGCGAGGTCATGGACCGCGGCGTCGACGTGGTCCTGCTCGACTCCCCGTCGCCGGACGCCTCGATCCCGTCGGTCGCGGTCGACGACGTCGCCGGGGGAGAGGCTGCCGCGCGGCACATCCTGCAGCTCGGGCACCGGCGGATCGCCGTGCTCAACGGCTCGCACGGCATCCGGCAGTGCCGCGACCGGTTCGAGGGCGTGCTGCGGGCCGTGCGCGCGGCCGGGCTCGACCCGGACGAGGTCGTCGAGGAGGTCCCGCTGGCCACGCTCGACGCGGCCGGCGGCGAGGCGGCGATCACCGCGCTGCTCGCGCGCGACGGCGCCGGGCTCCCCTCGGGTCTGTTCTGCGTGAACGACCTGGTGGCGATCGGTGCGCAGCGCGGGCTGCGCCGGGCCGGGCACCCGCTGCCGGGCGACCTGGCGCTGGTCGGCTACGACGACATCGACGTGGCCGCCGAGCTGGCCGTGCCGCTGACCTCGGTGCGGCAGCCGACGCACGAGCTGGGCTTCCGTGCCGCCGACATCCTGCTGTCCCGTCGGACCGGGACGGCGACCGGGACCGACCACGTCGTGTTCCAGCCCGAGCTCGTCGTCCGGGCGTCCAGCCAGCCCGCCCGCTGAGGCGTGGGCCTGGACCCGGTCGGGTCACGGACCGGACGCCTACCGGGTGGTCGGTGATCGCTCGGTAGGATCAGCGGGCGCTGGGACGGTGACGGGGACCCGTCGATCCCGCCGGTGCTCCAGCGTGTGCCAGTAACCAGGAGGTCGGATGTCCAGGGTCGACGACGCCGTCGAGGCCATCGCCGCAGGGCGGGCCGTCGTGGTCACCGACCAGGCAGACCGGGAGGACGAGGGCGACCTCGTCGTCGCCGCGGACGCGATCATCGCCGCGCACATCGCGTTCATGATGACCCACTGCCGTGGCCTGATCTGCGTGCCGATGACGCAGGGCGCCCTCGACCGCCTCGCGCTGCCGCCGATGGTCGCGCGGAACACCGAGTCGCACCGCACCGCGTTCACCGTCTCGGTCGACGCGGCCGCCGGCATCACGACCGGGATCAGCGCGGCCGACCGTGCCACTACGGTGCGCGTGCTCGTCGACCCCGCGAGCACCCCCGACGACCTCGCCCGGCCCGGGCACGTGTTCCCGCTCGCCGCAGTCGAGGGCGGGGTGCGCGAGCGCCCCGGGCACACCGAGGCGGCCGTCGACCTGGCCCGGCTCGCCGGGCGTGACCCGTCCGGCGTGATCTGCGAGATCGCCGCGGACGACGGCACGATGCTGCGCGGGGCGGACCTCGCGGCGTTCGCGCAGCGGCACGGCCTGCCGCTCGTCTCGATCGAGGAGCTGCGCGAGCACCTCGCCGCCCGCGAGGGCTGACGCCCGCCGGACGGTCAGCCGCCGAGCAGCACCTGGGCGGCCGTCACATCGGTGACCAGCACGTTCGCCCACCCGCCGCGCAGGGCGCCGCGGATGGCCGACACCTTGCGGACGCCGCCCGCCACCGCGATGCGGCGCGGGATGCGCCGCAGGTCCGCGGCACTGACCCCGATGACCCGCTCGTCCAGGCCCGACGCCACGGGCACACCCTCGGCGTCGAAGAACCGCAGGCACACGTCGCCGACGGCACCGAGCGTGCGCAGCTGGTCCTGGTCGGCGTCCGAGATCCCGTTGCCGCTGCTGCGCAGCAAGGGGGAGGGGTCGAGCGTGCCGATGCCGACCAGTGCGGTGGTCAGTGCGGCCCAGTGCGCCGTCACCTGGGTGACCGACGGGTCGCCCATGAGGCTCTCGCGCGCCTGGCTGCTGCCGAGCAGGCCGGGGGCCGGAAGGAACACCGGCGTCGCCCCGGTCGCCGAGGCGAACGAGGAGAGCAGACGGGTGGCCTCGACCTGCACGCGCGGGTCCCCGACGCCGCCGACGAGCTGGACGACCTCCTCGACGACCTGGCCGGTCGAGGGGCGCATGGCCTCGACGGCCGCGAGCAGCGTCGAGCTCCACGACGAGATCCCGATGGAGTCGCCGCCGATGAGCGTGGTCTCCAGGTAGACCGCCGCCGCGGCACCGAGTGCGCGTTCGACGCTGCCCTCGTCGTCCGCGTCGCTGCTGCCGGTGTCCGTGACCACGGCCTCGGCCAGGCCGAACCGTGCCTCGAGGGCGTCCTCGAGGTCGGTGTGCACGCCCGACGGGACGGAGATGGTGATGCGCACGACGCCGAGCTCGACGGCCCGCTTGAGCAGCCGGGACACGCGCGGCTGGGAGATGTGCAGCTCGGCGGCGATCTCCGACTGGCGCAGGCCACGCTCGTGGTACATGCGGGCGACCTTGGCCATGAGGCGCGTCTGCTCGTCGGGGTGCCCGAGGCGTCGTCCGCCTCGGGGTGCTCCGCTGGTCGCCGTCACGGTGCGCCTCTCTGGTCCTGGGGGTCGGCCGGCCCCGAGACGGGGACCGAGGGATGCCGGTGGGTGCCGGTCCAGCGGTCTGGACCGGCACCTCGTCGTCCCGGGACTCTATCCGCCGCCGGACGCCGCGATCAGCGTCCGAGCAGGTCCGAGGCCGTGTCGGCCACGCCGGCCGCGCTGATGCCGTAGTGGTCGAGCAGCCACTCGGCCGAGCCGGTGATCGCGAACTCGTCGCGCATCCCGACGAACCGGACGGGCACCGGGTGGTGCTGCACGACCGTCTCGGCGACCGCGCCGCCCAGGCCGGTGACCAGGGCCTCCTCGACCGTGACGATCGCGCCGGTCTCGCGCGCGGCGGCCACGACGGCCTCCACGTCGAGCGGCTTGATCGTCGGCATCGACAGCACCCGGGCCTGCACACCGCGCGCGGCGAGCAGGTCGGCGGCGTCGAGCGCGCGGGAGACCGTCGTGCCCGTGGCGATCAGCGTGACGTCGGTGCCCTCGCGCAGCGTGACCGCCCGGCCGGGCACGAACTGGTACCCCTCCGGGTAGACGTCCGGCACGCCCATGCGGGAGATCCGCAGGTACACCGGGCCGTCGTGCGCCGCGGCCCACCGCACGGCCTGGGCCGTCTCGGCCGGGTCGGCCGGGACCACCACCGTCATGCCGGGGATCGTGCGCAGCCACGCCAGGTCCTCGATCGAGTGGTGCGTCGGGCCGAGCTCGCCGTACGCCATGCCGGGCGACTGCCCGACCAGCGTGATGTTGTACCCGGAGTACGCAGCGTCGACCTTGATCTGCTCCATCGCGCGGGCGGTCAGGAAGCAGCCGGCCGCCGAGACGAACGGCACCTTGCCGCCGTTGGCCAGACCGGCGGCCACGCCGACCATGTCCTGCTCGGCGATGCCGACGTTGACCGTGCGCTCGGGGAACCGCTCCTGGAAGCCGCCGAGCTTGCTGGAGCCCACCGAGTCGTTGACGACCGCGACGACCCTCGGGTCGGCCTCGGCGACCTCGATCAGGGTCGCGGCCCACGCGTCGCGGCAGTCGTGCAGCGTGCGCGCCGGGGGTACCGGGAGTGCCGTGGTGCTCACTTCTCCTCCTGCCCGCCCGCGAGGGCGTCGAGCTCGGCGAGCGCCTGGGTGACCTGCTCGGCCGAGGGCACCTTGTGGTGCCACGCGACGTGGTCGCGCATGTAGCTGACGGGGTGGCCCTTGTCGGTGCGGGCGATGACGAACGTCGGTCGGCCGGACGCGGCCGGCACCCCGGCGAACGCGTCGAGCAGAGCCGCGTGGTCGTGGCCGTCGACCTCGACGACGTCCCAGCCGAACGCGCGCACCTTGTCGGCCAGCGGCTCGAGGTCGTTGGTGTCGGCCACGCGGGCACCCTGCTGGAGCCGGTTGCGGTCGACGACCGCGCACAGGTTCGACAGGCCCCGGTGACCGGCTGTCATGAGGGCCTCCCAGTTGGAGCCCTCCTGAAGCTCGCCGTCACCGAGCAGCACGAACGTGCGCCGCGGCGAGCCGTCGATCTGCGCGGCCACGGCCGTGCCGACCGCGATCGGCAGCCCGTGCCCTAGCGGGCCGGTGTTCGCCTCGACGGCGCGGATCTTCCCGCGGGCCGGGTGCCCGTTGAGCATCGACTCGGGCTGCATGAACGTGCGCAGCGCTTCCGGGGCGATGTACCCGCCGACGGCGAGCACCGTGTAGAGCGCGTTGGCGGCGTGCCCCTTGGACAGCACCACCCGGTCGCGCTCGGGGTCGCCCTCGGCGACCTGCTCCGGGCTGATGTTCATCACGTGCAGGTACAGCGTGACCAGCACGTCGGTGATGGAGAACTCGCCGCCGATGTGACCGAGGCCCGCGTCGTGCACGGTCTGCACGGCCCTGCGGCGCACCTCGTACGAGGCCTGCGCCAGGTGCGCGACGACGGCGTCCCGGTCGGCACCGACGGGGGTGCGGCCGAGCACCGCGATCTCCCGGTCGGGGGCCGGCAGCAGGGGGATGGGTCCGGGGTCGTGCACCAGCCCGAGCGGCGGGACCGTGACCGTCATCGCCCACCGCCCATGCACGACAGCAGCGCGTCCTGGACGAGCCGCTGGGCACCGATGGCGTCCTGCCGGGCCTGCGCCTCGCGCAGCGCCGGGATGTCGAGCGTGTCGAGCGCCCGGTGCAGCGCCTTGAGGAGCCGGATCGAGGCGCGGGCCGTCTCGACGGTGTCCTCACGGAACGGGAACTGGTCGAGCTGCCAGACACCCTCCCAGCCGTTGATCTTGAGCGTGTAGAAGTACTCGAAGATCTCGGTCAGGTGCACCGAGCCGACCATGAGGTCGTCGTCCCAACCGCGCAGGTTGTCGTTGACGTCCATGCCCCACAGCAGCCCGTGGTCGATGAGCAGCTGGGCCGCGTCGGCCGGCGACTCCCCGCCGTACAGCGAGTGGCCGAAGTCGAGCAGCACACCGATGTTGTCGCAGCCGGTCTGCTGGATGCCCAGGATCGAGCGGGCGGCGGAGTCCCAGGTCATCTTCACGCGGGGCTCACGCGGCTTGTACTCGATGACGAACCTCTGGTCGGGGTGCGCGGAGGCGAGCTCTTTCATGCCGTCGACGGCGAGCTTCCACAGGTCGTGGTGGTTGACCTGGAACGGGTAGTCCCAGCCGTCCTGGCCGGGCCAGATCTTCACGTAGTCGGCGCCGAGCTCCTTGGCCACGCCGCTCGCCTCGTGCAGCAGCTCCATCGCCTCGGCCCGCACCTGCGGGTCGGGGTTGGTGAACGCGCCCTTGCCGAACTTGCGCAGGTAGATCTCGGGGGTCACGCCGATGCACGACAGCCCGGCCTCGGCCAGGGCGCTCTTGACCTGGTCGACCGTGACGCCCGGGGTGAACGGGTACGGCACGTCGACGACCGAGAGGTCCTCGACCGTCCCGGCGAGCGCGATCTGCTCGAGCGTGGACAGCGGCGGCGCGTAGCCGTCGACGGCGTAGCGGTCCACGTAGGACGCGAAGTGCCACAGGCCGGCACCGAAGCGGGGCAGCTCAGACATGGTCGTTCTCTCCGTTCATCAGGACGTGCGTGAGGTCGAGGGGTCCCGGTCGGCCTGCGGGCCGCGGGACCGGTGGAGGGCGGCGTCCCAGCGGGCTCGCCGGGCGGCGCGCTCGTCGGAGCCGATCGAGGGCGCGTACCGGGTTCCGCCGGCGTGCGGGTCGGCGCGCAGGGCGGGGTCCCAGCCGAGCGCCTGGCCCGCGAGCCCGGCCACGCCGAGGGCCGACAGCTCGGGGTGCCGCGAGGTGACGACCTCGCAGCCGAGCGCGTCGGCCTGCAGCTGCATGAGCAGCGCGCTGGCGCTCGCCCCGCCGTCGGCGACGAGCAGGTCGGGGGAGGGAGCACCGTCGGGGCTCATGGCGGCCACGACGTCGGCGACCTGCCAGGCCACGGCCTCGAAGGCCGCGCGGGCCACGTGCGCCGGGGTGGTGCCACCGGTCAGACCGGTGAGCAGGCCGACCGCGTCGGCGTCCCAGTGCGGCGCGCCCAGCCCGCCGAACGCGGGCACGAGCGTGACGCCGCCGGCGTCGGGGACGGTCGCTGCGAGCTCGCCGAGCGCGGCGCCACCGGTCAGCCCGAGTAGCGAGGCGGCCCAGTCGAGCGCGGCGCCGGAGTAGCGGATGTTGCCCTCGAGCGCGTACGTGGGCCGGTCGGTGAGCCAGGCGAGCGTGGTGGAGACGCCCGTGCGGACCGCGTCGGGCGTGGCCCAGGGGCGCATGACGGACGAGCCGGTGCCGTAGGTCGCCTTGACCGTGCCGGGGCCGGTGGCGCCGTGCCCGAGCAGGGCGGCGTGCGAGTCGGCGAGCACCGCGAGCACCGGCAGGCCCCGCAGGGGGCCGTCGCCGGCCACGGTGCCGAACGGCCCGGTCGAGGCGGCGATGCGCGGCAGCGCGGCCTGCGGCACCGCGAACAGGTCGGCGAGCTCGGCGTCCCAGCCGAGCCTGTCGCTGCTGGGGCTGGGGCTGGCGCTGCGGCCGAGGTCGAGGTCGAGCAGCAGCGTGCGGGAGGCGTTGCCGGCCTCGACGACGTGCTCGGCGCCGCCCGTGAGGTTCCACAGCAGCCAGGAGTCGATCGTGCCGACGGCGGCGTGCGTGACGTCGGACCCGGCCTCGGCGGCGTCGGCGAGCAGCCGGTGCAGCTTCGGTGCGGAGAACATCGGGTCGAGCGGCAGCCCGGTGCGGGCGGGCACGAGCGCGGCGCGCGGGTCGTCGAGCAGCCGCCGGCAGTCGTCCGCGGTGCGCACGTCCTGCCAGCTGAGCACGGGTCCGAGCGGGCGCCCGTCGCGGCGGTCCCAGGCGACGACGGACTCGCGCTGCGTGGACAGCGCGACGCCGACGGGGTGCAGGTCGGGCGTCCCGGCGAGGCAGTCGACGACGACCTGCTGCACCGTGCGCCAGATCTGCGCCGGGTCCTGCTCGACGTGCCCGTGGTCGCCGTGGCGCACGCCGACGGGGGCGGAGGCGCGGGCGAGCACGGCACCGGTGGGGTCGACGGCGACCGCCTTGGTGTTGGTCGTGCCCTGGTCGATCGCGACGACGACGTCGGTCACCGTTCCTCCTGCCTGCAGTCGTCGGCCCTGGCGCGGACCGCGTCCTGCGCGGGTCCCGCCCTGCCGTGAATGAAAATTCGCCTATGAATCAACGATCACAACGGTAGGTCGGCGCCACCGGGGTGTCAACCGTCCAGCGCACGCCCGGTGCCCGCCAGCGGTGCGCGACGGTGCGTCCGGGTGTGCTCGCGCGGGAGTTCGTGCAGGCTGCCGGGACCTTCGCCCCGCGCGCCGGCCACCTTCGGCTGGTTGGATGACTGAATCGATTCATCGAGTCGAGGTCACGCCTCCCGGGACGGGAGCGCGCGACGGGACGGCGGCGCACGGGCGCCGCACGAGAACGGAGCAGGTGCGACGTGGCACAGCGCATGATCTGGAACCAGACCGCGTACTTCGGCGCGGGGTCGATCACCGTCATCCCCGAGGAGCTCGCCCGGCGCGGGTTCACCAAGGCCCTGGTCGTCTCCGACAAGGTGCTCGTGGAGACCGGCGTGACCGGCCGGGTGACGGCCCTCCTCGACGGGGTCGGCTTCCCCTACGAGGTCTACTCCGACGTCCTGCCGAACCCGCCCATCGAGAACGTGCAGGCCGGGGTCGCGGCGTTCGAGGCTGCCGGTGCCGACGTGCTCATCGCCGTCGGCGGCGGGTCCCCGCAGGACACCTGCAAGGCCGTGGGCATCATCGTGGCCAACCCCGAGTTCGCCGACGTGCGCTCGCTCGAGGGCGGCGCCGCCACCAAGAACCCGTCCGTGCCGATCATCGCAGTGCCCACCACGGCCGGCACCGCCTCGGAGACGACGATCAACTACGTCATCACCGACGTCGAGCGGCAGCGCAAGTTCGTCTGCTTCGACCCGCACGACATCCCCGTGATGGCCGTCGTCGACCCCGAGATGATGTCCAGCGCCCCCCGTGCGCTCAAGGTCGCGACCGGCCTTGACGCCCTCACCCACGCCATCGAGGGCTACACCACGGCCGGTGCCTGGGAGCTGTCCGACCTGTTCCACCTCAAGGCCATCCAGGTCATCGCCGCCTCCCTGCGCGACGCCGCCGACGGCGACCCGGCCGCGGCCGAGCACATGGCCCTGGCGCAGTACGTGGCCGGCATGGGCTACTCGAACGTCGGCCTGGGCCTCGTGCACGCCATGGCCCACCCGCTCGGCGCGTTCTACTCCGCCCCGCACGGTGTGGCCAACGGCATCCTGCTCGCCCCCGTGATGGCGTTCAACGCCGCCTCCACCGGTGAGAAGCTGCGCGACGTGGCCGCCGCGTTCGGCGTCGAGGGTGCGCACACCATGCCGCTCGAGGAGGCCCGCGCCGCTGCCGTCGAGGCCGTGGCCGCGCTGACCCGCGACCTGGGCAACCCGACGTCCATCACCGCGGTCGGAGCCACCGAGGCCGACGTGCCCGCGCTGGCCAAGGCCGCGTTCGAGGACGTCTGCGCCGGCGGCAACCCGCGCCCGGCGTCCGTCGCCGAGATCGAGGAGCTGTTCCGCTCGCTGCTGTGAGCCGTGGGGCTGCGGCCCCGCGCATCGACGGGAGAGGGCCCGTCTGACCTCACGGTCGGACGGGCCCTCTCCCTCGTGCTGCGCCGGACCGCGTGCGGCTCAGTCCGGCGTGACCTCGGTGACCTGCCCGTCCTCCACGTGCCAGCGGCGGGTCAGGCGCACGGTGTCGAGCATGCGCCGGTCGTGCGTGACCAGCAGGACCGTGCCGTCGAACGCCTCGAGCGCCTGCTCGAGCTGCTCGATCGCGGGCAGGTCGAGGTGGTTGGTCGGCTCGTCGAGCACCAGCAGGTTCACCCCGCGGGCCTGCAGGAGCGCGAGGGCCGCACGGGTGCGCTCGCCGGGGGAGAGTGAGGCCGCCGGACGCGGGATGTGGTGCCCGCCCAGCCCGAACTTGGCCAGCAGGGTGCGCACGTCAGCGGTCGTCCAGTCGGGTACCTCGCGGGAGAACGCGGTGACCAGCGGGTCGTCACCCTCGAACGCCGCCCGTGCCTGGTCGACCTCGCCGACGAGCACACCCGAACCCTGGTCGATGCGGCCCTCGGTGGGGGCCAGCCGGCCGAGCAGCAGGCCGAGCAGCGTCGTCTTGCCGGCGCCGTTCGGGCCGGTGATCGCCACCCGGTCGCGCCAGTCGAGCTGCACGTCGACCGGGCCGAGCACGAAGTCCCCCCGCTGCACGCTCGCGTGCCGGGCAGCCGCCACGACGGCACCCGAACGAGGCGCAGCCGCGATCGTCATCTGCAGCTGCCACTCCTTGCGCGGCTCGGCCACGACGTCGAGCCGCTCGATCATCCGCTGCGTCTGGCGGGCCTTCGCGGCCTGCTTCTCCGAGGCGTCGGAGCGGAACTTGCGACCGATCTTGTCGTTGTCGGAGGACTTGCGGCGGGCGTTCTTCACACCCTTGGCCATCCACGCGCGCTGCATCCGCGCGCGGCCCTCGAGCGCGTCACGCCGGGTCGAGTAGTCCTCGTAGGCCTCACGCGCCTGACGGCGGGCCGTCGAACGTTCGTCCAGGTAGGCGTCGTACGACCCGCCGTAGACGGCGACGCGCTGCAGGCTGCGGTCGATCTCCACCACGGAGGTGACCGTGCGCGAGAGGAACTCCCGGTCATGGCTGACCACGACCACCGGTGCGCTCGAACGGTGCACGAAGTCCTCGAGCAGGTCCAGGCCCTCCAGGTCCAGGTCGTTCGTCGGCTCGTCCAGCAGGTACAGGTCGTAGCGCGAGAGCAGCAGCGCCGCCAGGCCCACCCGGGCGGCCTGCCCGCCGGACAGCGCCGTCATCGGCAGGCCGGGGTCGACGTCCAGGCCCAGGTCGGCCAGCACCGAGCCCATCCGGGCGTCCAGGTCGCCGCCGCCCAGGCCCATCCAGCGTTCGAGCGCCTCGGCGAACTCGTCGTCCGCGCCGGGTTCACCGGTCGCCAGCCGTTCGGCCGCGGCGTCCATCGCCACCTGCGCCGGGCCGACCCCCGTGCGCCGCTCGAGGTGCGCGTGCACCGACTCGTCCTCGCGCCGCTCGATCTCCTGCGCGAGGTACCCGAGCTGGGCGTGCTGCGGGGACACGGACACCGTCCCGGCGTCGGGTGCCCGGTGGCCGCCGAGGATGCGCAGCAACGTCGACTTGCCCGCACCGTTCGGCCCGACCAGCCCGACGACGTCGCCCGGCGCGACGACCAGGTCCACCCCTGCGAACAGCTCGCGGTCGCCGAACCCGGCCCCCACACCCTTGGCCTGCACGGTCGCGCTCATGGCGCCCATTGTCCGGGACGGCGACGAGGCCCCTGACGTGCGGCGTCCACGGTGGCGCTGTCGAGGTCAGCCCTCGGACGTCTCGCGCAGCTGCACCCGGCGGATCTTGCCCGAGATCGTGGTGGGCATCGCCTCGACGAACTCGACCTTGCGCGGGTACTTGTAGGGCGCGGTGCGTGCCTTGACGAAGGTCTGGATGTCCTTGGCCAGCTCGTCGGAGGGCTCGTAGCCGGCGGTGAGGACCACGGTCGCCTTGACGATCACGCCGCGCACCGGGTCGGGGGCGCCGGTGACCGCGCACTCGCGCACGGCGGGGTGCGCCATGACGACGGACTCGACCTCGAACGGGCCGACCCGGTAGCCGGACGTCTTGATCATGTCGTCGGTGCGCCCGACGTACCAGAGGTAGCCGTCGGCGTCACGGCGGGCCAGGTCGTGCGTGTGGTAGTAGCCGTCGTGCCAGACCGAGGACGTCGTGGCGGGGTCGTCGGCGTAGCCGGTGAACAGGCCGATCGGGCGGGTGCCCTCGGGGATCCGCAGGCAGATCTCGCCGTCCTCGTCGGGGCCGGCCTCCGTGCCGTCCTCGGTGAGCAGCACGACGTCGTAGGCGGGGGAGGGCAGGCCCATCGAGCCGGGCTTGGTGGCCTGCCACCAGTTGGTGACGACCGCCAGGGTCATCTCCGTCTGGCCGTAGCCCTCCTTGAGCTCGATGCCCGTCTGGTCGCGGAACGTCTCGTAGACCACGGGGTTCATCGCCTCGCCGGCGATCGTGCAGTGCTGCAGCGCGGACAGGTCGTAGCCGGACAGGTCCTGCTGGATGAGGAACCGGTACACGGTCGGTGCCGCGCAGAACGTCGTCACGCGTGCGTCCTGCAGGTGCGTGAGCAGGCGGTCCGGGTCGAACCGGTCGAAGTCGTAGACGTCGACGCAGGTCTCCAGGAACCACTGCCCGTAGAGCTTGCCCCACACGGACTTGGCCCAGCCGGTCTCCGAGACGGTCAGGTGCAGGCCGTCGGGGTCGACCTTGTGCCAGTACTTGGCCGTGGCGATGTGCGCGACCGGGTAGGAGTGGTCGTGCAGGACCATCTTGGGCTGAGCGGTCGTGCCCGACGTGAAGTACAGGAGCAGCGGGTCGGCCGCGACGGGAAGGTCCTCGCCCGTGGGCTTCACGAACACCGGCGCCGCGGCGACACCGGCGTCGAAGTCGGCCCAGCCCTCACGGGTGCCGCGCACGCCGATGCGGGTCAGCGGGCGGCCCAGCTCGGCCTGTGCGCCGTCGACCTGCTCGGCGACGCCACCCTCGAGCGTGCACACGACCGTCGAGATGCGCGCCTCGGTCAGGCGGAACACCAGGTCGTACGTCTTGAGCTGGTCGGTGGCCGGCACGGCAATCGCGCCGATCTTGTGCAGGCCGAGGATCGCCCACCAGAACTGCGCGTGCCGCTTGAGCACCAGCAGCACCCGGTCGCCCTTGCGCACGCCGATCTGCAGGAAGTACGCGGCCGCCTGGTCGCTCAGCCGGGAGATCTCGGCGAACGTGTAGGTGCGCTCCTCGCCGTGGTCGTTGCACCAGCGCAGCGCCCGGCGGTCCGGCGTCTCGCGCCCGAGCCGGTCCACCACGTCGTAGGCGAAGTTGAACGTGTCCGGACAGGTGAACGAGAACGAGCGGGGTGCACCGCCCTCGTCCAGCTCCTCGACGAGGTACTCGGTGTGCAGACCCAGCATGGCTGCCCGCTCCTTCGGTTCGACGGCGGCCGGCACGGGCGGTCGGCCCGCACGATCGTAGGAGCAGCGCGGGCCGACGACCTGGGACTCCTCACTCTGCGGACAGGCCCTGCGGCACGACGGCACCCCGCCGGCGACGTCCGCCGTCAGATGAACAGCAGCTGCGCCCCGGCGGTCTTCTCGATGAAGTCCGACGCGCTGATGATCGCCTCCACGTCGTCGTACAGGTCGTCCGTCGTCAGGTGGTTCATGTCGGCGGACATCCGGCACGCCCACAGGTGGCCGCCCGACGCGACGATCTGCTCGAGGAACTCGGGCACGGTCGGCACGTCGATGTCGGCGATCGACCGGCGCATCCGGGAGGTCGCCATGGCCGTCATCCCCGGCAGCCCGCCCAGGCCTTGCGGCATGTGGGTCGCGGTGTTGCCGAGCATCGTGAACTTCAGGTCCCCCATCGTCTTCTTCGTGATGATGTCGAAGCCCCAGAACGTGAAGAACAGGTGGGTCTCGACCCCCTCGCCCAGGGCGGCGTTCGCCAGGATCAGGCCGGGGTAGGCCATGTCGAGGTTGCCCTTGGAGCAGATGATCGCGAGCTTGCGTCCGGGCGCGGCCTCGTCGACGGCGTCGAACTGCGGGACGATCGCGGGTGCTTCGCGGTCGGTGGTCGTGTCGTGGACGGTCATGACGGTCTCCTCATCCCTCGTGCGTCTCAGACGCACCCGTGCGGCTTGGGCAGGCCGGCGACGTAGGCCATCTTCTTGGCCGGCTTGCCGGGGAAGAGCGCGAACAGCTCCTTGACGGGGATCGCCCCCAGGGTGGACACGCGGCGCAGCGTGGCGGTCTCGCCCTGCTGGGCGAAGTCGGCGCGCAGGAAGTGCAGGGCCTTCCAATGCGCGTCGGTGAGCGTCAGGCCGATCTGGGCGGCCAGGACGTCCGCGAGCTCCTCGTCCCACTCGGCAGGGTCGGTGAGGAACCCCTCGGCGTCGACGTGGATCCGGTGGCCGTCGAGCATGGTCTCGGGCATGGCGGTCCCTCTCTCGTGCACTCGTTCTCTCGGTGGGTCGTCCGGCTCCTCAGGCGGCAGCCAGCAGGGAGGTGTCCTTGCCGCGCATCGACATGTGCGCCGGCAGCGGGATCGGCCGGCCGGGCAGCAGCGCGTTCCAGTAGAGCCAGCGGAACGCCAGCTTGCCCAGGTGGTTCGCACGGGTCTCGGTCAGCAGGCGCATCGGCCCGACCCAGGGCAAGGGGTAGGTGCCGGGCAGCGGCTGCGTGTCGTAGTCGAAGTCGATGAGCAGCCCCTTGCCGTTGCCGGTCTCGACGAAGCAGTTGGCATGCCCGTCGAACGCGTCGACGGGCTCGCGGCCCTCGACCAGCAGCGGGAAGTTGTGCACGAACGTCTCGACCGCGAAGTGCGCGACCGACCCGGCCTTCGAGGTGGGCAGGTCGGCGGCGTCGCCGACGACGAACACGTTCTCGTACGCGCGCGACCGCAGGGTGTGCCGGTCGACGGGCACGTACCCGAGCTCGTCGCCGAGCCCGGAGCGGGTGATCACCTCGGCCCCCATGTTGAGCGGCACGGTCACGAGCAGGTCGAAGTCGATCCTCCGCTCGTCGTAGGAGACCAGCGCCTTCCCCTGCTCGTCGATGCGTTCGACCAGGTAGTCCGTCTCGACCCGGATGTCGCGGTCGGCGAGCAGCGAGCCGAGGCGTTCGGCGGCGACGGGCTGCGTGAACGCCCCGGACAGCGGGGTGGCGAAGACCAGCTCGGTGCGTTCGCGCATGCCACGGGCCCGCAGCCAGGCGTCGGCGAGGAACACGAACTCCAGCGGGGCGACCGGGCACTTGATGGGCATGTCGGTCACGTGCACGACGAGCCGGCCGCCTGTCAGCTGCTGCAGGGCGCGCTGCAGGGCCATGGCGCCGTCGAACGTGTAGAAGTCGAAGACGTCGCGCCGCCACAGGTCGCCGAGCATGCCGGGCGTCTGGTCGGGTCGCGGGCTCGTGCCGGTGGTGATGACGAGCTGGTCGTAGGCCAGCACCCGCCCGTCGCCCAGCGTGACCGTGCCGGCCCCGGCGTCGATCTGCTCGACGCCGGCGAGGACGAGGTCGATGCCGTCGGCGAGCAGCGTGTGCCGGGAGCGACGCACCTGGTCGGGCCGGTAGGTCGCGAACGGCAGGAAGAGGAACCCGGGCTGGTACAGGTGGACGTCGTCCTTGTCGACGATCGTGATCTCCCAGTCGCGTGCGTCCAGGACGCGCCGCATGCGGTTCGCGATCATCGTGCCCGCGGTGCCGGCACCGAGGACGAGCAGACGTCTGGTCATGACCTTCACACCACGCCTTCGTCGATGTGATCCTTCGTCTGCTTCCGACGCTAGGACGGTGCGCGCGGGTCGACAGTGACGAAGGTCCCGGTTACCCGTGGGGGTATCCTGGGGTGGCGGACGATCGCGCAGGCAACGGGCCTGCGACGCCGAGCGGAGGAGTGGCCATGCAGCTGGACCCGGCCGAGATGACCGCCGTCGTCAACCGCCTCAAGCGCGCCCAGGGCCAGCTCGCCGGTGTGCTGCGGATGCTCGAGGAGGGCCGCGACTGCGAGGACGTCGTCACCCAGCTCTCGGCCGTCAGCCGCGCGCTCGACAAGGCGGGCTTCGCGATCATCGCCACCGGCATGCGGCAGTGCCTCGCCGGCCCCGAGGGCGAGCAGACGCTCGACGTGGCCCGCCTCGAGAAGCTGTTCCTCTCGCTGGCCTGAGCCCAGCCGCCGGGCAGGCCCTGCCCGATCTCGTCAGACCACCGGACCGTCGCACGACGACGTCCGCGTGCTGAGCCCGCGCACCGACCGTGTTCCCGCTCCCTGCGCCGCCGGTCCTCGGCACACCTGTACGGCCGGCGCGTGCTGCGCCGCTGAGGCACCCGCGGCCGTGCCTCCGTGATGCCGCGACGGTGCCCCTCGGTTCGGGGGTGGTGCCCAGCGGGGTCGTGACCGGCGGGGCCCTGGCCGGCGGGGCGTCAGGCGGTGGCCAGCGGCACGGTGACCACGGTGTCCGCGCCGACCCGGCGCGCGAGCGCCTGCACCTGCGTGCGGAGCTCGTCGCTCGTGCCCACGAGGCTCCCGCGGGTCACGTGCGGGGCTACCCCGGCGAGGGCGTCGAGCATCTCGAACCGCGTCCTCGTGGTGGCGGCGGCGCGCGCGTCGGCGACCACCACGACCTCGACGGCGAGCTCGACGCGCACCTCGGCGCGCGGCCGTCCGAGCGCGTCCAGCTCCTCGCGCAGCATCGCGACGGCGCCGCGCAACGCGGGCACGTCCGGCCAGGCGCTGCTGAACTCCAGCCGAACCACGTCCGCGCGTGCGGCGGCCAGCGTCACCGCGGTCGCCGAGCGCGGGTGGAAGACGACGACGTCCGTGCGCGCGGTGCCGGGCTCCGTCGTCCGGTCGACGCCGTCGACGACGCCGAGGGCATCGAGTGCGAGGGACGAGCGGGCACGGTCAAGGGTGAGGGTCGACATGGGGAGGGTGCTCCCGGGGTGCGGGCTGCCGTCGGCGGCAGCGGGTCGGTCGGGCCGTGAGTGCGGTCAGCAGGACCGCGGACACGGGCGACACGACGTCGCCGGGCACCCCGCGACGGGGGAGCCGGTCAGGGCGCGCGCGAGCACCGGGGACGGTGCGATGGCGCGGCGCATGGGTCGATGGTGGCCGCCCGGACCTGCGAGGACAACCCCCGACCGCATGGCGGACGTCGTCGCGCGCGTCACACCGGGCGCGTCGAGCGAGTCGTGACCGCGTCCGCCCGATATGTCTGTATCGTCACCGCCGGTCGCCCCTGACCAACCTCGCCGGACACCTCGCCAGACCCCTCGCCAGACCTTCGAGATCCCCGCCCACCACCACCCCGTACCGACGCGTGACCGCGTTCGACGACGTGTGAGGACACCATGCCGCCCAAGGCCAAGAGCATCCTGATCTGGGTCATCATCATCTTCCTCGTGTACGCCGTCATCACGAGCCCGGAGCGGGCGGCTGACGTGGTGCAGGCCGTGTGGGACATGATCACCGCGGCGTTCGCCGGGTTCGGCAGGTTCTTCAACAGCCTGACCGCCTGACGTGCCCGCCGAGCCGCCCGTCGGCCCCGCGCCCGGCGCGGCCGACGTCGTCGCACGGCACGCGGGCTTCCGCCGGTACGTGCTGGCCGACGAGCGGGTCGTGCTCGCGGTGCGGCGGCACTGGGCGCGGCTCGCCGAACCTGCGCTCACGGCGGTCCTCGGCGTCGCGGTGGCGGCGTTCCTCGCCGATCGCGCCGAGACGGTGATCGGCGATCCCGGCGTCCTCGTGCTCTGGCTCGGCCTGCTGCCCGTCGGCCGGTTCGTGTGGCGGCTGCTGGAGTGGCGCATCGAGTGGTTCGTCGCGACCGACCGCCGCATGCTCCTGCTCACCGGCCTCGTGACGCACCGCGTCGCCATGATGCCGCTGCACAAGGTGACCGACATGAGCTACTCGCGCTCACCCGTCGGGCAGTTGCTCGGGTACGGGGAGTTCGTGCTGGAGTCCGCAGGGCAGGACCAGGCGATGCGCCGGATCGGCTGGGTCGTCCGGCCGGACGAGACCTACCGGCGGCTGTGCGCGACGATCTTCGCGCCCGGGCAGGCGCGCGGCGTGCCGGGGCTGCCCGGTGGGCCGGGCGGGCCCGCCGCGGCGGGGTCGTCTGCGTCGACCGGCGGAGCAGGTGGCGCGGCGCCCGGTGGCGGTGGCGGTGCGGCTGACCTGCGAGAAGGCGTGTCGGTGGGGCGTGATGGGGTGTCACCCGTGTCGTCCGATCCGTCCGGTGCCGTCCGGTTGCCGCCGTCGTTCCGTCCACCCTCGGCCGAGGGCGGACGCGAGGGTGCTCCCGGCGCGAGCGGTCGCGCAGGTCTGTTCGACGTCGGCGACACGCAGCCGCTGAGCATCCAGGTCCCGCCACGTGCCGCGTACAGCGGTGGCGGGAGCCCGCTGTCGGATCCGGACGACGGACCGGCCTGGCACGTCGACGGCCCCCGGACGCCGTTCGTGCCGGTCGGGAGCGCGGCCGACGACGCGGACGAGCCGGAGGACGAGCTCGGCGGCACGCAGGAGGGCCCCCCGGAGCGTCCGGGCGGTCCGGGCACGACGGACGGAGAGGTTCGCAGGTGAGGCGACGATGATGGGCGGGCACCACGCGCTGTCCGGTGCGGCGGCGTGGGTGGCGGTGACGTCCACGGCACCGTTCGCGTTCGGGTGGCACCCGGTCTCGCCGGCGGGTGTGATCGCCGGGGCGTTCGTGTGCGCCGGGGCGGCCCTGCTGCCTGACGCCGACCACGGTGCGGCGACGGTCGCGCGCTCGCTCCCGCCGGTCTCCGACCTGGTCTGCGCGGCGGTCGAGAAGGTGTCGGGCGGGCACCGGCGCGGCACGCACTCGATCGTCGGCGTCGGGCTGGCCACGGCCCTCGCGGCGCTGCTCGGCCAGGTCACGGTGCAGACCTCGTCCGGCCAGCTGGCCGTCGGTGCGGCGCTGATGTCGTTGCTGCTCGTGGCCTTCGCGGCACGGGTGTGGCGGCTGACCGGTGACGGCGTCGTCGGCCCGTGGTTCGTGGCGGTGTCGGCCTCGGTGTTCGTGCTGTTCGCCGCGCCGGACCGCACCGACTGGCTGCCGCTGGCGGTGGGCCTGGGTGCCGGGGTGCACGTGCTGGGCGACCTTCTCACCACGCGCGGCGTGCCGCTGCTGTGGCCGTGGATGCCCCGGTCACCCGCGTGGGTGCGTGGCGTGCCGGGCCTGCGGAGCGTCTGGCGGCCGAGCGGGCGTCTGTCGGTCCCGCTGCTCGGCGATGCGGGTTCGGTGCGTGAGTGGCTCCTGCTCGTGCCCGTCGGCGTCTACGCCGGGATCGGCGTGGTGGACGCGTGCGTGACGGGGTTCGGCATCGACCGGCCGGCGGTGGAGGCGATCGTCGCCCGGTTCGTCGGAGGCTCGGGCGCCTAGGCGCACCCTGCGCGCGTCGGCACGCTCAGGCGGGGTCGCCGGGGCCGGGATCGGTCGAGCTGCGGCGACGGAGGACGTCGCGCACGGTCGGGACGACCGTGCCGGCCTCACGCAGCACGGCTCGGGCGCGTCGACGGTTGCGCAGGACCCCCACCACGCCGACCACCCAGGGCACGAGAAGCACGCTGAAGGCGAGCCGGTACGCGTCGAGCGAGTAGGTGGTGGCCCCCGGGGGCGACACGGCCTGCAGCACGAGCCCGACGGCCAGCACGCCCGTGATCGTCGAGATGAAGCCTCCGGAGTTCACGAACCCGGTCGCCGTGCCCAGCAGCCGCATCGGTGCCGAGGACCGGGCGAAGTCCATGCCCACGAGCGAGACGGGCCCGCCGACGCCGATCACCACGACGAACGCCGCGAGCTGCCACATCGGCCGTGGCGTGTCGTGCACGAGGAGCAGGACCCATGCGGCCAGCGTCGCCCCCGAGCTGGTCAGCACGACCCAGCTGCGTCGCAAGGGGTGCCGCGAGGTCAGGTGGCCGATGACCGGACCTGCCGTCATGGCCGTGAGGGTCAGCAGGGTGAGGAGCAGGCTCGCCTCGGCCTTGGTGCGGTGCTGCGCGGTGACGAAGAACGGCACGCCCCACAGCAGCGCGATGACGTTCGCGCTGAACGGGGACACGAAGTGGCTCCAGAACCCGAGCCGGGTGGCGGCAGGCCGCACGGACTCGCGCACGGCGGGCCAGAACGCGTCGTGCGCGACGGCCTCGGCGCCGGCCTTGGTGGCGTCCGGTGCGCGGTCGCGGATCTTCCACGCCGACAGGGAGGCGGCGAACAGGCCCAGCGCGGCCAGCGTGCCGAAGGTCGTCGTCCAGCCCTGCCGGTGCAGCAACCAGGCGACCGGGATCGCCGAGGCGATCTGACCGGCCTGCCCGATGAGCCCGGTGGTCTGCACGAGCACGGGGACCCGGCGAGGCGGGAACCACTCGGCGACGAGGCGGCACACGCTGATGAAGATGGCCGCGTCACCGCCGCCGATGAGCACGCGGGCGACCAGGGCGGCCGGGACGTCCGTGGCGAGCGCGAGCACCAGCTGTCCGCAGGCCATCACGAGCGAACCGGTGACGATCATCGCCCGGACGCCGAACCGGTCGAGCAGGCGGCCGGCGGGGATCTGCATCGCGGCGTAGACGGTGAGCTGGGTGACCGAGAACATGGCCAGCCCGGTGGCGCTGAGGTCGAACCGGTCGATGGCCTCGACCCCCGCGACGCCGAGCGCGGTCCGGTGCACGACCGCGACGAAGTACGCGGTGACGGCCGCGACGAGCACGACGGTCGCGGTGCGTGCGGAGGGGGCCCGCACGGGCGGTGCCTCACCCGCCGGTGCAGGCAGGCGCTCGCCTCGCATCGACCAGGCTCCGTCCGTGCTCGGTGGGCGACCGGGTGGGCCGACTGCGCCGGACCCGGGCTCCCGCGGTCCGTGACCCGACCAGGGTAGGCCCCCGGCCCCGGGCGCCACGGGAGCCAAGGTCCCGGGCCCGGGTCTCAGTGCGGGGGTGTGCGCAGCGAGGTGCGGCACACCGCGGCGGTGCCCGCCACGAGCGTGGCGAGCACGAGGATCCCGGCGGCGGGTGAGGCCACGGTCGCGACGGCGCCGACGAGGAGCGGTGCCCCGGCGTCGCCGAGCTCGCGCCCGACGTCGGCGCTGCCCATGGTCCGCCCCATCCGCTCGTGCGGCGTGGTGGCGGCCAGGTGCGCGAAGGCGAGCGGGGTGGTCGTACCGATGCCCGTGCCGAGGACGGCTGCGGCCGCGAACAGCCCCGCGACACCGGGGACGAGCGCCGCGAGCACGAGGCCCGCGGCCACGAGCACGAGCCCGCCCGCGGTGCCGGTGGACGTGCCGACGCGCCCCTCGTCGTGCCACCGGCCCACGAGGGGTTGGACGGCGCTCGAGGCCAGTGCGAGCACGGTGACCGTGGCCATGCTCGTCGGGACTCCGGCGCCGAGCCGCGTCCCCAGCAGGGGCAGGAAGCCGACGGCCACCCCCAGGGCGCCGGTGGTCGCCGCGAGGGCGAGGGTGGGCACCAGGAAGGCCCGGTCGGTCGTCTGCCGCAGCAGGTCGCGCACGGTGTAGCGGGGGCGGGGCAGCACGGGGAGCTCCGGCAGGGCGACGCGGGCCCACAGCCCGGTGACCAGGGCGGTCGCGGCGAGCGCGACGAACAGGGCGGGCAGCCCGCCGAGCGCGACGAGGCCGGCGCCGAGCAGCGGCCCCAGCGCGTAGCCGAGGCTCTTCCACGACCCGTACCGACCGAAGGTGCGACCGCGGGTCGACGGTCCGGTCAGTCGTGCGACGGCCGCCGAGGCGGCGGGGGAGAACGCCGCGGCCGCGGCCCCCTGGCCGAGCCGTGCCGCACCGACGACGAGCGGGTCGCTCGAGCCGACCGCGACGAGCGAGGCCGCGGCGAAGGCGAGCAGCCCGCCGACGAGCACGGGGCGGATGCCGATGCGGTCGGCCCACGAGCCGAAGACGGGTTTGAGGACGACCTCGGCGAGGTCGTAGACGGCCAGCAGCAGCCCGAAGGTGAGCAGGGCGAGGCCGAGGTCGTCCGAGCGGGCGCCGATGGCGGCTGCGACGCCGTGGGCGCCGAAGGCCGTGGTGAAGCCGGCGGCGTAGAGCGGTGCGAGGGTGCGCGGCGCTGCCGGGGCGGCTGCGGGAACGGGGGGAGGAGCGGGGTCCTGCATGCGGCTCCTGACTCGTCGGGCGCGAGCGGGCGGCGCACGCGCCGTCCACGATGGCGTGCCGCGGGGCCTGGTGCACGCGCGCCATGACGCGCTCGATCGTGACCTAGGTCACACGCGGCGTTCATCTGGTCGACACACACCGCTCGTACCGTCGGCGTGGAACGTCCCCTTGATCCGGTTCGTCCGAGATGCCGGGAACTCGTCGCCGCCGCCATCGCCGCCGTCGCGCACCCGCCGCCAGCCCCACCGTGCGAGCGCCCCGCCCCCCTCCTCCAGGGAGCTGCGATGACCCTCACCGATGTCGACCGACTGCTCACGACCCCCCGGCGCACCGACGACCCGCGCTCGGGCGCCCGCCCCGACGACTCCGCCGCCGAGTCCCCCTCGCTCATGCTGCTCGTGCTGCTCGCCAGCGCGGGAGTGCTCGCCTACGCCGCGTTCCTGCTCGACCCCGACCACCGCGGGGACCTCGTCCCGTACCTCATGGTGATGTCCGCGGAGACCGTGCTCGTCGCCCAGGCGCTGCTGTCGATGTGGACGATCATGTCCGCCGGGCACAACCCGCGCGGGTTCGCGTTCCACCACGCGCAGGACCGGCTCTTCGACGCCCCCGAGATCCTGCGCGACGGCGCCGGCGACGACCCGCGCCGCTGGCGGCCCTACCTGCTCGACCGGTACGTCGACGTCGACGTGTTCGTCACCACCTACGGCGAGGACCCGCAGGTCGTGCGCCGCACGCTCGAGGCCGCCCGCGACATCGAGGGCGCGCACCTGACCTGGGTCCTCGACGACGGACGCTCCGACGAGATCCGGGACCTCGCCGCCGAGCTCGGCGTGCGGTACGTGCGTCGGCGCTCCTCCGGCGGGGCGAAGGCCGGGAACGTCAACCACGCGCTCTCGCTCACGCACGGGGAGTTCTTCGTCATCCTCGACGCCGACTTCGTCGCCGACCCGGCCTTCCTGCGCGAGACCCTGCCCTTCTTCGCCTCCACCGACGTCGCGTTCGTGCAGACCCCGCAGGTCTACGGCAACCTGCACAACCTGATCTCGCGCGGCGCCGGGTACATGCAGGCCGTGTTCTACCGGTACGTCCAACCGGGCCGGAACCGGTTCAACGCGGCCTTCTGCGTCGGCACCAACGTCATCTTTCGCCGCAGCGCGATCGAGGACATCGGCGGCATGTACACCGACTCCAAGTCGGAGGACGTCTGGACCTCGCTGCTGCTGCACGAACGCGGCTGGCGGTCGGTCTACATCCCCACGCCGCTCGCCGTCGGCGACACCCCCGAGACCATCGAGGCCTACACCAAGCAGCAGCAGCGCTGGGCCACCGGCGGCTTCGAGATCCTGCTCACGCACAACCCGCTGTCGCGGCGCCGCACGCTCACGCTCGACCAGCGGCTGCAGTACACGGTGACCGCCACGCACTACCTGACGGGCATCACCCCGCTCCTGCTGCTGCTCGTCCCGCCGCTGCAGATCTACTTCGGCCTCTCGCCGATGGCCATCGACACCTCGACCGGCACCTGGATCCTCTACTACGCCGGGTTCTACGTCATGCAGATCGCCCTGGCCCTCTACACGCTCGGCACGTTCCGGTGGGAGACCCTCATGCTCGCCACCGTCTCGTTCCCGATCTACGCCCGTGCGTTCGTCGACGCCCTGCTGCGTCGCGAGAAGGGCTGGCACGTGACGGGCCGCAAGGGGGTCGCCGTCTCCCCGTTCGCGTTCATCGCACCCCAGGTGCTCTTCTTCGTCTTCCTGTCCCTCACCTCGGTCGTCGGGCTCTGGCGTGACCTGGGCACCGGGACGCTCAGCCTCGCGCTCGCCTGGAACACGACCAACGCACTGATCCTCGGCTCCTTCGTCGTCACGGCGGCGCGCGAGCAGAGGAGGACGGCAGCGCAGGCCCGGCGGACCCAGCAGGCCCGGCAGGCGCGTCGCACGGCGGCACCCGACGGCCCACGCCGTGCGCGTGCGCCGAGGCGTCCGGCGCTGGTCGCCGCCCGTGAGGGGGCGGCATGACCGCCGTCGCGCGGCTGCGGCTGCTGCTCGGGCTGCTGCTCGTGCTCGCGGCGGTGGCCGCCCTGACGGTGCACCTCGACCGTGCGCAGGCCCGGGTGGCCAGCACGGAAGCGTCGATCGGGACGCTCACCTACGACGTGGGCACCTCCTACGCCGGGCTCGTCGTCGAGCAGCCCGTGGCGGTCGGCGACACGGTCGCCGAAGGGGACACGCTCGTCGTCGTCGACAGCGCGGCCCTGCGCCAGGACGTCGCCGCCGGGCTGGTCGACCCCGACACGTCCGCGGCGACCATCGACGCCAGCGGGCTGCTGACCGTCACCGCCACGGGCGACGGGGTCGTCGCCGACCTGCGCACCACCACGGGCTCGTTCGTGCAGGCGGGCGCGGTCCTGGCCACGGTCGAACGCGCGGGCACGCTCTTCGTCACGGCGCAGTACGAGCTGTCGCCCGAGCAGTACGCGCGGATGGAGGACGACGCCGCCGTCACCGTCGCGCTCCCGGACGGCACCCGGATCGAGGGCGAGGTCACGGACGTGACCGTGCAGTCCTCGGGCGGCGTGGCGCAGGCCGTCGTCACCGTGGGCAGCGCCCGGCTCGTCCGGGGCGCCGCCGACGGGCTGGTCGCCCCCGGCACACCCGTCGACGCCGAGCTGCACCTGCGCCGTAGCGGCGTGGTCAGCGCGGTGACCGACGAGGTCACCGCCTCCGTGCACACCCTCTGGGAGCGGTGGCGCGGATGAGGCGCGGCCTGCTGGTCGCGTGCGGCGCGGCGGCGGTGCTCGTGAGCGGTGCCGCGGTCGCCGCGCTGGCCCTCCCCGGCGTGACCGGCGGGGACCCGGGCGACCCGGGATCCGGCGTGGTCGGCCTCGGGTCGGGCGACCCGCCGGACGCGGACCCGCCCGACCTGGATGCCGAGACGCTCGTGGCCGCGGTCGACCACGGCTCGCCGGGCGACCTCGGCCCGGCGCGGCTCGCCGACGGCCTGGTCCCACCGACGAACCGGTGGTTCAGCGGGCTGGTCTTCGGTCAGGACCCCGAGCCGGTGTTCGCGCTGCCCGTCTCGTTCGCGCTCGCGGACGGCGGCTGGTCGGTCGGGCTCCCCGACCCGGTCGTGTCCGCGGCCGCGGTCGTCGGCCCGCACGTGCCGGCGGTGACGATGGACGCCGGTGCCCGCTCGGCGCGCGTGAGCGCCTACGACACCGCGTCGGTGACGATCGACCAGCTCGATGCGTCCGGCACGCCGCTCGGGCGGCTCGTGATCGCCGAGGGCTCGCCGTTCGTGGCGTTCACGGCCGAGCAGGGTCTGACCCTCACGACCGACGTCGCGTTCGCCGACGGTGCGGGCACCGCGCAGGACCCGGCGACGGTCGAGGTCGCCGGCCGCACCTGGGCGCTGGTGACCACGGGGGAGCTCGACGGTCGTCGGGTCACGCTCGAGGCCGGGGGGCGCGCCACCGTGTACCCGCTGCCCGACGACGCCGGCACCGAGGCGCTCGCGGTGCTCGCGGCAGCCGCCGCCGACCCGGTGACGAGCACGGCCGTGACCTACGGCGTGGGCGACGGCGTCGCCCGCACGACGCTGCGCTACGCGACCGCCGACGGGACGCCGACCGTGCTCGCCGCCATGCCGCACCACGTCGCCGCAGGCGCCATGCCGACCGGTGGCTGCGACCTGGGCACCTATCCGAGCGTGTACGGCACCCTCACGCTCTGCCCGGGGCCGGACCTGGTGACCCGCGTGCCGGCGCTCACCCCGACCGCGGCGCCCGACGTCGCCGGGGTCGACGGGTCGACCCGGGCCGCCCTCGTGGACCAGCTGCGCACCGATGTCGCCGCGACGGGTGCCTACCCGTCCGACACCTACTTCGGCGGCAAGGCCCTCTACCGCTCGGCGATGCTGGTCACGCTCGGCCGCGCGCTCGGGGCCGACGACGTGGTGGCCTCGCTGGCCGACCGGGTGGAGGCCGCGCTGCGCGAGTGGGCCGAGCCCGACGGCTGCTCCCGGCGCGACGCCCGCTGCTTCGTCTACGACGAGGCCGCCCGTGGGGTCGTCGGTCTGACACCGTCGTTCGGCTCCGAGCTGTTCAACGACCACCACTTCCACTACGGGTATCTGCTCGGCGCCGCGGGCCTCATGGCCGCCGACGACCCGGCGCTGGCCGACGACCTGGCACCCGTGATGGACCTGCTCGCCCTCGACATCGCGGCAGGACAGGCCTCCGCGTGGTTCCCGGCGCTGCGGGTCGTGGACGTCTACCGCGGGCACTCGTGGGCCTCGGGCACCGCACCCTTCGCCGACGGGAACAACCAGGAGTCGACCGCGGAGGCAACCTCCGCCTGGAACGGTCTGGGTCTGTGGGCGCGCGCGAGCGGGCAGGACGACCTGGGGACGCAGGCCGCCTGGCTGCTCTCGCTCGAGGCGTTCAGCGCGCGGGCGTACTGGACCGAACCCGACCTGTCCTGGCTCACGTCCCAGGGGTTCGAGCACCGGGTGATGGCACTGTCCTGGGGCGCCAAGCGGGACTACGCGACGTGGTTCAGCGCGGAGCCCTCGGCGATGCTGGGCATCCAGCTGCTGCCGATGCCCGCGGTCGACGGCCTGCTCGCGGCCGACGCCGACCAGGTGCGTGCCGCGGTCGCCGAGGCGACGCCGACGGGGTTCGACGTGCAGTTCGGGGACTACCTCGTGATATACCTGGCGCTCGTCGACCCGCAGGCGGCGGCCCTGGCTGCTGCCGACCTGCCCGACGACGCGATCGACGACGCGGACTCGCGCACCTACCTGCAGGCCTGGCTCGCGGCGCCGCCGGCCCGCGCGGGGTGAGCTCCCCGAAGGGCGCGGTCTCACGCACCGGGCAGCGGACGTGCCCGCCCGCGGCGGCCCCTCACCCCTTCTGACCTGCGACGACGCCGTCGGCGCGGCGAGCGGTGCCCGGTTCCGGGACCTTCGGCTGGGCCGATCAGGACCTGCCCCCGTAGCCTGCGTCCTGGTCGGGCCCGGTCGCTCGGCGCACGGACGGGCGAGGTGCCCGGCAGGAGGAGGCGGCGACGTGGCAGACCCCCGAGGGTTCCTGACGACCCGGCAGCGCGAGCTGCCCGCGGACCGACCCGTCGACGTACGGATCCTGGACTGGCGCGAGGTGCACGCCCACCGCGCCGGCAACCCCGACGACCTGGCGATGATCACCCGCCAGGCCGGCCGCTGCATGGACTGCGGGATCCCGTTCTGCCACAACGGCTGCCCGCTCGGCAACGTCATGCCCGAGTGGAACGACCTGGTCTGGCGCGGTCAGTGGGCCGACGCCATCGAGCGCCTGCACATGACGAACAACTTCCCGGAGTTCACCGGGCGGCTGTGCCCGGCGCCCTGCGAGACCTCGTGCGTGCTCGGCATCAACGAGCCGCCGATCACCATCAAGAACGTCGAGGTCACGATCATCGACGAGGCGTTCGACCGCGGCCTCGTGCAGCCGCAGGTGCCGCAGTGGATGACCGGCAAGACGGTCGCCGTCGTTGGTTCCGGGCCCGCCGGGCTCGCCGCGGCGCAGCAGCTGACGCGCTGCGGGCACACCGTCGCGGTGTTCGAGCGGGCGGACCATCCGGGTGGCCTGCTCCGGTACGGCATCCCCGAGTTCAAGATGGAGAAGCGGCACGTCGACCGTCGGCTGGCGCTCATGGAGGCCGAGGGGACGCGGTTCCACAACGGTGTCGCGGTCGGCACCGACGTCACCGGTCAGCAGCTGCGCGAGCGCTACGACGCGGTCGTGCTCGCGGTCGGCTCCACCACGCCGCGCGACCTGCCGGTTCCCGGACGCGAGCACGGCGGCGTGCTGCAGGCCATGCAGTACCTGGTGCCGGCCAACAAGGTCGCGCGGGGCGAGGCGGTCGTCGACCAGGTCGTCGCGACCGACAAGGACGTCGTGGTGATCGGCGGCGGCGACACCGGTGCGGACTGCGTCGGCACGGCGATCCGGCAGGGGGCCCGCTCGGTCACGCAGCTGGAGATCATGCCGCGCCCGCCGCAGGAGCGTCCGGCCTCGCAGCCGTGGCCGACCTACCCGATGATCTACCGCGTCGCGAGCGCTCACGAGGAGGGTGGCGAGCGGGTCTACGCGGTCAGCACCCAGGAGATCCTCGCCGACGACGACGGCCAGGTGCGGGCGCTGCAGCTGGTCGAGGTCGAGCTCGTCGACGGGCGCTTCACCCCGGTCGAGGGTTCGCAGCGGGAGATCCCCGCGCAGCTCGTGCTGCTCGCCATGGGCTTCACCGGCCCCGAGCAGGGTCCGTTGCTGGAGCAGCTGGGCGTGGCGACGACCGCGCGCGGGACAGTGGCCCGCGGTGACGACTTCGCCACGGACGTGCCGGGCGTGTTCGTCGCGGGCGACGCCGGCCGCGGGCAGTCGCTCATCGTGTGGGCGATCGCCGAAGGCCGTGCCGCGGCCGCGTCGGTGGACACGTACCTGTCGGGCCTGACGGAGCTTCCCTCGCCGATCCGGGCGGGCACGGCGGCGTTGCGCGCCTGACGGCAGGGCGGCGTTGCGCGCCTGACGGCAGGGCGGCGTTGCGCGCCTGACTGCGGTCCGGTCCCTTCGTCCCTGGTGGGTGACCGCGGGCCGCGGTGGGCTGGGTCCATGATCGAGCTTCCTGAGGCCGTGACCTTCGCTGCTGGGCTGGATGCCGCGCTGAGCGGGCGCGTGCTCGTGGACGTGCGGGCGGGGACGACCCCGCACCGGTTCGCCTCCTTCTCCGGTGACCCGGGTTCGTACGGCGAACGGCTGACCGGCCGGGTCGTGGTCGGTGCCGCGGCGTACGGCGGGCTGGTGCTCCTGGACGTCGGCGACGGTGAGCGCCTGGCGTTGTTCGACGGTGCCTATCCGCGGCTGCACGCCCCGGGCGCCCAGGTGCCGGGGCGGCACCAGCTGCGGCTCGACCTGGACGACGGGTCGGTCGTGACGGTGACGGTCCAGATGTACGGCGGCCTGCACCTGGTGGGCCCGGACGAGCCGAACCGGTTCCTGGCGGCGGCGTTGGCCGCCCCGTCACCGCTGTCGTCGGCGTTCGACGACGCGTGGGTGGCCGGGCTGTGGGCGCAGCCGGGTGTGGAGCGCGGGTCGGTGAAGGCGTTCCTGGCGACGCAGCAGCGCATCCCGGGCCTGGGCAACGGTGTCCTGCAGGACATCTGCTGGAACGCGGGGCTGCACCCGCGGCACGCGGTGGCCACGCTGGACGCGGCCGCGCGGGCCGACCTGGTCGACACCGTGCGCTCGACGTTGGCGGCGATGGTCGCCGGAGGTGGACGCGACACCGAGAAGGGTCTGTCGGGGGAGCCGGGCGGGTATCGCACGGTGCTGAGCCGGCGGACGCTCGAGCTGCCGTGCCCGCGGTGCGGGGGGCGGATCGTGAAGGAGACCTACCTGGGCGGCGGCGTCTACTTCTGCACGGGCTGTCAGGAGTAGCGGGCCGGGCAAGGCGCGGAGGGTGGCCGGGCTTGACTAGAGCATTTACTCTAGTTGCATGACCGGCACCCGACGCGACGGCGCACCCGCCACCCGCACCCGGCGGCGCGAGGAGATCCTCGACGCCGCCCTGGCCCTGTTCGACGAACGTGGCATCGGCCCGGTGTCGACCAACCACGTCGCCGAGCGCGCCGGGATCAGCCCGGGGAACCTCTACTACTGGTTCTCCGGCAAGCCGGCGATCCTGCGCGCCCTGGTCGAACGGTGGCAGGAGGAGTCGGTCTTCCCCGACGACCTGGGCTCCGGCGACCCCGTCGCGGTCCTGCGCGCGGTCGCAGCCGTGCTCGGTGGACAGCCGGCGGTGAACCGCCGGCACGGCCCGCTCGCCCGCGAGCTGGTCTTCCTGCTGCGCAGCGATCCCGAGGTCGCCCAGACGTACCGCACCGGCTACCGCACGCGCGTGGCCACCCTCACCCGTGCCGTCGACACGCTCGTCGAGGCCGGGCTCGTCCGTCCCGCGCACCCGCCCCTGACCACGGGCGACCTCGTCGTGGGCGGCTGGGTGCTGGCCGAGCTCGGACCGGGGTTGCTCGAGGCGATCGCCCCGGACGGGCAGGACCCCCGGGCCGCCGAGGTGCTGGCCGGGCCGCTGCTCGGCCACCTGACCGCGCGTGGCCGTGCCGCCCTCGCTCTGCCCGACGCCGCCGTGCAGCAGCCCGCGCTCACCGACCAGGAGGCCGCGCGATGACCGGCGGCACGCCCACCACCCCGGACGTCCCGGACGTCCCGGACGACCAGACGTCGGGCGAGACCCCGGACGCGACCGGGCCCACCCGGCGGACCGTGCTGCGCTGGGGCGCGCTCGGCCTCGGCGGGCTGGTCGCCGCGGCGTCGCTCGGCACGCTCGTGCGCGGCGGGCTCAACGGGGCGTTCTCGGTCGGCTCGGGCGCGCCGTACGAGCTGTGGTCCGGGTGGGACGCCATCGACGACCTCGGGCGGCACGTGGTGGCCGCCGGGGTGCTCGCGGCCAACCCGCACAACACCCAGCCGTGGACGTTCGTGGTGACGTCCGACGCGGGCGGTGCGACGGTGACCATCGACGTGCATGCCGACCCCGACCGGACGATGCCCGTCAACGACGCCTCCGGCCGCGAGCACCTCGCCGGCATCGGGTGCGCCGTGACGAACATGCTCGTCGCGGCCGCCGGCCGCGAGGTCGGCGCACACGCCGCCTATCTTCCCGACGGCACCCACGGTCCCGCCGCGCGGGTCGTGCTCGGGCAGTCGGGCACGGAGGGGTCGGACACCGCAGGGGACGCCGCGCTCGCGGCCGTCCTGCCGCAGCGGCACACCGCCCGTGGGGCGTTCACCGACGAGGCCGTGGGCGCAGACGTCCTGGCCGACCTGGCTGCGCGCTCGGAGCAGGACGGCGTGCGGGTGCTGTGGCTGCACGAGCCGCAGGAGCGGGACGCGCTCGGGGCGCTCGTCGTGGACGCGACGGCCGCCGTCGTGGCCGACGAGGCGATGTCGGTCGAGGCGTTCTCCTGGTTCCGCGGCGACCGTTCGCAGCTCGACGCGCACCGGGACGGCCTCACGCTCGACTGCCAGGGGCTCGACGCCGGCACCGCCTTCGCTGCGAAGGTGCTCCCGGCCTCCTCGCGTCGGTCGGGCGACGAGTTCTGGCTCCGTCGCACGCGGGACGTGCACACGGCCACGGCCGCGGCCTACGCGGTGCTCGTCGTCGACGACGTGACCGACCCGGTGCAACAGGTGGCCGGGGGAGCGGTCCTGCAGCGCCTGCTCCTGGAGTGCACGGCCGCGGGGCTGGCCGCCCAGCCGATGAACCAGGTCACCGAGTACCTCGACGCCGTCGCGTACGGCACGGCCGGTGACCGGGCGACGGCTGATGACCTGGCCCGCCGGTGGGAGGAGCTCGTGCCCGACGGGCGCACCCGCGGCCTGCTCACCCTGCGGATCGGGTACCCGGCTCGCACCGGCGGCACGAGCCCGCGTCGGGAGCTCGACGACGTCCTCGTCGCCTGACCCGGACGGGGTCCGGAGCGACAGGAGGCGCCGGGGACGGGGCTCCAGAGGCGCCGCAGCAGGCGCGGCGCCCCGGGAGCTGCGCTCAGGAGGAGACCAGCTCGCCCTCGTCCTCCAGCGGCGCTCCGGGTGCGGCGAGGTCGTCCACCGGTGAGAGCTCCGCGACGGTCGGTGCGCTGAGCCCCCCCGACATCGCGTACTCCTCCTCGGGCGAGAGGACCAGCCGTGAGCGGCCCCACAGGGCGAACGCCGCGAGCGCCACCGCGAACACCACGCCGATCGCGATGATCGCCGAGCGGTAGTCCGGGTTGAGCATCACCGCCACGAAGATCGCGAGTGCGAGCAGCCCGGCCACGACCGCCCCGGGCACCCCCACAGGGCTGCGGTACGGGCGCGCGGCCTGCGGGAACCGGCGGCGCAGCAGCACGAACGAGGCCATCTGCAGCAGGTACGCGATCACCGCGCCCCACACGGCGATGTTCAGCACGATCGAGCCGGCCGAGGCCACGCCGTAGTCCACGAGCGCGAGGGCGCCGAAGCCGACCGCGGCACCCACGAGCAGCGCCACCCACGGCGTCTTGCGGGCCCCCGTGAGCGACAGCGCGGTCGGGTAGTACCCGGCACGCGACAGCGAGTAGATGTTGCGGCCGTAGGCGAACATGATCCCCTGCGTGGAGGCGAGCAGCCCGATCAGGGCGAACGCGGACAGGACCGCGGCGAGGTTGCCGCTGGGCAGCATCGCGCGGAAGCCGTCGAGCAGGGGCTCGCCGGAGCCGGCCAGCGCGGCCGACCCGGTCAGCGCCGGGTTGAGCACGACGACGACCGCGGCGGTGACGACGAGCGTGACCATGCCCCAGAAGCCGGCCCGGGGGATGTCCTTGGCGGGGGTGTGCGCCTCCTCGGCAGCCAGCGGCAGCTCCTCGATGCCCAGGAAGAGCCACATCGCGAACGGCAGCGCGAAGAAGATCGCCCCGTACCCGTGCGGCAGGAAGGTGCTCTGGCCCGGGTCGGGCTCGATGTCGAAGAGCGAGCCCAGGTCGAGCGAGGACGAGGCCAGGGCCATCACGGCGAAGACCACGAGCACCGCGATCGAGATCAGCGAGACGACGAACGCGAACTTGAACGAGATCTCCGCCCCGGCCGTGTTCAGCGCGAGGAAGACGCCGTAGATGATCAGCCACCACGCCCATGCCGGCAGGGACACCCCGAACAGCTCGGAGGTGATCGAGTCGGCGTACTGCCCCGAGAAGTAGACGACGACGGCGGTCGTCATCACGTACTCGACCGTCTCGGCCAGGCCCGTCACGAACCCGCCCCACGGGCCCATCGCCGCCCGCGCGAAGGAGTACGCGCCGCCCGTGTGCGGCATCGCGGCCGACATCTCGCCGATCGAGAAGAGCATCCCGAAGTACATGATCGTGACCAGCACGGTCGCGACCATGAACCCGCCCCAGCCGGCCTCGCCGATGCCGAAGTTCCACCCGGAGAAGTCACCCGAGATGACCGCGGCGATGCCGATGCCCCACAGGCCCCAGAACCCGGCCGTGCGTGTCAGGCCCCGCTTGTCGAAGTACGTCTGGTCGGCGGCGGCGTAGGTCACGCCGGCGACGCTCCTGGTCGTTGTCGCGCTCATGATGTCCTCCTCGGGTTCTGGTGCTGTGCAGGGTGCTGTGCGGGGTGTTGTGCAGGCTGCGTGAGCTGGTCCGGTGGGGTGGTGGACGGGTGGACGTACCCGTACTTGCGCAGGTGGAACCGCATGCGGGTGCCGACGAAGTGCTCGTGCGCGGCCTCGATCGGGCGCCCTCCCGTGCCCGTCGCGGTGCGGCGCACGTGCACGAGGGGAGAGCCCACGTCGACCTCGAGGAGCGCGGCCTGGTCGTGGTCGGCGAACGCCAGCTCGAGGCTCTCGTCGCTGTACTCGGGCTCGACGCCGTACACGGTGCGCAGGGTCCGGTAGAGCGAGCCGAGGTCCTGCGCGGCCAGGCCGGGGAACAGGTCGGCGGGCAGGTGCGACTCCTCGAGCGACAGCGGTCGCCCGTCGGCCAGCCGCAGCCGGGACAGCCGGTGCACGGTCGCCCCTTCGGGCAGCCGCAGCAGCCGGCGCTCACGCGCCCCGGCGGTGGTGAGCTCGACGCGCAGCACCCGGGTGTCGACGTGGAAGCCCTGGTAGCGGGCGATGTCCGGCAGGCCCTCGATGGTGTTGAGGTTCCGTTCGATGCGTCCGTCGGTCACCTGCACCCCGCCGCCGCGACCGATGGTCCGCCGGACCAGGCCCTGCGCCTCGAGCCGGTCGAGCGCGGCGCGCAGCTGTCCGCGCGGCACCCCGAGCTGTTCGGCGAGCGAGCGTTCGTCACCGAGCCGGTCGCCCGGCCCGAGCTGCTCGGCGACGAGCCGCGCCCGGAGCCGCACGCAGAGGGTGTCGACGGACGCGGCGGTCACGGACGGTCCGGCACGAGCACGTCGTCGAGCGCGTCGGCGAACGCGGCGCAGAACCAGTCGACGTCGTCGTCGGAGAAGACCAGCGGGGGTCGCAGCTTGAGCACGTTGCCGCCCGCGCCGCACACGCTGGTGAGCACCCGACGGTCGCGCAGCGCCTCGACCAGGTCGAGCGCGACCTGCGTGCTCGGTGCCATCGACACCCGGTCGGTGACCACGTCGACGCCGATGTAGAGCCCGACGCCGCGCACGTCGCCGATCAGCGGGTGGTCGGCCGTGAGGGTGCGCAGCTCGTCGAGGAACCGCGCGCCCGTGCGGGCGGCCCGCTCCTGCAGCCGCTCCTCGGCGATGACGGCGAGCACGGCCTGGGCCGCGGCGATCGACACCGGGTTGCCGCCGAACGTGTTGAAGTACGGGATCTGCTCCCCGAACGCGGCGAGCACGTCGGAGCGGGCCGCCATGGCCGAGACGGGGATGCCGTTGCCCATCGGCTTGCCGGTCGTGACGAGGTCCGGCACCACGCCGTGCCGGGCGAACCCCCAGAACTCGCTCCCGGTGCGCCCGAAGCCGGGCTGCACCTCGTCGGCGACGAACACCCCGCCGGCCCGCCGCACGACGTCGACCGCGGGCGCCAGGTAGCCGACAGGGTCGGGGAAGACGCCGTCGGAGGAGAAGATCGAGTCGGCCACGAACGCCGCGACCTTCACGCCGTGCCGCTCGAGGTCGGCGACCGCCTCGGCCATCCGTGCCGCGAACCACGCGCCCGGGTCGTCGGTTCCCGTGCGCAGGGGGTCCGGCACCGGAACCGTGCGGACCTCCAGGCCGAGCCGCTGCGCGGTGCCCAGCGCGGGCGACATCTGCGAGGTCAGCGCCGAGTTGCCGTGGTACGCCTCGGCGCTGACGATCACGCCCGTGCCGCCCGTCGCGGCCTGGGCGACCCGGACCGCCAGGTCGTTGGCCTCCGACCCGGTGCACATGAACATGACCTGGTCGATCTCGTCCGGCATCGTGGCCAGCAGGTCCTCGGAGTACTGCACCACGCGGTCGTGCAGGTACCGGGTGTGCGTGTTCAGCGCGGCGGCCTGCTCGGCGATCGCCGCCACGACGCGCGGGTGGCAGTGCCCGACGGAGGCCACGTTGTTGTAGACGTCCAGGTACTGCAGGCCGTCGGCGTCGTACAGGTGGGCACCCTCGCCGCGCACCAGGTGCACCGGGCGGCGGTAGAACAGCCGGTAGGAGGGACCGAGCACGCGCTCGCGGCGGCGGACCAGCTGCGCCGTCGGCCAGGGCAGCTCACCGCCGGCGTCGGAGCGGAAGCTGTTGGTGTCCATGATCGTCGAACGGGTCGCCACGGGGGTCCTCCGCGAGGTGGTGGGTGGTGCGCGGGCGTGCTCGCCCGGTCCGCGTCGGTCGGCCGCCCGGCCCTCGCTCGTGGATGACGCCCATCGTTCTCCGCGCGGTCGCCCGCCGTCAGGGGCGCAGGTAAGAACTGCGTTACCGCTGGCCCCCGGGTGTTAATGGCCGGTCACGGACCGCTCGCTCTGTGACGGGCGCGTGAAATCTGCCGCGGCCCCCTTCTGCCCGGCCACCTCGGGCGCGCACGATGGGCACGCCCGCCCGGCCTCCGCCCCGACCTGTGAGGGGCTCCGATGACCGATCAGCTGCTCTCCCCGCCCACGTCCGCTGCCGCGCCCGGCCCCGCGTCGCTGGCCGCGTTCGACGCGCTCGCCCAGGGCGCCCCCGCCCCGCGCTGGCTGCGCGACGGCATCGTCGACGCGTGGCTGTTCGACCCCGGCCGCACCCAGGTCACGCTCATCACGGTCTCGGAGAACGCCACCTTCCTGGTCCGGCAGGCAGGGCGCCCGGTCGCGGTCACCCGCGTGGCCCGCCCCGGCTACATGGGCGACCCGGCCGCGTTCGAGTCGGAGCTCGCCTGGGTCGAGGCGCTCGCCGCGCACGGCACGGCCGACGTGCCGACCGGGCTGCGCAGCGTCGAGGGCGGCTTCGCCGTGGACGTGCCCGACGACGCCGGCCACCGGTGGACGTGCGTGTCGTTCGGCTTCGTGCCCGGCAGCATCCTGGAGGACATCGCCGACCCCGTGCCGTACTACGCGCAGATCGGGCGCACGACCGCCGAGCTGCACGAGCACGCGATGGCCTGGGTGCCGCCGACCGGGTTCCGCAGGCACTCCTGGGAGCTGGCCGACATGGTCGGGCCCACGTGCCGCTGGGGGCGGTGGGAGGACGCCGACCTGGACGCGGGCGCGGTGAGGCTGCTCGGTCGGGCGCAGCAGGCCGCGCTCGAGGTGCTCGCCGACGCCCCGCGCACACCGTCGTACTGGGGGCTGATCCACGCGGACCTGCGACCCTCGAACATCATGATCGACGGCGACGTGCTCACGGTCATCGACTTCGACGACTGCGGGTACGGCTGGTTCGCCTACGACTTCGCCGCCGCGCTGACCTTCATGGAGCACGTGCCGTACGCCGACGCGATGGCCAAGGAGTGGCTGTCGGGCTACTCCCAGGTCCGTCCGCTCGACGTGCTCGACGAGGAGCGCGCGTGCGCGCTGTCCATGCTCCGCCGCCTGCAGATGCTCGGCTGGACGACCACGCACCGCGAGGACGCCCTGCCCCCCGAGCTGTGGTCGGCGCAGCGTTCCGGCACGGTCGAGGTCGCCGAGAAGTACCTGCGCCGCCCGACGTGGCTGGTCTCCTGAGGCCCGCGGCCGTCCTGCTCGACCTGGACGGCACGCTGATCGACTCCGAGCCGGCGTGGTCGCGGGCCGTCGGCGACGTCGCCCGCGCCCACGGCCTGCCCTGGACCCCGGCCGACGACCGGGCGGTCGTGGGCTGGTCGATCCCGGCGCTGTGCACCGACCTGCGTCGGCGTGGCGTCCCGCTCGGCGACGAGGAGCTCACCGACCGGCTGCACGCGCACGTGGGTCGCACGCTGCGTCGTGAGCTGCGGTGGCGCGAGGGTGCCCGCGAGCTGCTCGTCGCGCTGCAGACCGCGGGCGTGCCGTGCGCGTGGGTGACCGCGACGCACGGCGGCCTGGCCCGTGCGGTCGCCGCGTGCGCCCCACCCGGCACGGTGCGGGTGGTGGTGGCCGGCGACGACGTGCGGCGCCCCAAGCCCGCACCGGACGGCTACCTGCAGGCGGCGGCGTGCCTGGGCGTCGACCCGGTGGTCTGCGTGGCCGTCGAGGACTCGCCGACGGGCGTGCGCGCGGCCCTGGCCTCGGGTGCGCGCACGTACCAGGTCGACCCCACGCAGGACGTGCCGGCCGACCTCGTCACGCACCCGCACCTGGTCCGCCTGCCCGGGCTCGGGGGGCTCGCGCACCTGCTCGGGCTGGCGGGGCCCGTGCTCACGGCTCGAACCGGTACCCGATCCCCGGCTCGGTGACCAGGTGGCGCGGTCGGGCAGGCTCCGGCTCGAGCTTGCGCCGCAGCTGGGCCAGGTACACCCGCAGGTAGTTCGTCTCCTGCTCGTACCCCGGCCCCCACACCTCGCGGAGCAGGTCGCGCTGCGTCACGAGCTTGCCCGGGTGCCGCACGAGCACCTCGAGCACGTGCCACTCGGTCGGGGTCAGGCGCACGGGGGAGCCGTCGCGCTCGACGCGGTGCGCCGCGAGGTCGACCGTGAACGCCGCGGTCCGCACCACCGGGGCGTCGGGCTCGTGCGTGGTGCGACGCAGGGCCGCCCGCACGCGTGCCAGCAGCTCGTCCATGCCGAAAGGCTTGGTCACGTAGTCGTCGGCGCCCGCGTCGAGCGCGTCGACCTTCGCCGACTGCGAGTCGCGCGCCGACAGCACGATGATCGGCACGTCGGACCACCCGCGCAGGCCGTGCACGACGTCGACGCCGTCCATGTCCGGCAGGCCCAGGTCGAGGATCACCAGGTCGTACGGGCTCGTGGCCGCCCGGTGCAGCGCGCTCGCACCGTCGACGGCCAGGTCGACGTCGATGTGCCGGGCGCGCAGGTTGATCGACAGCGCCCGGCCGAGCACCGGGTCGTCGTCGACGACGAGGATCGTGGTCACGGTGCGGCCACCACCAGCCGGACCGTCATCGTCAGGCCGCCGCCGGGGGTGTGCGAGGGCGTCAGGGCGGCACCCATCGCGTCGCAGAACCCCTGGGCGATGGCCAGGCCGAGGCCCGTGTGACCACCGACGGCCTTGTCGTCGAGACGTTGGAACGGCACGAAGATCGTCTCCCACTTCTCCCGCGGCACACCCGGTCCGTGGTCGCGGACCTGCAGGTCGACGCGGTCGCCGACGAGCCGGGCGCGGACCTCGACGGGCACGCCGGGCGGGGTGTGCCGTCGGGCGTTGTCGACGAGGTTCGCGACGACGCGGTCGAGCAGGCCGGCGTCGGCCTGCACGAGCGGCAGGGTGTCGGACAGGTCCAGGTCGACCTGGGCCGCGGGCACGGGCAGCAGGGTGCGGGCCACGACCTCGTCGAGCGCGACGGGGGCGACCTGCGCGGTGACCGCACCGGCCTCGATCCGGCTGATGTCGAGCAGGTTCGCGATGATGTCGGTCAGGTGGTCGGTGGACTCCTCGATCGACCCGAGAAGCTCGGCGCGCTCCGCGGGCGACCAGTCCACGTCGTCCTGCCGCAGGCTCGACACGGCGGCCTTGAGCCCGGCGAGCGGGGTGCGCAGGTCGTGGCCGACGGCGGCGAGCAGCGCCGCGCGCATCCGGTCCGCCTCGGCCAGCTCCACGGCGTGCGCGGCGAGCCGCTGGCCCTCCCACGCGCGGGCGGCCGCGGCCGCCAGGCGCTGCAGCAGGCCGCGGTCCTCGGCGAACAGCGCCGGGCCGTACGCGACCAGCTCGAGCTCGTCGCCGGCCCGCAGCCGCGCGGCCGGCTGGACGGGCTCGGCAGGCACGGCGCCGGAGTAACGCTCGACCGGCGGCGCTGCGGGTACGTGCCCGACCGGCATCGTGCCGACCGAGGCCACGACCTCCTCCGTCCGTCCGGGGCGGGTGCGGACCAGGGCGACCGCCACCATCGCGAACGCGCGGCGGACCTCCTCGAGCACGTCGGCCGGCCGCAGGTCCCCGGGTGCGCGCGCCGAGACGTCGGCGAGCACCCGCGCCTCCAGTGCGGAGCGGCTCGCCGTGGCGCGTTCACGTGCCGCGAGCTCGACCGTGACGCTCACGATGAGCGAGACGGCCAGGAACACCACGAGCTCGAGGACCGCGTCCCGGTTCTCGATCGCGAGCGTGTGCCGCGGCGGGATGAGGAACCAGTTCGCCGTGAGCGCCGAGGCGACGGCCGCGAGCACCCCGGGACCGATGCCCCCGACGGAGGCGACGACCACGACCAGCAGGACGTAGAGCATGAGGGCGCTGCCCAGCGACAGCTCGCTGCTGCCCACGACCGCCGCGGTCAGCACGGGCAGCGCGACCAGCAGCACGACGACCGCGGTGCCGCGCCGGGTCCGTGACAGCCGGGTCAGGCGCGACGCCGCGGCGCTCGTCGCGTACCCCGATGGGCTGCTCATGTGCTCAGCCTGGCACGCGGGCGCCTGCTCACCGGCTCGCGACGACCGGTGCGCCCATCGGGAGGTCGTCCTGCGCGGGTCGCACGGTCCCGGGATCGACCCCGACCCGGGGTGCGACGCCGTCCGCGGGGTCGAACCCCGCCTGCCAGGGCACCGACGTCACCATGACCCCCGGCATGAAGTGCAGCCGGGTCTTCAGGCGCAGCGCGCTCTGGTTGTGCAGCAGCTGCTCCCACCAGCGGTCGACGACGTACTCGGGCAGGAACACCGCCACGACGTCGCGCGGGCTGTCCCGTCGGATCGCCGCGATGTGCTCGAGCGCCGGTCGGGTGATGTCGCGGTAGGGGGAGTCGAGCACGGTGAGCGGCACGGGCACGTCGCGTGCGGTCCAGTCCGCGACGAGCCGGTCGGTCTCCTCCGGGCTGGTGCGTACGGTCAGGGCCCGCAGCGTCGACGGCCGGGTCGCCCGGGCGAAGGCGAGGGCGCGCAGGGCGGGGCGGCTGATGCGTGAGACGAGCACGACCGCGTGCACGCGGCTCGGCAGCGGAACGCCCTCCGGACCGGGGGTGACCTCGGCGTCGGCGCGGGTGTAGTGCCGGCGCACCCCCTGCATGGCCGCGTACAGGATGGGCATCGCGATGACGACGAGGTACGCGCCGTGCGTGAACTTGGTGCTGATGACCACGACGAGCACGACCGCGGTGAACGCGGCCCCGCCGCCGTTGACGACCCGTGCGCGCCGCATTCGTCCCCGGGCGGCCGCCGGCGCGAGCCGCAGCTCGCTCGTCCAGTGCCGGACCATGCCGGCCTGGCTCAGGGTGAACGAGACGAACACGCCGAGGATGTACAGCTGGATGAGCCTGTTGGGGTCCGCGCGGAACGCCATGAGCAGGACCACGGCGGCCGAGGCCAGGATGATGATGCCGTTGCTGAACACGAGGCGGTCCCCGCGCCGGGCGAGCTGGCGGGGCAGGTAGCCGTCCTGGCCGAGGATCGAGGCCAGCACCGGGAAGCCGTTGAACGCCGTGTTGGCCGCGAGCACGAGGATCAGCGCGGTGAACACCTGCACCACGTAGAAGCCGACGCTGCCGGTGCCGAACACGGCCCCGGCGACCTGGGCGATCACGGTGCGCTGGTGGTACCCCTCGGGCGCCCCGATGAGCCGGGCGGCGTCGTCGGCGATGTGCACGTGCGAGACCAGGGCCAGCGCGGTCAGGCCCGCGAACATCGTCACGGTGAGCACGGCCATGATGCCGAGGGTGCCGGCGGCGTTCTTGCTCTTCGGCGTCCGGAAGTTCGGCACCCCGTTGCTGACGGCCTCGACGCCGGTCAGGGCGGTGCAGCCCGAGGCGAACGCGCGCAGGCCGATCGCGACGAGGGCCAGGACGCCGACGTGCTCGCCGACCGGCTGCACGCTCAGGCTCGCGGACTCGGCGACGGGTGCGTGCCCGAGCAGGGTCTGCGCGATCCCGACGGCGATCATCGTGAACACCGCGATCACGAACCCGTACGTGGGCACGGCGAACGCGCTCCCGGACTCCTTGACGCCGCGCAGGTTCGCCAGCGTCATGAGCACCACCAGCGCGACCGAGATCTCCACCGCGAAGGGGGCCAGCGTCGGGAAGGCCGAGACGATGTTGGAGACGCCGGCCGCGATCGAGACGGCGACCGTGAGCACGTAGTCGACGAGGAGCGCGGCCGCCGCGACGAGGGCCGCGCGCTGCCCGAGGTTCGCCCGGCTGACCGCGTACGCGCCGCCGCCGCCCGGGTAGGCGTAGCAGGTCTGCCGGTAGGACACGACGACGACGAGCAGCAGGACGATGACCGCCGCCGCGACCGGGATCGTCAGGTGCAGCAGCGCCACCCCGCCGAGGGAGAGCACCAGCAGGATCTCCTGCGTGGCGTACGCGTTCGAGGACAGCGGGTCGGAGCAGAAGACGGGCAGGGCGAGGCGCTTGGGCAGCAGCGTGTCGCCGAGGCGGTCGCTGCGCAGCGGCTGCCCGACGAGCAGCCGCTTGGGCAGGCTGGCGATCTGGGTCACCTGGTCAGTGAACGGCCGGTGCACCGGCCGGGCGCACGATCCTGACGCGTTCTTGACGCGGACCCCTCAGGTCTTGACGCCCGACCGCGTGACCGGGTTCACAGCGGGTTCCTCGGCCGCGGTCGTGCTGCTCACAGCCACCCGCGGCGGCGGAACACCGCCCACAACGTGCCGCAGACCACGCCCATGAGCACGAGCGCGAACGGGTAGCCCCAGGCCCAGCCCAGCTCGGGCATGTCCTGGAAGTTCATCCCGTAGATCGTCCCGACGAGCGTGGGCGCGAAGAGGATGGCCGCCCACGCGGAGATCTTCTTGACCTCCTCGTTCTGGGCGTAGCTGGCCACGGTCAGGGCCCGCATCTCCTCGTTCTGCCGCTGCGCGACGAGCGTGGCGTTGACCGTCAGGATGTCCCGCAGCGACTGCCGGGCACCCTCGATGCGCTCGTTGACGTGCGTGACGTGGTCGGCGACGTCGCGCAGGTAGCGCTGCAGCTCGACGTCGACGCCGTACTTGTCGAACCCGGCGGTCAGCCCGGCGAGGATCGCCGCCAGGGGGCTGCCGGCCCGCTGGAACTCGACGACCTCCTGGGACAGCTCGTAGATGCGCCGGGAGACCTCCGGGTCGCCGCGGAACACCTGCGACTCGATCTCGTCGATGTCGTTCTCCAGCCCGGCGACCACGGGTGCGTACCCGTCCACGACCGCGTCGAGGATCGCGTAGAGCACCGCCTCGGTGCCGCGGGCGAGCAGCTCGGGGTCCTGCTCGAGCCGGCTGCGCACGCTCGACAGGTCGGGCGACTGGCTGTGCCGCACCGTGACGACGAAGTCCTGCCCGAGGAACACGTGCAGCTCGCCGAACCCGACCTCCTCGGCCGCGTCGTCGTAGGTGGCCGCCCGGAGCACGACGAACAGGGTGTCGCCGTACCGCTCGAGCTTGGGCCGCTGGTGCGCCTGGATGGCGTCCTCCACGGCGAGCTCGTGCAGCCCGAACTCGGCGGCCAGCGAGGCCAGCTCGCTCGCGTCGGGGCGGTACAGCCCGATCCAGGCCAGCCCGTCCTCGTGCTCGCGCAGCGACCGGTAGGTCTGCACGAGCGAACCCGGGGAGGCCACCCGTCGGCCCTGGTCGTAGACGGCGCTGTCGACGACGCCGTGCAGCCCGACGGGCGCGGCGGGCTCGACGGCGTCGGGCCGGACGCCGGGCGTCGCGGACGGGTCGCTCGCCGGCCGACGGCCGACGGCGAGCGGAAGGGGACGCAGCGGACGCAGGGCACGCAGCGGACGGTGGCGACGGACGGACATGGGCACGCTCCAGCGGCGGTGCACGGGCGGGCACGGGCGGGCGCGGCGCGGTCCTGGTCGTCCTGCTCGAGGGCAGGGCGGCGGAGCCGGGGCGAGCGTGGCCCGAGCGCGCGCGGTGCAGGCGGACGGGAGCCCGGCGGGCGCGCGGAGCGCCCCTCGGCCGGGCAGGGCAGGGTGCGGTGGAGGACGGGCCGGCGGGGGCCGGTCAGTCCATGTGATGAGGAGGTTCGCTGCGCATGTGCGGCGTCACCTCCTGCTGGTCCTGCCGCGTCCGCGGCGTGCTGGTGAGCAGTCCTCCCGGACCGCCCGGCCCAGGGTAGACCCTCAGACGACCGGTGACACCGGGATCGGTGCGTCGACGTGAGCGGGTGCGGGCGCGGGGGAGGTGGTGCGGCAGTAGCTGTTCAGGTAGTCCACGACGGCGTCGATCACGGTGGCCCGCACCTCGGCGTCGATCGCGTGCCGGCTGAACGCGGCGAGCTGCAGCACCGGGCCGTTCATCAGCGCCAGCACGTTGAGCAGGTGGTCCCGGCGGTCGTGGAGGTCGTAGTCGGGGCCGACGGCGTCGGCGATCGACCGCATCCGCGCGGCGTTGGCCTCGACGAGCCGTGCGTGCACCCGCTCGTCCTGCGCGGCACCCTGCAACGCGATCGACACGTTGCGCGAACGGGGGTCGACGAGGTGCGCGAGCTGCAGGTCGTAGTTGGCGGCGATCCTGCCCCGCAGGGTCTCGCCCTCGGTGACGAAGCCCGGCGGCCGGTGCGCGGCGTGCAGGTCGAGCAGCAGGTCGACCGTGGTCGGCCAGTGGCGGTACACGGTCGCGCGCCCGAGGCCGGCGCGGGCGGCGACGTTCTGGTGCGTGAGCGCCGTCATGCCGTACTCGGCCAGCAGGTCGGTCGCCGCGGTGAGCGCGGCCTCGCGGGTCCGTGCGAGTCGGGGGTCCATCGGGAGGCGTCCTTCCCGCCCCCGGCGACGACGTCGGGCCGGCGGAGGTCCGTGGAGCGCGGGCGCTCAGTGAGTAGCGGCGTGTAGCGGCGTGTGGCGGCGTGCTGCGGCAGGGGACTGCGGGAACGAGACAGCTTGTCGCAGACCCGAGTCGAGGTTACCGCCGCGTAGAAGGGCGCACCAGGATGAGGAACGGCCCCACCGGGTGCCCGGTCACAGGGCCCGTGCGGCCTGCTCGGCGAGCTCGGCGGGCGCGAGCGCGATGTCCAGCAGCACCGGGTCCTCGTCGGGTGTGAGCGGCTCGAGCGTGGCCAGCTGGGAGTCCAGCAGCGCAGCAGGCATGAAGTGGTCGACACGCGAGGTCAGGCGGGCGGCGAGCTGCTCCCGGGTGCCCGCCAGGTGCACGAACCGCACCTCGGGCGCGGCCTCGCGCAGCACGTCCCGGTAGCCGCGGCGCAGCGCGGAGCAGGCGACGACCGCGCCGGCAGGCGCCTCGGCGAGCGCCTCGCCCACGAGCCGCAACCAGGGCAGGCGGTCCTCGTCGGTGAGCGGCACGCCGGCCGCCATCTTGTCCACGTTCGACCGCGGATGCAGGTCGTCCGCGTCGAGGAACGGGACACCGAGCCTCTCGGCGAGCAGAGCGCCCACGGTCGACTTGCCGCAGCCCGAGACGCCCATGACCACGACCCGCGGTGCCGCACCGGGGCGTGGCACCGCACGCGCCCCGATCCCGGCCGCGTGGGTGTGCGCATGCACCCGCTCGGTGTCGGCGTCGACCCGCGCCTGCTCGCCCGACGCGGTCACCGCCACCAGCGCCGCCACCACCGTGGTCAGCGGGATCGCCAGCACCAGCCCCATCGAGCCGGCCAGCGTGCGCACGATCTCCTCCGCGAACGGCCCGCTCGTCAGCGTCTGCCCCAGCGGCTGGCCGTAGACCTCCAGGAGCAGCAGCACCGGCAACGAGGCCCCCGCGTAGGCGAACGCGATCGTGTAGACCGTCGAGGCGATGTGGTCCCTGCCGATGCTCATGCCCTGCGTGAACAGCCGACGCCACCCGGCGGACGGGTCGGCCGCCCGCAGCTCCCACACGGCCGACGCCTGCGTGATCGTCACGTCGTTGAGCACACCGAGCCCGGCGAGCACGACCCCGCACAGGAACACCCCCCGCAGGATCTGCGGCCCGTCGGAGCCGAGCAGCTGCGAGAGCCGGTACGCGTCCTCGGTCGTCACCGGGTCGAGCCGGGCGACGTGCGCCCCGAGGGCGCCCAGCGCCGCGACCATGAGCAGGCCGACCAGCGTGCCCACCAGGGCCGTCGTCGTGCGCAACGAGACCCCGTGCGTCAGGTACAGCACGACCAGCACGATCACCGCCGAGCCGCACAACGCCAGGACGACGGCGTTCTCTCCCGCGACCAGGCCCGGCAGCACGTACAGCGCGAGGACCCCGAACGCCAGGACGAGACCGATCAGCGCCCGTAGGCCGCGCGCGCCCGCGACAAGCACCGTGACCAGGGCGAACGCCAGCGCGAAGGCCCCCAGCGGCAGCGACCGGGAGAAGCCGTGCCACGCCCACACGGCCGGGGACCCGTCCGCCTCGGGGTAGTACTCCACGACGACCGCGGTGCCCACCGGCACGTCGTCGACACCCAGGCCGGCGGTCGCGAAGACCTCCACCGTCGTCCCGGCGCGAGGTCCCGACGTCACCCGCGCGGTGACCTGCAGGCAGTCGACCTGGTCGGGCACCGTGCCGTCCGCCTGGACGTCCTCGACCGTGCCGTCGCACCGCTGCAGCTGCGTGGCGGTCACCCGCGCGGAGTCGAGCTCCACGGCCACGTCGACCAGCTGCGGGCGGTCCGCGCCAGTCGCCTCACCGGGCCAGGTGAGGAGCATCCCCACCACGGCGGCGACCGCGGTCGGCACGACCACGGCCAGCAGCAGGGTCCACGCGCGCACGGGCCCACGGTCGCTGCGGGTACGGGACGCGGGCCGGGTCTCGCTCATGCCCCGATCCTGCCGTGCCGGCGGCAGGACCGTGACGCTGACCGCGCGGCGCGCGCACCTCAGGTGCAGGCTGGAGCCGTGGGCACACCATGAGCGCACATGAGCACACCGTGAGCAGCGGTCGAGGGGGCTCCGCGGACGAGGAGGTCACGATGGTCCCGTCCGTCGTCGTCGGGTACGACGCGTCCGAGCACTCGGTCGCCGCCGTGCGCTGGGCCGCCCGCGAGGCAGCACGCACCGCCAGCCCGCTGCTCGTCGTGCACGTGTGGGGGTTCGCCCACCAGCGCACCGGCGGTGCCGGGACGTCCTGGCTCGGCGCCCAGGTCGTGGCCGGGGTGCAGGCCGTCGCCGACGAGGGCGTCGCGCTCGCGGTCGAGGCGGCGCCCGAGGTGCATGCGCGCGGGTTCGTGGGGCACGGGCCGCCCGCCCAGGTGCTGGTCGACCACTCCCGGGACGCGCGCCTGGTCGTCCTCGGCCGGCACGGCACCGGCTGGGTGCGTGAGGCCGTCATCGGCTCGGTCGCGGCGAGCGTGGTTCAGCACGCCTTCTGCCCGGTCGTCGTCGTGCCGACCGGTGACGTGCCCGACCACGGCGTCGTCGTCGTGGGGGTCGACGGCTCGGCGGGCGCCGACGCGGCGCTGGACACCGCCGCGGAGCACAGCGCGTCACGGGGTGCCGCCCTGCGCGTCCTGACCGCGTGGACGACGGTGCCCGTGACCTCGACCATGAGTTACTGGGTGATCGCCTACCCCGACTCCACCCCCGACCAGCTGGCGCTCGCGCACGCCGAGCAGGTCCAGGAGGTCGCGCGTGCCCGTCTGGCCCGGACGGCCCCCGAGCTGCAGGCCTCGTGGGAGATCGTCGAGGGTCGGGCCTCCGACGTGCTCACCGCCGCGGCGCGCGGCGCCGACCTGGTGGTCGTGGGCGCGCGGGGACGCGGAGGGCTCGCCGGGCTGCTCCTCGGATCGGTCAGCCGCGGCGTGGTGCGGCACAGCCCGTGCCCCGTCCTGGTGACCCGCTCACGCCCCTGAGGGCACCGCCCTCCCGACTCGCCCGGCCGGCTCGCCCGGCCGGCGTCCCTCTGCCGGCGTCCCTCTGACGTCCCGCTCGTCACGGACCCGGACGTGCGGACAGCCCGCGGCTCCCTGGGGTGCCACGGGCTGTCCGTGCGAGCAGCCGACGCTGCGGTCGCTCAGTAGTGCATCGGGGTGAGGGCCACGTAGTCCTCGACCGAGCCGTCCGCGAGGCACGTCTCGATGATCTGGCGGCCCAGCGGGTCCAGGTCGTCGGTGAGGAACTTGCTCAGCTCGGACTTGAAGAACGAGGTGAGGATCTCGGCACCGGCGTCGTACGCCTCCAGGCCGACCTGCGACTGGTTCTCCGGCTGCAGGATCGTCGGACGGATCTGCTGGCCGTCGATCTTGACCTCGCGCGGGCGGTACCCGAACAGCGAGCAGCGCGCCGGCGTCAGGTGGTCCGCGCCGATCTTGCCGCCACCACGACGGGCCAGGTACTCCCGGGTGATCCACTCGGCCGCGAAGTCGACCTTGTACGCACCGATGTGCTGGTTGGGGGTCAGCACGTAGCGCACCCGGTCGGCGTCGAGGATCTGCTTGAGCAGCAGGTTCGCCGCACCGACCTTGGTGCCCGTCGCGAAGGGCCAGTACGAGCCGACGCCCTCGGCGACCATGCCGCCGTGCTTGAGCGTGGACGTCGTGGCCTTCGACTCGCCGATCGACGGGTTCTTGTCGCCACGCGGGGCGATGAGTCGCCACATCCACGCCAGCGACGGCGGGACGACCTGCATCATGCCCATGATCCCGTAGGTGGGCTTCTCGCTGGTGCAGGCCGGCATCCGGACGCCGAACGTGCGCACGTCGACGGCCTTGGGCTCGTCGATGACACCCTTGACGAACCGGCGGGGGATGATCACGCGCGGGTTCGGGCAGCGCTTGCCGTTCGAGTCCAGCGTGTGCTCCCACGGCAGCGCGGTCGCGTCGGGCGTGCCGTCGATGCTGAAGAACACCAGCGGCTCCTGCGGGTGGATGACCGCCCGCTCGAACGCCGGGTCCTCGCCGTAGGACTTCATGTTGTCGACGCGGACGAACCAGCCGTCCTCGGCGTCGGCGACCACGAGCGACCCGTCGCCGCGCTGCACCGACGGGTGGCAGAGCGTCATGTCGTCGGTCACCGGGGCGAGCGTGCTCGTCTCGCCGAGGGTCAGGTGGTACGGCTCGTCGGTGACGACGTTCGTGCCGAACAGGATGCGGCCGTCGTCCTCACGGCGGATCTCCTGGCACATCTCCGACTTGCCGCCGCCCGAGGCACCCTCGTGCATGATCACGGTCTCGTTCTCGTACGGCGTGGTCACCCGCACCGACGAGGCGTGCGCGGTGATCCAGCCCTCGTGCTCGCCGATGTCGAGGAGCACGGAGAAGACGCCCTTCTTCGCGCTCGGACCCGGGTACAGGTTGTACGCGAAGATCTCGTGCAGCGTGTCCGTGCGGTCGTGCACGACGACCTGGCGGCCCTCGAAGTGCGTGTGCCGGAACGGCGGCGCGACGTACAGGATCGAGCGGGGCGTGAACGGCCCGATCTCGTCGAACGTCACCCAGCCCTGCAGGTCGACCAGGGCGAGCGCGAAGAACGCGGCGTTCGCCGGGATGATCGCCAGCGAGGGGTAGCCGAACCGCGGGCCGCCGGCCTTGAACGGCACGACGACGAGCTCCTGCTCCGACAGCCAGTCGAGCGTCTCCTGCTTGACGGACGCGAACTCCGAGCCGAACACGTCGCGGTAGCGCGGCTTGTCGGTCGGCAGGTCGTCGGCGATGCGCATGCAGTCGGGGTCGCGCCGACGCATGTAGTCCTCGGGGTAGTTCACGGCAGCGCCGTTGCTGCACCGCGTGACCGTGGCCTCGGTGTACGGCACGCCGTTGACGTCGTAGTCGACGGAGAAGACGGGTCCGCCGGCGGGGCCGAGGGTCAGCTCGTAGAGCTCAGCGCGCGAGGACGGGACGATGACGGACTTGCAGGCGTCGAGGGCGGCACGCACCTCGGGGGGCAGGGCTACGTCGGCCAGCGACGGACACGCGACAACGCTCACGGTGTGGGCTCCTTCGTCGGAGGATGACCGGGCGGGCGCGTCCTGCTGCGGGAGGGCAGCGGGAGCCCGACCGGTCGTGGGTGCCGCGCGCGGCCGACCGGTCGGCACACGTACGACGCTCACTTGGCCAGGACTTTAGAACCGTATAGGACGGGCCGGGTGGGACCTTTGGGCTTGTCCAGCATGTGTCGGCGTCGCAGGTCACCGGTGCGTGCGAGCGCCGTCAGGGTCGCTCAGCCATCCTCGCCCGGCGCCGCCGCGCCTGCCACCGGCGGCGCCCCGGCCGGACCGCCCGCCCTCGTGCCGCTGCGGCGGCGCCACCAGCGCACGACCGCCACGCAGCCCGCCGCCACGGCGCCGCCGAACGCCAGCCACGGCGCGAGCACGCCCAGCACGAGCACCGCACCGCTCAGCATCGTCACGAGCGAGGACCAGCCCACGGCGAGCCCTCCGAGGAACCCGTCCGGTGCCGGTGCCGTGGTTGCGGGCACCTCGCCCGGCTCGTCCACCTGGATCGTCAGCGTGGACAGTGCGACCTCCTCCGCCAGCCGGGCCCGCTGCGAGCGCAACGACTCGAGGTTCGCCTGCCGCTCGGAGAGGGCCTGCTCGGCGGCGACGAGGTCCGCGTTCGAGGTCGCTCGGCCCAGCAGGTCCTCCATGCGCGCCACCGACAGCTCAAGCGCGTGGATCCGGGCGTCGAGGTCCTGCGCGTCGGCCGTGACGTCCTGCGCCTGCACCTCCTGCTCGACGACCCGACCGACGTCCGCGAGGCCCTCGAGCATCGTCGTCAGGTCGGCGGCGGGCACCCGGACCACGAGCGAGGCCGAGGCGTCCCGCTCGTCGTCGCCCGCGACGGAGTGCCGGTCGTCGACGCGGCCCTCGAGGCCTTCGGCGAGCGCGACGACCGCCTCCGCTGCGGCGACCGGGTCCGGTGCGGTCATCCAGACCGTGCCCGTCTGGACGACCTGCCGGTCCGTGGCGGCCACGGCCGCCTCGTCGCCCGCGGCGACGTCCGATCCGGCGGAGTCGGCCGCCCCGACCGCTTCGGCCCCTGCGACCCCTGGGACCGCGCCGGAGTCCGTCGACGCGTCGCCGCCGCTCGCGCTGCACGCCGCGAGCGTCCCGGTCACGACGAGCAGGGCGACGATCCCGGCCCAGCGCTGGCGGACGCGACTGCGCGCCGTGCCGGGCGACGCGGACGCGGGGTGGGCCCCGCGCCTGATCTCCGACGTGCTGATCTCCGACGTGCTGGTGTGCGACGTGCTGATGTCCCGCGGTGCCCCCGCCGTGTTCGCGACCATGTCCTCGACGGTAGGGCGGCACCGCGGGGCCAGGGCTGGTCGTGGTCCGATCGTGACCCGGTCGCCCCGATCGTGACGGGATCGTCATGCGTTCGCATCGTGCGGGTGTGTGAGAACGACGTGCCTCGGGACACGGTGGTCTCCGCCTCGTGCCACCCCGGACGCGACGCGGCTCAGGCCGGGTACGCGGTCGCCGTCCACAGGTGGAACGCGGCGTGGGCCCGCCACGGACGCCACGCCTCGGCCGCGCGCTCCGTGCCGGCGGCGTCCGTCCCACCGAGGGCCCGGCGCAGCACGAGGTCCCCCGAGGGCCACGCGTCCCTGTCGGCGAGCACCCGCACCGCCAGGTACTCGACCGTCCACGGGCCGACGCCGGGCAGCGCCAGCAGCTGACGGCGCACCTCGGCGTGGTCACTCCCCGGGGTCAGCGCCAGACCGCGTGAGCAGGCCGTGGCCAACGCGTGCACCGTGCGGGCGCGGGAGTGCGGCACGCGCAGCACCGCCTGCAGGTCGACGGGGTCGACGCGGGCGATCGTGCCCGCGTCGGGGTAGGTCACGAGCCCGCTGCCGGCGTGCGGCGTGCCGTACGCCTGCGCGAGCCGACCGCCGAACGTCCGGGCCGCCGCGAGTGACACCTGCTGCCCGAGCACGGTCGTCACGGCCGCCTCGAAACCGTCCGGGTGCCCGAGGACCCGCAGGTCCGGGCGCACGGACAGCAGCGGGCCGATGAGCGCGTCGCCCCCGAGCGCGGACCGGACGGCACCCAGGTCGTCGTCGAGGCCGAACCACCGGCGCAGCAGGGCGTCCAGCGCGGCCGTCCGCGGAGCGGGCGCGCGGGTCGGGTGGACGGCGCCCTCGTCGTCGACCGTCGCCGAGACCAGACCGTCGTGCAACGTCACGTGCACGACGACCGGCCCCTCGCCCAGGTCCACGAGTCGCCGCACGGTGCCCGCGGAGCGGTCGACCGTCTCGACGCCCGGGACCGCGTGCGCCGCCAGGGAGGCGAGCGCGGGTGCGGCGGCGAAGGGGACCGTCACGTCGTGTCGCACCGTGCCTCCGTCCCTGCGTCGTCCCACGCCCTGCCGCGCCCGTGCGCATTGCCGCGCCAGGCCGGCGTGCCGTGCCTGTCCGGCGTGCCTTCCGCGTCCGGCACGGGCCCGGGTGTCGCCACGATAGGCACGGGTACCGACACCGGAGCTGACCTCTCGGCCCTCTCCAAACCCGTCGCGGGCTCACGATCTGGCAGATCCGATCCGCCGTTCCGGATGCGGATCGGCACAGAGAGGGTCAAGATCAGGTCAGCCGATCGCAGGGGGCACCTTCGCGACCGGTCGGTGGGCGTCCAGGCCCGCCGCGTCGTGGGTCACGGCGAGAGCCGGGCCGGACCCGAGAGGGTCAGGGAGTGCGCCACGCCCCGTGCCGGCGAGACTGCTCCTGATCGGTGCCCCGCCCCGGGGGTCGGGGTGGGGCACCTTCCTTGTCTGCTTCCTCGTTCGTACCCTGCGCCGGCCTGTCCGCGTCCCGCGCGCCCGGCTCCGGACTTCGGCACCCGTCCGCGCAGGTCGGCCCGGCGATCCGGACAGATCGGTCGCAGGACCAGGATGAACCGGACGCGCGAGGTGTCTACCCTGAGCGGCGTGCTGCCCTCCCTGACCGCCCTCGCCTCGGTGCCCACGGACGCGTTCGCCTCGGTGCCCACCGACGCCTTCGCAGCGGTGACCACCGACCAGACCGGCGGGTCCACGAGCCCTGTCCGCCTCGCCGTGGCCCTCGTCGTCGCGGTCGTCGTCGCCTGGCTCGCCTCGCTCGTCGTGGCGGCGCTCGTGCGCCGGGCCACCCGGTCGAGCGCGCTCGCCACGGACGTCGCGCCGCAGACTCATCGGGCCACCCGGGCGCTGCTCGTCGCCGTCGCCCTGGACCTCGCGGTCACCCGGGCCGCCGCACCCGCGACCTGGGTGACGGTCGTCGACCACGTGCTCGTCGTCGCGGCCATCGCCTCGGCGGCATGGCTGCTCGGCTCGGCCGCGATGAGCGTCGCCCGTGCCGCGGGCGTGCGCGAGGAGGCCTCCGGACCGGGCGACCCGCGGACGGTCGACCGGGCGCAGGCCCAGGTGCGGGGCGTGCGGGCGCTGACCGTCCCGCTGCTGGTCACCGCGGCGACCGGGGTCGCCCTGGTGACACTGCCGGGGGCGGCCGCCGCCGGTGCGGTCGTGCTCGGCCTCGCCGGGCTGCTGGGCGTCGCCACCGTGGTCGCTGCGCGCGACGTGCTCGCCGACCTCGCCGCAGGCGTCCGGCTCGCGTTCGGGGACGCCGTGCGCGTCGACGACGTCGTGGTCGTCGAGGGGCAGTGGGGAAGGGTCGAGCAGATCACGCTCGTGCACGTCGTCGTGCAGCTGTGGGACGACCGGCGGCTCGTGCTGCCCACGTCGCGTGTGACGTCCTCGGTGCTCGAGAGCTGGTCGCGCACCGACGACGGCCCGCTCGGCACGGTCGACCTGGACCTGGACTGGACGGTGCCCGTCGAGGCCGTGCGCGGCGAGCTCGAGCGCCTGCTGACCCAGGACGAGCTGTGGGACGGGCGGGTCGGCGTGCTGCAGGTCCTCGACGCCGTCGGCGGGAGCGTGCGGGTGCGTGCGCTCCTCAGCGCGGGCGACGCCCCGGCGCTGGACGACCTGCGCTGCGCCGTCCGCGAAGGGCTGCTCGGCTGGGTCCAGCAGCACGGGCGGGACGCGCTGCCGCGCACACGCCAGGAGCAGGTCGGCGCCGCCCCCGTGCGCCCGCCGGCCCCGCCGACGCCCCCGCGAGCGGCGTTCGGAGAGACGCAGGCGTTCGACATCGCCGGTCAGCGGGCGCGCCAGTTCACCGGGTCGCTCGAGGGTCTCGAGCGCGCCCAGGCCTTCGCCGGTCCTGGACCGGCCGTGCTCGACGTGCGCGCCGGTCGGACGGCGGCGCCCGTGGCCCGCGCCGTTGCTCGACCCGTGGTGGTCGAGGCCGCCCAGCCGGCAGCGGTGAGCGAGCCGGTGGCGGCCCGTCGGTCGGCCAGCTCGGCGCCCGTGGGCGGGGCCCCCCGCCCGACGGCCGCCGGACCCGCGACGCCGGCCTCGGCGCCGGTCATCGTGGTCGGCCGCGGGCAGGGCGGCCCGGTCGCGGCACCGGCCACGCCGGACGCCGGTGCGACCCAGGTGTTCGGCGGGCCGATCGGGCAGGCCCCCTCCGGCCACGGCGGGGGCGGACCGGCTGCGCCCGGGTACGGCACCTCAGCCGGGTACGGCACGGCACCCGGGTACGGTTCCCCGCACGGCGGCCCCGGGTACGTCGACCAGGGTGGCGCGGGCCGCCTGCAGCCGCCCGCCGCCCCGCAGGCTGCGCCGGCCGCGTCCCCGGGCTGGTCGCTCGACTTCGTCGAGCCGGCGGGTGCGCCGACCTCGCCCGCCTACGGTGCTCCCGTGCGCCCCGAGGGCTCCCTCGACAGCACCCAGGTGTTCGGCGCCCGCCCGACCGTCGAGCGCCGCTCGACCCGACGGGAGATGCGCCCCTGACCCGACCTCACGTCTCGGCGCCGCCGGGCGTCTTCCGGTGACGCCTGCTCCGCATCGCCTCGCACCGATGGTCGGGGGCTCGGGCGTGTGGGAGGGACGGGGGAGGATCGTGGGCATGCAGCACGACGGCACGGTGGACGTGGCGGGCGCAGTGGACGTGGCAGGTGCAAGGGACGTGGCGGGTGCGGTGGACGCGGCGAGTGCCGCGGGTGCCGCGGGCACGGTGCGGGTGGTCGTGGCGGACGCTGCGGCGCGCGTGCACCACACGGTTCTGGGGACACCGGTCGGGGACGTCACGATCGTGGCGCGCGGGGGCGTCCTGACCGCGGTCCAGTTCGCCGGGGCCCGCCCCTCGGCGGTGCCCGCCGACCTCGGGGCGCGCGACGACGACGGCCTCGCGGATGCGCGTCGCCAGCTCGAGGAGTACGTGGCAGGCGAGCGCACGGCGTTCGACCTGCCCGTCCACCTCGACGGCTCGGACTTCCAGGTGCGCGTGTGGAGAGGTCTGCTGCGGATCCCGTTCGGCCGGACGTGGTCGTACGGCCGGCTGGCCGAGGAGATCGGGCTCGACCCGCGGACCTCATCCCGCGCCGTCGGTGCGGCGAACGGGCGCAACCGCCTCGCCGTGGTGGTTCCCTGCCATCGGGTCATCGGTGCCGACGGCTCGCTGGTGGGGTTCGCCGCCGGGGTGGCGCGCAAGCGGTTCCTGCTCGACCTCGAGGCGGAGCAGCACCTGGGCGAGTCGGTCCTGTTCTGAGCCCGGGGCGATGCCCGCCCGGCGGACCGGGAGATCTCACCCCGATCGGTGGCTGTGGACGAGCCGGTCACGGGGCGTCGCATCGCTACGGTCGTGCCCTGACGCGCAACCTGCGGGTGCGCCGAGCACGGTGACCGTCGGCGCGTCCGCCTCCCGGCACCACGGAGGGGGACGCGGTGCACGAGGACGGGACGGGAAGCGCAGGTCGCACGGACGGAACGGACGACCACTGGTACGTCGACCCGACGGGGCGCGCGCCGCTGCGGATGTGGCGGGCCGGCTCGTGGTCGCGCTGGCTGTCGGACGGGCAGACCGTGTGGGCGGACCCGCGGCCCGTCCGGCGGGCCCTGGGGCCCCTCGACCTGGCGGCGCTGCGCTTCGTCGACGAGGTCTTCCTGCCCGAGCTGCGCGCCGGCGTCACGCTCGACGACGCCCAGGAGCGGGGGGTGCGGGAGGCGCTCGGGCGGCTGACGGCCGAGGCGACCGGGACGCTCCTCGCGCCCGTGACCGCTACGGGCGTTGCCCAGGTGCCCGCGCCGGTCGCCGCACCGGCGTCGGCAGCACCGTTCGTGTCGCCGTCGTCGAGTCCTGCGGCGGGCCGCCCGGCGGGGCCGGCGTCGGCGCCCGCTGCACGACCCGCCTCGCGACCCGTCTCGCCTGCGTCGACGCCGCCGGAGGCCTGGGGTCCGCGCCCCGCGGCCGTGCCGGCTGCACCGTCAGCGCGCGCCCTGCGGTGGCGACGGCTGCGCGAGACGGTCGGCTCGTCGCTCGCTCTGCACGGCCTGGCGTATCTCGGCGTCCTGCTGATGTTCGTCGGGGTGTTCGGACTCGTCGCCTTCGCCTTCGGTGACGTGCGACCGGGGTTGCGGCCGCTCGCCGAGCTGGTGTGCGCCGCCGTCCCGTTCGTCGCCGCCTGGTGGCTCATCGGGCACGGGGCTGTCGTCGTCGGTCGGGCGCTGGAGGTCGTCGGCGGCCTGCTCGCACCGATCCTCCTGATCACGTCCGTGCTCGACGGGTTCCCCGTGCCGCCCGACCCGCACGGGCCCGCGCTCGCCGTGGTGCTCACCGGCCTGTGCGTGCTCTGCGCGGGCGCGGGTCTGCTCTGGTCGCGCAGGCACCCGCTCTCAGGCATCCGGTTCTCGGTGGCACCGACCCTGTGGCTGGCCGCCGCGATGCTCACGATCGGGGTCGGGCGCCCCTGGCCCGCAGGTCAGGACGTCGCGGTCCCGAGCGCCGCGCAGACCGCCGCGATGGCGCTCGCCCTGGTGCTCACGACGGCGGCCGCACGCCGCTGGTCGTCCGCCCCGTGGGCCGGACCTGCGGCCGCCGTGGCCGGGCCCGGCACCGTCGTGGTCGGCGTGCTCGTCGCGCTCACCTGGATCGCCGGCGGCTGGCCGACCGTGCCCGTGGCACTGGCGGGCTCGCTCCTCGTGCTGCAGATCGAGCTGCTGCGCCCCCACCTGCCTGCCGGTGCCGCCGACCTGCTGACCCCGATGACCTGGGGCGTCGTGGGCCTCGCGCTGCTGCCCGGTCTTCCCGCGGCCGTCGTCGGGTTCGTGCTCGTGCTGGGCTTCATGGCGCTGACCGAGCTCATCGCGCGACGGGGCGCGCCTGCGCGGGCGGTCGCGGTGCCGGCGATCGGGGTTGGTGTCGGACTGCTGCTGACGGTGGGCGGGGCATGGTGGGGCGTCGTGGCCCCGGCCGCGGTGGCCGTCTGGGTCGTCGTGCGCCGTGCGCGCCCGGTCGTCGCTCGCGGTCCCGTCACGGGCACGGGCACTGGTACGGGCACCGGTACGGGCAGGGGCACGGGTGCTGCGGCCCGTGCCGGGATCGACGGGCTCCTCGACGGCGCGGTGGTCGTCGCGCCCCTGTGGGTCGTGCTCGCGCTCGAGCCGGTCGTCGGCCCGGGCGTGGCTCTGGTGGTGGCGACGGTGCTCGTGGTCCTCGCGACGGTGCCGGCGAGGATGCCTTCGGCGGCGACGGCGGGAGCGACGGCGGCAGCGACTGCGAACTCGCCGGCGAACGTGCCGGTCCTGGTGGGCTGGTTGCTCCGGGACGCGGACGACTCGTACTGGCGGCGGTGGTGGACCGGTGGTCTGGCGACCGTCGGTGCCGGGGCGCTCGCGGTCTGGCCGACGGGTTCGACGGCCGGCGACCGGTGGCTCGTGGTCGGCGTGCTGGCGACGCTCGCGGTCGTCGCGGTCGTCGGCCCGCTGGCCGGCCCGGGGACCGTCTGGGCGGCGACCGCGCTCGGCACGACGGCGTGGCTCGCGGCGGCGACGCTCGTCCCGGTGCCGTGGGTGCTGCGTGTCGGGCTGCCCGGGGCCGCCGGGCTCGCGCTCGTGGCGGCCTCGCACGTGGTCGCCGTCCGCGCGGTGCCGTGGGCGACGCCGACGCCTACGCCTGCGCTCACAGCCACACCCACACCCACACCCACACCCGTGCCGACGGCGACCGGCGCGGACCGGCTCCCGCGCGGCGCCGGGCCGGTGGCGCTGCACCTCGGGCTGGTCGGGCATGCCGTCACGGCGCTCGCCCTCGTCGTGTCCCTCGGGTTGCGCGCCGCCGCGAACGCCCAGGACACGGCACAGACCGCACAGACCGCGCTGACCGCACTGGTCGTCGCGCTCGCCCTGCTCACGCTGGCCGCGCTGGTCACGGCAGTCGCGGACGACCGCGACCGGTCACCGGTCGGCGACTGGTGCGCGCAGGCGGGCGAGGGCGCACGGCTGCTGCCGTGGGCGCTGGTCGCGGTGGGCGTGCCGGTCACGGCAGCGCTGGCGCTGCGGGCCACGCACGTGCTCGCGGACGACAGCCCGTGGTGGGTGCTCGTCCCGGCCGTCACCGCGGTCGTCGAGGCCGCCCTCGTGCGTTGGTGGGGTGGCGCACGGTTGCGGGTCGTGGCTGTGCGGGTGTCCTCGGTCGCAGGCCTCGGCGCCGTGCTGACGGCCGCGCTGACCGATGCGTCCCCGTCCGGTCCGGTACCCGGGCACGCGGGCGCCGGTGTCTGGCCGGCGTTCGTCGCCTGGGCCTCCGTCCTGGCAGTCGGCGTGCTGCAGCCGCAGGCCCGCCGGACCCAGCTCGCGCGCTGGTCGGCCTTGGTGGCGCCGGCTCCGCTCGTCGGGCTCGCCGTGCGCGCGGCCGTTCCCGCCGACCGGGTGCCCGACCTGACGCTGGCGGCGTCGGTCGCCGTCGGCGTGGGTGGGACGCTCGCGCTCGCAGCAGCTGCTCGGGGCGGTCGAGGCGTCCTGCGCACCGGCGCGCCGATGCTCGCGCCCTTCGTGGTGGGCGCCGCCGAGCTCGTCGCGGGCACGGTGCTGGCCGCGGTCGCGGTCCCGGCACCCGCCGGTCCGGTGCTCGTGCTGGCGGTCGCGGCGGTCCTGGTCGCTCTGGGTGCACTCCTCCGGTTCGGCGCGCTCGGCGGCGTGGCGACCCTCCTGGGCTGGTCGGCCGTCCTCTGGCTCTGGACGCCGGACCTCCAGGACCGGCCGTGGGTGGCGGTGGCGACGACCGCGGGCCTCCTGCTCGTGGCCGAGACGCTGCACCGCGTCACCTCCGGACGCGGCACGTGGACCCGATGGGACGTGCCGGTGCTCCTGGCCGCGGCCCCGGTGGCCGTGTCGGCCCTGGTGCTGGGTCTCGCCGATCAGCCGGTGCTCGTGCTCGTCGGCACGGGCAGCTGTGCTGCGGCGGTCGCCGTCGCGTTGCGCCTGCGCGGGCGTCCGGTCGTCGCCGAGCTGTCCGGCGCCCTGGCGGCGCTGCTCGTGATCACGGGTGCGGCGGTCGCCGGGGTGGGGTGGTTCGCGCTCGCGCTGCTCGCCGTCTGTGCCACGCACACGACGTTGGCCGCACGGGCGACGGGGGTCGCACGCGGGGTGCGCCAGGCGGTCGGCGTCGTCCTGGCGTGGTCCGCCTGGGTCGCGGGGCTCGTCTGGCTCGACCTGTCCGGCTCGGTGGCCCGTGACGTGACCGCCCTGCTCGGTGCTGCGGTGCCGCTCGGCTTCGTGGCACACGCCCGCCTGCGTCCCGAGCACCCCGCCCGGTCGTCGGCCTTCGCCTGGGGCGGGTCCGGTGTCGCGGTCGTCGGCCTGCTGACGCTCACGGCGGTGCCCGGCGGAGAGGGAGCAGCGGGCGCAGGGTCGACGACCGCCCTCGTGCTCGCCGCGGTGCTCGTCGCGGTCGCCGCCGCACTGGGTGCCACCCCGGTGCGGCTCGGCGGGTTGCGCGAGCTGTCCGGGGTGGCCGCGCTGGTCGCGGTGCTGCTCCTGCTCGGCCTGGCGGATGCGAGCCCGGTGACGACGGTCGCGGTGCTCGCCGGACTCGCCGCGGCGTTCGCGGCCGCGGCTGCGGTGCTCGCCGCCCGGGTGCCCGGGCTCCGTGCATGGTCGCGGGCGACCGCCGTCACCGGGGCCGTCGCCTCGACGTTCGGTCTCGTCGCCGCGGTCGGTGCCGATGACGTGCTCCTGCTCGGTCCCGTGCTCGCCGCCGGCGCCGTGCAGACCGCCACGGCGGGGGTGACCCTGCGGCTGTGGCGGCTGCAGGCGCTCGCCCCCGTGCTCGCCTGCGCCGCGTGGTGGTCGATCGTCGCGGGCGCGTCCGACGCCGGTGCGGCCGCCTACACGATCCCGGTCGGGCTGGCCCTGCTCGTCGTCGTCGAGCTGTGGCGCGCGGACCTGCGCCGGCGCGCGGAACCGGTCGCACGGGGCGACGTGGTCGCGCTCGAGCTCGTGGGTGTCGCGTTCCTCGTCGTCGTGCCCGTGGTGCAGGCCGTCACGCGGTCGGTGCTGGAGGCCGCGACCGTGCTCCTCGTGGGCGTCCTCGTCGCCGGGTGGGGTGCGCTCACCCGGGTGCGCCGGCGGGTCGCCACCGGCGTCCTCGTGGTGCTGGTCGCCGTCGTGCTGCTCGTCGGGGTGCCGCTCGTCGCGCTGCTGCCCGGCTGGGGCGGCGCGGCCGTGTGGCTCCTGGTCGCCGGTGCCGGGCTCCTCGCGGTGCTCGCGGCCACGCAGCTCGAGCGGGGTCGCACCGCGATGCGGTCGACGTGGCAGCGGCTGGGGCAGGACTCCACAGGCTGGGAGTGAGCGGGCATGCTGGGCGCATGAGCGCACCCGAGGTCGTCGTCCCCGACCGGCACGTGTACGGAGACCCCGGCGCGCCGGTGACCGTCGTGGAGTTCGGCGACCTCGAGTGCCCGTTCTGCCGGGCGGCGGCGCCCGTGCTGCGCGAGCTCGTGGAGTCGTCGGACGGCCAGGTCCGCCTGGTCTGGCGGCACTTCCCGCTGTTCGAGGTGCACCCGCACGCGCTGACCGCCGCCCTGGCCGTCGAGGCCGCCGCCGTGCACGGCCGGTTCTGGGCGATGCACGACCGGCTGTTCGCGCACCAGGCCCGCCTGACCGACCCGGACCTGCGCGCGCACGCGGTCGCCCTCGGGCTCGACCCGGACGAGGTCGCCGGTGACGGCGCGCAGCGGCACGCCCCTGCGGTCGAGGCGGACTACCTCGCAGGGCTGGCCATCGGCGTGCGGGCCACCCCGACCGTGGTCGTCGGCCACCGGCACCTGCAGGGGGCCGTCGACCTGGCGACGTTGCGTGCAGCGGTTCGTGACGCGCTCGCAGGGGCCGACCCCGCCGGGCGGGGATCGACGGCTTCGGGTCGTGCGGTGCCCGAAGCCCTGCCGGTGGACGCAGGCCCCGTGCCGGTCATGCTCGAGACGCACCGCCCGCCGACCGTGGTCGGCGACGCGTGCGGCACGATGGACGGATGAGCGCACCGCAGCCCCCGTCCTCTGCCCCGGGGCCAGGACCAGGGCAGATCCCCGTCCCGCAGCCCGTCCCTCGGACCGCGCTGGTCACCGGCGCCGGCCGGGGCATCGGTCGGGGGATCGCGCTGGGGCTGGCCCGCGCCGGCTACGCGGTGGCGCTCGTCGGTCGGACCCGGGCCCACCTGGACGCCGTGGCCGCGCAGGTCGCCGAGCTGGGGGCGACGGCGGTCGTCGCGACGGCCGACCTGGTCGACGCCGCTGCGGTGAGGTCTGCGGTCGCCCGGGTGGAGGCCGCGTTCGCGGGTCTCGGCGGGATCGGCCTGCTGGTCAACAACGCCGGGGTCATCGAACGGGCCGAGACGGACTTCGTCGCCGACGACGTCGAGGACATGTGGCGGGTCGTCGAGACGAACGTGCGCGGACCGATGCTCGTCACGCACGCCGTGCTGCCCGGCATGCTCGCGCGTGGTGGCGGGCGCGTGCTCGACCTCAACTCGGGTGCGGGTCACCGTGCCATGGGCACCTACACGGGGTACGGCATCAGCAAGGGTGCGCTCGCCAGGCTGACCACCGCGATCGACGCCCAGTACCGCGACCGGGGCATCCGGACGCTCGACCTGGCGCCGGGGGTCGTGGCGACCGACATGACCGCCGGGATGCCCGTGCACGACGATCGCACGGCCTGGACGTCGGTCGAGGACGTCGCCGAGCTGGTGCGGGCGTTCGGTGACGGCGAGCTCGACGCGTGGTCCGGTCGGTTCGTCCGTGCTGGTGCGGACACGGTCGACTCGCTGCTCGCGGTGACCGACGAGGTGCTCGCGACCGATGCCCGGCGGCTGCGCCTGAGCACCTTCGGCGCGCACGACCCGGCGGTCTGAGCCCGGCTGGGGCGCCCGGTTCGGACGCCCGGGTCCGGGGGCCTGCTACTTGGCCTGGTCGTAGGAGTCGACGATCGCGACCTGCAGCGCGAACTCGACGGGCGTGTCGCCGAAGAGCAGCCGACCGGCCTCGACGGCCGCGTCCCGGACCGCCTGCGCGACCTCGTCCGCGACGTCGGCGGGCGTGTGGACCATGACCTCGTCGTGCAGGAAGAACACCAGGTGGGGTTGCCCGGCGACGTCCCGGAGTCGACGTCGCAGCGCCGCCATCCAGCACAGCGCCCATTCCGCTGCGGTGCCCTGCACGACGAAGTTGCGGGTGAAGCGCCCCCAGTCACGCCCTTGCCGGCGGGCGAGCGCGGCGTCCTCGGTCGCGGCTCCCTCCGTGGCCGCCGCGCGACGGCGGGCCTGCCAGGCCTCTCCCGGAGGCGGGGAGCTGCGGCCGAGCCACGTGCTGACCTGCTCCCCGCGTTCGCCCGCGCGGGCCGCGTGCTCGACGAGGGCGACGGCTCGCGGGTAGGCCGTGGTCAGCCGCGGCATGAGCACGGCGGACGCTCCCGTGGTGGCGCCGTAGATCGCGCCGAGCATGGCGTACTTGGCCTCCTTGCGGGTCGCGACGATCCCGGCGTCGACGACCCCCTCGTAGAGGTCGGTGTGCCGTGCGGCGGCGGCCATCTGGTCGTCGCCGGACATTGCCGCGAGCACGCGGGGCTCGAGCTGGGCGGCGTCCGCGACGACCAGCCGCCACCCCGGGTCGGCGCGGACGGCCCCGCGCACGGCGGCGGGCAGCTGGAGCGCCCCGCCCCCGCTGGTGGCCCACCGTCCGGTGACGACGCCGCCGACCACGTAGTCGGGGTGGAACCGGCCCTCGTGCACCCAGGTGTCCATCCACGCCCAGCCGTTGGCGCTCAGCAGCCGGGACAGCTTCTTGTAGGCGAGCAGCGGGGCCGTGACCGGGTGGTCCTGCCCCTGCAGCTCCCAGGTGCGCGTGGAGGTGACGTCGAGCCCGGCGGCACGCAGGCCGCGCAGCAGGTCGGGCTGGGAGTCGAGGTGCAAGGTCGGCTGGCCGAGCGCCTCGCGGACCTGGGACGCCAGCTCCTCGAGCCGCGCGGGTCTGCCGCCGCCGACGGGCCGGGGCCCGAGCAGGGTGGTGAGCAGCGCGTCGTGCGCCTGCGTGCTCCAGGGCATCCCGACGTGCTGCATCTCGGCGGCGATGAGCCCGCCGGTCGACTCCGCGGCGAGCAGCAGGCGTAGGCGCCCGGGCGCGTCCGATCCGGCGACGGCGTCGAGCTGGGCGCGCAGCTCGGCGACGGGGTCCGGTGCCGTGCCGGCGCCGGTGTCCGGCAGGTCGTCGAACAGCGTGTCGAACAGGGAGCCCTCGACGGCCACGGGCTGCTCGGTGCGTGGCTGGTCCCACGGCCCTGGCTCGGCCCGGGCGAGCGCCGAGCCGGCGGTCAGGGTGCTGCGTCGCAGGATCGCGTGGCACAGCCGCAGGTCGTGGCAGCGGTCGACGCGGACCCCGGCGGCGAGCAGCGGCGGGTACCGCCGGGCGGTGTCGTCCCACACCCAGCGGGGACCGTCCTGCTCGTGCCGGGCGACCGCGGCCGGGACGTCCTCGGCGGGGACTGCGTGCCGCGCGCCGGGTCGGCCGGTGCCGTCGGCCTCCTGCAGCAGGACGTCACCCGGGCGTGCGGGGTCGTCGAGCACGAGCAGGTAGGGCACACGGCATTGTGCCTGTGCCCGCCGACACCCCCGTTCCTCAGGCCGGGGCCCGCCACGGCAGGGGCGGCAGGCCGGATGGCGGTCCGTCGAGGCCGGGGGAGCACAGCGGCAGCCGCTCGCCGAGCCAGCGCAGCAGCACCGAGCCGATGATCGCCGCGACGAGCGAGCCCGTCAGGATGCCGATCTTGGCCTGCGCGAGGTGCGTCGGGTCGTCGAAGGCGAGCCCGGCGATGAACAGCGAGATCGTGAACCCGATGCCCGCGAGCACCGCGCCGCCGAGCAGGTGCCCGTACCGGACGCGTCCGGGCAGCGCGCCGAGCCGGAAGCGGATCGCGAGCGTGGCCGCGCCCGTGATGCCCACCGCGTTGCCGACCACCAGGGCGACGGCCACCGCGAGGGTCAGGCGGGACCGGAACGCGTCGCCGAGCGTGGCCGCGTCGAGCGCGATCCCGGCGTTGGCGAGCCCGAAGAGGGGGACCACGACGAACGCGCTCCACGGGTGCAGGGCCCGTTGCAGGCGGTCGGCCGTCGGCACGGCGGCGCGCGCGGCCAGCTCGGTCACGTGCTCGCGCTCGGCCGTGGTGTCCTCGACGAGGTGGTCGGCGTACCGGGGGACCGCCTCGGCGTGCTCGCGCTGCGGCACGGTCGCCGGGACGAGCAGTCCGACGAGCACGCCGGCCAGCGTGGCGTGCACCCCGGAGGACTGGACCGCGAACCACAGGACGGCGCCGGCCAGCACGTACGGGGTCAGCTGCCACACGCGCAGCCAGCGCATCACCAGCATCGCGACGACGACCACCCCGGCGAGCACGAGCGGGCCGACGGCGACGGAGTCGGTGTAGAAGACGGCCATCGCGGTGATCGCGCCGATGTCGTCGACGATCGCGAGCGTGAGCAGGAACAGCCGCAGGCGGTCCGGGCACGCGGGCCCGAACAGGGCGAGGATGCCGACGAGGAACGCGGTGTCGGTCGACATGACCACGCCCCAGCCGTGCGCGATGTCGCCCTGGCCGGCGGTGATCGCCAGGTAGATGAGCACGGGCACGAGCAGGCCGCCGAGCGCTCCGAGCGCGGGTACGGCCACCGTGCGCCGGTCCCGCAGCTCGCCGCTGGTGGCCTCGCGGCTGATCTCCAGGCCGACGACCGCGAAGAAGACGGCCATGGCGGCGTCGTTGACCCAGTGCTGCAGGTCGAGCTCGAGGCCGAACGTGCCGACGTGGAACCCGGCGGAGGTCTCCCACAGGGCGGTGTACGCGTCCGACCACGGGGAGTTGGCCCAGACCAGCGCGACGACCGTCGCGGCGAGCAGCACCATCGCGCTGCCGGCCTCGGTGGCCAGGAACGCGCGCACCGAGGGTGTGATGGACGGGACGCGCACCCGCAGCGCGGGTCCCGGTGAGGGCGCCGCCGTCACACGTCCTTCTCGGGGTCACCCAGGAGGGTGGCGACGTGGTTGGGCACGTAGGTGGACAGCTCGCGCGGTGGCCGCTCGTACCCGCTCGACCCGGCGGGCCGGTCCGGGAGCTTCACCTTCTCGTGCGGCACGGCCGTGTACGGGATCGTCGAGAGCAGGTGCGCGATCATGTTGAGCCGTGCGTTCTTCTTGATGTCGGACTCGACCACGAACCACGGGCTGGTGGGCACGTCGGTGTGCACCATCATCTCGTCCTTGGCCCGCGAGTAGTCCTCCCACCGGTTGATCGACTCCAGGTCGATCGGGCTCAGCTTCCACTGCCGGACGGGGTCGTGCAGGCGCGAGCGGAACCGGCGCAGCTGCTCGTCGTCGGACACCGAGAACCAGTACTTGCGCAGCAGGATCCCGTCGTCGAGGAGCATCTGCTCGAAGATCGGCGTCTGGCGCAGGAACCGGGCGTGCTCGGCCGGGGTGCAGTACCCCATGACCTTCTCGACGCCGGCCCGGTTGTACCAGGAGCGGTCGAACAGGACGATCTCGCCGGCCGCGGGCAGGTGCGCGATGTACCGCTGGAAGTACCACTGGGACTTCTCGCGCTCGGTCGGCGTCGGCAGCGCGGCGATGCGCACGATGCGCGGCGAGAGGTACTCGGTGATCCGCTTGATCGTGCCGCCCTTGCCGGCCGCGTCACGCCCCTCGAAGATCACGACCACCCGGGCGCCGGTGGCGCGCGTCCACTGCTGCAGGCGCACCAGCTCGGACTGCAGCCGGAACAGCTCGGCCTCGTACACGTCGTCGGAGATCTTCGGGCTCTTCGACCGCTTCGCCATGCTCGGACGCTACCTCCGACCAGGGGCCACGTGCACGGACGCGGCGGCGGAGGGTGCCGGGCGGCCGTCGACCTCACACCGGCGGGTCACGTCGCGTGCGCAGGAAGTTCCGCGGGCGCAACGGATGCGCACCGGCGGCGGAAACATCCGGTTCCTAGCGTCGGGGACTGTTCGAGGCACCCCCACAGTCCTCCCGGAGGTCTTCCATGGCGACACCGCTCGTGACCCCGGCCGCCGACCAGGCGCCCACCGTCCTGCCCGATCCGACCCCTGCCACCACGGCCCCCACCCCCACCACCGGCGTCCCGCTCGTCCCCGCGACCGGTGCGGCGCTCACGTTCCGCCCCGGTCGCTGGATCGACGGCTGGAACCCCGAGGACGACGCGCAGTGGGCGTCGACGGGGCGGGCGATCGCGCGCCGCAACCTCGGCCTGTCGGTCTTCGCCGAGTTCCTCGGCTTCGCCGTGTGGGCCCTGTGGAGCATCGTCGTGCCGCAGCTGCCCGCCGCGGGCTTCGACCTGACGGTCGACCAGATGTTCTGGCTGATCGCCGTGCCGAGCCTGGTGGGCGCCACGCTGCGCATCCCGTACACGTTCGCGGTCCCGCTGTTCGGCGGGCGCAACTGGACGGTGGTCTCCGCGCTGCTGCTCCTGCTGCCCACGCTCGCCCTCGCCTGGGCGGTGCAGGACCCGACGACCTCGTTCGGCACGCTGCTGTGCGTCGCGGCGCTCGCGGGCGTCGGCGGCGGCAACTTCGCCTCGTCGATGGCGAACATCTCGTTCTTCTACCCCGAGCGGGAGAAGGGTCGCGCGCTGGGCCTCAACGCGGCGGGCGGCAACCTGGGCACGGCCGCGGTGCAGTTCACGGTGCCGATCGTGATCGTCGCGGGTGCCGGGCTGCAGCTCGAGCGGGCCGGGCTGATGTTCGTGCCGCTGGCGATCCTCGCCGCGGTGCTCGCGTGGCGTGCGATGGACAACCTGTCGAACGCGAAGGCCGACCCGCGGGCCTACGGCGCGGCCGCGCGTCGCCGGCACACCTGGATCATCTCGTTCGTCTACATCGGCACGTTCGGCTCGTTCATCGGGTTCTCCGGGGCGTTCCCGACGCTGCTCAAGGGGCAGTTCCCCGAGGTGACGATGTCGATCGCGTTCCTGGGCGCACTCGTCGGCTCGGTCGCACGGCCGCTCGGCGGGATGCTCGCCGACCGGTGGGGCGGCACGCGGGTGACGATCGTGGCGTTCGCGGTCATGGCCACCGGCACGGTGGGTGCGATCTTCGCGCTGCGGGCGCACGCGTTCGGACCGTTCCTGGCCTCGTTCCTGGTCCTGTTCGTGGCGACGGGCGCCGGGAACGGCTCGGTCTACCGGATGATCCCCGCGGTCTTCCGGTTCGGCGCGGTCGACGCCACGGACCTGGCCGCACGGGGCAAGGCGGCGGCGGGCTGCCTGGGCATCGCCGGTGCGGTCGGGGCGTTCGGCGGGTTCCTCATCCCGCGCGGGTTCGCGGTGTCCACGTCCCTGACGGGGAACATCCAGGCCGCGCTGTGGGTGATCGTCGGCCTGTACGTGGTGATGGCGACCACGACGTGGGCCGTGTACCAGCGGCGCGGCTCGGCCTTCGGGACCACGGTGATCTGAGCCGTGCCGCCCACCGCAGCGAGCGCCCGGACGGCCGACACGCACTGCCCGTACTGCGCGCTGCAGTGCGCCCAGACGCTCACCGCGAGCGAGGAGGGCCCGACGGGGGTCACCGTCACCGGCCGGCAGTTCCCGACCAACCGGGGCGGGATGTGCCAGAAGGGCTGGACGAGCCCCACGCTGCTGCGCGCCCCGGACCGGCTCACCACGCCGCTGGTCCGGGACGCGCACGGCACGCTCGTGCCCGCCACGTGGGACGAGGCGCTCGCGCTGGTGGCGGACCGGCTGGCCGCGCTGCAGGCGGCTCACGGCGCCGGGTCGGTCGCGGTGTTCGGCGGCGGCGGCCTGACCAACGAGAAGGCGTACGCGCTGGGCAAGTTCGCCCGCACCGTGCTGCGCACGCCGTTCATCGACTACAACGGCCGGTTCTGCATGTCGAGCGCGGCCGCGGCCGCGAACCGGTCGCTCGGCGTCGACCGCGGGCTGCCGTTCCCGCTGGCCGACCTCGGCGGGGCGGGGGCCGTGCTGCTGCTGGGCTCCAACCTGGCCGAGACGATGCCGCCGGCCGTGCAGCACCTCGCGGGGGTGCGCGCGGCCGGCGGGCTCGTCGTGGTGGACCCGCGACGGTCCGCGACGGCCGACCTCACGCACGAGGGCGGCGGGGTGCACGTGCAGCCCGTGCCGGGCACCGACCTCGCGCTGCTGCTCGGCCTGGCGCACCTGGTGCTGGCCGACGGGTTGGCCGACGCCGACTACCTCGCCCGGCGCACGAGCGGGCTCGACGACGTGCGCCGCTCGCTCGCCTCGTGGTGGCCCGAGCGCACCGAGCAGGTCACGGGCGTCCCGGTGGCCACGCTTCGGCAGGTGGCCCACCTGCTCGCGGCGGCCTCACCCGTGCACGGCGGTGCCGGCGCCTACGTGCTCACGGGCCGGGGCGTCGAGCAGAGCACGCAGGGCACCGACACCGTCACCGCGGCGATCACGCTGTCGCTGCTGCTCGGGCTCCCGGGGCGCGTCGGCTCGGGCTACGGCGCGATCACCGGGCAGGGCAACGGCCAGGGCGGTCGTGAGCACGGGCAGAAGTCCGACCAGCTGCCCGGCTACCGGTCGATCGAGGACGAGGCCGCCCGCGCGCACGTCGCCGGCGTGTGGGGTGTGGACCCCGCGTCGTTGCCGCGCTCCGGGGTGCCGGCCGTCGAGCTGCTGCACCGGCTCGGCACGGCCGACGGGCCGCGCGCGCTGCTCGTGCACGGGTCGAACCTGCTGGTCAGCGCACCGGACGCGGACCGGGTCCGGGACCGGCTCGCCGCGCTCGACCTGCTCGTGGTGTGCGACTTCCTGCCCTCGGAGACCGCGCTGCTCGCCGACGTCGTGCTGCCGGTGACCCAGTGGGCCGAGGAGGAGGGCACGATGACCTCGCTCGAGGGGCGCGTGATCCGCCGCAGGCGCCTGCTGGCCCCGCCGCCGGGCGTGCGCAGCGAGCTCGACGTGCTCGCCGACCTGGCGGCCCGGCTGGGCTCGAGCGTGCCGTTCCCGACCGATCCCGCGGTCGTCTTCGACGAGCTGGCGCGTGCCTCGGCGGGCGGGCGGGCCGACTACTCGGGGCTGAGCCACGCCCGGCTCGACGCCGAGCCGGACCTGTTCTGGCCGTGCCCGGCCGTGCCCGACGGCGCTGCGCACCCCGGCACGCCCCGGCTGTTCCTCGACCGCTTCGGCCACCCCGACGGCCTGGCCCAGCTCGTGCCGGTCGACCACCGCGGCCCGAGCGACGACCTGCGGCCGGACGCACCGGTGTGGCTGGTCACCGGTCGGGTGCTCGCGCACTACCAGTCCGGTGCGCAGACCCGGCGGGTGCCCGACCTGGTGCGGACCAGCCCGGGTCCGTACGTCGAGATCCATCCGCTGCTCGCCGACCTGCTCGGTGTGGGCGACGGGGACACGGTGCGGCTGACCACGGGCCGGGGCCAGGGGTTCGCGCCCGCACGGGTCACCGACGTGGTCCGGCCGGACACCGTCTTCCTGCCGTTCCACTGGGCAGGCCCGGGCAGTGCGAACCGTCTGACGACCGATGCGACCGACCCCGTCTCCGGCATGCCGGAGTTCAAGGTGTGCGCGGTCGACGTCACCCGCTGGGACCGGCCGGTCCCGGTCGGTCCGGCCGAGGCCGGCGAGCTCCTGGAGGCACGATGAACGTGCACGCACCCGTGCGGGTGGTCGTCATCGGGCACGGCATGGTCGGTGCCCGCTTCGTCGAGGACCTGCACGCCTACGGCGGGCCCGACCGGTTCGACGTCGTCGTGCTCGGGACAGAGGAGTACGAGCCGTACAACCGGGTGCTGCTGTCCGAGGTCGTCGCGGGCAAGGTCGACGTCGCGGCGATCACGCTGCCGCGCACCGCCCGGCACGCCCGCACGCAGGTGCTGGCGGGGGTCGGGGCGGTCGCGGTCGACCGGCAGGAGAGGGTCGTCGTCGACGACGCCGGTGCCCGCCACCCGTACGACGTCGTGGTGCTGGCCACGGGCGCCCGGGCACGGGTGCCCGACCTCGTCGGGTTCGAGGAGGGGCTGCCCGCGGGCGCGCACGCGCTGCGGACGCTCGACGACGCGCGCGAGGTCGTCGCGGCGACCGTCAACGCCCGTCGGGCGGTCGTCGTCGGCGGGGGAGTGCTCGGCCTGGAGGTCGCGTGCGGCCTGGCCCGACGCGGCCTGGCGGTCACGATCGTGCACGGCGGGCGGCACGTCATGGACCGCCAGCTCGATGCCCAGGCCGGCGAGGTCGTGCGTGGCTCGCTCGCCGGTCTGGGCGTCGAGGTGCGCACCCGGGCACGGACCGAGGAGGCCGTGGTGCGCGACGGGCGGGTCGTCGGCGTGCGGCTCGAGGGCGGCGAGGTGCTGCCCGCCGACCTGCTCGTGCTGAGCGCGGGCACGGTGCCCGAGGTCGCTCTCGCCAGGCGGGCCGGGCTCGAGGTGGGACGCGGGGTCGTCGTCGGCCACGACCTGGCGACGGCCGATCCGCGGGTGTGCGCGATCGGCGACTGCGCGCAGCCGCCCGAGGGCGGGTCGGGCCTGGTCGCGCAGGGCTGGGACCAGGCCCGTCGGCTCGCACGGCGGATCGCTGCGGGGGCCGCAGGTGAGGCGGGCGTCGCGGGTGCGAGCGACGGATCGGCCCTGCCTGCTGCTGGCACCGACGTGGTCCGCGTCAAGGCGGCCGGACTCGACCTGGTGACGATGGGCTCGTCCGACCCGGCACTCCCGGGCCGTCGCGTGCGGCTCAGCGACCCCGACGGCGGCCGGCACGTCGAGGTCGTGGTGGCCGACGGCCGGGTGGTCGCCGCGACGTGCGTCGGGGCGGGTGCGGTGGCCGCGGACCTGGTCGCGGCCTACACGCGCGGCACGCCGGCCCCCGCCGACCCGGCCCAGCTGCTGCTGCGTCCGGTCGCGGGTGCGGCCGTCCAGGCGTCGTCGCCGACCCTCATGCCTGACCGGGCCGTGGTGTGCCGGTGCAACGGTGTGACGAAGGGCCAGCTCGTGCAGGCCTGGCGCGGCGGGGCGCACGGCGTGGACGAGGTCGCCGCGGCCACGCGCGCGACGACCGGCTGCGGCGGCTGCAAGGACGCGGTGTGCGGCATCGTCGACTGGTTGCGACGGGCGGACCCGGAGCAGCCTGCCGGCGGTGCGACCGCCGAGGTCGCGGCGACCTGCGGACCGGCGGCCGGAGCGTTCGACGCGCCCGGTCAGAGGGTCGGCGAACCGAGCGTCGCCGGGACGTGAGCGCCGTGACCGGCGGCCACGAGCGCGGCTCGCACGGTCTCGGCGGCCGCATCGAGGTCGGCGGCGGGCACATCGGTCCGGGCGTTCGCGAAGCTCAGCGAGGCCTCGTCCCACGCGGGCAGCACGTGCAGGTGCAGGTGCGGCACCTCGAACCCGGCGACGAGCAGCGCGACGCGCGGCGCGGACCACGCGGCCTGCTGGGCCTGACCGATGGTGCGGGCGAGCCGGGTCAGGTGCGCGAGCACGTCGTCGGGTGCCTGCGTGAGCTCGGGGATCTCGGCCCGCGGGACGACGAGCGTGTGGCCGTCGGTGATGGGGGCGATCGTGGTGAACGCGACGGCGACGTCGTCGGCCCAGACGAACCGTCCGGGGAGCTCGCCGTCGATGATCCGGGTGAACAGCGTGGTCATGCGCCCACCGTAGCCGCGGGTGGGTGCGGGGGGACGCGTCAGCCGTCGCGCTCGGCCGCGAGCGCCTGCAGGGCTGTGACGGTCCGCCAGTTGCGACCGGTGCCGAGCAGCCCGGAGGCTCGCTGCAGCACGTCGAGCGTGAGCTTGGACCGGCCGATGCCGTCGGGGTACCAGGCGTAGGCCTCGCGGTCGTGCCAGACGACGAGCTCGTTGCCGTACGCGCTCGGGTCGAGCGCGACGACGCGCGCGGCGTCGGGCACCCCGTCCCAGCAGATGAGGACGGTGTGCGAGGGGTCGGCCTCGGCCTGGTCGGGGAAGGGGTTGGCGGCGACGATCGCGTCCCACTGGGCGCGCGAGCGGGCGATCGTCGGCACGACGAAGCCGAGGTCGGCCTCGAGCGCTGCGGCCAGCCCTGCGGCCACGTCGTCCGGGCCGCCGGAACCGGGCGCGGGCACGAGCACGAGGTTGCCGCTGTTGACGTGCGTGACGACGTCGCGGTGGCCGAGTCGTTCGGCGATCTGGCGCAGGCGTGCCGCGGGCACGGTGCGGCCGGCGACGTTCACGGCACGCAGCAGCGCGATCACGGCGGTCATACCCGACAGACTGTCCCGTCACGGCTTTCATGTCGGCCTGACAGGCCGGTCCGGCGGTCCCCGCCGCTGCGATTCACCCGTTCGAGTGAGGGCCGGTGCGCCGATTCGGGGCCGCGATCCTCGTCCGGCACGGCCGTGCCGCCTCACGGCGCGGGCGTGGACGCTGTGCGCGCACCGTTGCCGGACCGAAACGGGCCGACCCGCCGGGCGAAACACACGCCTCCTACCGTCGATAACACGCCACCGCCCCCGACGACGGAGCTGACATGACCGGAACACCCGAGGCACCCAGCAGCGCCCGCCACCTCGTCGTGGTCGGCGGCGGCATGGTCGCCCAGAGACTCGTCGAGGCCCTGCGCGACCGCGACACCGCCGGCTCCTGGCGCATCACCGTGCTCGCCGAGGAGCCGAGGCGCCCGTACGACCGGGTCGCGCTCACCAGCTGGTTCTCGGGCCGGTCGGCCGAGGACCTCACGCTCGGCGACCCGCAGCTGTGGCACGACCCGCTCGTCACGCTCGTACGCGGCGACGCCGTGACGGGGATCGACCGCACGGCGCGCACCGTGACGACCGCGAGCGGGCGGACCGAACGCTACGACCACCTGGTGCTGGCGACCGGGTCCTCCGCGTGGGTCCCGCCGATCGAGGGTGCCGACCTGCCGGGCGTGTTCGTCTACCGCACGCTCGACGACGTCGCCGCGATCCGCGGCTACGTCGAGGACCTCGCCTCCCGGACGGCGGGCCCGGTGCGCGGTGCGGTGCTCGGCGGCGGCCTGCTCGGCCTGGAGGCGGCCGGTGCCCTCAAGGCCCTGGGCGCGCAGCCCACCGTGCTGCAGTTCGGCACGCACCTGATGTCGGCGCAGGTCGACCTCGGTGGCGGCGAGGCGTTGCGGCGGCTCATCAACGGCCTGGGCATCGGCGTCCGGCTGCACGCCGAGACGACCCGCCTGCGCGCGCACCGTCGCGGCGGCGTCGGCCGGCTCGACCTGGCGGACGGCGGACGCGTCGACGCCGACGTGGTGGTCGTGGCTGCCGGTGTGCGACCGCGGGACGAGCTGGCCCGCGCGGCCGGGCTGCCGATCGGTGCCCGCGGCGGCGTGGTCGTCGACGACACGTGCCTCACCGACGACCCGGCGGTCTCGGCCGTCGGTGAGGTCGCCTGCATCCAGGGTGCGTGCCTCGGCCTGGTGGCCCCCGGCTACGCGATGGCCGAGGTGACCGCCGACCGGCTGCTCGGCGGTGCCGCACGGTTCCCGGGCGCGGACACCGCGACCAAGCTCAAGCTGGCCGGCGTCGACGTGGCCAGCTTCGGCGACGCGTTCGCCACCACGCCCGGCGCGCTCGAGATCGTCTGGGCCGACCCGGTCGGCGGCGTCTACAAGAAGCTCGTCCTGTCCGACGACGCCCGCACCCTGCTCGGCGGGGTCCTCGTCGGGGACGCCTCGGCGTACGCGAGCCTGCGCCCCATGCTCGGCCGCGAGCTGCCCGGCGACCCCGGCGCGTACCTGCTGCCCGAGGGCGGCGCGGGCGCCCCCGACCTGGAGCTGCCCGACGACGCCGGCGTGTGCTCGTGCAACAACGTCTCCGCCGGTGCGATCCGGCACGCGGTGACCGAGGGCGGCTGCACCGACCTGGGTGCCGTCAAGGCGTGCACCAAGGCGGGCACCAGCTGCGGGTCGTGCCTGCCGCTGGTCAAGAAGCTCGTCACGACCGAGCTGGAGAAGCTGGGCGTCACCGTCAGCACCGCGCTGTGCGAGCACTTCGCGCTCTCGCGCGCCCAGCTCTACGACGCCGTGCGCGTCGCCGGGGTGCGCTCGTTCAGCGAGGTCGTCGCGCGGTTCGGCACCCGCGCGGCGGGCCGCGGCTGCGACATCTGCAAGCCGGCCGTCGCCTCGATCCTGGCCACGACCGCCCCTGCGCACGTGCTCGAGGGCGAGCGGGCCACGCTGCAGGACACCAACGACCACGTCATGGCGAACCTGCAGAAGGACGGCTCGTACTCCGTCGTGCCACGCATCCCCGGCGGCGAGGTCACCCCCGAGGGGCTCATCGCGATCGGGCAGGTCGCGCAGGAGTTCGGGCTGTACACCAAGATCACCGGCGGTCAGCGGATCGACCTGTTCGGCGCCCGGATCGACCAGCTGCCCGTCATCTGGGGCAAGCTCGTCGACGCAGGCTTCGAGTCCGGGCACGCGTACGGCAAGTCGTTGCGCACCGTGAAGTCGTGCGTCGGGTCCACCTGGTGCCGGTTCGGCGTGCAGGACTCGGTGGCGCTCGCGGTCATGCTCGAGCTGCGGTACCGCGGCCTGCGTTCGCCGCACAAGATCAAGCTGGGCGTCTCCGGGTGCGCGCGCGAGTGCGCCGAGGCCCGCGGCAAGGACGTCGGCGTGATCGCCACCGACAAGGGCTGGAACGTCTACGTCGGCGGCAACGGCGGGTTCACACCGCGGCACGCGAAGCTGCTGGCCGAGGACCTCGACACCGAGACGCTCGTGCGGACCATCGACCGGTTCCTGCTCTACTACGTGCGCACGGCCGACCGGCTGCAGCGCACGGCCCCGTGGATCGAGGAGGTCGAGGGCGGTCTCGAGGGGGTGCGGGCGGTGGTCATGGACGATTCGCTGGGCATCGCCGCGGACCTGGACGCGCAGATGGCGCTGCACGTTGAGGAGTACGAGGACGAGTGGCGCGCCACGCTCGACGACCCGGAGAAGCTGCGCCGGTTCGCCGCGTTCGTCAACGCCCCGACGGAGCCCGACCCGTCGTTGGCGTACGTGCCCGAGCGGGGGCAGGCCAGGCCCGCCACCGCCGAGGAGCGGGCCGCGGCACTGCGCGGCGAGCCCGTGCTGGTCGCCGGATCGACGTTGGAGGTGCGCTGATGACCGTGCTGGACACCGTCCCGGTGGAGGGCTCCGCCGACATCGCAGGACCGGGCTGGACGGCGGTCTGCCGGCTCATCGACCTCGCCCCCGAGCGCGGTGCCGCGGCGCTGCTCGACGGCACGCAGGTCGCGCTGGTCCGGCTGCTCGACGACCGCGTGCTCGCCGTGCAGCAGCACGACCCGTTCTGCGACGCGCACGTGCTCTCGCGCGGGATCGTCGGCTCACGCCTCGTCGACGGTTCGGACGTACCGACGATCGCCTCGCCGATGTACAAGCAGGTGTTCGACCTGGTCACCGGTCGGTGCCTGGACCGCGCGGGCAAGGACCCCGTCCCGGGCCTGGACCCCGACCTGCGGACGTGGCCGGTCCGGGTGGTCGACGGCACCGTCCTGGTCGGCACGGACCTGCTCGGCACCGGCGGCGCGCCGTGACCACGCTCCTGGGTCTCGACCTCACCGGTCGCCGGGTCCTGGTCGTCGGCGGAGGTCCGGTGGCGGCCCGGCGTGTGCAAGGCCTGCTGGCCGACGCCGCGCAGGTGGTCGTCGTCGCCCCGCAGCTGTGCGAGGTGCTCGCCGACCTGCACCGCTGGGGGCTCGTCACCTGGCACGCGCGCGAGGTCCGCGAGGGCGACCTGGACGAGGTGTGGCTCGTGCACACCGCCACGGGCGACCGGGACACCGACGCCGCCGTGGTCGCCTGGGCGGGGGACCGGCGGGTGTTCTGCGTCGACGCGGGCGCCGGGGCCCGCGGCAGTGCGCGCACCCCGGCGACGACGCGGCACGGCGACGTCCTCGTCGGTGTCGTCTCGACCGGAGACCCCGACCCGCGCCGGACCATCACGGTCCGCGACGCGCTCTCGGCCCACCTGCGCGACGGGCTGGTGGACCTGCGACGGCACCGGCCGCGTCCCGCAGGCGAGGGCCGGGTCGTGCTCGTGGGCGGCGGTCCGGGGGACCCCGGGCTGCTCACCCTCGCCGGGCGCCGCGCGCTCGCCGAGGCCGACGTGGTCGTGACCGACCGGCTCGGACCGGTGGCCGTGCTCGACGAGCTGCCCTCCGACGTCGAGGTGATCGACGTCGGCAAGACCCCCGGTCACCACCCGGTGCCGCAGCACGAGATCAACCGGATCCTCGTCGAGCAGGCCCAGCGCGGGCGGTTCGTCGTGCGGCTCAAGGGCGGCGACCCGTTCGTCTACGGTCGGGGCGGCGAGGAGGTCCTGGCGTGCCGGGAGGCGGGCGTCGCGGTCGACGTCGTGCCGGGTGTCAGCAGCGCGCTCGCGGTGCCCGCCGCCGCCGGGATCCCGCTGACCCATCGCGGGACGGTCGGGGCGGTGCACGTGATGAACGGGCACGACGGCTGGTCGTCCGCCGCGCTGGTCGGGCTGCGCGACGCCTCGTGCACGGTCGTCGTCCTCATGGGCGTGGCGGTCCTTCCCCGGCTCGTCACCGAGGCGCTCGCCAGCGGCGTCGCCGCGAGCACGCCCGTGGCGATCGTGGAGAGCGGCACGACCGGGGCGCAGCGGGTCACCCGTGCCGTCCTCGGCGAGGTCGTGGACGTCGCGGCCGCGGCGCAGGTGCGCTCGCCCGCGGTGGTGGTGCTCGGTGCGGTCGCCGCGGCTGGACTGCTCGAGGCGCCCGCGCACGTCACAATGGCGCCGTGACCGAGCCGATCGACCAGACGCTGGCGGGCTGCGTCGTGCTCGTGACCGCCGATCGGCGTGCCGGCGAGCTCAGCGCGGCCCTCACGCGTCGCGGTGCCACCATCCGGCACGCGCCGGCCCTCGGGATGATCCCGCACACGGACGACGCGGCCCTGCTCGAAGGCACGCGGGTGCTCCTCGCGGACCCGCCCGACACGGTCGTGGTGACCACCGGCATCGGCTTCCGCGGCTGGATCGAGGCGGCTGACGCGGTCGGCCTGGCCGAGGACCTCGTCGACATGCTGCGCGGCACCCGGATCGTCGCCCGTGGCCCGAAGGCGCGCGGTGCGATCCAGGCCGCGGGCCTGACGGCCGACTGGGTCGCCGAGTCCGAGACGAGCGCCGAGATCGCCGAGGTCCTGCTCGACGAGGGCGTGGCCGGGCGCGACATCGCCGTGCAGCACCACGGCGCCGGGTCCGACGGCCTCGACGAGGCGTTCCGTGCGGCGGGCGCGCGCGTGCGCAGCCTCGTCGTGTACCGCTGGGGACCCCCGCCGGACCCGGCCGTGGTCGACGCGTCCGTGCGCTCCGTGGCCGCGGGCGAGGTCGATGCGGTGGTCTTCACCTCGGCCCCCGGTTCGACGGCCTGGCTCGCGGCCGCCGACGCGGCCGGGGTGACCGAGACGATCGTGCGGCTGTGCGCCCGCGGGAACCTGGTCATGGCGGCGGTCGGCCCGGTGACCGCCCGCCCGCTGGTCGAGCGGGGGATCGACCCGCTCGTCCCCGACCGGGGTCGCCTCGGCTCGCTCGTGCGGGCGATCGTGGCGCACTACGGCGGTCTGCAGGCGCTGGCGACGGTGGCCGGACCGCTGCAGGTGCACCGTGGGGCGGCCGTGCTCGACGGACGGGTCCTGCCCCTGACCCCGAGCGGCCTGGAGGTGCTGCGGGTGCTCGCGGCGGCCCGGGGTGCGGTCGTCCCGCGCGAGCAGGTGCTGGCCGCGCTGCCCGGCGACTCCACGGACACGCACGCGGCCGAGGTGGCCATCGCCCGGCTGCGCGACGCCGCCGGGCATCGAGGGCTGATCCGGACGGTCGTCAAGCGCGGCTACCGCCTCGAGCTGGAGCAGGAGGCATGAGCCCGGCACCGGGGCCGACGCCCCGGCCCGTGCTGGTCGGCTGCTCGCACGGCACGGACGACCACGCCGGGCGCGCTGCCATCGCCTCGATCCTGCGGGACGTGCGAGCGGTCCGCCCCGACCTGGACGTGCGCGAGGCGTTCGTCGACGTGCAGCAGCCCGAGGTGCCGGACGTCGTCGCGGGTGCGCTGCTGGACGACGTCGCCGGGGTCGTGGTCGTGCCGCTCCTGCTGTCCGTGGGCTACCACGTGCGCGTCGACATCGCCGAGGCGGTGGCCCCGGACGCGGCGACCGCGGCCGACCCGCTTGGACCGGACGAGCGGCTCGTCGCGATCCTCCACGACCGGCTCGTCGAGGCAGGGCTGCGCGACGCCGACACGGTCGTGCTCGCCGCCGCCGGGTCGAGCGTGGCCGCCGCCGCGGACGCGGTCGCCGCCGTCGCCGCGGGGCTGGCCGCCCGGCTCGGGCGCCCGGTGGCGATCGGCTACGGGGCCGGTGCGCACCCACGCGTCCCCGTCGCCGTGGCACAGGCCCGCCTCGACCTCGCACCGGGCGGCCGCGTCGTCGTGGCCTCGTACCTGCTCGCCCCGGGGTTCTTCCTCGACCGGGTCCGCGAGGCCGGGGCCGACGTCGTCGCCGCACCGCTCGCACCCGACCCGAGGCTTGCCGCGATCGTCCTCGACCGCTACGAGGAAGCCGCCGGCCGCTTGCGCGAGGCACCGTCCACGCCCTAGGAACGACGGGTGACCACCCCTTCCGTCCCCGCCGGCCCGTCCCGGGCGCTCCTGACCGGACCGCTGCGCGCCCTCGGCACGGTGCTCGCCTGCACGCTCGCGCTCGTCGGGTGCGCGTCGGGGTCGGAGCCCGTCCCCAGTCGCCCGGTCGGCAGCTCGACCGGCCAGCGCCTGGGGCCCGCGACGGCGCCCACCTGGACACCCACCGACGTCGCCGACTGCCTGCCGGACGGCACGACGGCCGTGCTCGCCGGATCGACCGACGACCCGACCGTGGTGGCGTTCGCCGGCTCCGGACCGCAGGCGGTGCTCCTCGCCCCGCAGAACCAGGGTGACGAGTGCCAGTGGGCCGACGAGCTCGGCCGGCTCGTCGACGAGGGATATCTGGTCGCGACGTTCGCCTGGGCGGACGACGGCGAGGTGTCCTTCCGTTCGGCGCTCGCGGTGCTGCAGTCGCAGGGTGCGCAGCGCACCGCGTTCGTCGGCGCGTCCAAGGGCGGCACCTACGCGGCTGCGCTCGCCGCCGACCTGGGCGCGGTCGGCCTGGTGGCGGTGAGCGCACCGGCGACGTTCGACGGCATGGACGCGGCCTCCGCTGCCACTGCCTACGACGGGCCGCTCCTGGTGGTGGCCTCGGCCGACGACACGGACGTGCCGGCGGACGAGACGCGCGAGATCGCCCGCACGGACGACCCCGCCGGCTTCGTGCAGCTCGAGGGCTCGGCGCACGGCGTCGCGATCCTCGACGGACCGCACGCCGGCCAGCTGCGCGACCTGGTCGACGAGACGCTCACGCAGGCCTTCGCGCGGTAGCCGGAGACGACAGCGGCTCGGTCGGTCCGGAACGGCTTCCGTCGCCGTTGACGAAGGCCGCTCCGGACCGCCCGAGCCGTCCGTGGGCATGTCTATCAGCGCATTCGTGCGGGGATCGACCGTGGGAGCGTGGCCATGAGAGATCGTGACGATCTCGTGACCTGGGTCACACGTTGTACATGCCGGGGGCGGCGCCGACCGGGTGTCGGCGCCGCCGACCGTCAGAGGTAGCGCAGCGGGTCGAACTCCTCGAGGGGGATGATCCGCAGGCGGGGCAGCTGGACGTTGAAGGCAGCGACGTCGCCCTCGAGGTCGAAGACCTCCAGCCCGCGCGACGTCATCCCGGCCAGCGCCGTGCTGGTGAACTCGCGGAACGCGAGCAGCCCCACGCGACGGTCGCCGGCGTCGACCAGGACCTCCACCTCGGGGGCGAAGTCCCCGTCGTGGCTGGCCAGCAGCACGTCGCCCTCACGCCCTGCGATCGCGGCGAGCGTGCGCTTGATGCCGATGTCGACGACCTTCTCGTACGACTCGCCCGACAGCGGGATCGGCTGGAACCCGATCGCGGTCAGCGCCTGCACGAAGGACATCGGCAGGTTGCCGTTGGAGGCGTTGAGGAAGAACAGGCCCTTGACCGGCTGACCCCACCGCTGCTCGGCGAACGTGAGCACGCGTTCCCACCGGGGTCGCTGCTCCGGGGTCGGGCGTCCGCCGAGGATCGACGACCCCAACGTCGCATCGATGTTCTCGCCGTCGACCAGCAGGTAGGTGGTACCGCTCGCGGCGGTGTCCGTGCTCATCGGCCCAGGCTAGTCGGGCGGGGCGACCTGGGTCAGGAGGTCGGGAGGTCCGGCGTCCCGGGCGGCCGTGCTGGGGTCGCGACGGGCTCCCCGAGGAATCGTCGAGCCGGTCGTGCGGTTGTCCCGGGGTAGGTTCGATGCAAACGCATGAAGACGGCGAAGGGCAGGGATGGCGATGGGCGAGGAGCCCACCACGCGGGAGGCGGCCGAGGCCTGGGAGTCCCTGTTCCGGGCGCAGGTCGCACTCATGCGACGGTTCCAGCGCACGGACGTGTGGGGCGACCTGTCGATCCGCGAGTACGACGTGCTGTTCACCCTCGCGGGCTGCCCCGGGCGCACCGCCCGGCTGCGCGAGCTCGCCGAGAGCAGCCTGCTGACCCAGCCGAGCCTCTCGCGTCTGGTCGAACGCCTCGAGCGCGACGGCCTCGTGCGCCGCGGACCCGTCGAGGGCGACGCCCGGGGGGTCGCGGTGACGCTGACGGCCGACGGCGAGCGGGTGCAGCGCGAGATCGGCCGCCGCCACGTGCGCACGATCCGCGCCCTGGTCGGGGGCGCCCTGGACGCCCAGGAGCTCGCGACGCTGCGCGCGCTGAGCGACAAGCTGCGCCTCGCGCAGGCAGGGCTGCCGGACCCCGACTGAGCCACGCGAAGCGCCGTTCGGCACGGCGCGAACGACCTCGCCACCTTGCGTGGCGCGGCCCCGGCGGCGGCGCGGGCGCGGCGCCCGTCACACGGCCGCAGGGACCTCCGGCCCACGACGCAGGCAGCCCTGCCCCGCAGGATGGGACACATCGGTCTCGTCCACGAATGGGGGTGCGCACATGGATGTCCTGGTCGCTGTCGCGTCGCGGCACGGAGGGACGTGGGAGATCGGCGAGGTCGTCGCCGAGCTGCTGCGCGGACGGGGGCACGTCGTCGACGTCAGGTCACCGGAGGACGTCACGACGGTCGCCGGCTACGACGCGGTGGTGCTCGGCTCGGCCGTGTACCTCGCGCACTGGATGCCCGCCGCGCGTGAGCTGGCGGACCGCTGCGTCGACGAGCTCGTCTCGCGGCCGGTCTGGCTGTTCTCGTCGGGTCTGGCCACCCAGCCCGCGAACTCCGCGAACTCCCCGCACGAGATCGCCGCGCTGCGCGAGCGGGTCGGCGCCCGAGGCCACCGCCACTTCCGCGGGCGGCTGGACCGCGCCGTGCTGAGCTTCGCCGAGCGGGCCGTGATCGCCGGTGGGCGTGCCCGCGAGGGCGACCACCGCGACATGGGTGCCGTCGCCGCCTGGGCGGGCGAGATCGCCGACGACCTCGTCGCCTGCGTTCCTTCCGTCTCCTCCTGACGGCGGGGGCCGGCCCGGTCGCCGACCCGGGCCGGCCCCCGCACTCCACACGCCGAACCCGCACGCAGGACGGCGCGCCGCGGTTGCTGACCGCGTGTCGTGACAATCTCACGCGCCCGCCCCGCCGCGGGTCGTCGTCGGCCCGGGCTCCGGTGCGATGATCGACCGGTGGCAACCGACACCGCACCCGGCACGCGCACGTCCCCGAGCCCCGCCTCGGCGGCCCCGTACGACGCCGTGCTCCTGTACTCCTTCGGCGGCCCGGACGGGCCCGACGACGTGCTGCCGTTCCTGCGCAACGTGACCGCGGGCAAGGGCATCCCGGACGAGCGGCTCGCCGAGGTCGCCGAGCATTACCACCACTTCGGTGGCCGCAGCCCGATCAACGCCCAGAACCTCGCGCTGCAGCGTGCCCTGGTCGCCGAGCTCGGCAGCCGCGGCCTGGACCTGCCGGTGCTGTGGGGCAACCGGAACTGGCAGCCCTACACGCGCGACGCGCTCGCCGCGGCGCACGCCGACGGTGCCCGTCGGGTCGTCGCGATCGTCACCAGCGCCTACTCCTCCTACTCCGGCTGCCGGCAGTACCGCGAGGACCTGTACGGCGCCCTCGACACGCTGGGCGCCGAAATCGGCCTCGAGCCGGGTGAGCACCCGCTGCAGGTCGACAAGATCCGCGCGTACTTCAACCACCCGGGCTTCGTGCAGGGCAACGTCGATGCGGTCGTCGAGGCGTACCGGACGCTCGAGGCCGAGGCCGAGGCCGAGGCCGAGGCCGACGCCGACGGCGGTGCCGGTGCGGCAGCGGCGCGGCTCGTCTTCGTGACGCACTCGATCCCGACCACCATGGAGGAGGCCTCGGCCGTCTCCGGAGCCACCTATCGCGAGCAGCACCTGGACGTCGCGCGGGCCGTCGCGCAGGCCGCAGGCACGATCCTCGGCCGGACGATCGAGTGGGATCTCGCGTACTGCTCGCGCTCCGGCCCGCCGAGCCAGCCCTGGCTCGCGCCCGACGTGAACGACCACCTCACGGCTCTCGCCGACGCCGGCACGACCGCCGTGGTCATCGCCCCGATCGGCTTCGTCTCGGACCACATGGAGGTCGCGTTCGACCTCGACACCGAGGCTCTCGAGACGGCCGCGGACCTCGGGCTCGCCGCGGTGCGGGCCGCCACCGTGGGCACGCGTGAGGTCTTCGTGCGGGGGCTCGTGGACCTGGTGCTCGAGCGCGCAGGCCGCGCCCGGGAGCGCGAGGCCGGCGCCGAGCCGACGCCCGGGGTCGCCGTCGGCGACCTCGGACCGTTCCGCGACGTGTGCGCCCCGGGCTGCTGCCGGCAGCGCGCCGGCGTCGCCTCGGGCGTCCCGGCGGCGTGCAGCACCGACCCGCTGTCCTGACCCCACCCCTGTTCCGGCGCCGACCGGCGCCGCCGCACGTCCGGAGGATCTCGTGACCGACCACGCCCACCTCGACACCGACGCGTTGAACGCCACCGTCCGCTACACGATGTGGTCGGTGTTCTCCTTCGACGGCGAGCTGCCCGCCGACGACGAGGAGCGCGCCGCGATCGTCCGCTCCGCGCTCGACGCCGTCGCCGCCGAGGGCCTCGTCGTCCGCGGCTGGTACGACGTGGCCGGCCTGCGTGCCGACGCCGACCTCATGGTGTGGTGGCACGCGGCCACCATCGAGGAGGTCCAGGGCGCGTACCTGCGCCTGCGTGCCAGCGAGCTGGGCCGCCAGCTGTTCCCCGTGTGGTCGGTCGTCGGCCTGCACCGGCCCGCCGAGTTCAACCGCAGCCACGTGCCCGCGTTCCTCGCCGGGGAGCCCGCAGGGGACTACATGTGCGTGTACCCGTTCGTCCGCTCGTACGACTGGTACGTGCTGCCCGACGACGACCGCCGTCGGATGCTGGTCGAGCACGGGCAGGCCGCGCGCGACTACGCCGACGTGCGGGCGAACACCGTCGCGTCGTTCGCGCTGAGCGACTACGAGTGGATCCTGGCGTTCGAGGCGGCCGAGCTGCACCGGATCGTCGACCTCATGCGCGACCTGCGGGCCACCGAGGCGCGGCTGCACGTGCGCGAGGAGATCCCGTTCTACACGGGCCCGCGGGTCGAGCTGGCGGACTGGGCGGACGCCCGCCCGCGCGGCTGAGCGGACCCTCAGGCCGCGACCGCCGCCGGCCAGCGCGCCGCGACCTGCTCCAGCGTGCGCACCCGCGTGGACGCGTCGAACGCCGTGCCGGTGATCATGAGCTCGTCGGCGCCGGTGCGCGCCACCAGAGCGGCGAGCTCGTCGACGGCCCGGTCCGCGGTCGTGGCCACCTGCGTCCCGGGCACCCGGGCGAAGAAGTCCGCGGAGGCCTCCGGGTCGAGCGCAGCCAGCTCGCGGGCGGCGTCCTCCGGGGAGACCACCGGTCCGAGGGGCCGGCCGGTGCGCAGGCTCAGCGCCATGACGCGGCTCGGGCCGGCCAGGAAGTGCGCCTCGGCGTCGGTGTCGGCCACGAGCACGGAGGCCGACACCATGAGACGAGGGGCGTCGAGAACCGGTGACGGGCGGAACGAGCGCCGGTAGGTCTCGGCGGCCGGCACGGTGCCACCGGTGCCGAAGTGGTGCGCGTAGCTGAACGGCAGGCCGAGCGTGCCGGCGAGCTGGGCGCTGAACGTGCTCGACCCCAGCAGCCACACCTCGGGCGACGAGGAGGCGACGGGTGTCGCCGACAGCCGTCGCGCGTGCAGCGAGGCCGCCCGGCCCGGCAGGTCGACCCCGAGCAGCGCGAGCAGGTCGACGACCTCGGCCGGGAAGTCCTCGGCGCCCAGGCCCTCGACGGTGCGGCGCAGCGCCGCGGCGGTCGTCGGGTCGGCGCCGGGGGCGCGGCCGACGCCGAGGTCGATGCGGCCCGGGTGCAGCGCTTCGAGCATCGCGAACTGCTCGGCGACGACCAGCGTCGGGTGGTTCGGCAGCATGACCCCGCCCGAGCCGACCCGGATCCGGGCGGTCGCGGACGCCAGGTGGGCGAGCAGGACGCCTGGCGACGTCGAGGCGACCGCGGGCATCGCGTGGTGCTCGGCGACCCAGAAGCGTGCGTACCCGGCCTCGTCCGCGCTCCGGGCGAGGCGGGTCGTCGCGGCGAGGGCGTCGGCGGAGGTCTGGCCCGCCGAGACGGGCGACGTGTCGAGCACGGACAGGGGCACGGTGTTCTCGGAGGTCACGTCGAGGGCAACACCGCGCTGCCACCGCGTACTCCCGTCGGCTTGCCACGCCGGCTTGCCCCGCCTGCGTGTCCCGCCTGCCTGCCCTGCCGGGCGTCGCGCGGTGCGGGTCGGGCCGCACCGCGCGATCATCGAGGCATGGCGCTGACAGGGACGTGGCGGTTCGTCAGGATCGACGACCTGGACCCGGTCACGGCCGTGCACGGCCGCCCGTGGCTCACGTTCGACGGGGACGGGCAGGTGTACGGCTGCTCGGGCGTCAACCGCGTGCGCGGCACCTGGACGTTCGACGAGCCGCTCGACGCGTCGCCCGACGCTCCGTCCGACGGCCAGGGCGGCCCCGGCCGGCTCGTGATCGGTCCGATGGTGTCGACGCTGATGGCCGGACCGCCGGAGGCGACCGCGTGCGAGGAGGCGGTGCAGCGGCTGCTCGCCGTGCCGCTGACCGTCCGCGAGGGCGTCGACGACGTCGAGCTCGTCGCCGACGACGGACGTGCCGCGCGGCTCGTGCGAGACCCGCACGCCGACGACACGCAGGCGGTCGGGACGAGCAGGGCCGACGCGCAGGCGGTCGGGACGAGCACGGACGACCGGGCGGCGGCCGGGCCGGAGCACCACCTCGGCGAGCCCACGCACCTGCCCGCCGACGGTCCGCTCGTGGTCACCGGTGCGGTCACCTACCGGCAACGGATCGCGCTGCCGCCACGCTCGGTCGTCACCGTGACCGTGGAGGACACCTCACGCGCCGACGCACCCGCCCGCACGCTCGGGCGCAGCGTGATCCACACCCAGCACGAGGTCCCCGTGCCGTTCGAGGTCGTGGTCGACCGCTCCGAGCTCGACCCGCACGCGCGGCTCGCGCTGCGCGCGCGGATCGACGGACCCGACGGGCTCCTGTGGGTGTCCGACACGCACATCCCGGTCGCGCTGGACGGCTCGGCCGAGCCGTTCACCGTGCCGCTCGTGCACGTGGCGGGCCGTCAGGGGTAGAGGCCGCGCACCTGGTGGGCCTCGGCGACACGCCGCACGCCGATCACCAGGGCGGCGTCGCGCAGCGTGATCCCCTCGCTGCGGGCCATCCCGGCGACGGACGCGTAGGAGCTGAGCATGCGGTGCTCGAGGCGCTCCTCGATCTCCTGCTCGGTCCACCAGTACGCCTGGTTCGCCTGCACCCACTCGAAGTAGGAGACGACGACACCCCCGGCGTTGGCCAGGATGTCCGGGACGACCACGACACCCCGGTCCGCGAGGACCCGGTCGCCGTCGGAGGTCGTCGGGCCGTTGGCGCCCTCGACGACCCAGCGCGCCTTGACGGCCCCCGCGGTCCGGGCATCGAGCACGCCCTCCACGGCAGCGGGCACCAGCATGTCGACGTCGAGCCCGAGCAGCGCCTCGTTGTCGATCGGCGTCCCGCCCTCGAAGTCCCGGATCGACCCGGTCGCCGCCACGTGGCGCATCAGCGCCGGCACGTCCAGGCCGTCGGGGTGCACGAGGCCGCCGTACTCGTCGCTGACCGCGACGACCCGGGTCCCCGCCTCGTGCAGGAACCGCGCGGCGTGCGCGCCGACCTTGCCGAAGCCCTGCACCGCCGCGGACACCTCCTCGAGGCCCACCCCCGCGTCGGCGAGCGCGGCGCGTGCCGTGTGCACGACACCGCGCGAGGTGGCCGTCGGGCGTCCGAGCGAGCCGCCGATGGTCAACGGCTTGCCGGTCGTCACCGCGGGGATCGTGTAGCCGCGGTTCACCGAGAACGTGTCCATGACCCAGGCCATGGTCTGCTCGTTCGTGCCGATGTCGGGCGCCATGATGTCCCGCTCCGGGCCGATGATCGGCGCGATCTCGCTCGTGTACCGGCGGGTGACCCGTTCGAGCTCGCCGGCCGAGTGCACGCGCGGGTCGATCGTCACGCCGCCCTTCGCGCCGCCGTAGGGGACGTCGACGACCGCGCACTTCCAGGTCATCCACATTGCGAGTGCGCGGACCTCGTCGATGTCGACGTTCGGCGCGTAGCGCAGACCGCCCTTGCCGGGGCCGCGCGAGATGTTGTGCTGCACGCGGTACCCGTGGAACAGCACGGTCCGGCCGTCGTCACGACGCAACGGCACGGCCACGTGCATCTCCCGACGCGGCGTGGCGAGCATCTGGTGCAGCCCGTCGTCGTACCCGAGGATCTCGACGGCCTCGGCGAGCTGGGCCCGTGCGGTGAGCAGGGGGGAGGGTGCGCCGTGCTGTGCAGAGGGTGCTGATGGTGCAGACGGTGCGGCCTGTGCGGTCACGCTGTGCCTCCTGGCGTGACGGCCCGGTGGGAGCGACCTCGTCGTCGTCCCGCGGACCCCGGCCCGTCGGCCCCACTCTGGCACGGCCGCAGGCCAGGGCCCCGGTGGGCCGATCGGCGAGCCGCGCGCGTCCGGCTGGCAGGACGCGCGCGGCCACCGCCGCGCTCAGGTCAGCAGATCTGCGACTTCTCGATGGGCTTGAGCAGCGACCCGCCGAGGTGCCGCGAGTGCCGTGCGGGCACAAGCACGCACGGCCCGAACCCGCCGGCGCGGTACACGCCCTTGACGAACACGTCGGTGGACCGGCAGTTGATCGTGCGGACCGTGTAGCTGGACGGCTTGGAGTCGTAGATGCCGGACAGCCAGCCGCAGAACTCCTCGGCGCTCTCGATCGTCGCCATCGGGGTGGCCGCACCGCCCTCGGGTGCGGGCAGGTCGACGACCGGCAGGCTCGTCCCGGCGACGGGGCCGTCGTCGTCGGCGAGGGCCGGCGAGCCGATGCCGCTGCCCAGGCCGACGGCGAGGGTCGTCGCTGCGAGGACGGCCAGGCTGCGCCGGAGCGGGCGGGCGTGCGGGCGTGCGGGTATGACGGACATGCGGTTCCCCCTGCTGGTCGACAGGGCGCCCCACGGCTGCGGGACGCGCGGCACCGGCGCCGACGGTCCGGCGTTCACCCGGTGCGACCCAGCCTCCCGACCGCCCCCGGGGGTGTCAAGGACGAGCGCCCCCGCGCGTCCACCGGCGGAACTGCGCGGGCGTCTGCCCGGTCAGGCGTCCGAACGTCCTGGTCAGGGCGGCCTGGTCGTAGAAGCCGCACGCCACGGCGACGTCCGCGACGGACGTGTCCCCGGCGAGCAGGACCGTGGCGTGGTCGATGCGGGCGCGCAGCACCAGCTGCTGCGGGGAGAGCCCGAACACCCGCCGCACGCGTCGGTCGAGGGCCGAGGAGGAGCAGTCCGCCGCGGCCGCGAGCTCGGCCGACGTCGGCGGGTCGGCGAGCCGTTCCTGCACGAGTGCGAGCACCCGGGCCAGCGACTGCACCGCCGGGTCGGCCGGGTCGTGCGTCCCCAGGTCCTCCGACATGCTCACCAGCCCGACGGTCCGGCCTGCACCGTCCTGGACGGCCACCTTCGAGGTGAGGTACCAGCCGGGCAGTCCGCCCGGTCGCAGGATCAGCTCGAGCTGACGGTGCAACGGGCGGCCCGTGGCGAGCACGGCCGCGTCCTGCTCGTCGTACCGGTGGGCGAGCTGCGGCACGAAGAGGTCCTGCGCCCGTCGGCCCAGCACGTCCCGGCGCGAGCGCTCCGACGTCCGGCGCACGAACGCCTCGTTCACGGCGACGTACCGGCCGGTCGTGTCCTTCGCGCAGAACATCGTGGCGGTCAGGTCGTCGACCAGCCCGAGGAGGGCGGGACTCAGGGCGCGCAGCAGGGCGCCCGCCTCCGGCCACGTCGGCTCGATCGGCCCGGTGGCCTCGGTCGCTTCGGTCGGCACGGCGGCCTTGCCCAGCGACCGACGTGCGCCGTCGTCGGACGCAGGGGTGCCCGGGTGCGGGGGAGTGGGTCGCGCGGTCATGACACGGCGGAGGCTAGCCGTCCCATGTGTCGGTGGTGCTTCGGCGCCAGCTCGTACAGGGACCTGGTACCGATCCGCTCCTGCGGGCGAGGGACCAGCACAAGACGCGCCCGGCCCCAGGGCAGAAGATCGACGGGTGAGCAGCGACCTCTTCGCGCCGACCTCGGCACCCACGACCCTGACCGACGACGCCGTGCGTCTGGCCCGCCGCTGGCTGGACGCCACCGCGGCCGACGAGACGCCGAAGGAGCGGCGGACCACGGGCCGGCTCGCCGCGCTGGTCTCCGACCCCGCAGGGCTGGAGTTCGCGGTGCGGTTCGTCGACCGCGTCGCACGCCCCGAGGACGTGCACGTCGCCGCCGCCGACCTCGCCGGGCTCGGCGCGCACGCCGCTGCCGCACGGGCGTTCCTCGGCCCGGTCGACCGCACGCTCCTCGCCCTCGGCGTGAGGGTCGCCCCTGTGCTCCCGGGCGTCGTGGTGCCGGCCGCACGGATCCGGCTGCGTCAGCTCGTCGGGCACCTGGTGGCGGACGCCGGGCGCGGTCTCGGCCCGCACCTGGCGGGCATGCGCGCGGCCGGGTTCCGGCTCAACCTCAACCTGCTCGGCGAGGCCGTGCTCGGCGAGGCCGAGGCGGTCGCCCGGCTCGGACGCGTGCAGCGGCTCGTCGAGCGCCCCGACGTGGACTACGTGTCGGTCAAGGTGTCGGCCGTGGCCAGCCAGCTGTCCACGTGGGACACCGCCGGGAGCGTCGACCGGGTGGTCGCCCGCCTGCGCCCGCTGTACCTGAGCGCGGCCGCGCACGGCACGTTCCTCAACCTCGACATGGAGGAGTACCGCGACCTGACCCTGACGATGCGCGTCTTCGAGCGCCTCGTGCTCGACCCCGAGCTGCTGACGAACCCGGCGGGCATCGTGCTGCAGGCCTACCTGCCCGACGCCGCCGACGCGCTGGACGAGCTGACCGCGCTCGCCCGCCGTCGTCGCCAGGCGGGCGGGGCTCCCGTGAAGGTCCGGCTGGTCAAGGGCGCGAACCTCGCGATGGAGCAGGTCGAGGCCGAGCTGCACGGCTGGCCGCAGGCCCCGTACACGTCCAAGGCCGATGTCGACGCGAACTACGTGCGGCTCGTCGAGACGGCCCTGGACCCGACCCGCACGGATGCGGTGCGGGTCGGGGTCGCGAGCCACAACCTGTTCCACGTCGCCTACGCGCACCTGCTCGCGCAGCACCGTGGCGTGAGTGATGCGCTGGACGTCGAGATGCTGCAGGGGATGGCCCCCGCGCAGGCCCGGGCGGTCCGTGAGGTCGTCGGCGACCTGCTGCTCTACACGCCCGTGGTCGCGCGCGACGACTTCGACGTCGCCATCTCCTACCTGGTGCGCCGGCTCGAGGAGAACTCGGCCGCGCAGAACTTCCTGCACGCGCTGTTCGCCGACGCCCCCGGGGCGTCCGGGAAGCCGACCGCGATGGCCGGGCAGGAGGCGGCGTTCCGGGCGGCCGTCATCGGCAGCACGACCGTCTCGACCAGCCCCCGCCGCACGGGCCGCGTCCCTGCCCCCGAGGGGCGTGGGCCGTTCACGAGCGCGGCCGACACCGACCCTGCACTCGCCGCGTCCCGTGCCTGGGCCCGCGACCTGCTCGTGCGCGAACCTCTCGCCCCGGCCGGTGCGGTGGTCGTCCGGACCGCGGACGACGTGGACGAGGCCGTCGCCCGGGCGGCCGCCGTCGCACCGGCCTGGGCGGCCACCGCCCCGGCGGTCCGCGCCGACGCCCTGCGCCGCGCGGCGACCGCGCTCGAGCAGGCCCGGGGCGACCTCGTGGCGACGATGGTGCACGAGGGCGCGAAGACCGTCGCCGAGGCCGACCCCGAGGTCAGCGAGGCGGTCGACTTCGCCCGCTACTACGCCGACCGTGCCGAGGAGCTCGCCGACGGGACCGTGCCCGGTGCGTTGTTCCGGCCGCACGGGGTCACGGTCGTCACGCCGCCGTGGAACTTCCCGGTCGCGATCCCTGTCGGCTCGACCCTCGCGGCGCTCGCGGCCGGATCACCCGTGCTGGTCAAGCCGGCACCGCAGACGCCCCTGTGCGTCCGGGTCGCCATGGCCGCCGTGGCGGGGGCCCTCGCCGAGGCGGGCGTGCCCGGGGACGTCCTGCAGGTCGTGCTGAGCCCCGAGGGCGAGGTCGGTCGGCGCCTGGTCACCCACCCCGGAGTGGCCCGCGTGCTGCTCACGGGGTCGATCGAGACCGCACGCCTGTTCGCCGGGTGGCGCCCCGACCTGGACGTCATGGCGGAGACGTCGGGCAAGAACGCGATCGTCGTGACCCCCTCGGCGGACGTCGACCTGGCGGTCGCGGACGTGGTGCGCTCGGCCTTCGGGCACGCCGGGCAGAAGTGCTCGGCGGCCTCGTTGCTGATCCTGGTCGGCTCGGCGGGCCGGTCGGCACGGCTGCGCCGCCAGCTGGCCGACGCCGTGACGTCGTTGCGCGTCGGACGGTCCGACGACCTGGGGACGACCATGGGGCCGCTGATCGAGCCCGCCCAGGGCCGGCTGCTGCGTGCCCTGACGACGCTCGAACCGGGGGAGGGCTGGCTCGTGGAGCCGCGCCGGCTGGACGAGGAGGGTCGGCTGTGGTCGCCCGGCGTCCGACACTCGGTGGCCCCCGGGTCGTGGTTCCACCTGACCGAGTGCTTCGGACCGGTGCTGGGCGTGCTGCGCGTCGACACCCTCGACGAGGCGATCGCCGTGCAGAACCAGGTCGCCTTCGGGCTCACCGGAGGTCTGCACTCGCTCGACGAGGCCGAGATCGACCACTGGCTGGCGCGCGTCGAGGTCGGCAACGCGTACGTCAACCGGCACATCACGGGGGCGATCGTGCAGCGCCAGCCGTTCGGCGGCTGGAAGGCCTCGGTGGTGGGCCCGGGGGCGAAGGCCGGCGGCCCGCACTACGTGGCCCAGCTCGGCACCTGGACGGACGGGCCGGACGTGCCCGCCGGCGACGCCGCGTGGCTGGCGTGGGCGCAGGCCGACGACCGCCGGGTGTGGGCCCGGTGGGGAACGGACCAGGACCCGAGCGGCCTGCTGCCCGAGGAGAACACGCTGCGTCACCTGCCCGTGCCGGGCCTGACGATCCGTGTCGGCGACGGCGCGCCCGCGCGCGAGGTCGCCCGGGTCCAGCACGCCGCCGCTGTCGTGGGCGTCCCGACCCAGGTCAGCGACGTGCGGACGGAGTCCCACGCCGTCTTCGCCGCACGGGTCGAGCAGGGGGCCGTCACCGGCCGCATCCGGGTGGTCGGCGTCGCACCCGGGCTGCGTGCCGCGGCCGCCACCCAGGTGGGCGAGGTCACGGTCCTGGACGCACCCGTCGTCGCGGGTGCCGAGCGCGAGCTGCTCACGGTCCTGCGCGAGCAGGCCGTCAGCCGGACGCGGCACCGGTTCGGTCACGTCGAGCCGGTTCGGCGCGCAGCACTCGGGCGATAGGCCGAGCGGGCGGCACGTCAGGCCGACTCGCGGACCACCAGCTCCGGGGCGAAGATCAGCGGCTCGGACGGGCGGGGGGAGCCGTCCATCTGGTCCAGCAGCCGCGCGCCGGCGGCACGGGCCATCGCGACGACCGGCTGGATCACGGTGGTCAGCGGCGGCGAGGTCGAAGCCGCGACGCCGAGGTTGTCGTACCCGACGACCGCGATGTCGCGCGGGACCTCCTTGCCGAGCTCGGTGAGCACGGACAGCGCGCCGGCGGCCATGAGGTCGGAGGCGATGAAGATGCCGTCGAGGTCGGGGTGGTCGGCGAGCAGCCGGCGCACCTGGGTCGCGCCGGACGCGATCGTGAAGTCTCCGTAGGCGACCGCGTCGTCGGCCTGCCCGGCGGCCAGGACGGCGTTGCGCCAGCCGGCGAGCCGGTCGATGCCCGCGGACATGTCCTCGGGTCCGGCGATCGTGCCGATGTGCCGGCAGCCCCGGTCGATGAGGTGCTGCGTCGCCAGGCGCCCACCCTCGACGTTGTCGGTGTCGACGAACTGCACGTCCGACTCGTTGGCCGACAGCGGGCGGCCGACGAAGACGTTCGGCACGCGCAGGTCGAGCAGCGCACGGTCGAGCTCGTCGTTGCGGTGGTGCGAGACCACGATCGCGCCGTCGACGTGCCCGTTGCGCAGGTAGCGGACGGTGCGCTCGCTCTCGCCCGGGCGGGTGATGACGAGCACGACCTGGATGTCGGTGTCGGCCATCGAGGCCGAGAGCCCGCTGAGGGTGCCGGCGAAGAAGGGGTCGGAGAGCACGCGCTCGTCCGGCTCGGGGACGACCAGCGCGATCGAGTCGGTGCGCTTGGTCACGAGCGAGCGTGCCGCCCGGTTCGGGGTGTACCCGAGCTCGGCGACGGCCGCCTCCACGGCGGCAAGGGCCTCGGGGGACACGCGCAGCCCGCCGTTGATCGCGCGCGACGCGGTGGACCGCGACACCCCTGCCCGCTCGGCCACCTCTTCGAGGGTCGGCACGGCGGGTCGGGCGTGGTCCTGGTGCGTCGGGGCGTTGTCGACCGCCATTGGTCTTCCTTCCTGCGGCTGCCGTGCAGCGTCAGTGTGGCAGGACGGCGACCCGGGTGCGTTCCCGGGTCGCCGTCCGTCGCCGGAGAGGCGCCGCGATCAGCCCTTGACGGCGCCCTGCATGATCCCCGCGACCAGCTGACGGCCGGCGACGAGGAACACCAGGATGAGCGGGATCACCGAGATGACGACACCGGCCATGATGAGCGCGATGTCCTTGAAGAAGCCGGCCTGCAGCAGCTGCAGAGCCACCGGCAGGGTCGGCGTCTGGGTGCCCAGCACGATCGACGGCCAGAAGAAGTTCGTCCAGGACGCGATGAACGTGAAGAGCGCGAGCATCGCGGCCGCGGGTCGGGCTGCCGGCAGCGCGATGGACCAGAACGTCCGGAACATCGACGCACCGTCGACGCGGGCGGCCTCGATGAGCTCGTAGGGCAGTGCGCTGTCGAGGTACTGGGTCATCCAGAACACGCCGAACGCGGTGACCATGCCCGGCAGGATCACGGCCATGAGGTTGCCGACGAGGCCGAGCTCCTTCATGACGATGAACAGCGGCACGACGCCGAGCTGCGTGGGGACCGCCATCGTGGCGATGACGAACACCAGGAGCGGGCCGCGGCCCTTGAAGCGCAGCTTGGCGAACGAGTAGCCGGCCAGGGTGGAGAAGAACACCACGGACGCGCTGGTCGCCACGGCCACGATGATCGAGTTGAGCGTGGCCTGCCACAGGTCGATGTCCGACTGGTAGACGCGGACGAGGTTGTCCCAGAGCTGGCCGCCGGGGATCGGCGACGGGATCGGGTTCTGCGCGATCGTCTGGGCGTCCGAGGACGCCAGGAGGACCGTGAAGTACAGCGGGAACACCGAGCCGACGATCACGAGGCCGAGGACCAGGTAGGTCACCCAGCCCGGACGGCGGTCGGAACCACCGGCGAGGGCGACGCCCTTGCGGCGACGACGTGCGGAGCGCGCCGCGCTCTTGCCGGCGGTCTGCTCGATGAACGGGATGGACGGGGCGCTCATCGGGCGCTCCTCTCGCGGGCCTTGATCGCCTTGCGGGCCTTCTTCGCGGTCCGCGTCATGTCGTCGGCGGAGGAGATCCGCCGCGTGATCGCGAAGTTGAGGATCGCGAAGATGATGATCAGGAGGAACAGCAGCCAGGCCACCGCGGCCGCACGTCCCAGGTCGCGCTGCCGCCACCCGAGTTCGTACAGGTACAGCGTGATGGTCATCCACTGCCGGCTGTTGCCGCCCTGGCCGAGCTGGTCGTACATGCGCGGCTCGTCGTAGATCTGCAGACCACCGATGGTCGAGGTGATGATGACGAAGATCATCGTCGGGCGCAGCATCGGGATCGTGATGGCGAAGAACTGACGCACGCGCGAGGCGCCGTCGAGCGTGGCGGCCTCGTACAGGTCGCGCGGGATCGCCTGCATCGCGGCGAGGAAGATCAGCGCGTTGTAGCCGGTCCAGCGGAAGTTGACCATCGAGGCGATCGCGATGTGCGAGGGCAGCACGTCCTTGTGCCAGCCGATGGGGTCGATCCCGAGGTTGCCGAGGACCGCGTTGATCATGCCGGACTCGTCGGCGAACATCTTGGAGAAGACCAGGGCGACGGCCACGGGGGCGACGACGTAGGGGAGCAGGACACCCATCCGCCAGAACGTCTTGGCGCGCAGGTTGGCGTCGAGCATCGCGGCGATGATCAGGGCGGCGATCACCTGCGGCACGCTGGAGAGCAGGAAGATGCTCAGGGTGTTGCGCAGGCCGGTCCAGAAGTTGGGCTGGCCGAGCACGAAGCTGAAGTTCTCGAACCCGACGTAGTCACCCTTGCCACCGAGCAGGCTCCACTCGTGCACCGAGACGTAGCCGGTGTAGAGCAGCGGGAAGAGCCCGACGATCGCGAACAGGATGAAGAACGGGGAGATGTAGAGGTACGGCGAGACCTTGACGTCCCACCGTCCGAGCGTCTGGCGGAACCCGATCTTGCGGGGCGGGCGCTGGCGGCTCGGGGCAGCACCACGTGTCGGTGCCAACTGCGTGGCCATGAGGTGTTCTTTCGTCGCGGGAGCGGGGACGTGGGTCAGGGTCGGGCCGCCGGCGGCGTGCGCCGGCGACCCGACCCTTGGTGGCTAGATCAGCCGATGGCCTTGACGGCCTCTTCGAACGTCGCCCACGAGGTGGCGGCGTCGTCGGTCTGGTCGACGTCCACGCGGTTGATGGCCTGCGACAGCGCGTCACGGACCGCGAAGTAGTTCTCACCCTTGAACGGGATGACCGAGATGGCCTCGGACCGCGTCTTGAAGATCTCGCCGGTCGGCGCGTTGTTGAAGAACTCGTTCGTCATGCCGGCGAGCTCCGTCGAGGCCTGGGCCTCGACCTGGCTCGGGAAGTTGCCGGTCGTCGCGAACGCCTTGAGCTGCTGCTCGGGGGCGGTCAGCCAGTCGGCGAACGCCTTGGCCTCCTCCGGGTGCTCCGACTGCGTCGGGACCGTCAGGAACGAACCGCCCCAGTTGCCGCCGCCGCCGGGGAAGGTGTCAGCGATGTCCCAGCCGGTGACGCCGGCCGCGTTGCCCTCGATCACGCCGAGCATCCACGACGGGGCCAGCATGACGGCGAAGCCGTTGTTCTGGAACGCGTTGACCCAGTCCTCGCCCCACTGAGCCTTGTGCGAGGAGAGGTTGGTGTTCTCGAGAAGCGTGTTGTAGATCTCCTGGACCTGGGGGTCGAGAGCGATCTCGCCCGTGTCCGGGTTCTCGAACGGCGCGTCGAGCTGGTTGAGCATGCCCTGGCCGACGGCGTCGGCACCGTCGAAGAACGGAACCCCGTTGGAGGCGGCCACGAAGTCCTGGCCGACCTTGAAGAACTGGTCCCAGTCGCCGCCGTTCTCCTCGAACAGCGCCTTGACCGACTCGCGGTCGGAGGGCAGGCCCGCGGCCGCGAACAGGTCGGCGCGGTAGGCGATGGCCTCGGGGCCGATGTCCGTGGGGTAGGCGAGCAGGACGCCGTCCTCCGTGGTGGCCTGCTTGGTCGTCCAGTCGTTCCAGCGGCCGGTGACCGAGTCGCTGGTCAGGTCGTTGAACTGGTCGGCGTACTGCTTGATCTCGGGCATCCAGTCGACCTCGACCGCGACGACGTCGGCGAGACCCGAACCCGCGGCGAGCGCGGTCGAGAACTGGTCGCGGGCCTCGTTGGAGGTGGCGAACTTGTTGTGCTCGATCGTGATGTTCGGGTTGAGCTGCATGTACTCGTCGAGCAGGTCGTCGTAGCCGAACTCGTTGAACGTCGAGATCGTCAGCGTGATCTTCTCGTCGGACGGAGCGGACGAGTCGTCCCCTGCGTCGGAACCCGAGCAAGCGGTGGCGACCAGGGCGATACCCGTGACACCTGCCGCGGCTGCCCACATCTTGCGTGTGGTCTTGCGCACTGTGACTCCCTTGTCAGTCGGACGGCTTCCTCGCCGTACCCCTGGACGTACGCCCCGGAGGCGCGGCCGAAGCCGTGCCGAGACGTCCGTGGGCCATTGGTGGACCCTCGCGCGGAGACGGCCCCGTTCGGGCGGGAGCGTTCCCACGCGCTTCGATGAACTGTCGTCGCGCGTTGGTCGGGTGTCAAGGAGAGAGGGCTCCCACGGGCCCGTGGTAGCGATCCCATGACTGTGTCGTCGCAGGTCAGACAACTGATACGTGTCAGTACGTTATTCAATCGTTACGGCTGCTCGGCCGCCTCGTGACCCGCCCGCCACCCGGCCGTACGCCCCTGGTCGGTGTCGCGCGGGCCACCATGGGTCGCCCGTGCGCGGCCTGTGCACGCTCCGTGCGCCGCAGCCGCTCAGACGGCCGGGTGGGTCTCGATCCAGCGCTGCGCGACGGACTCCTCGACCAGCAGCGCCGCGCGCACCGCCTCCGACGCGGCCTCCTCCACGACCGCCCCGAACAGCGGCACCGCCGCCTTGATCTCGCCCTCGTACACGAGCCTGCTCGTCGAGGCCTCCAGGGCCGTCAACGAGACCCTGCCCGTCAGCCGCACGGGCGCGCCGGCGATCTCCAGCACGACGGTGCCGGTGCGCGACCCCTGGGCGTCGGCAGGCTCCCAGACCTCGACCTGGCGCACGTCGATCCGGCTCCCGACGAAGCTGCGCAGGTGCGCCGGGATGGCATCGGTGGGCAGGCCGCGACGGATCGTCACCGTGAACCCGGCGACCGCGTCGCCGGCGACGTCGACCTGCTGGTCCAGGGCGCCGCTGGCCAGCACCTTCTCGAGCACGTATGCCGGGTCGGCGAGCATCACGGCGGCGGCGCGCGCATCGGTCGGGAGGTCGAGCGTGACGAGCACCTGCACGGTGGTTCCCTTCGCAACGGGGCCCTGGCCCGTCCCGCACGGTGCGGGATGCCGGGGCGAGGTGGTGATCGACACTAACCGCTCGACCCGGCAGGCGCCGGGCGCCGCGCGCACGGGGCCGGACGGCCGGGGCCGGGGCGCCCGCTCCCACCTACGCTGGAGCACGTGTCCACCCTGAGCACTCTCGCCGCCCGCCACGCCTCGCTCGACGCGGCCGACCTCGAATGGCTGCACCTGCTCGTCGGGGACTGGCAGGTGGTCTCGGACCTGGCCTTCGCCGACCTGGTGCTCTGGTTGCCCGTCCCCGGCGGTGACTTCGTCGCGATCGCGCAGTGCCGGCCGTCCACCGGGGCAACCGTCCACTACGACGACGTCGTCGGCTCCCACCCGCCCGACGGGCAGCGTCCCCAGCTGCAGCGCAGCCTCGACGAGCTGCGCCCGCAGCGCTCGCGCGAGCCACGCTGGTTCGGCTCCTACGCCGTGCGCGAGGAGGCCGTGCCCGTCGTCCGGCAGGGCAAGGCCATCGCCGTGATCGCCCGGCAGACCAACCTCGGCGGGGCGCGCACACCCAGCAGGCTCGAGCTCAACTACGTCGAGGCCGCCGACGAGCTCCTCGGCATGATCAGCCGCGGCGAGTTCCCGACGCCCAACGCCGCGACCGGACCGCGCCGCGGCGCACCGCGCGTGGGCGACGGTCTGGTCCGGCTCAACTCCGAGGGCGAGGTCCTCTACGCGAGCCCGAACGCGCTGTCCTGCTTCCACCGGCTCGGCGCCCTCGGTGACCTCGTCGGGCGCTCCCTCGTCGAGGTCACGACCGACCTGATCGACCAGCACGACACGGTCGACGAGTCGATGCCGCTCGTGCTCATGGGCAGGGCGTCCTGGCGCACCGACATCGAGGCCCGCGGGGTAGCCCTGTCGCTGCGCGCGGTACCGCTCACCGAGCTGGGGGAGCGCACCGGCGCCGTCCTGCTGTGCCGCGACGTGTCCGAGCTGCGCAGGCGCGAGCGCGAGCTCATCACCAAGGACGCGACGATCCGCGAGATCCACCACCGCGTGAAGAACAACCTGCAGACCGTGGCCGCCCTGCTGCGCCTGCAGTCGCGGCGGATGAGCACGCCCGAGGCGCGCGAGGCGCTCGCCGAGGCCATGCGACGCGTCGCCACCATCGCCCTCGTGCACGAGACCCTCTCGCAGACGCTCGACGAGGCCGTCCCGTTCGACGACCTGGTCGGGCGCAGCCTGCGCCTGGCCGCCGACGTCGCCACCGCGGGCACCCAGGTGCGGACGGTCATCACCGGGACCTTCGGATCGGTGCCCGCCGAGGACGCGACCGCGCTCGCCCTCGTGCTCACCGAGCTGGTCACCAACGCCGTCGAGCACGGCTTCGAGGGACGCCCGTCCGGCACGGTCGAGATCACGGTCGAACGGACCGGTGACGCGCTGCGGGTCGAGGTCGCCGACGACGGGGCAGGCCTGCCCGAGGGGCGCGGTGCGGGCAGCGGGTTGGGGACCCAGATCGTCTCGACGCTCGTGGTCAACGAGCTGCGCGGGACGATCGACTGGTCGCCGCGCGAGGGCGGCGGGACCTCGGTCGTGATCGCCGCGAGGCTGCGCCACGGCCGCGAGGCCGGCTCCATCGTGCGGTGACGCCGCACTGCTCGGGCGCCTCGAGGGCCCGGGCGAGGCTCAGGCACGACGAAGGCCGGTCACCCCCGCTCGGGGGGTGCCGGCCTTCGTCAGGTCGTGCGGTCCGGCGTCGCCAGGCGAGCAGGACGGGAGATCAGGTCAGCTCGCGCGGCGCTGACGGGCCGTGCGGCGCTTGAGCGCGCGGCGCTCGTCCTCGGACAGGCCGCCCCAGACGCCGGCGTCCTGGCCGGTCTCGAGCGCCCACTTCAGGCACGTGTCGACGACGTCGCAGCGACGGCAGACCGCCTTGGCCTCCTCGATCTGCAGCAGGGCCGGGCCCGTGTTGCCGATCGGGAAGAACAGCTCGGGGTCCTCGTCGAGGCATGCTGCGCGGTGGCGCCAGTCCATGAGAGCTCTCCTTGGCACGCGTCGAGCCGCCGCCCTGGATGAGGGCATGCGTCAAGACCGTCGGATTCGGGGGTGGGAAAACGTGCTGCACCAAGGGTCACACCCGGACAGCGGGGGGCACAAGGGTTAAGCGGACGTTTCCAGCGAGTGAATGCTGAGGTCTTCGTCACACCTGGGAGGGCCCTGTGGCCATACACACGAAACAGTACCGTGCGCCGGACCATGGTCGTGACCGTGTTCCACGGCAGGGCATCAGGTGCGGCGCCGGGCGCGAGACGGCCGCCAGGGGACGCCACCCTCGCGGTCCGGTCGTAGGGTCGGCGTCGTGATCGCTGACCGACGCCCCGGCCTCCTGCGCGCCGTGTGCCTCTTCGTCCTGCTCGAGGCCGTCGCGTTCGTCGGGCTGGGTGCCGCGCTCGTCGTCGGGCTCGTGGCCGGCTCGAGCGTGCTCCCGGCCGCCACCGTGTTCCTCGCGGTGTTCGCCCTCGGTGTCGCCGCGGTGCTGGCCGCCTCCGCGCGAGGTCTGTGGCGGGGACGGCGGTGGGCGCGTTCACCCGTGATGACCTGGCAGATCATGCTCGTCGTGCTCGCGCTCGGCTGGTTCGGCGTCGAGGCGTCCTGGTGGTCGGCCGTGGTCGTCGGCATCGCGCTGCTGACGGCGGGCGGCCTGCTCATGCCCTCGGTCGTCGCTGCGACGGTGCCGCCGGACGCTCGGGGGGCGGGCGTCCGTCCCGACGGCGAGGCGACCTGAGCGTCGCGCGTCACGGCGCGAGGTAGACCTGGACGGGATCGACCCGTCGCCCGTCGCGCAGCGCCCCGCGGCCAGGCGGGGCCGCGGGTTCGGCCAGCCACGGGGCACGCGGGCCCAGCAGGTCGGCCGACCCCGGGGTCGCCGGGTCCAGGACCAGCAGCACCGCCGATCGCACGGCGAAGGACATCGGGCCGCGGAACGCGCTCGCCGCGCGGTCGGTCAGTGCCGAGGCGACCAGCCGGACCGCGCCTGACGCGACGGCGAGGGCGAGCCGCTCGGCGTCCTGCGGTTCGAGCAGCTCGAGGTCGTCGAGATCGTCGACCACGACGGTCAGGCCCGCTGCACCCGCTGTGCCCGCTGCGCCCGCAGTGCCCGCAGTGCCCGCAGTGCCCGCTGTGCCCCCTGGATCCGCTGCGCCCGTCGGTCGGTGGATCGGCAGCTCCGTGGACGTGAGCACCCGCGGCGTCGCCCGGGCGAGGACGTCGGGGGCCGCGCCGAGACGCACGACCTCGACGCCGGCGCGCTGCAGCTGTGCGGCGACGGTCGCGAGGGCCGTGCTGCGGCCCGAGCCCGGTGGGCCGGTGACGAGCAGCCCGCGGTCCAGGTCGACGACGAGCGCGTCGGCCCGGTCGCCGCCGACCCCGATCGCGACGGCGAGGGTGCCAGGCCCGCCCCCGGATGCCGGCAGGTCGGCGGATGGCGGCAGGTCCACCGACGGCGGCAGGGCGATCAGGCGCGGGCCGCGCGCAGGCGCGCACGACGGGACCGCGCCCGCGCCCGCGTCGAGCTCGCGGTCTCTCCGCGTCGGTGGCGGCACCGCCACCACCACCTGGCACAGCCGGGCGCCCGTGGGGCCGAGGTGCACGGCCCGCCCCGGGTGGCGACGCGCGCCGCGCAGGTGGGTCGGGACCCCTGCTACCACGTCGAGCGCCGGGTCGGTGACCGGCAGCACGACCCTGTCGCGGAAGGAGGCCGCCAGGCCCGCGGTGCTCGCGCCCACGGCGGCGACGGCGGCGACGGCGACCGTCTGCGGCCGCTCGGCCCACAGGGCCGTGAGCCTGTCGGCAGCCGCGCCTCTGGCCACGGTGGCGAGCGCCGCGAGCGCAGGCTCGACGCCGTCGAGCAGCAGGAGCTGGTGCAGCGGCTGCGCCGCACGTGCGGTGAGCAGCTCGACCAGCCGGGCCAGCCTGCGCGGGTCGTCGGGGTCGACGACCGTGCCGAGCGCGCCGGTCGGGGCCAGGGAGTCGACGGCCGCGCGGGGGAGCCCGACCGCGTGCACGGTCCAGCCCCGTGCTGCCGCCTGCAGGCCGAGCCCGACGAGCGTGGTCGTCCGGCCCGACCGGGGTCCGCCGAGGACGAGCAGGTGGCCGTCGGCGGCAGCCCAGGGCACCGACGCGCGGCGCTGCTCGTCGGGCAGGTCGGCCAACGCGAGCGTCAGAGGCAGGTCCGGCGCCGTGCCGCGTGCGTCGATGCCGTCGGCAGCGAGCGCCTCGGCGACCGTCACGGACGGCGGCAGCTCGGGGAGCCAGGGGCCTGCCGGCGCGGGGCGCCCCGCGCCGGCACGGCGGATCGCCCCGACCCAGGCGCGTGCGTCGGCGTCGACCTCGGCCTGAGCGCCGGGCGCGCTGCGGGGACGCCCCTCGCCGGACCACGGCGGTGCCGGGCGCACGGGCGTGGCCGCCACTGCGGTGCGCGTGCGGGCGACCTGCACCGCTTCGAGCCGGCCGCTTCCCCGGCGCAGCCAGGCACGTCCGGGCGTGCTCGCGCCGATGCGTGCCGCGTCCGGTGCGTCCAGGACGTCCTGGGACTCCGCGGCGTCCGTGACCCGCAGGCACATCCGTAGTGCGATGTTTGCCCGCAGGTCGGGGGTCACCGCGCCCGCGGGTCGTTGCGTCGCGAGCACGAGGTGCATGCCGAGCGAGCGTCCCTGGGCGGCGAGGCGAGCCAGCGCAGGCAGGGCGTCGGGGAGCTCGTCGGCCAGCGCGCGGAACTCGTCGACGACCACGAGGAGGCGGGCGGGTGTCGTCGGGTCGGTGGGGTCGAGCTCGGCGATGTCCCGGACCCCTGCCGCCCCGACGAGCCGTTCCCGTCGGCGCAGCTCGGCCCGGAGCCCGGTGAGCGCCCGGGTGGCGTGCGCCGCGTCGAGGTCGCTCACCCGGCCGACCACGTGCGGCAGGTCGGCCACGGCCCCCAGGCTCGTGCCGCCCTTGAAGTCGATGAGCGCCACGGTGAGGCGCTCGGGCGGATGGGCGAGCGCCAGCGTCAGCACGAGGGCGCTGAGCAGCTGCGACTTGCCGGCACCGGTCGTTCCGGCGACGAGCAGGTGAGGCCCGTCGCGCACGAGGTCGACGGTCACGGGATCCCCACCGGGCCCGGCGCCCAGGACGGCCTGCAGCCCGCGGGCGTGCCGGTCCCACGCGGCGAGGACGGCGGCGGGCTCGGCTGCCGGCACGCCCGCCAGGGCGCCGAGGTCGCTCGTCGAGGGAACGGCCGGTCCGCCACCTGTCGTCCGCCCGTCAGTGCTCGGGCCCGGTGCCGACGGGAGTGCGGCGCGGGCGTGTCGGACGGCCGCGACCCGGCGCGCCTGCTCCTCGGCCCAGCCGTGGCCCACCCCGTGCACAGGGCCGGTCGACGTGCGGCCGTCGGGCGTGCGCAACCGGGCCAGGGTCTCGTCGACCTCCATGACCGTGCGGCACCACGCGGGCACCGCCCGTGCGCCCTCGTGCGGAGGGACCCGGGACCGGCTCCGGCCGGTGGCGGCGGGGACGACGAGCAGGAGGCGGTGCGTCGAGGGGACACGGGCTCGCCACGACGCCAGCAGGGCGAGGGTGTCGGACGCCGCAGCGGACGGGTTCGTGTGGCCCGTGCTGCTGTGCGTGAGGTCGACCACGACCACGGACTCCGGGTCCTGAGGGGTCGGGAGCGTGGCCGTACGGGCTGGCGCGGCGATCCAGCGGGTCCACGACCAGTGCAGTCCGCTGCCGGTGTGCACGAGGACCGGCAGCGAGCCGTGCGGCCCGACGGCGCCCAGCAGGACGGCCCGGGCGGCCGCCCGGGCGTGCGCGGGCGACCCGCTGACGGCGAGGGTGGCACCGGGGCCGTCGAGGGCCCCGGACCAGGCCGGCTGCGGCGACGGGGCGGGCGCGTTCGCGAGGGCCCCGGGGCCGCCCTGGTCGGACGGGGGTACCGATCCGGTGCGCCACAGCGCGTGCACGGTCGCGGCGGCGAGGGCGGCGGGATCGGTGGGTCCCACCGCGGTGGCCCGCGATGCATCCTGCTCCCGGGCGGGCCGGGAGGTGAGCAGCGCGAGCGGTCCGACCAGGCACGAGACGAGCAGGAGGGGTTGACGCAGCGCTGCCGCGAGGACGACCGAGCCGAGCGCGGGTGCGAGCAGGCCGATCAGGTCGGCGCGACGCGCGGGGAGGCCTCGCCCCGTGCGGGGACGGTCGCCCGGCGTGGGCACCGGGAGCCCGACCTGCGGCGAGCGGCGCAGCTCGAGGACGCTGGCGCCCACGTGCAGGGCGTCGCCGGGCCTCCATCGGGTCCAGCCGCGCCGCATCCGAGGGAAGGCCGCGCGGGTCGACAGCACCGGTGCGGTGCGCACGCGTCGGCGCCGCGCCGTCCGGCGCTGGGACATCGAGCGCTGGGCTGCCGGTCGCGCGAGAGCCGCCGGCCCGGTGCCCTCCGGCGCGTGACCGGCGATGCGGACGAACGCCCGGACCCCGGCCCGGTGCCGCACGAGCCGCACCTGCACGACGAGGTCGCCCCAGGTCGGGTCCTGGACGGTCGGGATGCCCGGTGTCGGGTCGGGGGACCCGTGCGCGGCGAGCCGCACCCCGATGGGAGCGAGGGGCAGGCCGACGACCGCACCGCAGTCGGGTCCGGAGGTCACGGCGACGTGCCACTGCTCCCGCAGCGCGGCCGCGCTGCGTCCCCCGACCTCACCTGTCGGGTCCGGGTCCGGGCCCGGTCGCAGCACGCAGCCCGGTACCAGGGGGTACTGGCCCGAGGGGTGCCCCGGGGCCAGGGTCGCCGGGCCGACGGCGACCGGGCTCTGCGGCCACCCGGCCCAGCCGGTCAGCCGGACGAGGTGGGTGAGCAGCGCGGGGACCGCGAGGCCCTCGTCGACGTCGACGTCGGTGGTGTGCAGACCCGGCCCGCGGGTGGGGTCCGGGTGCAGGGTCGTCAGGAGCACACCTCGAGCGTGCCGTCGCTCGCGCACGCAGACGGGCGACGGGCCCGCGGGCGGTGGTCGTGCCACCTGCCCACAGGCCCGTCGGTCGGTTCGCAGCGGTCTCAGGCCCGGTCGAACCCGTGCACCCCTGCGACCCCGGCGTCAGTCGACCGCGAGGGCCGCGACCGGCGACGTGCGGGCGGCCGCACGCCCCGGGACCACCGAGGCCAGCAGGCCCGCGGCGCACGCGACCAGCAGCACGATCGCGAGGTCGAGCCACGGCACGGCCAGGTGCAGCGGGCCCATGCCGGCGAACACCGTCGCCGCGCCCGCCCAGCCGTACAGGATGCCCAGCGCCATGCCGAGCACGGCACCGACACCGGCGATGAGCACGCCCTCGACGGCGAGCGTCGTGCGCAGCTGCGACCGCGTGAGCCCGATCGCCCGCAGGGTCGCGGACTCCCGCCGACGTTCGATGACCGACAGCGACAGCGTGTTCGCGACCCCGATGAGCGCGATGACGACCGCCACGGCGAGCAGGCCCACGACGATCGCGAGGAGCGTGTCGAGCACCTGCGTGTACTGCTCGCGCTCGACCGCCCCGCTGCTGATCTCCAGGGCGGTGTCGGGGAACGCGTCGGTGACGTCCTGCACGACCTGCGCCGCGGTGCGGCTGCCGTCGAGCGACAGCCATGCGGTGGTCGTGCCTGCGGACGGGTCGAGGCCGGCGAGCGTCGCCTTCGTGACGACGGCCGCGCTCCCGCCCAGACCCGGTTCCAGGACCTCGAGGTCCGCGGAGCCGGCGTCGCCGGTCACGGTGCTGACATCGGAGTCCGCCAGGCTCTCGATCCCGTCGGCCAGCACGATCGCACCGTCGTCGAGGTCCCGCAGCAGGGCCGGGTCCCGGAGCACGGAGGCGTCGGACGGCTCGAGCCCGAGGAGCAGGACCTCGGCGCCGTCCACCGTGACCGTCGAGGAGGTCAGCTGCACCACCTGGCGGACGCCGTCGACCCCGCCGAGCGTCGAGACCGCCGAGCTCGGCAGGTCACCGTCACCGTCCGGCATGGCGACGGCCACGTCCACCGCGTAGCGCGTGTCCAGCTCGCCCGACATCGACGCCTCCGTGGTCACCGCGCCCGTGGTCATCAACGTCACGAGCGTGACCCCGATGAGCAGCGCGGTGCTCGTCGCCGCGGTCCGTCGCGGGTTGCGCAGGGTGTTCGCGGCGGCGAGCCGGGCGCTGGGCCCGGTGCGGGCGATCAGGCGACCCGTCAGGGAGACGACCTTCGGGACCCAGAAGACGCACCCGACGAGGACGCCGACGAACGAGAGCGCACCGCCGAGCACCGCTACGCCGAGCGCACCCATGGGGTCACCGGCACCGAGCATCGCCAGGCCGGCACCGCCGGCGAGGCCGAGCAGCCCGAGGACCACGAGCAGCACCGAGAACACCAGCCGGAACCGACCGGCGCGGTCGTCGGTCGTCGGGGCGTCGGCAGGACGCAGCGCCTCGACGGGGGAGACCCGGGTGGCTGCCCGCGCCGGGACGAGCGAGGCGAGCACCGTGACGAGCGTGCCGACCAGCAGCGGGACGAGCACGACCGTGGCGTCGACGTCGATCGTGGTCGGCAGCCGCACGCCCAGGTCCATCCCCCCGGCCGCGCTCAGTGCGAGCTGGGTCAGCGCACCGCCGAGCAGGACCCCGAGCGCCGACGTGGTCAGCCCGAGGATCGCCGCCTCGGTGACGACCGACATGCGCAGCTGACCGCGCACCGCACCGACCGCGCGCAGCAGGGCGAGCGTGCGGGTCCGCTGGGCCACGAGCACCTGGAACGTGTTCGAGATGACCAGTGCCGCGACCAGCAGCGCGACCGCCGCGAAGCCGAGCACGACCATGAGCAGCACGTTGCCCTGGCCGGACATCTGCGCGATCTGCGCCGCGGCCGCCTCGTCCCGGGTCTTCACGTCGGACCCGGGGAAGGCCTGCGCGAGCTCGGCGCGGGCCGTCGCCAGGTCGTCGGTGGCGACCAGCATCGAGGCCGGGAGCTCCTCGCTGCCGGCCGACCAGGTCTGCAGGTCCTCCGCGAGGGCCACGCCTGCGCCGCCGTACCCCGTCCACGCGTTGTTCGGGTCGCTCACCTCGCCGACCACCTGCAGGTCGACCGTGTGCTCGGTCGGTTCCGTGTCGGGGTCGTCGCTCCACTGCGTCCACTCGAGGGTCAGCGGGTCGCCGACCTTCAGCCCGAGCCGGTCGAGCGCGCCGGCCTCGAGCGCGACCTGCCCGGAGGTCGTCGGGAGCGAGCCGTCGACGAGCTCGAGCGAGGAGAGCCGCGGGTCGGAGGTGGTCGCGAGCATGGGCTGCCACACGGTGCGGCTCCCGTGCTCCAGGGGGACGCCGGTGACGAGCAGCGGGTCTGCGGCGGCGACGCCCGGCAGGTCGCGCGCGGTCGCGACGTCGTCCGAGGTGAAGTCCCCGGCGACGACCAGGTCGGCCTGGGCGTACATCGCGGTGACCGCGTCGTACCCGGCACGGGTCATGACCTTGCCCGCCAGCAGGGTCGCGGTCAGGAACGCCGCGCTGATCGCGATCGCGATGCCCGCCGCCGCCAGGCGACCGACGCTGCGGCGCATCTGCGCCAGCGTGAGTCGCAGCATCAGGCACCCACCACCGAGATCGCACCCGTGGCCAGGCCCGGCTCCGGCGCACCGTCGAGCTGACGCAGCGCGTCGAGCGCGGCGAGAACCGACTCCGGCGTCGGGTCGTGGACCTCGCCCGCGATGCGCCCGTCGGCCAGCAGCACGACGCGATCGGCGTAGGCCGCAGCCGCGGGGTCGTGCGTGACCATGATGATCGTGCGGCCGAGCTCGCGCACCGACCGGCGCAGGAAGCTGAGCACCTCCGCCCCCGAGCGGGAGTCGAGGTTGCCCGTCGGCTCGTCGGCGAACACGACGTCCGGCTTCGCGATGAGCGCCCGGGCGATCGCCACCCGCTGCTGCTGGCCACCGGACAGCTCGCTGGGCCGGTGCGTCAGACGCTGGCCCAGCCCCAGGGTGCTGACGAGGGTGTCGAACCAGGCCCGGTCGACGCGGGCGCCGGCGAGCTCGAGCGGCAGCAGCACGTTCTGCTCGGCCGTGAACATCGGCAGCAGGTTGAACGACTGGAAGACGAAACCCACCCGGTCCCGACGCAACCGGGTCAGCGCGTCGTCGTCCAGGCTGGTCAGCTCGGTCGGCCCGAGGTGCACGGTGCCGCCGCTCGCCTGGTCGAGGCCCGCGAGCAGGTGCATGAGCGTGGACTTGCCCGAACCCGACGGGCCCATGATCGCGGTGAACGCCCCCGCCGCGAAGTCGATGTCGACGCCGTCGAGCGCCCGGACGGCCGAGGCCCCGTGCCCGTAGACCTTGCTGAGCCCGCGGGCTCGTGAGGCGGTCGGGTGCTGCTCGACGGGACGCTCTGGTGTGGTTCCCACGCGTGTGCTCCTGGGGTCGGTACGGCCGTGGCGGCCGACGGGTGACGATGTCGTCGACGCTACGGACCGCGCCCCGCGCCGTCGTCGGGCCGTGGGTGTGGTCCTGCAGGTCACGACGTCATCCCTGGGGCCGACCCTGCCGGTCCCGAGGTCGCACGTGCCGGCCGGCGGGCTCAGCCTCCGGGTCGCACGAGCCCCGTCTCGTACGCGACGACGACCGCCTGGACGCGGTCGCGAGCCCCGAGCTTGGACAGGATCCGCCCGACGTGGGTCTTCACCGTCGCCTCCGCGACGTACAGGTCGCCGGCGATCTCGGTGTTGGACCGCCCGTGCGCCATGAGCACGAGCACCTCGCGCTCGCGGTCGGTGAGGTCGGCCACGGCCCTGCGTGCGGGTGCTGCCGCGGAGTCGGGGGACTCGTCGGGCAGCACGGTCACCAGGTGCTCGAGGAGTCGACGCGTGCTCGACGGGGCGATGACGGCGTCGCCGCGGTGCACGGTCCGGATCGCGGCGAGCATCTCCTCGGGCGGGGCGTCCTTGAGCAGGAACCCGCTCGCGCCCGCCCGGATCGCGGCCAGCACGTACTCGTCGAGGTCGAAGGTGGTGAGCACGATCACGCGGGGGGCCGGTTGCGCGTCGGTGCCGCGGGCGGTGATGCGCGCGGTGGCGTCCAGGCCGTCCATGCGGGGCATGCGCACGTCCATGAGGACCACGTCGACAGGTCCGGTGGCGGTCCGGGCGACCGGGTCCAGCTCGCGCACGGCCTGCTCGCCGTCGCCGGCCTCGAGGACGACCAGCAGGTCCGGCTGGGAGTCGATGACCATGCGGAACCCGGCGCGGACCAGCTGCTGGTCGTCGACCAGGGCCACCCGCACCGGATCGGCGGTGCGCTCGGAGGTCGTGGTGCTCATCCGTCCAGCCTCTCACCTGCGCCGGCGTCCTCCGGCGTCGGCAGCTGGGCGCGCACCCGGAACCCGCCTCCCGGGCGAGGGCCCGCGGTGACGGTCCCGCCGAACATCGCGGCCCGCTCACGCATGCCGAGCACCCCTTGACCCAGACCGTCGGTGTCGGCGGCGGCGCCGCGCCCGTCGTCGTTGACTTCGACGGCCACGGCCCCGGGAAGCCAGTGCACGAGCACGGTCACCCGGGGGCCCGGTCCGGCGTGCTTGAGCACGTTCGTCAACGACTCCTGGGCGATCCGGTACACGGTCAGCCCGGCACCGGGCGGCAGGTACCGCGGCGTGCCCATGCGGACGAGGGAGACGTGCAGCCCGCTGGCGCGCATCTGCTCGACGAGCGCGTCGAGGTCGCCCTCGGCGGGCAGCGGCGTGAACCGGTCCTCGGGGCGTTCCGGGGCTGCGCCGTCCGCGGTCGCACCCAGCTCGACCGGGGGCGGGACCGCGGCGTGGGTGGAGCGCGCCCTGTCGGGGAGCCGCCCGGGCGCCCGCAGGCCGCCCGTCGCGGTCGGGTTGGCCGCTCCGGCTCGCACGCCCGCCGGGGCGTCCGTGCGCAGGACCCCGAGCAGGCGCCGCATGTCGCTGAGGGCCGCTCGCCCGGTCTCCGCGATCGTGCCGAGCGCGCGCGACGCCGCCGCGGGGTCGGCGTCGGCCGCGTACCGGCCGCCGTCGGCCTGGGCGATCATGACCGTCAGGGAGTGGGCGACGATGTCGTGCATCTCGCGCGCGATGCGCGACCGCTCGGCGGCCGTGGCGATCTGCCCCTGCTGGTCGCGTTCGATCTCCAGGCGCCGGGCGCGGTCGCGCAGCGACTCCAGGGTCTCCTGCCGTTGGCGTCGCACCAGCCCGAACGCCCAGGTGGTCAGGGCCACGGCCCCGCAGAACACCGCGGTGATGGCGACCGAGGGGAGCTGGTCGGGCCAGGCGAGGGCGACGCCGAGGACGAGGCTGCCGAGCAGTGCGCCGGCGATCGCGGTCCGGTGCGCCCAGCGCGGCCCGTTCACGGTCACCGAGTAGAGGGCGGCCAGCACGGCGAGGTCGGCCGGCATGAGGAACGGGTACCCCATCGCGAGGTGGGTCAGCGCGACGACGTAGACGGAGACGACCGAGGCGACCGGACGCACCCGGCGCCAGGCCAGCGGCGTCACGACGGCCAGGGCGGCCCATCGGGCGACGGTCGCGCTCGTGTTCGGTTCGGAGGCGAAGACGGTCGCCGCGGGCACGGCCACGAGCGCGAAGAGAGCCGTGCCGGCGGCATCGACGGCGAAGCGGTGCTGCCCCTCCCAGCGCGTCAGTCGTTCCCACAGGCTCACGTCATGAGGGTAGGGGGCGCGGTGCGGGCGGTCGTGCGCCTGCGGGAGGACCGGGGCGTGCGCTACGGTCCGACCCGGGTCGCAGGGCCACGCGCCCCTGCGGCTCACCTGGCTGCACCGACGCCCGGCGAGTCTGGTGGCGGAGTGAGGTTGCCCTGACGTACTCGTGACCTAGCATGGGGCGATGACCCACGTGCTGCTGGCCGAGGACGATCCGGCGATTGCCGAGCCTTTGGCTCGTGCCCTGGGTCGTGAAGGTTACGACGTCCACGTGCAAGGAACTGGTCAAGGTGCCATCGACGGTGCCGGTGCGGCCGATCTCGTCGTCCTGGACCTCGGTCTGCCGGACATGGACGGGCTCGACGTGGCGCGGGCGATCCGCAACCAGGGCCTGACGACCCCGGTGCTCGTGCTGACCGCGCGGGCCGACGAGGTGGACCTCGTCGTCGGTCTCGACGCAGGCGCCGACGACTACGTCACCAAGCCCTTCCGGCTCGCCGAGCTGCTCGCCCGCGTCCGGGCGCTGCTGCGCCGCACGGGTGCCGACCCGTCCGACGAGGACGAGGTGCACGCCCAGAACGTCCGGGTCGACGTGGCCGCGCACCGCGCGTTCCAGGGAGATCGCGAGCTGCACCTGACGGCCAAGGAGTTCGACCTGCTGCGCGTGCTCGTGGGCGCCGCCGGCACGGTCGTCTCGCGCGAGACGCTCATGCGTGAGGTGTGGGGCTCGGACCCGACGGGCTCGACCAAGACGCTCGACATGCACGTGTCGTGGCTGCGCCGCAAGCTCGGCGACGACGCGAACGCCCCGCGGTACATCTCGACCGTGCGTGGCATGGGCTTCCGTTTCGAGACGGGGGCGGGCGAGCGGTACTGACCGCGACCGCTCGCACACCGACGGTCCGAGACCGTCTCGAGGCCGTCTCGAGGCCGACCGAACCGAGGGCGAGAGGGGCACCACCATGCGCCGCCGTGTGCTGCAGGCGACGATCGCGGCCGTGACCGTCGCGGTCGTCCTGCTGGGCTTCCCGTTGGCGTTCCTCGGCGCGCAGCTGGTCCGCGAGAACGAGATGCGCGGCCTCGACCAGCGCGCGGAGGCGCTGGCCCGTTCGGTCGACCTGCGGGTCGACCAGGACATCGAGCTCACCGAGCGGATGCTCGAGCCGTACACCGGCACCGACGGCGAGCTGGCCGCCTCGGTGCTCGTGCGGACCTCCGACGGCCAGGTGTTCCAGGCGGGCACCCCGGTCGAGGGGCGTTCGCTGTCGGTGCAGACCACGTCGAACAACGGCGCGCTGGTGCTCCTCGAGGTGCGCTGGTGGGACGTCTTCTGGTTGAGCGTGCGGATCATCGGGCTCGTCGTCGTGGCCGCGGTCGTCGCGTTCGCCGCCGGGATCGCGATGGCCATCTGGCAGGCGAACCGGCTCGCCGCGCCTCTGGTGTACCTGGCAGCCTCGGCCGAACAGCTCGGGTCGGGGCAGGTCCGACCGCAGCTCGAACCCTCCGGCGTCGAGGAGATCGACCTGGTCGCCGCCGAGCTGGCCCGCAGCGCGGACCGGATGGCCGGCCGTCTGGCCGCCGAGCGGCAGTTCGCCTCCGACGCCTCCCACCAGCTGCGCACCCCGTTGGCCGCGCTGTCCATGCGCCTCGAGGAGATCATGGACACCGCCTCCGAGCCCGAGGTGTCCGAGGAGGCCCGCATCTCGCTCGAGCAGGTCGAGCGCCTCGTCCGTGTCGTGGACGACCTGCTCGCCCGCTCCCGTCGCTCGCAGGGCGGCACGACCGAGGCCGTCCCGCTGATCGAGGTCGTCCACCAGCAGGAGGAGGAGTGGGCGCCGACCTTCCAGGTTCAGGGGCGTCGCCTCGTGGTGGACGTCGACCCGGCCGTCCAGGTGCTCGCGACGCCCGGCGCCCTCGCGCAGGTGCTCGCCACGCTCGTGGAGAACTCGCTCAAGCACGGCGCTGGCACCACGACCATCCGCACCCGTTCGGGAGGGCCGTCGAACGCGGTCGTGGTCGAGGTCGGCGACGAGGGTGCCGGGGTGCCGGACGACCTCGCCCCCCGGATCTTCGAGCGGGGCGCGACGTCCGGTGCGGGCACAGGGCTCGGACTGGCTCTCGCCCGTGATCTCGCCTCGGCGGACGGCGGACGGCTGGAGCTCGCCCAGCGACGTCCGGCGGTGTTCGCCCTGTTCCTGTCGGGGGTGCCGGCCTCGTTGCGTCCGGACGTCGTGCTGCCGCGAGGCGCGGTGGTCGCCACCAGCAAGGACCGCCGACGCTGGTGAGCGACAGGGCAGAATGGGTCGTCGTCCCGGGTGCGGACCGCCGCCCCCCGATCTGAACGAGGTGCCGTGTACCGCCTTTCGCACGTGATCCAGCACTACGCCTGGGGCTCGACCACCGCGATCCCGGACGTCCTGGGGCTCGTGCCGGACGGGCTGCCGGTCGCCGAGGCGTGGTTCGGCGCGCACGCCAGCGCTCCTGCGACGGTGCTCACGGAGCACGGGAACGTCCCGCTCGACCAGCTGCTCGTCGCGGACCCGGTCCGCCACCTCGGCAGCGGCGTCACCCAGCGGTTCGGCGAGCAGCTGCCGTACCTGCTCAAGCTCATCTCGGCGGAGACACCGCTGTCGCTGCAGGTGCACCCGGCGGCGCAGCGCGCTCGGGAGGGGTTCGCGCGCGAGGACGCCGCGGGCATCCCGCGCTCGGCCCCGCACCGCTCCTACCGGGACGCCAACCACAAGCCCGAGCTGGTGTACGCGCTGACGCGGTTCGACGCGATGGTCGGGTTCCGCGCACCCCGGCGGGCGGCCGAGCTGCTGGACGACCTCGACACCCCGCTGGCCGCGGACCTGGCGGGCCTGCTCATGGCGGACGCCACCTCGTCCGGGGTCCGTGCGGCCTTCGAGTGGCTGCTCGACCCGCGCACGCGGCCGGGTGCCGCCGAGGTGCAGGCGTTCGCGGAGGCGTGCGCGCGTCGGCTCGCGGCCGGTTCGCCCTCACCCAGGACGGACCGCACGGTCATGCGTCTGGCTGCCAGCCACCCGGGCGACGCGGGTGCGGTGACGTCGGTGCTCCTCAACCCGGTCACGCTCGAGCCCGGGGAGGCGCTGTTCGTCCCTGCAGGGTCCGTGCACGCCTACCTGCACGGTCTCGGGGTCGAGATCATGGCGAACTCCGACAACGTGCTGCGGGCCGGGCTCACCGGCAAGCACGTCGACGTGGTGGAGCTGCTGGCGAACCTCGACTGCGCTGCCGCGCCGCCGATCCGTATCGCCCCGGAGCGCGTGTTCACCTCGACAGAGATCTTCTACGCGCCGGTCGACGACTTCGAGCTGTCGTTCACCCGGCTGAACGACGGGGGCACGATCAGGGTCCCCGGCCGTGGTCCGCGGATCGTGCTGTGCCTGGAGGGCGAGGTCGAGATCGCGTCCCGGGAGGACGGCGTCCTCATGCTCGCCCGCGGCCAGGCCGCGTTCGTGTCCTCGGCCGACGGACCGCTGACCGCCCGCGGGGACGGTCAGATCGTCCAGGCGGACGTCCCCTGACGCGACGGGACGGCGACGGAGCGCCGTCAGCTGTGGGCGTCGGGCACTGTCAGCCCGTGAAGACCCAGCGACGGTAGCCGACGTAGCGCAGCGCCGTGGCCAGCACGATGCCGGTCACCGTCGCGGCGTTGTCGGCGAGCGCGGTGGTCAGGTCGAGCACGTAGTGCGAGAACGCGAGCGTGAGCACAGGGACGACCATGCCCACGAGGTTGACGGCCGCGAACACCACGAGCTCACGTCCCTGGCGACCCGAGCGCTGATCCGCGAACGTCCACCACCTGTTGCCCACCCAGGACACGAGGGTCGCGGCCACGACCGAGAGGACCTTCGCCGTCAGCGGCTTGTGCTCGAGGAGACCGGCGGGCCCGAAGCGCAGCAGGTTGAACAGCCCGAGGTCCACGACGAACGCGACGGCGCCGACCGACAGGAACCGGCTGAGCTCGAGTGCGCGCGCCCACCAGGCGACGGGGACCCGTGCAGGCAGCCACGACGGCACCGCGCGTGGACCGGCGTCGGGGACGACGGCGGCGACGGTGGCGTCGGTCCGGCTCACGCGGCGAGGATAGCCCGGAACCCTGAGGGCGGCCTGGGCCCTTCGGCGGACGCGGAGCACCCGTGCCCGCGTGCTCGGCTACGCTCAGCGCCCGTGGCAGCACCCGTGGTGGCAGTGGTCGGTGGCGGACAGCTCGCGCGCATGATGACCCCCGCGGCGACCGCGCTGGGCATCCACCTGCGCGTCCTCGTGGAGGACTCGTCGTCGTCGGCGGCGCAGGTCGTGGTCGACGCCCCGGTTGGCTCCGCGTCCGACGAGGAGGCGATCCTCGCGCTCGTCGAGGGTGCGGACGTGCTCACCTTCGAGCACGAGCACGTGCCGAACGCGCTGCTCGACCGGCTCGTCGCCGCGGGCGTCGCGGTGCGGCCCGACGCAGCGGCGCTCGTGCACGCGCAGGACAAGATCGTCATGCGCAGCCACCTGGACGCGATCGGCGTCCCGATCCCCCGCTGGCGTCCGCTGACCGCGCGCGAGGAGCTCGACGACTTCCTCGCCCAGGTCGGTGGCGCAGCGGTGGTCAAGACAGCCCGCGGCGGCTACGACGGCAAGGGTGTGCGGGTCGTGCGGGCCTCGCACGAGGTCGCCGACTGGCTCGACGCCATGGCCTCGGGCGCGGGCGTCCCCCTCCTGGTCGAGGAGAAGGTGCCCTTCACCCGGGAGCTCGCGGTGCTCGTCGCACGCCGGCCGTCCGGAGAGGTGCGCACCTGGCCCGTGGTGGAGTCCGTGCAGCAGGACGGCGTCTGCGCCGAGGTCGTGGCCCCCGCCCCCGACCTGCACGCGGGCACGCAGGCCGAGGCGCTCGAGGTCGCCACCCGGATCGCCGAGGGGCTCGGGGTCACGGGCGTGCTCGCCGTCGAGATGTTCGAGGTGCCGGCCCCGGACGGCGGTGACCCGCGCGTGCTCGTCAACGAGCTCGCGATGCGACCGCACAACTCGGGCCACTGGACCCTCGACGGTGCGGTGACCAGCCAGTTCGAGCAGCACCTGCGCGCGGTCCTCGACCTGCCGCTGGGCGACACCTCGCCCTTGGCCACGTGGACCGTCATGGCGAACGTGCTGGGCTCCTCGCTCCCGGACCCGACCGATGCCCTCGCCGAGGTGGTCGGCCGCGACCCGCAGGCCAAGGTGCACCTCTACGGCAAGCAGGTGCGGCCCGGACGCAAGCTCGGCCACGTCAACGTCAGCGGCACCGACCTGGCCGACGTGCGTGCCCGCGCCCGTGCCGCGGCCGCCCTGCTTCGCGGTGAGCGGAACGGCTGAGGCCGCTCTCGCACCGCCGGCCGGGTGCCGGCGGGTGATGATGGACGCGCAGCGCCTCGCGGCGTGACGCACCGGCAGGACGGTCGCGGCGCACGGACGGACGGAGACAGGCACATGGCAGGTCAGGCCCTCGTCGGCATCGTCATGGGGTCGGACTCCGACTGGCCCGTCATGCAGGCGGCGGCGCAGGCGCTCGCCGAGTTCGACGTCCCGATCGAGGTCGATGTCGTCTCCGCGCACCGGCAGCCGGACAAGATGGTCGAGTACGGGCGCACCGCGGCCGACCGGGGCCTGCGTGTGGTCGTCGCGGGGGCCGGCGGGGCCGCTCACCTGCCCGGGATGCTCGCCTCGGTCACCACGCTGCCGGTGGTCGGCGTCCCCGTGCCGCTGGCGTACCTGGACGGCATGGACTCGCTGCTGTCGATCGTGCAGATGCCGGCCGGTGTCCCCGTCGCGACGGTCTCGGTCGGCGGTGCGCGCAATGCCGGTCTGCTCGCGGTGCGCATCCTCGCAGCAGGCACCGACCCGCTGGCCGCACGCCTGCGGGTGGCCATGGGCGAGTTCCAGGAAGGTCTGCGGGTGCAGGCCGATGCCAAGGGTGAGCGGCTACGGGCCCTGGCGGGCGGCGGCCGGGCGACGACGGGTTTCACCGCCCGGGCCTGAGCCGGGAAGACCGCGGGTTCAGGACCCGGGGACACCGCCCACCGGGCCGGCAGGCAGCGAGCCGTCGGCGATCGCGGCGAAGAACGCCGGGGTCAGGTCGGGGTCGAGGAGCACGGTCGAACCCAGGTTGTTGCCGGGCCGGTAGTCCATGCTCGCGATCGGCGGCGTCCCAGTGATCCCGTCCGGGCCGTTCGCCGCCTTGAACGCCAGGGCGAGCCGGGCGAGGTCGAGGATGTCGCTGTCGTCGTCGAGGGTGAGCGCACCGGTGCCCGCACGGATGAGCGAGACCTGCTGCCCCGGGTGCAGGGCGAGCTGCGTGGGGGAGACCGCACCGGTGACGGCGCTGATGAGCTCGCGCTGCCGCTTCGCCCGCCCGATGTCGCCCTCCGGGTCGGACTTGCGCATGCGAGCGAACGCGAGCGCCTGGGCGCCGGCCGTCTGGTGGCAGCCGGCCGTCCACACCATGCCGGAGTCGGCATCGTTGACGTCCGCGTCATAGCACAGGTCGACGCCGCCCACGGCGTCGACCACCTGCTCGACGCCCGCCATGCCGATCTCGGCGTAGTGGTCGATCGTCAGTCCGGTCAGGCCCTCGACCGTCCGGACGAGCAGGGGAGCCTGTCCCCACGAGAACGCTGCGTTCAGCTTGGCCTGGCCGTTGTCCGGCACGTCGACGAGCGTGTCGCGGGGGAGCGAGATCAGGGCGGTCGGCCCGCTCTCGGGCACGTGCAGCACCAGGATCGTGTCGGTGCGGGCGCCCTCGGTCTCGTCGTCCCCGATCGCCCCGTCGGCCCGTGAGTCCGAACCCGTGAGCAGGTAGGTGGTGCCCGGGGTGTCGGGCGCGCCCGACAAGGCCGAGGTGTGCTGCACGAGCCCGTTCGCCCACATGACGAGCCCGACGGGCCAGGCGATCAGGGCGACGAGGACGAGCACGGCGACCGTGGCGATCGCGCGCTTGCGTCGACGTCGTGCACCGCCGGTCGGCCGCTCGGCGGACGTGGAGGAGCTCGGCGCGGGTGAACGGCCCGGTGCCGTGGCGCCTGCGGTACGCGGCGCGCGTGGTGCGCCCGAGGCGCTCGGTCGTGCGGTACCCGCGGTGGAGCGAGGTGCCGAGCCGGCCGTGCGGGGATGGGACGAGGTGCTGCGCCCCGGCGTCGGTGGCTTGCCCGTCACCGGTACGGCGTCGGCCGACGACCGGACCGGACGAGCCGCGCCCGGGGCGATCGAGGCGGGTCGCCCGGCCTGGCCCGACGGTCGTGCCGCCTGGCCGGACGGTCGTGCCGCCTGACCCGACGGCGGCGTGCGCGGCTCGGCGGGTCGTCGCACCGGAGCGGCGGGAGCCGGGCGTTGCGGCTTGCCGACCACGACGGCCGGGTCGTCGGCCCCGGGTCGCCGTCGGCCGGAGCTCGCGGGTGCGAAGCTCGGCGGGGTGTCGTCCGGCGGGCGTGGTGTCATGGGGATCCTCAGCAGACCGCGGTGACGTCGCCGGCGTCGAAGGCTTCCTTGCCGGCTTCCTTCGTCTCGGCCGGGGCGGGCGCCGTCGAGGTGGTGTCGGTCGGGGCCGTCGCGGTGTCGGTGGGCGTCCCTGCGGTGTCGGCAGGGGGCGTCGTGGTCTCGGTCGGCGTGGTGGGGGTCTCCTCGACCCCGAGCATCGGGACGTCCGCGGCGATGTTCGCCCAGATCTCGTCGGCTGCCGACGTCCACACCACGCGGTTCGGGTCGCTGGGTGCAGCGGCGAAGGGGATCGTCATGAAGGACACGTTGCTGGTGGACACCCCGCGCAGGCTGTAGGCGAGCCCGGGGATCGCGTCGATCGAGGACAGTCCGCTGTCGGTCGTGAGCGAGGACGTGGCGGCCGACGCGAACTGGATGAGCGCGGGCAGGTCCGTCAGCAGGTTCTTCGAGAGCACCTCGGTCACGACCGCCGCGATCAGGCGCTGCTGACGGCCGAGCCGGTTGGTGTCCGACCCGTCGCCGAGCCCCTCGCCGGTGCGGGCCCGGGCGAACCCGAGCGCCTGCGTGCCGTTGAGCGTCTGGTACCCGGCGGCCAGGACGAGCCCGGCCTTCGGAGAGTCGATCGCGTCCGGGATGCAGATGTTCACGCCGCCGAGGGCGTCGACCATCTGCACGAACCCGACGAAGTCGACCACCACGAAGTGGTCGATGCGGACCCCGGTGTTCTGCTGGACCGTGTTGATCGTGCACGCCGCGGCGGAGGCGATGTCGCCGCCGTTGTCGGCACCCGTCGCGAACGCCGAGTTGAACATGCCGTTGTAGGCCCCGGTGGTCGACCCGTCGCTCATCCGGCACGACGGCACGTCCACCAGGGAGTCACGAGGGATGGAGACCAGCTCGACCCGCTCCCGGTCGGCCGAGACGTGCACGACGATCGTGGTGTCCGAGCGCATGCCGTCGGCCTCTCCGCCGATCGCGCCGTTCTCGCCGTCACGCACGTCCGAGCCCAGGACCAGGATGTTGACGTCCTTGCCGGCGTTGGGGTCGTCCGGGTTGGCCGGCGTCGCCTCGATGATCGGGTCCACCATCCCCGAGATGTCGACACCTTCCATGTTCGACGTCATCTTCGCGTACACCGCCGCACCGCCGGCCAGCCCGAAGGCCAGCACGGCCGTCACCGTGATCGCGAGCGCGCGCAGCACCCCGTGCGTGCCGAACCGGCGGGCGTGCCGGGCGGTTCGCGGGCGCGTGGCAGCGGCGTGGCGGATGGTCACGGATGGATCCTAGGAGCCCGACCGGCGCGCACGGGGGAGCGGGCGCACGGGCGTGGTGGAGGACCTGTGCAGATCAGCGACCGAGCTGGGCGTACTTGGCCTCGGTCGCGTCCTTCTGCGGCCGCCACCACGCCTCGTTCGCCCGGTACCAGTCGATCGTGGCGGCGAGGCCGTCACGGAACGTCGTGTACTGCGGCTCCCAGCCGAGTTCCGTGCGCAGCTTCGTGGCGTCGATCGCGTACCGCATGTCGTGACCGGGACGGTCGTTGACGTGGTCGTACGCCGTCGGCTCCTGGCCCATCAGCTCGAGGATCAGCTCGATGACGGTCTTGTTGTCCTTCTCGCCGTCGGCACCGATGAGATAGGTCTCGCCGATGCGGCCCTTGTCGATGATCGCCCAGACGGCCGCGTTGTGGTCGTCGACGTGGATCCAGTCGCGCACGTTCTCGCCCGTGCCGTAGAGCTTGGGGCGCACACCGTCGACCACGTTGGTGATCTGGCGCGGGATGAACTTCTCCACGTGCTGGTACGGGCCGTAGTTGTTGGAGCAGTTCGAGATCGTGGCCTGCACGCCGAAGCTGCGGGCCCACGCGCGCACCAGCAGGTCCGAGGCCGCCTTCGTCGAGGAGTACGGGCTCGACGGGTTGTACGGGGTGTCCGGCGTGAACTTGGCCGGGTCGTCGAGCTCGAGGTCGCCGTAGACCTCGTCCGTCGAGACGTGGTGGTACCGCACGCCGTACCGGCGCACCGCCTCCAGCAACTGGTAGGTGCCGATGACGTTCGTGCGCAGGAACGGCCACGGGTCGTGCAGCGAGTTGTCGTTGTGCGACTCGGCCGCGAAGTGCACGACGAGGTCGACGTCCTTGACGAGGGAGTCGACGACGTCGGGGTCCGCGATGTCGCCCTTGGCGAAGACGACCTTGCCCTCGACCGGGTCCAGGCTGCGCTCGTCGCCGGCGTACGTGAGCGCGTCGAGCACGGTGACGTGGACGTCGGGTCGGGTGCGCACCGTGTGGTGGACGAAGTTGGAGCCGATGAAGCCGGCTCCGCCGGTGACGAGGATGCGCATGAGGACCTTCCGACGACGGGGAGGCGTCCACGATACCGACGGCAGGCACCACGCGGACCGGTATCCGTGCCGCGCGGCTCGCCGTGCGGCAAAGACGGCAAATCCGGGCACGATCGTCACGGCATCCTGGCACTCGCACGACGTGGCGCCTTGACCGGGTGGCGACTCGCACGTTCACTGGCACCTGACGTGGGGCCCGCAGGCCCCGTCGCGTCTCGAGCCGCAGGGAGTCATCATGGTCGTCCGTCACGTCTACGCGGGAGGGTTGCTCGTCCTCGCGCTCGTCGCAGGCTGCGCCCCCTCGGTGCCGGCGCGCAGCGCCGCCGAGGCTCCCGCCGTCGACGGGATCGTCCGTTCGGACGGCACCCTCGCGATCGGTACCGCTGCCTCGACGGAGCAGCCCGCCACCGACCCGGACACCGCCGTCCAGGAGATCCCGGTCGAGCTAGCGCCCGAGTCGCCGGCGCCCACCGACCTGCCGACGGCACAGCTGGAGGCGGAGCCGGAGGCCGCGGGGGTCGTCACCGACGACCAGACGCTCGTGGTCGACACCGCCACGCAGGACAGGGTCGTGAGCGCGGTCGTGGAGACCGACGGGTTCCAGACCGTCGGTGTCAGCTGGCCGGCGGACGTCGACCTGGGCGAGCTCGCACCCCAGGTGCGCACGCGTGACGCGGACGGCGACTGGACCGACTGGGTCGACCTCGAGGTGTCGGAGGAGCAGCCCGACGCGGGGAGCGCCGATGCCGCCCACGGGGCCAGGAGCGGGACCGACGCGCTCTGGGTCGGTGAGTCCGATGCTGTCCAGCTCGCGTTCGCCGAGACCGGCACGGACCCGGCCGCCGACGTCCGGCTGGCGCTCGTCTCCTCCGGCCTGACGTCGATCTCCGGGCTCGTGGCGGGCGCCACCGTGAGCGGCGATGCCGTCGTGTCCACCGCCTCGCTCAAGCAGGTCTCGTCGGCGCTGGCCGCGCCCAGGGTGATCTCGCGCGCCGAGTGGAGCGCAGCGCCGCAGGCCTGTGCCCCCGACGTCGCCTCGACGCTCGTCGGCGCGGTCGTCCACCACACGGCGGGCTCGAACGACTACAGCACCGTGGCGCAGGCGATGCAGCAGATCCGCAACGACCAGGCGTACCACATCAACACGCAACACTGGTGCGACATCGGCTACAACTTCATCGTCGACAAGTGGGGCAACATCTACGAGGGGCGCGCCAACAGCCTCACGCAGCCGGTGATCGGCGTGCACGCCGGCGGGTTCAACACCGCGACCGTGGGCGTGTCCATGCTGGGGGACTTCTCCACCGTGACGCCGTCCGACGCGATGCGCGAGTCGGTGGCCCGGATCATCGGGTACCGACTTGGCGTCTACGGCCGCAACCCCGCGGGGACCATGTCCTACACGACCGGCGGTGGAGAGAACTCCCGGTTCGCCGCCGGGACGACCGTCGGGCTGCCCGTGGTCTTCGCGCACCGCGACACCGCGTTCACGGCATGCCCGGGCAACGCCGGGTACGCACAGCTGCAGTGGATCCGCGACCGGGCGCGCGCGATCGCGTTCTCGGAGCCGCTGGTCCGTTCGCTCTACCACGACATGCTCAACCGCGGCCCGGACCCGACGGGTCTGGCGACCTGGTCGGCACTGATCATGGCCGGGCAGCCGGCCTCGACGTTGGGTGACGGCATCGCCCGCAGCCGCGAGTACGTCGAGCGCAAGGTGACGGAGGCCTACGCCCAGATCCTCGGCCGGGCTCCTGACGGTGCCGGGTTCGAGGTGCAGGTCCAGGCCATCATGAACGGCGTGTTCCGGGTGGAGGACCTGCGCGGGCAGCTCATCGCCAGTCCCGAGTACTACGCACAGGCAGGCGGGAACGACCGCGCGTACGTCCAGCGGCTGTACCGCGACATCCTGGGGCGCGAGGCCACGCCGTCCGAGGTGGAGTGGTGGATCGGCGCGGTCGGGCGTTCCGGCCTCGCGATCGCTCCGTACGGCGTCTGGCGGTCGCGCGAGAGCGCCGAGCTGCGCATCCACGAGACGTACCGCATCTTCCTGGACCGCAGCGCCGACCCGACGGGCCTGGCGACCTGGGCGCCGTACTGGATGGCGAACGGGGACGACGCGCTCAGGGCCGTGATCATCCGCTCGGACGAGTACCTGGCGCGCAGCCTCAGCTTCGGCTGAGCAGGGCAGGTTCGTCGCGGGGAACGCCTCCGCGGAGGATTCGCGCGGCTACACTCAACTCCCGCAGCGGGGGCAACTTGGTGGCGACCCGCCGACGGATGCATCGGAAGGCGAGTTCACACACATGAAAGCCGTGCTGCTTGCGGGTGGTCTGGGTACGCGCATGCGTGAGGAGACGGAGTTCCGTCCCAAGCCCATGGTCGAGATCGGCGGGAAGCCGGTCCTCTGGCACCTGATGAAGACGTTCGCCGCGCACGGGGTCACCGACTTCGTGATCTGCGCCGGGTACAAGGGCGAGCAGATCAAGGAGTACTTCCTCAACTACGCCGCCCACAACAAGGACTTCACGATCACGCTCGGCCAGAACAGCGAACTGGTGTTCCACGGAGACCACCTGGAGAGCGACTGGACGGTGACCGTGGCCGACACCGGTCAGGGCACGCTGACGGCGGGTCGCGTCGAGCGCATCGAGCCGTTCGTGCGCGGCGAGCGGTTCATGGTCACCTACGGCGACGGCCTGGCCGACATCGACATCACCGCGCTCCAGGCGTTCCACGCCTCGCACGGGCTGAAGTCCACGATCACGACCGTGCGCCCGTTGTCGCGCTTCGGCCTGGTGGACGTGGACGAGCAGTCGCTGGTGACCCGCTTCCGCGAGAAGCCGCAGATGGAGGACTGGGTCTCGGCGGGCTTCTTCGTCTTCGAGCCGGCGGTCTTCGAGTACCTGCGCGACAGCGACGCGGTGATGCTCGAGCACGAGCCCCTGGCGGCGCTGGCCGCGGAGCGGCAGCTCGCGGCCTACCGTCATGCCGGGTTCTGGCAGCCGATGGACACGTACCGCGAGTCGGTGCTCCTCAACGAGATGTGGGACGGCGGGACTGCGCCGTGGAAGGTCTGGAAGTGACGAACACGACGATCGAGTCCGTGCCCACGACGGAGGTCTCGCAGGACGCGGCCGGTGAGGCGACGCCCCGCAAGCTCATCTCGGTGGTGATCCCCGCCTACAACGAGTCCGACTGCGTCGACGAGCTCGCACGACGCCTGCAGGGCGTCATGGAGTCGGAGCCGGGTTACGACTTCGAGGTGCTCATCGTCGAGAACGGCTCGTCGGACGACACCTACGACAAGCTCCTGGTGATCCACGAGGCGGACCCCCGCTTCAAGATCATCCAGCTGGCCCGCAACTTCCGCATGGACGGCGGCCTGACTGCCGGCCTCGCGCACGCGACCGGCGATGCCGCCGTCGTGATGACGGCCGACCTGCAGGACCCGCCCGAGCTGATCCCGCAGTTCCTCCGCAAGTGGGAGGAGGGCTACGAGAACATCTACATGGTCGTCACCGAACGGCAGGGCACCGGCCCGCTGCGGACGTTCAACAGCAAGGCCTTCTACTGGCTCGCCGGCAAGCTCACCGACGGCGCCATCCCGCGCAACGCCAGCGACTTCCGCCTGGTCGACCGGGGCGTCTACGAGACCATCAACACGATGCAGGAGCGCAACCGGTTCGTCCGGGGCCTGTTCGCCTGGGCCGGCTACCGGTCCGTGGGCATCACCCACGAGCGTCCGCCTCGCTTCGGGGGAGAATCCAAGGCGCACTCGCTGAAGGTGCTCGACCTGGCGTTCAAGGGCATCTTCGCCCACTCCTACGTGCCGCTGCGCCTCATCACGGTCACAGGCCTGGCGGTGTCGGCCGTCTCGGCGCTGCTCCTGCTCGTGTTCGCGATCCGCTTCGTCGTCGCGGGCGTTCCGTTCGCCGGGTACGGCTCGCTGCTCGGGTTCATGCTGCTGCTCTTCGGCATCCTGTTCTCGATGATCGGGGTCGTCGCCGAGTACATCGGGCTGATCTACGAAGAGGTCAAGCAGCGCCCGAACTTCGTGGTCCGGCACCGGGTCGGTCTCTGATCGGCGTGGCCATGACCGAGCGTGCAACCTCCTCGGCGACGCAGGACGACGGGCCGCCCAGGTCGAACCCGCTCGGTCGGCTCCTGGAGAGCCAACTCGTGCGGTTCGTCGCCGTCGGGGTGGTCAACTCGGCGTTCGGCTTCGGCCTCTTCGCGCTCCTGCAGCTGACGCTGGGCCATGTCGTGCACTACCTGGTGATCCTCACGGTCGCCCAGGTCGTCAGCATCCTCGAGGCGTACGTGCTGCAGCGCTGGCTCGTGTTCCGGGTGCGCGGGCGGTGGTGGCGTGAGCTGGTCCGGTTCTCCTCCGTGTACGCCGTGAGCTTCGCGATCAACCTGGTCGTGCTGCCCCTCCTGGTCGAGGTCGCGCACCTGCCGGTGCTGCTCTCGCAGGCGATGGTGATGGTGGGCACGGCGCTGGGCAGCTTCGTGGCGCACCGCAGCTTCACGTTCCGTCGGCCGGCCGTCGCGACCGACGTGCCGGGGTCGCCCGCACCTGGCGGGGACTCGTGAGCTCGTCGAGGCGGACCGCACTCGTCGTCGGAGGCTTCGGCGCGCTCGGCTCGGCGGTCTCGGCCGCCCTGGCCGACGACGGGGCCCGGGTCCTGCGCACGTCGCGTGCGAGCCGTCCCGGTGCCGAGGACGTCGTCGACCTGGGCGCCCCGGGTGCACTCACCGACCTGCCGCTGCTGGACGCCGTCGTCTGGGCCCACGGCGTCAACGCCAACGACTCCGTCGGCTCGCACGAGGACGACGAGCTGCGCTCGATGCTCGAGACGAACGTCGAGCTCATCGCCGCTCAGCTGCGTGACCTGCTCGCAGCCGAGCGTCTCGCCCCGCACGCCCGCGTGGTGGTCGTCAGCTCGATCTGGGAGCTGGTGGCCCGTCCGGGCAAGTTCTCGTACACGGTCACCAAGGCGGCTGTCGGCGGGCTTGTCCGCGCCGCCGCCCTCGACCTCGCTCCGCTCGGTGTGCTGGTCAACGGCGTGCTGCCGGGGGTCGTGGACACGCCGATGACCCGCAGCATGCTCTCCGACGAGCAGATCGCCCGGTTCGAGAGTGCGACGGGGTCTGGAAGGATGATCCAGCCGGAGGACGTCGCCAGCGTGGTCGCGTATCTCGCCTCCGCCCGTAACACCGGTGTGACCGGACAGTCCATCGCCGTCGATCTGGGGTTCACCGTTGGCCGCATCCTCTGAGTTCTCCGTCCGCTCCTCGACCGGGAGCTACGACGTCCGTATCGGCGCGGGTCAGTTCCGCGACGCCGTGGCGTCGGCAGCGCTCGTGGTCGTGGACGAGGCGCTCGTCGACCGGGTCCCGGCCACGGGCGTGCCGGTCCTCGCGGTGCCGGCCGGTGAGGAGACCAAGACCCTGGCAGGCTGCGAGAACCTGATCCTGAGGATGCGGGACGCGGGTGTGCGCCGCGGTGACCACGTGGTCGCGGTCGGCGGCGGCGTGATCCAGGACCTGGCGACCTTCGTGACCGACGTCTACATGCGTGGCCTGCCGTGGAGCTACGTGCCGACGACCCTCATGGCGATGGCCGACTCCTGCATCGGCGGCAAGAGCTCGATCAACGTGGGGGACGTGAAGAACCTCGTCGGAGGGATCTACCCGCCGACCGCGGTGGTCGTCGACCCCGAGTTCCTGACCACGCTCTCACCGACCGCGCGCGCGGCCGGCTTCAGCGAGGCCGCCAAGATCTCGTTCTGCCGTGGACCGGAGGCGTTCGAGGGTTACCTGGCCGCGTACGAGCGCTTCGGGAGCGAGCCCGAGGCGCTGATCGACCTCGTGCTCCGCTCCAAGCGGTGGTTCGTGGAGATCGACGAGCACGATCGCAAGGAGCGCCGGCTGCTGAACTTCGGGCACACCTTCGGACACGCCCTCGAGGTGGCCGTCGACCACGAGATCAGCCACGGCCTCGGCGTCGCGGTGGGGGTGCTGTGCGCGACGCAGCATCCGTCCGCCGGCACCGGCCCGCAGGTCGAGCAGCTCGCGGCGCACTGCCGTGCGCTGCTCGCCTCGGCGGACGGCGTCGGTGAGGCGCTGGACCGGTTCGATCCTGAGCGGTACGAGCGCGCGTTCCGCGCGGACAAGAAGCACGGTGCCGACGGCTTCCACCTGATCCTGCCCGCCGAGGGCGGCGGCGTGAAGGAGGTCCGGACGGGCAGCACCGCCCAGGACTGGGACCTGGTCCTCGCACTGACCGAGCAGACGATCATGAGCCTGAAGGGACCGACCGCGTGAAGTACAGCGACCTGATGATGGGCTGGCTGGGAGAACTCGGGTACACGCACTGCTTCTTCGTCGCAGGTGGCAACTCGATGCACCTGCTGGACGGGGCCCGCCAGACCATGACGTGCGTCCCCGTGGTGCACGAGGTGGCGGCAGGGATCGCGACCGAGTACTTCAACGAGCAGGCCCGTGCGACGGGCAGCGACGAGCGGGCCTTCGCGCTCGTGACCGCCGGGCCCGGTCTGACGAACCTGCTCACGGCCATGGCGGGCGCGTACCTCGAGAGCCGCGAGCTGCTGGTCATCGGCGGGCAGGTCAAGTCCACCGATCTCGCCGGCGACACGCTGCGGCAGCGCGGCATCCAGGAGATCGACGGTGTGGCGATGTCCGCGCCTGTGGCCGTGGTCTCGGAGCGCATCGAGCGGCCGATCAGCCGACGCACGTTCACCGATCTGGTCCAGCGGGGCAGCACAGGGCGGCCTGGTCCTGTGTTCCTCGAGATCTGCCTCGACGCGCAAGGCGCCCCCGTCGACGCTGCCTCGCTCGACGACGGCGTCGCGGAGAGGGTTTTCCCGGCTCGCGCGGGCGAGAGCCGTGCCGTGGAGGTGGTCGATGCGCTCCGCGCGGCGCAGCGTCCCGTGCTCCTGCTCGGCGGTGGGGTGAGCCGTGCGGCCGCCGCGGCCGCGCTGCCTCGGCTCCGGGAGCTGTCGCTCCCGGTCATGACGACGTGGAACGGTGCGGACCGGCTCGGGGCCGACGATGTCGTGTACGCCGGTCGACCGAACACGTGGGGTCAGCGCGCCGCCAACGTGCTCATCCAGCAGTCTGACCTCGTCCTCGCCCTCGGCACCAGGCTCGGGCTCCAGCAGACAGGGTTCAACTGGCAGCAGTTCGCCCCGCTGGCGACCGTCGTGCAGGTCGACATCGACGAGACCGAGCTCACGAAGGGGCACCCGCGGGTCGACATCCCGTGGCACGCCGACGCCGACGCCGCGCTCGTCGAGGTGCTCGACGCGGACCTGCCGACCTGGGGCGACTGGCTCGAGGAGTGCCAAGCGGTTCGCGCGCTCCTGCCCGTCATCGAGGACGTGAACACCACGGCCGAGGGTTACCTGGACCCGTACCAGTTCGTGAGCGACGTCTCGCGCGTGTGCACGCCCTCGGATGTCGTGATCCCGTGCAGCAGCGGGGGCGCATTCACCGTGACGCTGCAGGCGTTCGACCAGAAGCTGGGTCAGACGGTCATCAGCGACCACGGCCTGGCCAGCATGGGGTACGGCCTGTCGGGTGCGATCGGAGCCGCGCTGGCGGCTCCCGGCCGACGGACCGTGCTCTTCGAAGGGGACGGCGGGTTCATGCAGAACTCGCAGGAGCTCGCCACGGTCGCGGTCAACGACCTGCCGATCAAGCTGTTCCTCTTCAGCAACGAGGGCTACGCGTCCATCCGGATGACCCAGCGCGGGTACTTCGGTGGGGCGTACCTCGGCTGCGACATCCGCACGGGGCTCGGCTTCCCCGACTGGCAACTGCTCTTCCGTGCCTACGGGATCCCGGTCGCCGACCTCGACCAGCGCGGCCTGGATGCGCCCGAGGCCCGTGAGCTTTTCGACGCCCCGGGGCCGGCGTGCTTCGTCGTCCCGATCGACCCCGAGCAGACGTACTTCCCGAAGATCACCTCGCGAGTCACGGCGACTGGCAGCATGGAGTCCAACCCGCTGCACCTGATGTCGCCGGACCTCCCCGAGGACGTGGCGCGTCGCGTCCTCGGCCGCCTCACCGCCGAGCAGAAGGAGCTCACACGATGAACAAGACCGAACGCCAGATGACGGAGATCCTCCGCCGAGGCAAGGAGGAGTTCGGCTACGCCGCTGTGAAGGCGGAGTTCGAGGCCGAGGGCACCCGTATGGACGAGCTCCTGCGCCTCGTCGAGATCGCCCATGCCGCGGGTCTGCCGCTCACCGTGAAGATCGGTGGGTGCGAGGCGATCCGTGACCTGCTGGAGTCCAAGCAGATCGGCGTCCGCTACATCGTCGCGCCGATGGTCGAGACGCCGTACGCCCTCTCGAAGTACATCGCCGCGAAGGACCAGGTCTACAACGCCGAGGAGCGCGAGGACACGGACTTCCTGTTCAACATGGAGACCATCACCTGCTACGAGCACCGCGAGGAGGTCGCGACCCTGGCGGCCGGCACGCCCGGTGTCGACGGCATCGTGTTCGGTCGCGTCGACTTCGCGGGCAGCCTCGGTCTGGGCCGGGACGACATCAACTCCGAGAAGATCACGGAGTACGTCCTCAACGTCGCCGAGCTGGCGAAGGCCAAGGGCCTCGACCTCGTCGTCGGTGGTGCGGTGTCGATCGACTCGCTGCCGGTCATCAAGCGCATCCGCGAGGTCCACCTGACCCGCTTCGAGACGCGCAAGGTCGTCTTCCACGGTGCCGCTGCCGAGACCGACGAGGTCAAGCCCGGGCTGCTCAACGCGGTTCACTTCGAGCTCCTCTGGCTCCTGAACAAGCGCGAGTACTACGGGACGATCCACCGCGAGGACTCCAAGCGCATCGAGATGCTCGAGAGCCGCTGGCAGCTGCTCAGCCAGCGGGCGTGACACCGGCGGAGCTGGTCGCGAGCCTGCTCGCGGCCGGCGACGACCGCGTGGCTGTGACCGGCGCGACGGGCTGGTTCGGGGCCACTGCGCTCGACCTGCTCTACGGGGCGCTCGGGACGGAGGCGCCCGAGCGGGTCCAGGCGTACGCCAGCAGCCACCGGGTCGTGACCGTCGCCGATGGGCGTCAGGTGGAGGTCCTGCCTCTCGCCGAGCTCCCCGGGCGGGTGCCCTCGCCGACCCTGCTGCTCCACTTCGCGTACCTCACCCGGGACAAGGTGGCCGAGGTCGGTGTCGACGCGTACGTGCGCCGCAACCTCGCCATCTCCGCGACCGTGCTCGACGCGGTGGCGGCACATCGCCCCAGGGGAGTCGTGGTCTCGTCGTCCGGGGCGGTCTACGGCGCCGGACCGCGGTTCGTGGCCGATGTCGACGCGGACCCGTACGGCGCCCTCAAGCGCGTGGACGAGCTCGCATTCGCCGGGGCATGCGAGGACGTGGGGGCGACGTACGTCGTACCTCGCGTGTTCAGCGTCGCCGGACCACGCATGACCAAGCCGGAGAAGTACGCCCTCGGCAGCCTCATCGGCATGGCTGCCGGTGGCCGGCCGTTGCAGGTGAGCGCGACCGGTCCGGTGGTGCGCACGTACTGCGGCGTGGACGAGGTCGTCGCGCTGTGCCTCTGGGCGAGCGTGCGCGGGCGTTCGGTCGTGTTCGACTCCGGGGGTGCTCCGATCGAGGTCGGGGAACTGGCGAGGGTCGTCGCCTCCGTGCACGGCCGCACCGACGAGGCCGAGCGCACATGGGACCCGGCCGCGGAGGAGAACAGCTACGTGGGGGACGGCACGATGATGGCAGAGCTGGCACGGGAGGCCGGACTGGGACTCCGGGCACTCCCGGAGCTCGTGCGGGAGACCGCGCGGTGGCTGGACGGGCGCGTGCCGGGATGAGCCCCGACGCGCAACCGACTCCCGAGGTGCCGGCCGGCCACGGGTACGCGGTCGTGGAGAGCAGGGACGTCTTCCAGGGTCGTGTGGCCTCCGTCAGGTCCGACCTGGTCGAGATGCCGGGCGGCTCCGTCTCGCAGCGGGACGTCGTCCAGCTCCCCGGCGCGGTCGGCGTGGTCGCGCTCGACGACGACGGCCGGGTCCTCCTGGTGCGCCAGTACCGGCACCCGGTCGGACGGCGCCTGTGGGAGATCCCGGCTGGTCTGCTCGACTCGACGACCGAGACACCCACGGACGCCGCGCGCAGGGAGCTCTACGAGGAGGGCGGGGTGCGTGCGTCCGTGTGGCACACGCTCGTCGACCTGCTCACCTCGCCGGGGATGGCCGACGAGACCATCCGGGTGCTGCTCGCCACAGGGCTGGTGCCCGTCGGCGAAGGCGAGGAGTTCGCCCGTTTCGACGAGGAAGCCGAGATGGAGCGGCGCTGGGTGCCGCTCCAGGAGGCTGTGCGCTGGTGCCTCGACGGCTCGTTGGAGAACGGCATCACGGTCGCAGGGCTGCTTGCCGCGGCCGTGGCGGGAACTGACACGGAGTCGTTGCGTGCGGCGGACGCCCCGTGGCTTGCCCGAAAGCTGCCGACGGAGCCTGCGACGTGAGCACGCTGACGGACGTGCAAGCCGACCCGGAGGCCCGGCCCGCACGGCACGGCCACCTCGCCGATCCGGCACCCGTGTCGGCGGCGGTCGTCGTGGGCCTCGTGGGTTGGCTCGTGGCGGCCTTCGGAGCGGTCATCGCCAGCACCCCCTATCGCGGCGACGATGTCGTGAACTCCCAGGTCCACGAGAACCTCGCCAGCGTCCACTGGACGCTGTGGCACGCGATCGTGTTCAACACGACCGACTGGATGGAGCATCAAGGGCGGTTCTTCCCCGGCTCCGTGAGCTGGACGCTGTCCGTCTTCTACGTGGCCGACACGCACGCCGCCTACAAGCTGGTCCTGGTGGCGACCCTCGCGCTCGCGCTGCTCACCGCCGCTCTGCTCGTCGGCCGCGCGTCCCGTGCCTGGTCCGGGGGAGTCGTGACGGCCGTCCTCCTGCTCGGGCTCGTGCAGATTCGCGTCTGGGCGGACGCGTACACGGCGTTCAGCGGTCTGCTCACCTTGACGACCGCGGCGACGCTCGCGGCCGTGGTCCTGGTGCTGCGGTCGGGCCGATGGTGGGCGGCGCTCGGCGCGGCCCTGCTCTACTCCGGTGCGCTGCTGACCTACGAGACGGTCATCCTCTTCGTACCGCCGATCGTGCTGCTCGTGATCGTGCTCACGCGCCGGTGGAGGCGTGCCCTCGCGTTCGTCGTCCCGGCGGTGCTCCAGGCGGCCTGGGTGCTGTTCCTCCGCTCCAGGATGGTGGGTGTCGCACCTGCCTACCAGGTGGCGCTCGTGCCCGGCGACGTCCTCAGGACCACCGCTCGGCAGATGGTGGCAGCGCTCCCGCTCTCCCAGTGGTGGCTGCACGCCGACGGTGTGCCGCCGATCACGGTCGGTGCGCTGGCCGTGACGACCCTGCTCGCGGGCGTGCCCGCCGCTGTCTGCGTGTACCTCGTAGCCGGGAGAGGGCGACGCGCCCCGGGCGGTGCCGTCCCTCGTGGCGGTGCGTGGACGGTGGTGGTGCTCGGGATCTGGATGTGGGTGTCCTCGTCCGTGCTCGTCGGGATGACCCTGCGGTGGCAGCAGTCCGTCGAGCTCGGACAGGGGTATCTGCCTGTCGTGTACGGCCAGGTCGGGCTCGCCCTGGCAGGTGGTGCCGTCTGGAGGGCCCTCGACGCTCGCGTGCCGAGCACGAGAGCGCGGGCCTGGCGGCTCCTCAGCGGTGCCCTCGTCGGACTGCTCGTGGCTCTGACGCTGGCGGGCAACCTTGCCGCAGTCAGCGCCGAGAGTCTGACCTGAGCGTGCGCGGCGACATCGGGCCCGCGGTCGACGCCCGCTGGTATCGACCCACCAGGTCGCGGTAGACGGCGGCGACCCCGTTCGGCAACGGGGTGGTGGGCAGCGCGGCGAGCGAGCGGTCGGTCGTCCTGAGCGCCACGTGGCGGGCATGGGCAGAACCCGTGGCGACGACCTGCAACAACGGTGACCGCCGATGCGCGACGGCCTGCACGGTCCGGGCGATCTCCCCGATGGTGGTGGGCCTTCCGGACGCCACGACGCGTGTGACGTCCTCCGCACGTGCCAGGCACGTGTGCGCGACATGGAGACAGCGCGTCGCCGCGTCGTCGGTATAGAGGTAGTCGCGCGTGGTGTCCATCGGCACGAAGATCGAGACGGTGCGCCGCGTGAGGGCCTCGTGGCACATCGACGAGATCAGGCCCTGCCCCTTCGTGACGTCCTGGCCGGGCCCGTACAGGGTTGCCAGTCGTGCGGTCGCGAGCGGGACCCGACCGGCAAGGATCGCGCGCAACGCGTCCTCCTGGGCGAGCTTGGCACGCGCGTACCCGCTCAGCGGTGCAACCGGGCTGAGCTCGTCGGAGGCGACCGCGCGGCTCGTGCCGTAGACGCTCGCCGAGGAGGCGAAGAGCAGGCAGCCGTGGGGCTCGCCACGCCGGGCAAGTGCCTCTGCGAACTCGAGCAGCACCTGCTGCTCCTGCTCGAGCTGATCCGGAGTCGAGGCGATCACGGCGGCCCCGGCCGCCCAGACGACGACCCACGGATGGCCGTCGGCCCGCTGCCGGTGGAAGCGGTCAGCCTCGGCGCGCAGCACATCGACCGCCTCCGGCGAGCCCCACGGGATGCGTGCCGACGAGAACAGCCGTGCGGTCGAACGGGCGCGCCGGACGAGCGCGGAGCCGAGCAGGCCACCCGCGCCGACCACCCAGACGTCCGTCACGTCTATGCGGGCTGCCGACGGCGAGCGCTGTCCGGAGCCGAGACGGCGACGAAGAGGGGGCGCCCCATCGACATGCTGGCAGCGAGGCCGACGTACTCGGCGATGACGCCGAGGGACGTCAGGATGAGCCCGCCGAGCACGAGGACGGCGACGATCACCGAGGTCCACCCCTGAACGTCGATCCCGCCGAACAGGCGCTGCGCGATCAGCACGACGGCGAGCAGGAGACCGAGGACCGCGGTAGCCACGCCGACCGCCGACATGACCCTCAACGGACGGTTGCCGCTGGAGAGCACCAGCCGCCAGAAGTGCGAGACCAGGCGGCGCATGTTGTACGACGTCGCGGCACGGCCCTCGGAGCGCATGGTCACCGGGCACTGCACCGATCGCCCGACGACCCACGTCAGGGCGATGTCGAGGAAGACACCCGGCCCGCAGTAGGCGGCGACGGCGCGCGCGTGCTCGCCGTGCAGCAGCCTGAAGCTGTGGAAGGGGGTCGGGGTCGTCCCGACCAGAGCCCGCAGCACGACGCCCTTCGCCAGTCGCGACCCCAGGTTGCGGACCACCGAGTGCGGAGGCAGGTTCGTCGGGTCGGCATAGACGAGCTCGACGCCCTCGCGCAGCGCGGTGTCGATGAGTCGGCCGATGTCCTGCGGGTCGTGCTGGCCGTCCTCGTCCATGGTGACGACCCACTCGCTGGTCGTCGCTGCGAGCCCCGCGATCGTCGCGGGGTGCTGCCCGAAGTTCCGGGACAGCCACACCGCACGGACCCAGTCGTAGGTCTCCGTCAGCTCGGCGATCACCCGGTCGCTCTCGTCGGGCCCGTGGTCCCACACCAGCACCAGCTCGCGGATCCGGAAGCTGTTGCCGTCCGGGCTAGCGGTGCTCCCGGTCAGCGCCGCCATCTCGGCGACGAGCGCGGGCAGGGTGGTGGCGCCCCGGTAGACGGGGATCACCACGCTGACCTCGGCCGGTCCGGCCGTCTCGTCCGCGGGTGACCCTGGTTGGGTGCTCATGCCTTGGCGACCTCTCGTGGGGGACGCCCGCCGCGGAAGACGACGCGTCCGTACAGGACGAAGTTCCAGACGGCTGCGACGAGGATCGCAGCGATCTTGGCCGACGTGTCGACAAGGAAGCCCTCGCCCAGTCCGGCCAGCTCGGCGAGCCGGCCGACACCCGCGATGACCGCCGGCTGCACGACCCAGATGCCCAGCCCGCAGACGATCACGAAGAGCGTGATCTCACGCCGTCGGTTGTCGGTGGCGCCGAACACGAAGCTCCGGTTGCCGAAGAAGGAGACGGCCATGCCTGCGGACGTCGACAGGGTGTTGGCGAGCAGGAGCGGCATCCCGAGGCCTCGGAACAGGACGTACAGGCCCAGGTCGACGAGCGTGTTGACGACACCGACCGAGGCGAAGCGCGCGATGACGGAGCGCCCGACGGTGTCGCGCAGGCGCCGTCCGAGGCTGCGAGGGTCCGTGCCGTCGTGCACGGCCTCCGTGGACGAGCGGGGCTCGCTCATCGCGCCGGCTCCGCGGTCGGCTGCGTCGGGGTGACCGTCCCGGTCGACGGGTCGGCCTCGACCTCGTCGCCGTCGGCCCGCGCAGCGGGTCCGTCCTGGACCTGCGGCTCGTCGCCTGCGCGCGACGAGCGCCAGGCGCGCAGCGCGCCGAGGGCCACCAGTGCCATCGCCGCGAGCAGGACGGGTCCTGACACCAGCTGGTAGAGGCTCGGCACGCCGCCGACCGACCAGGCGTCGACGAGGCCGTCGGGCAGGACTGCCGTCGGGACCACGACGGGTGCCAGCACGAGGACCGTGGCGACGACGAGCGACCCGGTGGCCACACGGGTCATCCTCGATGCCGTGGTTGCCGGCCCGTCGTCGAGCGTCCCCGCCCACGTCCGTCCCGTCGGCGGCGTGCTGGTGCGTGCATCCCTGAGCACCAGCGCGGCGACCGCGAGGAGCATCGACAGGTAGTACACGTACACGGTGCTCGACGAGTACAGCACGACGCCGAATGCCAGGAACACCGTCCAGAGCGGGTTGACCCTGCGAGCGGTGAGGAGGATGACGGCTGCCAGGAGCCCGATGACGACCAGGTTCAGCAGACCGGCGGCGGACCCGAGGGCGTCGACGAGCGCAGCACGGTCGTCACCCAGCAGCGCACCGAGACCGGTCAGGTCGACGACCGTGAGCACGCCGCGCGAGGCCCCGAGACTCACCGGGTACCCGACATCGATCGACTGGATGTCGCTGTAGCCGGAGATCGCGCGGACCCAGCCGAAGAGGTTCTCGGGGAAGTAGCGCGGGAACGCGAGGAAGCCGAGCACGGTGAAGCCCGCGGTCGACACGGCGGTGAGCACGAACGTGCGGTACTGCCGGTGCGCGAGCAGGACGACCGCCAGCAGCGCGAGCTGAGGCTTCAGCAGCGCGGCCACGGTCACAGCCACGCCGACCCAGCCGAACTTCCGCCGCGAGACGGCGACGGCGAAGAGGAGGAGTGCCGGCACGGTGAGCGCGACGGTGTTCGCCCGGTCCATGGTGACGAGGAAGGCAGAGGTCGACGCGCCCACGAGGACCACGGTCACGGGCAGTCGCGAACGCAGGTTGCCCCATGCGGCCCAGACGGCGGGGACGAGCAGGCACGACCCGGCCACGACGAGGAACATCGCCGTGGGCAGCTGACCACCGCCGAGGGACTCGCCGAGCCGCCGGATCAGCAGCGAGGGCAGCCAGGCGAGTGCGGGGTAGGACGCCACCGAGCCCCAGCCCGAGTTCCAGGCGTCCTGCGCGAACAGCTCGTCGACGATCGCGAAGTCACCGAAGCAGTGGACCCCGAAGGACTCCGTGCCGATCTGGCACCAGTTGTCGGCCGGGGGAAAGACCATGAGCGTGCTGGGTACCCGCTCGAGGTAGCTGGCGGCCACCCAGAGCGTGAGGAGCCCGATCCCCAGCCCCAGCACGGCGAGTGAGCCGTACCGCTCGGCCCAGGTTCTCGCCGTGCCTGCGGTCATGCGCCGTCCCACCCGTCGACCAGCGGGATGTCCACGCCGACGGGGCCGAACGCATCGGCTCCACCGGGGTTGCCGACCGGCTCGCTCCTGCCGGGGAGGACGGTCGCGAAGAACTCGATCTCGCCGTCACGGAACGCCTCGCGGGTCTCGTCGCCCTTCGCGCGGCGCGCGGGGAAGATCGCCAGCTCGGGGCAGGCGAGCTCGCAGGCGCCGCAGTCGATGCACTCGGTGGGGTTGATGTACGTCTTGCGGCCGCCCTCGTAGATGCAGTCGACGGGGCACACGTCGATGCACGAGCGGTCCTGGGCGTCGATGCACGCCGGTCCGATGACGAATGCCATGGTCAGGCCTCCACTGCGAGCGGGGTGGGGTCGGACGCCATGGTCGTCCCCTGCTCCTCGTCCGTGGAGTGCCCTGGGAACAGGGAGAGCTCCGGGTCGATGTGCACGGCGGCGTTGTTCACGGCCGTAGCCGCCTCGCCGAAGCCGACCGCCATGAGGGGCACCTTGCCGGGGTAGCTCGTGGCGTCGCCCGCCGCGAAGACACCGGGGATGTTCGTGGCCATCGACTGGTCGACGACGAGCTTGCGGTCCACGAGCTCCAGGCCCCACGCGGCGAACGGTGAGGGTGCCGTGACGAGCCCGAGCGCGCCGACCACGGTGGTGGCCGGCAACTCCTGCTCCGAGCCGTCGCGATCGCGCAGGACGACCGAACGGACGGAGTCGTCGCCGTGGATGGCGAGCAGCTCGCAGTCGGTCAGCAGCCGGACCCCGCACTTCTCGGCGCGGGCCACGGATGCGGCGTGCGCGCGGAACGCGCGCCTGCGGTGCACCACGGTGACGCTGCGTGCGACGGGCTGCAGCTGCAGCGCCCAGTCGAGCGCGCTGTCGCCACCGCCGATCACGACCACGTCCTCGTCGGTGTGGTCGGTCGGATCCCCGACCGTGTAGGCGACGCCGCGACCGTGCCACCCGTGGCCGACGGGCAGCGTCCGAGGACGGAGGCCGCCGACGCCCGTCGACAGGACGGCAGCGCGCGCGTCCACCTGGCTGCCGTCAGCGAGCGACAGGGTCAGGGTGCCGGAGCGTTCGTCGCGCACCAGGTCGACGACCTGGGCGCCGAAGACCATCCTCGGTTCGTGGGCCTCGGCCTGCGCCACGAGACCGCGGACGAGATCGGCGCCGGGCACTGCGGGGAAGCCTGCCACGTCGTGGATGGCCTTCGTCGGGTACAACGCCGTGACCTGGCCGCCCGGCTCGTGCTGGGCGTCCAGCAGCAGCACGGACAGGCCGCGGAAGCCCGCGTAGTACGTGGCGAACAGGCCCGTCGGCCCCGCGCCGACCACGACGAGGTCGCACGAGGTGCGCGCGGCGACGGGGTTCATGCTGCGGACCCTGCTGCCGCCGTCGGGCGCCGCGCGAGGAACTCGCGGATCTGGTCCGCGGTCACCTCGGCGGCGTCAGCTCCCGAGCGGACGGCCTTCTCCCAGCTGACGGTCCACGCCAGGGTCTCCTCGAAGGAGAGCAGGTCACGCCATCTCAGCAGCAGCTCCGCCTTGCGCGCGTCGAGCGCGAGCAGGTCGGCCTCGTGAGGCTGCGGGTCCTCGTCGAGCTCGATCGACGCCCCTGCGCCCCACAGGTCGGCCACACGCGTGGCGAGGTCGCCGACCCGCACGAACGACTCGGATCCCGGTCCGAAGTTGAACGCCTCACCGGCCTGGCGGCCGGCGAGCAGCTCGTCCGCGAGCACGAGGTAGCCGTTCAGGCAGTCCAGCACGTGCTGCCACGGTCGGACCGCGTCGGGGTAGCGCAGTCGCACGCTGCGCCCCGCGGAGAACGCTGCGACGAGGTCGACCATGAGCCGCTCGGCGCACACGTCCCCGCCGCCGACGACGTTGCCGGCGCGGGCGATGGCCGTGGGAACGGTGCTCCCCGAGCTGGCGATCCAGGACTGCGTCAGGAGGTCGGCGGCCGCCTTGGAGGCGGAGTACGGATCCACGCCGCCCAGGGCGTCGTCCTCGCGGTACCCCCAGATCTGCCGCACGTTCCGGTAGACCTTGTCGGTCGTCACGATGACCTGCGCCTGCACCGACGGGGTCGAGCGCACGGCCTCGAGGACGTTGAACGTGCCGAGCACGTTCGTCTCGTGGGTGGTGCGCGGGTCCCGGTAGGACTCGCGCACCAGCGGCTGCGCCGCGAGGTGGAGCACCACGTCCGGGCCGACCTCCGTCACCGCCCGGGCAGTTGCCTCGGCATCGCGGATGTCCACCCGTAGGTCGTGATCGAGCGAGGCGCCGAGCCCCGCCTGCACGTAGAGGGACCCCGCCGTCGGGTCGAGAGCCAGACCGGAGACGCGGTGCCCCTGCGCGAGGAGCAGCGACGTCAACCAGGCGCCCTTGAACCCGGTGTGACCGGTGACGAGGTAGTGCATCAGCGTCCGCCGCGGACGAACTCGATGAGGCTGTCGGCGGCGTAGTCGAGCATGTCGTTCGTCAAGCCCGGGTACACGCCGAGCCAGAACGAGCGGTTCATGACCGTGTCGGAGTTCCGCAGGTCACCCACGATGCGGCAGTCGAGGCCACGGTAGGCGGGCTGGCGCAGCAGGTTGCCGGCGAAGATCAGGCGCGTGCCGACCTTGCGCGACTCCAGGTGCCGCATGAGGTCCTCGCGGTTGACGTTGAGGTCGTCCGCCAGGGTGATCGGGAAGCCGAACCACGCGGGGTCGGAGTGGGGTGTGGCCACGGGCAGGATGAGGCCCTCGACGTCGCGCAGGCGCTCGTAGAGGTAGTTGAAGTTCTCCTTGCGCCGGGCGACGAAGTGGTCCAGCTTCGTGAGCTGGCTCAGGCCGAGAGCGGCCTGCATGTCCGTGCCCTTGAGGTTGTACCCGATGTGGCTGTACGTGTACTTGTGGTCGTACCCCACGGGCAGGTCGCCCAGGCTCCACTCGAAGCGCTTGCCGCAGGTGTCGTCCTTGCCGGTCTCGCAGTAGCAGTCGCGACCCCAGTCGCGGAACGACTCGACCTGACGCGTCACCAGGGGGTGCTTCGAGAAGACGGCGCCACCCTCACCGGTCGTGATGTGGTGGGCCGGGTAGAACGAGACCGTCGCCGTGTCGCCGAAGCTGCCCGTCCGCTGGCCCCGGTAGGTCGAGCCGAGGGCGTCGCACGAGTCCTCCACGAGCCAGAGCTTGTGCTCCTTGCACAGCTCCTGCACGAGGTCCAGGTCGAACGGGTTGCCCAGCGTGTGGGCCATCATGATCGCTCGCGTCTTGGGCCCGATGGCCTCGCGGAGCTGGTCGCCGATGGCGTCGTAGGTGCCGAGCTCGACGTCGACGAAGACGGGGGTCAGTCCGTTCTGGATGATCGGGTTGAGCGTGGTCGGGAAGCCCGCCGCGACGGTGACGACCTCGTCACCGGGCACGAGGCGCCGCTTGCCGAGCTTCGGGCTCGTCAGCGCGGAGAGCGCGCAGAGGTTGGCCGACGAGCCAGAGTTGACGAACGAGGCCGCTCGCGTGCCCACGTAGTCGGCGAGGGTGTCCTGGAACTCGGTCGTGAACCGGCCCGCCGTCAGCCAGCCGTCGAGCGAGGAGTCGACCAGCGCGACCATGTCGGCTGCGTCCAGGACCTTGCCCGAGACCGGCACCGTGGACTCGCCGGCCACGAACTCGCGAGCCGCGAGAGACTCCTCCGCGTACTCCCTGACCGACGCGAGGATCTGCGCGCGTCGAGCATCCAACGCCTGGCTCATGTGACTCCCTGACTCGTCCGAGCAACGACCCGCCAGCATACCGGGGTGAGGTAGCCCGGCTGACGCGTGCGGGGGAGCGTTCTGCCCGTTGCCCGCTACTCTCGCGCGGTGAAGCGTCTCCAGTGGGCCAACGCCCTGCGTGGCATCGCTGCGCTGATCGTCCTCGGCTATCACTTCTCCGTGGCGTTCTGGATGAGCCAGGACGTCTCCGCGTCGCTGGCCCGCAGGACGCCGCTGTACCCGGGCGACGACGGCGCCCCGGTCTGGGCGCGCGCGATCAGCGCCCTGCCTGTGGACCTCGCCGCACTCGGCGTCGCCCTGTTCTTCCTGCTGAGCGGCTTCGTGATCTCGATCTCCCTGGACCGTTACTCGCGGGCGGGCTTCGTGGTGGGTCGGGCGATGCGCCTGCTGCCCACGTACGCGGCGGGGTACCTGATCACGTGCCTGACGATCGCGGCGATGTCCGACCCCGGCGACGAGCTGCACGCGGGGTCGGTGCTCCTCGGCTCCGTCCCCGGCCTGGCCTACCTCGTGCGTGCGTCGGCTCCCGGCGACGGCATCGTGTGGACGCTGATCGTGGAGCTGGTCTTCTACGGCGTGTGCGTGGTCGCGTTCCGCCGCCTGACCACGCGATGGTGGGCGATCGCGGCGGTCGCCGCGGGATGCGCCCTCGTCCAGACGCTGCTGCCGCACCTCCCGAGCGCCGCGTGGGCGGAGGGCATCCGCTTCGTCGTGCTCCTGGCCTGCCCCTTCATCCCGGTCATGCTCGTCGGGGTCACGCTGTTCGTGCATCGCGCTGGGCGACTGCGACGGGGGCCCGCCGTCGTGCTGGTGCTCGCCCTGGTGGCCGAGTTCGTCGTCCTGGCGTCCACCACGCCGGTCGTGCCGACGTCCTGGAAGTACCGGCTGACGTTCGTCGGCGCGGTCGGCGTCTTCTCCGCGGTCGCCGCGGTCGGAGATCGCTGGAGCAACCCGGGCCGCGGCCTCGGCTTCCTCGCAGCGATCAGCTACCCGCTGTACGTGGTGCATCCGGTGCTCGGCTACGCCCTGATCTCCTGGTTGGCCGGCCGGGGCGTGTGGGGCCCCCTCGCGGTCCTGATCGCAGGGGCCGCTGCGATCGGCTGCGCCACAGCGATCCATCTGGCCGTCGAGAAGCCGACGCACCACCTCGGGCGCCGGTGGGCGGGACGGACCCGCACGGCCCCGACGGGGAATGGTGCGGGACCGCACGAGCTCGCCGGTGTGGGGAGCTGACCGCTCGTTCAGCCGTTGCGGGTCACGGTCAGGCCCACGAACTGTTGGCGCAGGTCGCGACCGTCACCCTCGACGACCTCGGCGTCGGAGTTCGTCGCGAAGCCGAGGTTGGTCGCCCCCGGGTCCAGAGTCAGCGGCATGTCGAGCTCGACGACGTGGTCGACCGCCACGAAGTAGGAGTCGACGCCGTCGACCGTCACGCGCAGCATGCCGTCCGCCGTCGGCAGTCGGACCTCACCGGTCAGGCGCACACGGGTCGGCTGCGAGAGAGGCACGATGATCTGCGCCTCCGCGAGCGAACCCGCCCACTGGAAGCGCTCGCCGTCCAGCTCCTCCGGGGCGTAGAAGCCCTCGCCCGTCTCGACGTGCACCGGGTGCAGGACCTCGTCGCGATCGGGGACCGCGCCCTCGGAGCGCAGTCTCTCGCCGTATGCGCGCAGGTCGTAGGTGGCCAGCTCGCCGGCCTCGTCCACGGCGGGCGCCTGGGGGCCCGTCACGGCCACGATCGCGGACTCGATCTCGGCCCCGCGATCCGGGTACGCGGCGCGGTTGACGTAGAGCGCGTCGAACCCCGCCGCGACGAGCCGGGGCAGCGCAGCCTCGACGCCATCCGCGAACGCGACCTGCTGCCACTGCGCGGGCCCGCCCTTGACGCCGCCGTAGCTCCACGCCAGGTCGCTGTGCAGGTAGCCGCGCAGGTGGTCGTAGTCAGGCATGGCCCCGACGGCACCGTTCTCCGGAAAGCTCGTGACGGGGAGCTGGAACACTGAGGCCCCCGTGCCGTAGCGCGCCTCCAGGCCGGCGAAGTACCGCCCGTCGCGGTCCCACTGCTGGGCGGTCCGCGGGTAGTCCGGCAGGAACTGGTCGCCGGTCTGGTCGAACGTGGCCGCCAGCACGAGCCCGCCGCTGAGCAGCACGGCGGTCGCGGGGACCAGGAACCGAGGGCGTGCAGGCAGCCGTGGACGAAGCCGTGCCCAGAGCAGCTCCAGGATCACCGCGACCCCGCACAGCGCCGAGAAGGCGATGACGATGGAGGCGCGGTTCCAGGCGCGCAGCATGCCGAACCCCAGCACGGCGAGGAGCCCGCCGAAGCCCGCGATCGTCGAGCACAGGATCATCACCACGGCCAGCGTGCCGTGCGCACGCAGCCGCTCGAGCGCCTCACCGGCGGGTCGGACCCGAGGGACGAGGAGCGCGATGACCACGGCCAGCAGGCCGAGCGTCGCCAGCATGCCGAGCGTCTCGGTGCCCTCACCGCGGATCCCTTGGGTATCGGTGACCGCGCGGAAGTGCCGCAGCAGGTCGATGCGGTGCGCGGGCAGTGGGAGCACGAGGTCGACGATCTTCAGTCCGAACGTCTCCGCCGCACCGTACGTGCGGCCCTGCACCGGTGTGCTCGACCCCACCGGCGGGTCGTAGACGAGGTAGGGCAGTGCCGTGGCGGCGATGCCGAGCACCAGTGCCCCGACGGCGCCGATGCCGTTGAGCAGAGGCCTCCACCGGCGCTCGGCGAGCGCACGCAGCGTCCCCGCCGTGAGGAGGAGGAGCGCGCAGAAGGCTGCGTAGTAGACACCGCCGCCCACCAGCAGCACGATCGCGCCGACCGAGAGCCACTCGTCACGCCCGAAGCGACGCGGCGGACGCAGCAGGTCGACACGCCCACGGAGCAGGTGGACGGCCATCGCCACGCCGAGCGGCACGGAGAAGTACGCCGACAGGAACAGGTGCCCCCCGGCGCGGGCGAAGTGGTAGCTGGCCACCGAGTAGACGACCGCGAGCGTCGCGGCGAGGAGCTGACGGGTCCCCAGCCACCGGAAGGCGACGTAGGAGGTCAGCGCGACGCCGACGAAGCTCGCGACCAGGAAGACGTTGTACGACTCGGCGGGTGACAGGACCAAGGTCAGGAGCCGGAGGGCGCCCAGGTGCCAGAGGTCGCCGACCGAACCCGGGAACGCCGCGAGATCCTGGCCGAACGGCGCCCCGAGCTGGTCGGCGTGCAGGTAAGAGCCGGAGACCTGCATGTTCCGCGCGACGCTCAGCACGAGCATCGCGTCGCCTGAGTAGCTGATCGGCACGGAGAACGTCGCCTTCCACAGGCGCACGACCGCCGCGGCGAGCCCGACGGACACCGCACCGGCGCCGAGCCCGTACGCGAGCTCGACGAGCACACGTGAGAGGAAGTTCCGACGCGGCGGCGCGGGCTCCACCGCAGGGCCAGTCACGATGTGCGTCCGTTTCGTCAGGTCTGTCGTTCTTGTGCTCGCAGGTCCGCGGCCAGCACAGACTAGTGGGGCGGTGGGTCCCTGCATTTGCGCTTGGCCTGGTGCACCATGGGCCGCATGGGTGAACGAGGTCGGCGCGGCCGACGGTCCGTGGTCGTCGGTGTCCTGGTGTCGCTGCTCGCGACGCTCGGGTTCGTGGCCGGTCCCGGTGCGACCGCCGCGACCGCGGCCGACCCGACCCTCACGTTCACGGGCCACGGCTGGGGTCACGGCAGGGGCATGGGGCAGTGGGGTGCGTACGGCTACGCGGTCGACTACGGCTGGGGCTACGCGCAGATCCTGGCCCACTATTACGGCGGCACCAGCCTGCAGGCGAACGCCGGGAACCCCGAGATGTCCGTCGAGCTGCTCGGTCTCTCGGGCAAGGACACGATCGTCACGGCGCCTGCACTGACCGTCGGCACGGTGCGCACGAACAGTGCCGCCGTTCTCGTGCGGCGCACCTCCTCGGGCATGTTCACCGCCTGGACCGGACCCGGCTGCGGCGGGCCGTGGACAGCCTGGGGCACCTTCGGCTCGGGGTCGGCCATCGCCAGTGCCGCCGACCCGGGGAACGTCGACAACCTCGTCCGCGTGTGCGAGTCCTCCGGGACGCAGGCCTACCGCGGCGTGCTGCAGTTCGTCGATGTCGGCGGGACGCAGTACACGATCAACCGGCTGCCGACCGAGGACTACCTGCGGGGCGTCGTGCCGCGCGAGTCGTCGGCCTCCTGGGGGACCGCCGGCGGCGGCCGCGGCATGGAGGCGCTCAAGGCGCAGGCCGTCGCGGCCCGCAGCTACGCCCTGGCGGGCGGCTCGAGGTCGTCGGGTGCGCTCACCTGTGACACGACCGCGTGCCAGGTGTACGAAGGTGCCGCGATCTACGCCGGCAGCGGCGCGCGCACGGACGTCTCCGCGACCACGACCGACCAGGCCATCGCCGCCACCGCCGGCCAAGTGATGCGGGACGCGCGCGGCGCGGTCGCCCGGACCGAGTTCAGCTCCTCGACCGGCGGCTGGACCGCGGGGGGCACGTTCCCCGCCGTGGAGGACCTCGGCGACGCGACGTCGGCCAACGGCCACCACACGTGGACGACCACTCTGACGCAGAGCAGGGTGGCGCAGCTGCTCGGGGTGCCCGACATCCTGTCGATCGCCGTGGTCTCGCGCAACGGCGTGGGCCAGGACGGCGGGAGGGTCACCAGCCTGCTGGTCTCCACGTCCTCCGGCCTGCGCACCTTCACCGGCAGCCAGGTGCGCACGGCGCTGGCGCTGCAGAGCGACTGGTTCACGGTCTCCGGCGTCACCGTCACCGCCGCCACCGCGGTCGTCAAGGCGCTCTACCGGGACATCCTCGGGCGCGATCCCGACCCGACGGGCCTGGCGACCTGGACCCAGGAGATCGCCCGGACGTCCAACGCGTCGACGACGGCCGCCGCTCTTGTCGGCTCGACCGAACGGTTGCAGACCATCGTGGCCGAGCAGTACCGGGCCGCCCTCAACAGAGAGCCCGAGGCCGAAGGCTCGGCGTTCTGGGTGCGTCTCTTCCAGAGCGGGTGGAACGTCCCGGATCTCCAGGCGGGCATCTACGGGTCGGACGAGGCGGTGCTCAACCTGGGCGGCGGCGACGAGATGCGCTGGGTCGCCGCGATGTACCAGGCGGTCCTGGGGCGCGCAGCCACGGAGTCCGAGTGCCGGTGGTGGCTCGACTACGCGCACAAGAACGGCCGCCAGGCGGCGGTGCGTGGCATCACACGCTCCGAGGAGGCGGCGCTGGTGCGCCTCAACGGGTACTACCAGACCATGCTGGGCCGCGGACCCGACCCTTCGGGCGTCGGGACCTTCGTGCCGGTGCTGATGAACGGGCGCGGCGACCTGATCCTGCCGGCCCTGATCGGCCAGTCGAGCGAGTACTGGGACCGAGCCCAGGCCCGGTTCCCGTGACAGACCCTGTGGTCCCCGGAGCCGGGGACCACAGGCGTCATCCGGCCAGGAACGCCCAGGCGTCGGCGGCGTAGTCGTCCCAGGTGCGAGGCGGCCGCGCGAGCGCAGCGGCGGCCAGCCGGGAGTGGGTCTCGTCGTCGCTGAGCAGGCGCCGGAGGGCATCGGTGACCGATGCGTCGTCGCGGGGGTCCACCAGGAGGGCGCCTCCGGCCTCGGCGATCTCCCGCATGCTCCCGTAGCCCGAGGTGATCGCGGGCGTCCCCGCGGCCAACGACTCCGCGACGGGGAGGCCGAAGCCCTCGTTGAAGGACGGGAACACCGTGCACCGGGCCAGGCGGTAGGCAGCCCACAGCAGCTCGTCGTCGATGCCGGAGGCCGACTCGACGGGGCGGCCGGCGAGCTGCAGCTCGGCCAGCCGGCGCGTGAAGTCGTGACCGCGCCACGAGTGGCCCCCGACGAAGGTCAGGCTGAACTCGATGCCCTCGCGCCACAGCACCTCGGCCGCGTGCAGGACAGCCCCGTGGTTCTTGCGCGGCTCGTGCGTCCCCACGCACAGCACCATGGGCAGACCCCCGACGAGGAACCTCCGACGGGCGCGGTCCAACGAAGCCTCGGCGGCGGGCGGAGCCTCGGCGGGCAGCAGGATGGGTTCGATGTCCGGCCCCACCATGCCGATGGCGCCCAGCATCGTCCGCCACCCTCCGTACTCGCGACCGGCAGCCTCCGAGATGGTGGTGATCCGGTCGAAGTGGCGCACCGTCGCCAGGTGGTCGGCGAAGAAGTCCGGCACGCCCTCGTCGCTGGTGTCGCCCGAGGTCATCGGGATGCAGTCGAAGCCGATGACACCCGTCCTGCTGGGCGTGTGGCGTGCGAAGGCGAGCAGCCTCTGGTTTCGGCGTCGGTCGGCGACCAGCTCGGGGAGCACGTAGGTCACTCGCCACGGGACGACGATCACGGACCCCGAGGAGGAGCCCTCGTTGGAGTCCGGCAGCGGGTCGCCGGCGATCCGCGCGCGCTCGAGCGCCGTCAGCTCGCGCATGGCGTCGAAGTCGTCGATCCAGGCGACGAGCGTGCAGGGGTGCTCCTTCGACCAGCGGCGCGCCGTCTCGCGAGCCACCCGCTGGATCCCGGTCGCCAGGACGGTGTGCGCCGTGTGGTGCACGTCGACCACGGTGGTGTCCGTGACGATCCGTACCTCGCGGTCGAGCGTGCGCGGGCGGGAAGAGCTGACGATCTCGGTGAGCAGCGGACGGGCGCCGTCGAACTCCGCCGCGCGGCAGAGCTCCGTCACGGTCCGGTCGACCGGGAGCACCCCGGAGACCGCCGCGAGCGCGAGCCAGACCTCACCGCGGTCCCGCAGGTCGACGACGTGCGCGAGCTCCGCCTCAAGCTGACGTACGGACGGTTGCGCACCGGGGGACAGCTGCGGCGACCGTCCGAGCACCTCGGCGACGGCTCGGAGCCGACGGGCCCAGATCGCCCGGGTCTCCGGGCGTGTCCCCGGCACGCGTACCCGACGGTGGAGGACCGGTGTGCTCACTTCTGCTCCTCGCTGGGCATGACCGTCGACCACAGCTCCTCTGCGTAGGCGTCCCACGTCCGCTCGACGCGCGTTCGGATCTCCTCGCGCAGCTGCTGACGGCGCTCCGGGTGGACCAGCAGGTCGCGAAGCGCGTCGGTGACGGCGTCGTCGTCGCGCGGGTCGACCACGACGCAGCCGCCTCCCTCGGCGATCTCCTGCAGCGAACCGAAGTTCGAGGTGACGACCGGCGTGCCGCAGCCAAGCGCCTCGGCGACCGGGAGGCCGTACCCCTCGTGCAGCGAGAGGAACACCGAGAACGCCGCGTCGCGCATGGTGCTGGACATCACCTCGTCGCTCACGCGACCCAGGTGGCGGACGGGTCGGCCCGCCTGCTGCAGCGACGTGAAGCACAGGTCGCCCGGCCCGAGGAAGCCGACGCCTCCGATGAACACCAGCTCGAACTGCACGCCCTCGCGCCACAGGCGTTCCGCCGCGTGCACGAGCACGGCATGGTTCTTGTGCGGGTCGTGGGTGCCCACGCAGACGACGGTCGGGCGCGCGGCGGGGCTCTCGACCAGCTGGGCGCTCTGCTTGTCGGGCGACGAGGCCGGCAGCAGGACCTCGGTGACCGCGGGGCCTGTCAGACCCTGCGCGGCGAGGGTCTGCGCGAATCCCACGAACTCCGTCGTCGCCGAGCGGCTGATCCCGGCGATGACCCCGGCGTGCTTGACGACGTTGAGGTAGCGCACGAAGCGTGTGGCCTCGAACCCGGGCCGGAGGTCGGCGCTGACGAGGGGGATCATGTCGTAGCCGATCGCGGCGATCCGGTTGCCGGTCCACTGCGCCAGTGCGGCGTAGGCGTCGCTGGCCTCGGGCTCGGGGATCTCGGGAAGGATGATGCTCGAGTCGAGGGGCACGACGAGCCGGGTGGCACCGTGGTCCGTCTGCCGTGCGGCCGCACCGGGCTCGTACGCCATGACGTTGGGCACCTCGGACGGGTGGAGCCGGCGCAGCGCGGTGTAGGAGTCGGTCCAGGCCACGGGCAGGATCTCGTGCACCTCGTCCCAGCGCGGGACCGTCTCCCTGACGACGCGCTGGATCCCGGTGTGGAAGTCGCGACGTGCGCAGAAGTCGACGTCGACGACGACGGCGCCCCGGACCACGTCGAGCTCGTAGGCGCCGTCGGTGTCGGCCGCCATCTCGAACGCGACGTCGAGCACGCGCAGCTGCGCGGAACGCCCTGTCTCCAGCTCGAGCTCGCGGGAGACCGCACGCATGTCGCGCTCGTGCGGCATCGCGCCCGCGAGTGCGGTGAGCAGGAGCCAGAGGTCCTGACGACGCCCGGTGCGTCGGCAGGCGTCGAGGAGCCGGGGGAGGAGGTCGGCCGCAAGGTGCCCAGGGGCGCCTTCGTGGTCGTGGCCGGTCTCGCCGAGCAGGAAGGGTGCGACGGCAGCCAGTCGCCGGTCGAGCGCGACGCTCGGGTCCGGCACCGTGCCGAGGGTGACCGTCATCGGCGGGCCGAGCGCATACGCGCCGACTGCACGGCCCGCAGAGGGGCCGTCACCCGCCAGGAGAAGGTCCGGTAGACCGTCTCGAGGATGTCCGTCGTCCGCGTCAGCTCGTCGAGCAGGTCCTTGTTGGTCTTGCCGCTCTCCTCGTACGCGCGCACCGACCACCGGGTCAGGGCGGCGGTCCGCCACGCCACGATCTCGGCCAGGAAGGCCTCCCGCCCGAGCTCCTGCGTGGCGTCGCGCTCGGCGTCGGTGGGCGGGTAGCTCAACGCGGGCCCGAGCGTGTCGGCCGACTCGGCGCGGACGTAGAGGCGCCAGCCGGCCGTGACCAGGCATCCCACGTATCCGGCCTCGAGGACGGCGGTGTGCCACGTCGGGGTGACTGCCGACGGCAGGTCGTCGGCCGGCACGAGGAGCACGACGGGGTGCACCCCCGCCGGGTCGAGGGCCGCGACGACGTCCGCCTCCGAGCCGACGAGCACGGCGCCGCCCCGCGGCACGCGGGTGAGGGCGGACTCGAGGGGGCCGAGCAGGAGCGGGTCGTCGATCGCCGATGCCGTGAACGTCGCCGTGTCGAGCCGGGTGGCGATGCGGAGGACGACGGCTGCCTCGGACGAGCTCGTCGTGCCGTGCTGCGCTGCGCGCGGCGTCACGGGCGAGGTCGTGGAGTCGGTCATGCGGTGGTACCCCTCGTCGGTCACAGGTGGGAGCTCGTCGCCGGGACGGCCTCGATGCTGGGTCGCAGGTCGGCGATCCCCACACCGGTGGTGGGAGACGTCACCGTGAAGGACGCGGCCTGGCCCTTCCAGTCGATCGACGTGCCGTCGAGCGCCTGGAGCGCAGCCGTGACGTGGTAGGTGCCCGACATGAGGTCCACGCGCGGGAACCGGAGGCGCAGCTGGCACTCGCCGTGCAGCGTCGGCACCTCGACCCCGGAGAGCTCGGTGTTCGTGCCGTACACCACCTGGGCGAGCGGGGTGTCGATCGTCATGGCCCCGCGCCAGGCGGTGAGCGGTGCGCTGGAACGGTAGGTGATCACGACCTCGAGCGGGTCGCCCGAGGCCACGGAGTCCACGGGCGCCCCTGCGCCGTCCAGGACCTCGACCCGATCGACGGTGGCGTGGTCCGCCGGCCGCGCGATCGCGGCGCTGGCATTGGCCGCGGCCGCCTCGGCGAGGACGCGTGCGGTCTCGTAGCCCTCGCGCAGCACCTGGATACCGCGCTCGGCCGCGCCGTCGAACACGATGCGGCCACCGTCGAGCACCACGGCCCGATGGCACAGCTCGCCGACCTGCTCCGCAGAGTGCGAGACCAGGACGATCGTGCGCCCCTCGGCCTGGAACTGGTGGATGCGGTCCATGCACTTGCGCTGGAACGGTTCGTCGCCGACCGCCAGGACCTCGTCGACGAGCAGGATCTCCGGGTCGACGTGCACGGCGACGGCGAAGGCGAGGCGGACGTACATGCCTGACGAGTAGAACTTCACCTGGGCGTCGATGAAGCGCTCGATGCCGGAGAAGTCCACGATCGCGTCGAAGTACGAGTCGGTCTGCTGCTTGCTCAGGCCGAGGATCGACGCGTTGAGGTAGACGTTCTCGCGGCCCGTCAGGTCAGGGTGGAAGCCCGCACCGAGCTCGAGCAGTGCCGCGATGCGGCCCCGGTGCTGCACGATGCCGGTCGTCGGCTGCAGGATGCCGCCGATCAGCTTCAGCAGCGTGCTCTTGCCGGAGCCGTTGTGGCCGACGAGCCCGACCGTCGTGCCGGCCTCGATGTCGAGGTCGATGTCGCGCAAGGCCCAGAACTCTTCGCTCGTGCGCTTCTCGCGCATGATGCCGACGACGCGGTCCTTGAGCGACTTGTCCTTGCGGATACGGAACTGCTTGGAGGCTCCGCGTACGCGGATGACGCTGACGTCCGGGGTCGTCATCACAGCTCCTGCGCGAAGTTGCCCTCGGCGCGGGCGAAGACCCGCTGGCCGATGACGAGCAGGACGGCAGAGATGCCGAGCGCGATCAGGAGTCGGGTCATGAGGTCCTCGGGGTAGGTGCTGTCGGCGCCCTCGGCCCAGAACGAGCGTTGGTAGGCGAGGATCGCGAGCGTGACAGGGTTGGACAGGTACAGGTCCTTCAGCAACCCGTCCGGGAGCTTGCCGTCGACGAGCTGCCAGGAGTAGACGATGGGCGAGGCCCACATCGCGACCATCAGGACCACCTCGACGAGGTACTGCATGTCGCGGAGGAAGACGTTGGCTGCGCCCAGCATCAGCGCGAGCGCCAACCCGAGCACGAGCAGCAGGAGCGTCGCGACCGGGAAGTAGGTGAAGACGTACTGCGTGGGCGGCTGCCTGAGCGCGAGCGTGGCGATGATCAGGATCGAGAGCTGGATCGCGAAGTTGAACAGGGCAGACCCGACGACGCTGAGCGGGAAGACCTCTCGCGGCAGGTAGATCTTCTTCACGAGCCCGGAGTTCCCCACGATGGAACCCGTGCCGCCGGCGACGATCTCCGAGAACAGGCCCCAGGCTGTCAGGCCGGTGAACACGAAGATGGCGAAGCCCGGGATGGAGCGCTCACCGTTGAGCACCTTGCCGATGGCGACGTAGTAGACGAACAGCATGGTGAGCGGTCGGATCATCGACCAGAGGAACCCGAGAGCGCTGTCCTTGTAGCGGGACTTCAGCTCGCGCCGGACCAGGAGGTCGAGCAGCTCGCGATGCCCCCAGATGTCGACGACCGAGCGCCACGCACCCGTCCAGCCGCTCTCGCGACCCGTGGTCGTGAACGGCTCGCGCGCGACTGCCTCGATCCGGTCCTGGGCGCTGACGGTCATCGTGCTCCGATCGGGTGGCGAGGAGGGCAGCACCGTCGGCCCACGTTGCCGGCGACACGCGAGGCTCGAGCGGAGCGGGGGCTCACTCTACCCTCGGTGTCCGATCCTCAGGTCTGACTTCGAACCACGGCCTGGGCGTCCCCGTCGATGCCCGAGGGTGCGAGCCGGGCCGCTAGCATGCTCTGGTTACCCGCCGCCGACACCTTGAGGAACCATGCCTCGCGCACTCATCACCGGTATCACGGGCCAGGACGGTCTGTACCTCTCCGAGCTGCTCCTCTCGAAGGGGTACGAGGTGTTCGGCCTCATCCGTGGCCAGAACAACCCGAAGCACGACCTCGTGCGCGCGACGGTACCGGGTGTGCAGCTCGTCACGGGTGACCTCACCGACATGTCGAGCCTCATCCGAGCGCTGGAGTTCGCCCAGCCCGACGAGGTGTACAACCTCGGTGCGATCTCCTTCGTCGCGTACTCCTGGGAGAACGCGCTGCTCACGTCGGAGGTGACCGGCAAGGGCGTGCTGAACCTCCTCGAGGCCGTGCGGCTCTACTCGCACGGCGACGCGAGCAAGGTGCGGTTCTACCAGGCGTCCTCCTCCGAGATGTTCGGCAAGGTCCAGGAGGTCCCGCAGCGCGAGACGACGCTGCTGTGGCCCCGCTCGCCCTACGGCGTCGCGAAGGTCTTCGGCCACTACATGACGATCAACTACCGCGAGTCCTACGGGATGCACGCCTCGTCCGGGATCCTGTTCAACCACGAGTCGCCGCGGCGTGGTCCGGAGTTCGTGACGCGCAAGGTCTCCCAGGCCGTCGCGCGCATCTCGCTGGGCCTGCAGGAGGACCTGACCCTCGGCAACCTCGACGCGAAGCGCGACTGGGGCTTCGCCGGGGACTACGTCGAGGCCATGTGGCGGATGCTCCAGCAGCCCGAGGCCGACGACTACGTCGTCGCGACGGGGGAGACGCACTCGATCCGTGAGCTGCTGGACATCGCGTTCACGCATGTCGGCATCGAGGGCTGGGAGCGCTACGTGAAGCAGGACCCGCGGTTCATGCGTCCCGCCGAGGTCGACCTGCTCATCGGTGACCCTGCCAAGGCTCGCGACGTCCTCGGCTGGGAGCGCAAGGTCGACTTCCCGGCGCTCGTCACGATGATGGTCGAGCACGACGTGGAGGAGCAGCGCGCTCTGGCCGGTCGGTGACCGGGTGACCCGGGTCTTCATCACCGGCGTCGCTGGGCAGGACGGCTCCCTGCTGGCCGAGAGGCTCGCGGCCGAGGGCGCCTCGGTGCACGGGTTGGTCCGCACGGCTGACGATGCGGTCGAGGCGGCCTCCCGGTTGCCCGCCGGCGTCGCCCTGCACGTCGGCGACCTTCTCGACACCGCGACCGTCGAGGCGCTGATCGCCGAGGTGGCGCCGGCGGAGGTGTACAACCTCGCCGGCGTCAGCTCCGTGGCGCAGTCCTGGGTGGACCCGGTGTCCACCGGTCTCGTGAGCGGCGTCGGAGCCGTGGCCGTGTTCGAGGCCGCGTGGCGGCTCCAGGAGCGCACGGGGAATCCCGTGCGGGTCCTGCAGGCGTCGAGCGCGGAGATCTTCGGGCAGGCCGTGGTCTCGCCGCAGGACGAGCAGACCCCCTTGCGGCCCGGCTCGCCGTACGGTGCCGCGAAGGCCTACGCGCACCACATGGCGTCGATCTACCGCGAACGAGGGCTGCCGGTGTCGGCCTGCGTGCTGTACAACCACGAGTCCCCGTCGCGGCCGACGGCCTTCGTCACCCGGAAGATCACCTCGACGGTGGCGCGGATCGCGCACGAGGGTCGCGGGTCGTTGACGCTCGGACGGACGGACGTCCGCCGGGACTGGGGATGGGCTGCGGACTACGTCGACGCGATGGTGCGCGCCGTGCGCCACGAGACGGCTGACGACTACGTCGTGGCGACCGGTGAGGTCCACACGGTCGCCGAGTTCGTCGAGGTGGCGATGCGGCACGCGGGCATCGACGACTGGGAGGCCCACGTCAGGGTCGACGAGAAGCTCGTGCGGCCTGCCGACGCGGCCGAGCAGGTGGGCGACCCGGGCAAGGCGCGGCGGGTGCTCGGTTGGACGCCGACGGTGGACTTCCACGGGATCGTCGCCCGGATGGTCGACCACGATCTTGAGCTGTTGAGGAGCCGACCGTGAGGTCACGAGAGAACGCCGAACCCCGCCCGGGCGTGGTCACGGTCGTCCTGGTCAACTACAAGGGTGCCGACGACACGATCACGGCCCTGCGGGCGTTCGACGACGTCGAGTGGCCGGCGGACCGGCTCCAGCTGGTGGTCGTCGAGAACGACTCCGGCGACGGCAGCACCGAGCAGATCCGCGCAGCCGTACCCGGGGCGCTCGTGATCGAGTCGGGGGCGAACCTCGGCTTCGCCGGCGGCTGCAACCTCGGGGTGCAGCACGCCACGGGGGAGTACGTGGCATTCCTCAACAACGACGCCCGCCCGGGGCCGCGCTGGATCGAGGCCGCGGTGGCCGAGCTCGACCGGGACCCGACGGTCGGAGCCGTGGCGTCCAAGGTCCTGGACTGGGACGGTGCGCTGGTCGACTACGTCGACGGCTCGCTCACGTGGTTCGGCATGGGGTACAAGCGCGAGGTCGAGAAGCCGGACACCGGGGCCTACGAGGTCGCCAAGGATGTGCTGTTCGGCACGGGTGCCGCGATGTTCGTCCGCACCGGGCTGTACCGCGAGCTCGGCGGGTTCGACGAGCGCTTCTTCATGTTCTACGAGGACGTCGACCTCGGGTGGCGGCTCAACCTGCTCGGCCATCGCGTGCGGTACGTACCCGAGTCCGTGGCCTACCACAAGCACCACGTGACGATGCGCAAGTTCGGGAACTACCGCGAGAGCTACCTGCTCGAGCGGAACGCGTTGCTCACGATGTTCAAGAACTACGACGACGAGTCGCTCGCCCGCGCCCTCCCTGCCGCCATGGCGCTGTCGGTGCGCCGCTCGGTGGCGCGGTCCGGCCTCGATGCGACCGCGCTCGACCTGCAGCGTTCGCCCGGTGGGGACGACATCGGCACGCTCGAGGTGCCGAAGATGGCTCTGACGGGCCCGCTCGCGATCGACTACCTGGTCGAGCAGATGCCGTCGCTGCTCACGTCGCGCCGTGAGCTGCAGGCCCGGCGGCGGCGCAGCGACCGCGACCTGCTGCCGCTGTTCCGCGAGGCGATGGAGCCGGCGTACGGCATGCCGAGCTACCTGGCTGCGCACGAGGTCCTGGTCGAGGCGTTCGGGATCGCGGAGCACTTCACCGCCCGTCACCGGATCCTGATCGTGACCGGTGAGCCGCTGCTGGACCGGATGGCCGGCCCGGCGATCCGCGCGTGGGAGATGGCCAAGGCGCTCGCCCCGGACCACGAGGTCAGGCTGGTGTCGACCGCAGGCGCCCGGCGTGCGGGCGACGGGTTCAGCGTCGAGTACGCGGCCGGGACCGGGCTGCGGGAGCCGACGGCGTGGGCCGATGTCGTGGTGTTCCAGGGGTTCCTCCTCGAGACCGCACCGTGGCTGAAGGACTCCGACGTCATCGTCGTGGCGGACATCTACGACCCGATGCACCTCGAGCAGCTCGAGCAGGCCCGCGAGCTGGGTCCCGACGGCCGTCGTCACGCCGTGGAGATCACCACCCACGCGCTCAACGAGCAGCTGCGCCGCGCGGACTTCCTGCTGTGCGCCTCCGACAAGCAGCGCGACTTCTGGCTCGGCCAGCTCGCGGGGCAGGGGCGCATCAGCCCAGCGGTGTACGACGAGGACGCCTCGCTGGACAACCTGATCTCGGTGGTGCCCTTCGGCGTCGAGGACTCCCCGCCCGTGCAGCGTCGGCACGGGATCAAGGGTGTCGTACCGGGCATCGGGCCGGACGACAAGGTCGTGCTCTGGGGTGGCGGCGTCTACAACTGGTTCGACCCGCTGACGCTGATCCGGGCGATCGACGCGCTCAAGGACCGTCGACCGGACGTCCGGTTGTTCTTCCTGGGACTCAAGCACCCGAACCCGGGCGTCCCGCAGATGCGGGTCGCGTGGGAGACGCGGCAGCTGGCCGACGAGCTCGGGCTGACGGACCGCCACGTGTTCTTCAACGAGGGCTGGGTGCCCTACGAGGAGCGCGCGGACTACCTCCTCGACGCGGACGTCGGCGTCTCGACGCACTTCGAGCACGTGGAGACGGCCTTCAGCTTCCGGACCCGGATCCTCGACTACCTGTGGGCGTCGTTGCCGATCGTCGCGACGGACGGCGACACGTTCGCACCTCTGATCCGTGACCACGGGCTCGGAAGGACGGTCCCCGCGCAGGACCTCGCAAGCCTGGAGCAGGCGCTCGAGGAGATGCTCTACGACGCCGAGGCTGCGGCCGCCGCCAGGAAGGCGGTGGGCTCCTTCGCCGAGCGGTACGCGTGGTCGCGCGTGCTCGCGCCGCTCGTGGAGTTCTGCCGTACCCCGCGCCGCGCCGTCGACCTCGCGGTCCCGGCCGCAGGCGGGCCCTCGGGCAAGCGCTGGACGCAGCCGTCGCCGAGCACCTCCTTGCGTGCCGACGTGGCGCTGGCCAAGGGCTACCTTGCCGCCGGCGGTGTCCGCGAGGTGAGCCGGCGCGCATCCGGACGGGTACGACGCGTGCTGGGCCGGAGCTGAGAGTTCCTCGGCCACGCGTCTGTGGTCGTGGCCTCTCCTGAGCGATGCGCTCGGGAGAGGCCGCTCCGTCAGCGGCGAGCCGCTGCGGGTCGTGGGTTCCGGCTCACCAGGTGGCGAGCGGGTCGCGGACCGTCACGCTGCTGGCGAGCTCGGCGCCATCGGGTACGCATGCCTCACCCGTGAACTCGACCGCCAGGGTCGCCCGTGTGGTCGGGCTCGGGAGCTCGAGGGCGACCGGCTCGCTCTGACCGGCGGCCAGCTGGACGGTCGTCGAGGACTCGTTCGTGCCGTCGTCCAGCGTCACGGTGACCGTGCGCGCTGAGCAGGTCGACGCGACGACCTCCATGGAGACGCCGGTGAAGTCGGCCGCGGGGTCGATGGCGGTGACGTCGAAGGACGCCTCGCCCGGGAGCGTCCACCATGTGGAGAAGGCGTCGCTCTCAGGGATCGCCGACGGCACACCCGTCGGTCGGATCCGCGCCGGGGCCCAGAACAGCTGGGAGGTGTCGGACAGGGCGTCCAGCTCGATGGCGACGTCCTCGGGCGTGTCTCCTGCGGACGGCAGCCGGAAGGCGGACCAGTCCCCGTCGTGCCCGGTGGCGACCGGAGCGCCGAGGAGCCCTCGCAGGTTGGCCATGAGGCTCGCGTAGTCGTCCTCCGTGTAGCCGCGGCGGTCGACGTGGACGGCGCAGAACCCACCCGCAGCAAGCTCCTGCACGGCCTGCGCGTCGAGGTCGTTGCCGAGCTGCTCGAGCCAGGCACTGTCGACGGTGCCCTTCATCGCGCCGAACGACCACTCCTTCTGCGGGTCGGCCAGGGGGAGCCACAGGTGCTCGTAGGCCGAGAGGTTCTCGACGGGGGGCGCCTCGGGGTAGGCGACGTAGGGGAGCTGGAGCACGGCGCACTCGCCGGGGATCGCCGCCTCGAGCTGATCCGTGTAGGCCTTGCCCGTGGCCAGGGCGCCCGCGCCGGCGTCTGTCCAGGCGTAGAACTGCGACCGGTAGGGCAGGACGGAGTCCATCAGCAGGAACCCCAGCCCGACCACGAGCACGACCCACGGCGCGAACCGGCCACGGGCGATCCGCCACCGGCGCCACGCGACCGAGGCAGCGGCGACGACCAGTGTGAAGATCACGGGGACCAGCCGGTCCCACGCGCGCAGCTGAGGGCTGACGGTCATCGCGAAGAGGAAGTTGAGGCCCCAGGGGACGAAGAAGAGCACGACGACCGTGAGCAACGTCCCGACGAGCCCGAGGGCGACGGGGATGGCGGCCGTTCCGGTCGCTGTCTCGGCGGGTGGGGTGGCCGGTCGGCCCGCGGCGCGTCGACGCACGGCGTGCAGCGCCCCTCCGAGCGCGACGAGGATCGCGGCGACGGTGAACAACGAGCCCGCGTCGGCGTACCAGATGACACCCGACTGGGTGGTCGCACCGGCCTGGACGTAGGCGGACCGGACGAACTCGTTGACGGCGTCCATCCCGGGCACCTGCGAGAGCGGTGCCGGGAGGATGACGAACGCGAGCGCGCCGGAGTAGCTGACCGACTCGAACGGGAAGCGCTCGGCGACGCCGGCCAGCGCCGGGTGCTCCCGGACGAACCACCAGGCCGGGAAGAGCGCGAGCCCGAGCGAGGCGACGACGAGGAGCGCAGGCAACAGACCGACCAGCAGCGACCGGGCGCGGCCGCTCCGGAAGGTGTCGTAGACGGCCGCGACGGCGATCAGCATGATGCCGAAGCATGCGTAGTAGACCCCGCTGGCACCCACGACGAATGCGGCGCCGAGCAGGGCGAGGGCGTGCCACCCACGGTGGGGCGACCGGAGCCGACGGCGGACCTCGCCCGTCCCGACAAGGAGCGCGAGAGCGACGGCGAGAACGGCTGAGTACATCGTGCCGAGGAAGATGTGCCCGATCCGCAGCCAGTGGTAGGGGATGAGCGTCAGGCCCACTGCCGCGAACACCGCGACAGGGCCGCGCAGCCCGCACAGGCGGACGACCCAGAGCATGGCGAGGGCGGTGAGGGGGAAGGACACCGCGAAGAGCAGGTTCGTGGCGAGGAAGGCGTCCTTCGTGGCGGCGCCGAAGACGCCCACGAGGACGTTCTGCGTCAGGTCGGCGGTGGGGAAGTAGCGCAGGTCCATGCCGAACGGGAAACCGACGCTCGCGTCACCGAACGGCGAGCCGTCCGCCCACATCCGCCCGACGACGTACGCAGGGATGAGGTCGCCACCGGCCAGCGGGAACCGCAGCCTCCCGATCGGGCCGAACCCGATCACGAAGAACACCGACGACAGTGCGACCACCGAGACCGACTCGACCAGCAGGCCGAACCGGCGGCACCACCGGGTGATGGCGTCGAACGCGGCGGAGGCCCGCGCCGTCCCGGACGCCGGGGCGGTGTCGTTCAGGTCCTCTGCCATGGTCTCCACATCTCGGCGGGCCGCTCGGGCGGCCACAGGGCCGGCCGCTGGCGCGGTCGGCTGGGCGGTGGGCCCGCCCCGGTCGGGATGACGCCGGCGCAGGCACGACGAGATCCGCGTCAGAGGATATCCGGCGCCCCGTACCGTGGGCGCCGCTGGCTCACGCCAGGTCGTAGAGCTCGAACAGCACGTCCATGACGGAGTCCACGACGGCCGGTACCGTGTCGAGGTCCAGGCGGGCGAGCCGGGCGGCCACGTCCGAGGTGACGTGCAGCAGCGGACGGGCCGCCATGGCGAGCGACGCGGCCTCACGCAGCGCGTCGGCGTAGGCCTCGGGCGTGCGTTCCTCGAGCACGTGGGCGCGCGCCCGGGCGCCCAGCCGCGCCCGAAGGTCGGGTTCGTCGACCAGCCGACGGAGGGCCGCGGCGACGCCACGCGCACCCGTCGCGGGGTCCACCTTCACGACCGCGTCGGCCGGCAGCTCGGAGTAGTGCGCGTGGTCGTACACGACCACGGGAAGACCGGCCTCCATCTGGGTCAGGACCGACGCCGACTGGCCCTCGAGGACGGGGTCGCGCAGGGCGAAACCGACGTGCGCACGATCGAGCAGCGCGGCGAGGACGCCGTCGGTGACCCGGCCGGTGATGTCGAAGCGATCGGAGAGCCCGAGCCGGTCGGCCGTCGCGCGCAGACGGGCGGCCTCGTCGTCCTCGGCGGCACCGATCGCCCACAGCCGCACGCGGCGGGCCAGCAGCTCGTCGCCGGCCGTCGCCTCGAGCATCTCGTCGATGTGCCGGTTGGCATTGACGGATCCCACGGTCACGACGAGCACGTCGTCGGCCTTCAGGGTGTCGAGCAGCGCGGACGCCTCGTCGCGTGCGGGGGTGTGGGTGCGGTTGGTCGGCACGGGGAGCCGTGCGACGGTCACGTCGCCGAGCGAGCGACCGTCGACCCGGCGGGCATGCCAGTCGGAGTGCACGACCGCCCCGAGGCTCCGCTCGAGCACCGTGCCGTCCAGCGGGACGTCGGCGCAGAACTGCATCCAGCCTCCGGGGCGGTCCTCGGGGGCTCCGGTCCTGAGGACCTCAGCGGCTCCGGGCCCGTGCTCGGCCCGCACACCGCGGACGAGCTCGGCGAGGAAGCCCCGGTCGATCGCGGTGTGGCGCACGAGGTTCGTGATCGAGGCGTCGTGCAGGACGACGAGGCCGGGGACCGCGATCGCCAGGGGCAGGATGCGGGTGTGCAGGGGGCTGTCCCCGAGCACGTGCACCACCACGTCGTACCGCTCGAGCGCCGCGACCACCTCGGGGTGGGTGTCCTCGAAGCGGTGCACCGGGACGGGACAGGGTCGTAGCTCGCCCTCGGTCGGCGTCCACACGTCCAGCTGCCAGTGGCTCGCGAGCGGGAGCACGGTCTGGAGCATGACGTCCGCGATCGCCGAGTCCGGGGACATCGGCGTGACCATGGCGACCTTCATCGCGTGAGCTCCTCGATCACGTGCTGCCACGACAGGTTCAGGTCCAGCGCGAGCGCTCGGGCGCCCTCGCCCATGGTGCGTGCCGCCGCCCGGTCGCTCGCGAGACGGTCGAACGCCTGGGCCAGCTCCTCCGGGCGGGGGTCGGCGACCAGGCCGGTGCGTCCGTGGTCGACGAGAGTCAACGTGCCTCCGGAGTCCGTCGCCGTGATCGACGGCTTGCTCGACATCGCAGCCTCGTAGCAGACGTAGCCGTAGGAGTCCTCGTCCACGGGAAGGTAGACCGAGCCGATGGAGCGCGCGAGCAGGTCCAGCTTCTCCTGGTCGCTGATGAACCGTGGGACGAGCTCGACACGGTCGGCGAGACCGTGCGCGTCGATCTCGCGCTGCAGGGCGTCGAGCGCGGCGTCGTCGTCCGGGGCGCCGGCCACGACCAGGCGGTACCCCGGAGCCGCATGCGCCATCGCGGCGACCGCCAGGTGCTGGCGCTTGCCGGCGGAGATCCGGCCGAGCGCCACCAGGAAGTCCTCGGACTCGGCGCAACGATAGGGCGCGTCGGCGTGCGGCGGGGTCAGCAGCACCTCGGCCTCGATGCCGTTCGCCGTCCTGAGCCGCTCGGCGATCATCGGGGAGATCGCGTAGATGCGGTTCGCCTGCTCGAAGGCGCGCGCGTCAGAGGCGCGGACAGCGGCCACGACGGGATCGGTCCGCGGGTCGCTCTGCCACCCGACGGGCGGTGGGTCGTAGGCCTGCCGGAACTGGTGCACGAGCCAGATCACCACGTCGTGGTGCGGGATGAGGTACGCCGGGAACTTCAGGCCGATGACCCGGTCGACGTTCACGACGTCGAGCAGCGCGGCGGCCGTGATGCCGTCGCGGATCTGCTCGGGGTCGTCACCGAGCGGGAGGCGCAGCAGCTCGGCCTCGTGCCCGGCGCGCCGGAGCTCGAGGACGAGCCGGTCCGCCAGGAGCTCGGCACCGCCACGGACGAAGGGTGCCGCATTGTTCGCGACGAGGATCTTCACGCGCCCAGCCCCAGGAGACGGTCGATGACGTGCGGCCAGGCGATGTTCAGCTCGGCACGACGGGCGTGGCTGCGCTCACCCATGCGGCCGGTCTCCTCACGGTCCTCGTACAGGCGGTCGAACGCCTCGGCGAGGCGTCGCGGGTCCGGCTCCGCGACGAGACCCTCCACACCGTCCCGCACGAACTCCAGCGCGCCGCCCGCGTCGGTCAGCGTCACGATCGGCTTGGCGCTGTGCGACGCCTCGAGCGACGGGTAGCCGTAGGAGTCCTCGTCCACGGGCAGGTAGGCGAGAGCCAGGCAGCCGGCGAGCAGGGAGATCTTGTCCTCCTCGTCGAGCCACCCCATCCGCAGCTCCACGCGGTCCTCCAGGCCGTGCTCGCGCACGTAGGCCCGGAGCTGGTGCTCGTACGGCGCGACCTCAGGCTTTCCGGCGATCACCAGCCGCACGCCGGAGGTCGTGTAGCGCATGGCCTCGACCGCGATGAGCTGCCGCTTGATCGGCGTGACGCGGCTCGGGTAGAAGACGTAGTCGCCCACCGGTCCCTGGTGGAACCTGCTCGTGTCGCCGCCCAACGGGGGGAAGAGTGGCTCGGCCTCCAGACCGTTGTACTGCCGGACACGGTCGCGCACGATGAGCGAGTTCGTGAAGAGCGACTGCGACTCGGCGAGGCCGAGGTTGTCGATGCGGCGCAGCGCCTCGCGGTACGCGATGCCCTCGGCGTTGGCCGGGACGTCACGGTACGGGGTGTCCCACAGGTCGAACAGCTGGCGGTAGTGGTGGATGAACCAGGTCGCCTTGTTCTCGTGACGGATCAGGTGGGCGGGCCAGCGGATCGCGACGAGCCGGTCGCCGGCCCCCGCGAACGGCATGGCGCGCAGGCCGACCACGGCCGACAGGTCAGGGCGGACCGACGTCGGGAACGGCAGGTAGAACTCCTCCACCTCGTGGCCGTGCTCGCGCATGGCCGCCGCGGTCCACTCGACGATCAGCCGCCCACCCCCGTTGATGTGAGGAACCGTGGTCGACGCGATGACGACCCGCACTACGCGTCGCCGCCCGCGCCCGCCACGGTCAGCGGTGCGTGCTCCTGCACAGAGCTCTCATCGGTGAGGAGCGCGCCGAGGAGCCTTGACTCGGCCTCGGCGACGAGCGACCGGAACGCGGCAGCCGAGGCGCCGTGCTCGACGAGCCGACGCAGCCGCTGCCGCACGCTCGTCGGGATCGTGCCGAGGAGCCGGGCGCGGACATCGGGCCGGTCGCCGAAGGCGCCCACGAGCGTGTCCCTCCCGATGCCGGAACGGAGCTTGTCCGCCTCGATGTGCAGCTCCTGCGTCGTCGGCTCGCGGTGCAGACCCGCGGCGAAGAGCGCTCGGACGAGGATCTCGTCGTGCACGGTGCCTCCACCGAGCACACCGAGCCGCGCGCGGTACGGGGCAGCCACCTCCTGGCGGGCCACGGTGAGCTGCCACTCGTCGACCGCGGCGAGGGTCGTCGCGCGCACGGCCGCCGGCCGGGCGGCGAACTCCGCGGAGCCGAGCAGTCCTCGTGCGACCTGGACCAGTGAGGTACCGGCGCCCAGCTGATCGGTCCAGCCCTGCAGGCCCGCTTCGTCCACCTCCCGCCCGAGGATCTCGCGGTAGAGGAGTGCCACCGCGGCGTCGGCGGGGAGCGGGCCGGCGTCGAGGAGGTGAGGCTGCGGCCCGACGGCCAGGGCGATGGCGTCCTCCTGCCCGCCGCCGAGGATGCGGCCGACCGTGCTGCGCCTCCGCGCCGTACGCTCCTCGCTCCGCGCCGCCGGGTGCACGGGCGCCGTGGCGGACGCGTCGAGCTCCGCGGGGGCCGGCGGTCGGCCGGGGTCCGCGGCGGCCGGGACGGGAAGGTCCTCCGCGTCCTCCCCGCGAGCGGGGGACTCGGCGGGGGTCACGGCGACGCGCCCCTCGATCTGCGCGGCGAGCTCCTCGATCCGCGCGTGCAGCTGTGCACGTTCGTCCACGAGAAGCTGCACGCCGATCGGGACGTACGCGTCGATCGGGCTCGCCGGGATCGCAAGGGCGTCCGCGAGGGTGTCGTCCAGGGTCAGGTAGTGATTGAGCCCGTCGAAGAGGCAGTGCCGGTAACCCACCTCGACGAGCAGCGCGACGGCCTCGTCGCCCGCGACGCGGCCTACGCCCGGAGCCACGCCCTCGACCACGCAGACCGTGGGCCGGACCGGGCCCCCGAGGAGGCCGCGGACGACCGCCGGCTCGTTGCCCTCCACGTCGATCTTCAGCACGTCGACGTGCTCGAGCCCGAGCTCGGGGAGCAACGTGTCGAGCCGCCGCACGGGCACCTCCACGTGCCGTGCCGTGGCAGGGTCCACGCCCGTGCGGTCCTCGGGCAGGAGCGACGACCACCCCGGCAGGTCGGGGATCGTCAGCGTCGCGGTGCCGTCCTCGTCACCGATGGCGATCGCCAGGTTCACGTCGCGGGGCCGTGCGTCCTCGAAGGAGTCGATGCGGCCCGGCCCGGGCTCGATGTTGACCCCGTGCCACCCACGTTCGTAGAGCGCGCGGGTCACGGAGTCGGCGGTCGGGTCGTAGGCGCCCACGTCGACGTAGGTGCCGTCCGTGCGTCCACCGAACGCACGCCACAGGATGACGTCCTCGCCGTGCTGGGCGTACGAGACGAAGGGGCTCTCAGGCATGGCTGTCACGACCTCGTGGCTGTCGGGCGGGGTGGACGTCAGGCGCGCAGCTGGGCCACGCGCGCGACGAGCGCGTCCGTGACGGTCCGGACGTCCTCGTCGCTGAGCAGCGTGTGCGTCGGCAGCGAGATCCCCTCCGCACCGACCTGCTCCGCCACCGGGAAGTGCAGCGCCGGGGTCGACTCGTACGGCGGCATGAGGTGCAAGGGGTAGAACACCGGGCGCGTCTCGATCCCGTCCTCGGCGAGGAGGTCGATGAGCCGGTTGCGCTGGTCGCTCGTGAAGCCGGTGATCTGCACCGTGTACAGCCAGTCCACGCGCTGGGCGTTCGGTCGCTCCACGGGCAGTGCGATGCCTTCGGCGCCCGCGAGCAGGTCCGTGTACAGCCTGGCGATCTGCGTGCGGCGCGCCAGCAGGGCGTCGATGCGTTCGATCTGGGCGACACCGATGGCTGCGGCGACGTTCGTCATCCGGTAGTTGAAGCCGACGACCGGGAACCAGTAGCGGCGCTGCGGGTCCATGCCCTGCCCGCGCAGCAGGCGCAGGCGAGCGGCCATCTCGTCGTCGTCCGTCGTGACGGCGCCGCCCTCACCCGTGGTGACGATCTTGTTGCCGAAGAAGCTGAACACACCGAGGTGGCCGATCGAGCCGACCGGACGCCCGTCGATCCTCGACGCGTGGGCCTCGGCCGCGTCCTCGATCACCGTGAGGCCGTGCCGCTGCGCGACCTCCATGATCGGGCTCATGTCCGCCGGGTGCCCGTACAGGTGCACGGGCACGACGACCTTCGTCCGCTCGGTGATCCGGTGCTCGATGTCGGCCGGGTCGATGTTCATCGTGTCGGCGACGACGTCGGCGAAGACAGGCGTGGCGCCGCAGTAGCGCACGGCGTTCGCCGTGGCGATGTACGTCAGGGCAGGCACGATGACCTCGTCGCCCGGTCCGACCCCTGCGGCGACCAGCGCGAGGTGGAGCGCGGTCGTGCCGTTGTTCGTCGCGACGGCATGACGCGTTCCGGCGACCTTGGCGAACGCGTCCTCGAACTCCGAGATGAACCGCCCTGCCGAGGAGATCCACGTGGACTCCAGGCACTGCGCGACGTTCTGCGACTCGTTGCCGGACAGGTCCGGGCTCGCGATAGGGATCAAGACCTCAACTCCTGTGCAGGTACTCCGACGACTGTGCTCCCGGCGGGAACGTCCTTCAGCACGACGGCCCCGGCGCCGACGACGGCGCCGGCACCGATCGAGACGCCCGGGACGACGCTCGCGCCGATCCCGATCATGGCACCGTCGCCGACGTGGACCGTGCCGGCCAGGTGGACGCCCGGAGCGATGTGGACGAAGTCCCCCACGACGCAGTCGTGGTCCACGCTCGCGGCGGTGTTCACGATCGAGCCGGCACCGAGGACGACGTTGGCGCCGACGACCGCTTTGTGCAGCACGATCGTACCCGCCCCGACACGGGCGGTGGCCCCGACCTGGGCGCTGGGGGCGATGACGGTCGTCATGACCAGACCGGCGTCCAGGCACCTCGAGGTCAGCTCGCGTCGCACGCGGTTGGAGCCGAGGGCGACGAACGCGTGCGACGTGCCGTCCTGCACGAGGTGCTCCAGGTCGGAGTCGTCGCCGAGGTAGGGCACGCCCAGGGCGTCCGCCGGGTCCGGGCCCACGCAGCCGACCGGGGTCCCTGCCGCAGGGTTCCACGCGTCGAGGCAGGCCCGCGCGTGCCCGCCGTTCCCGACGATGACGACACGGCTCACGTGGTCGAGGCTCCCTGCGTCGTGGACTCGCCGGCGGCGGGTGATTCGGGGCAGAGCGTAGCCGATGGCGCCGGCGTCGGGTCCGACTCAGCGACCCAGACGCAGGCGGGCACGGCGGGCGATCGAGCTCACGGCGGGGAGCGTGGCGGCGACCCGTCGGCGCGCGCGCAGGGCGTCCAGGCGTGCGGCCACACGCTCGCCCGCGGCCTGGGGCGAGTGCAGGCGTGCGATGTCGGCCGCCGCGCGGTGCCCCCGTGCGACGGCTTCCGCCGGGTCGTCGAGGACCCGGCGGATGAGCGCTGCCGCCGCGTCGAGGTCGGGCTCGGCCCACCGTCCACCGGCCGGGTACGGTGCCGCGTCGGCAGGGATCGTTCCTGGGGTCCACGGGACGAGGTAGCTGTTCTCGTGGGACATGAACTGGAGGTTCCCGCTGTACCCCGTCGCGATCACGGGCTTGCCCCACGCCATCGCCTCGGCCATCGTCAGGCCGAGGCCCTCGGACCGGTGCAGCGAGACGTACACGTCGCAGGCCGCGACGAGCGAGTCCCTGTCGTCGGGGCTCAGGAAGTCCTCGAGGAGCAGGACGTCAGGTCGGTCGGCCACCGCGAGGCGCAGCCGCTCGGCATCGGCGGGCCGCTGCTCCGCGTTGATCGACTTGAGCACGAGCGTCGGGCCCGAGCCCGGGGGCACGGCGCGCGAGAACGCGTCCAGCACGCCGATCGGGTTCTTCCGCTCCAGCGTGCTCAGGTGGTCGAACGAGAACAGCAGGAGCGGCCCGTCGGGCAGGTGGAGGTCGGCGCGGCTCCTCGTCGGCAGGGCTCGACGCTGTGGCAGCGGGGGTGTGACGGTCACCACGGGCACGGGGGAGCGAGGGGCGATCGCGTCCCGGACGAAGTCGGTCGCGACCCAGACCTCGTCGACCGACGCGAAGCCCCCGTGCTGCGACACCGGGAAGTCCTCCACCTCCCAGTACCACATCCCGATGCGGTACGTCCGGTCGAGGACGGCTGCGCACTCGGCCGCCACCGCGGGCGTGAGGTCCGCGTTCACGCAGAGCACGCTCGTGTCGAACCGGCGCGTCGAGACCGCAGCGCCGGTGACCCCGGGTGTGCGCAGGACGCTCACCATGTGGCGGTCGACCGACACCGTGGCGTACGGCACCCCGGCCGCCTCGAGCCCCTCCGTCAGGAGCCGGGCCGACTCGCCGATCCCGAGGCCGCCGCGCAGGAAGCCCAGCACCGTGACCCCGGGGACCGGTCGCCCGGACGGAGGGGCCACGAGCGAGGGGCGTGCGGCGTCGAGCGCCGACCGCACGAGCGGCTCCGGCTGCCCGTCGGCGACCGCGTGCGCGGCCACCCACGCGAGGTAGCCGGGAGTGTCGGCACCCGGGACTGCGGGGAACGCGGCGACGAGGTCAGGTCGGACGCTCCGAAGGGAGCTCAGGTACCGGCCGAGGCCGTCTGCCGAGCTCGGCGACGTCAACCAGTCGAGGAGTGCACGGGCCTGGGCGGGGTCGAACGGGTCGGGTGCGTCCTGCGCGTCGAGCGCCCGGCGCAGGGCCTCGTCGAGCAGGAGCCCGTCCGCGGTGTGCCGCAGGCTCCAGGCGGCCTCGGGTCCGGTCTCCTCGAGGCGGGCCTGGCGGGCGCCCACCGCACCGGTCAGCGCTGCGAGCACCGCGTGGTCGCTCAGCCGCGCCCTGGGTGCCGGTGGCAGCGACGGGTCGAGCAGCCAGGGCGCGCTCGGGGAGATCGACGAGAGGTCGACGACGTGCACGGCCTCGCCGTCGAGGAGGAGCGGGTCGGGGCCGGTCACCCGGCTCTGCGGACCCACTGACCACGCGGAGAGGACGACGAGCTCGGTCGCGACTGCTCCGGGCAGCCTCGCGGCCGCCGCGTCCGCCCAGCGGGCCTGGACGCCGGTGGTCGCGGCCGACGCCCAGTCGGCGAGGGCGTCCGTCGCGTCGCCGCGCACGGCCACGATCGCCGTGCTGTACGAGCCCCGCTCGGCCAGGTCCACCTGATCGGGGTGGGTGCCGTCGGCCGGTAGCGGTGCGCGGCACCGGGCCGCGAGGCCGATGCCGTGCACGCCGGCGGCGGCGAGCAGCGGGGTCGGGATCGCCCGCAGCAGGACGCCGGGCCGGGCGGACACCAGGACGGTGCCGGGCGGCAGGCTCGCCGCAAGGGCACGGACCGCCCGCGGGCGCAGCGCCTCGAGCGTCTCGTCCGGCTCGGACCGGGCCGCCAGCCGATGGACCTCGGAGAGCGTGAGGTCGCCGAACGGCAGCGTGAGCACCCGCTCGGGTCCCGCGGCGGTGTAGGTGCCGTCGACGTCGAGCACGTGGACCGAGGCGCCGGGGTCGAGCTCGAGGGCGCTGTCGACCGTGGTGCGGGCCTGGGCTGCGGTGTGCCGCGCGCTGACGACGACGAGATGCATCGGACGCCGTTCTTGGGGGTCGGGGCAGGACGGGTGCCAGGGTACTGGCAGGTCGAGGGCGTTCTGCGACCGGTCCTAGGCGGAGGCGTGGATGCCCACGGCGCGGGCGCGGGTGACGCCGGCGCCCTTCCACAGGGTCCGACGCTCGCGCAACGTTCTCGGCAGCCTCCGCAGGTGCGCGGCGATGCCGCGGGCGCGTGCACGGGTCGACGCGGCGCCGGCACCCTGGCGAGCAGCTGCAGCCAGGAGGCCCGCCCCTTGGCGGGCCGAGGAGCGCAGCACCATGCCGAGAGGTCCGTGCCGGGTGACGACGATGAGCGAGTTGCGCGTGTTGTAGTAGCGGAAGAGAGGGCTGTCGACGCCGCTGCTGGCCGCGTGGTCGTGCTCGGCGACCGCGCCCGCCTCGTACCGGACGGTCCAGCCGGCGGCGCGCATCCGCCACGACAGGTCGGTGTCCTCGTAGTAGAGGAACAGCTCGGGATCGAACCCGCCGACGTCGGCGAGCGCCTCGCGGCGTAGCAGGGCGGCCCCGCCGCAGAAGCCGAACACGTCGGGCTCGGTGGACTCGGTACCCAGGGGCGCGAGCCAGTCGCGGTCGGTGCCGGCACCGTCGGGGGTCAGCACGTTCCCGGTGGAGTTGACCGTCGTGGGGGACGAGCCGTCCGCCGGGGCGAGGAGGATCTTGGCGGTCACGGCCGCGACCCGCTCGTTCCCGGGAGCGTCCAGGACCGCGAGCAGGCGCTCGACGGCGTCGGGTGCGAACCGTGCGTCGTTGTTCAGGAGGACGACGTGCCCCTCCGCGCCCGCCATGCCGAGCGCGGCCCCGCCGGCGAACCCGAGGTTGCGCTCAGCGCTCACCACTCTCACCCAGGGGTACCGGTCGGCAAGGAGCCCGGTCGTGCCGTCCTCCGACGCGTTGTCCACGACGACGACCTCCATGCGCCCGCGGGTCGTCTGCGCCTCGAGCGAATCGAGGCAGCGAGGCAGGAGGTGTGCCCCGTTCCAGGTCACGACGACGGCACGCAGCGTGGTGGACGGGTGGGGCACGGCGCGAGTCTAGGCTTCCGGGGTGCATCCCGTGCGAGTCGCCCTGACCGTCGAGCAGTGCTGGCAGCCGGTACCCGGGGGATCAGGGTCCTACGTCGTGGAGCTCTCGCGCGCGCTCGCGGCGGTCCCTCAGGCCGAGGTCGTGGGGCTCGCCGCCCGACACCGTGCAGGGCCCCCGGCGGACGTGACGCCGACGGGGCCGGTGCGGTTCGCCGCCCTTCCCCGGCAGGCGTTGTACGAGTCGTGGAACAGGCTCCGGTTGCCACGGGCGGAGTCGGTCACGGGCGACGTCGACGTGGTGCACGCGACGACCTGGGCCGTCCCGGGCAGCCGCGCGCCCCTCGTCGTCACCGTGCACGACCTCGCGTTCCTGCGCGAGCCGGACCACTTCACGGCCCGGGGCAACGCGTTCTTCCGCCGCGCCCTGCGGGTCGTCGAGGACGAGGCTGTCCGCGTCGTCGTGCCGTCGGCCGCCACACGGGACGACTGCGTGGCCCACGGGATCGAAGCCGAACGGGTGCGCGTGGTGCCGCACGGCGTCCACGCCGACCCGGGCGCCGCGCAGCGCGTCGATCGGTGGCGTCGACATCACGGCGTCCGTCGCCCCTACCTGCTGTGGTGCGGGACCCTCGAGCCCCGCAAGAACGTCGCCCGTCTGGTCCGCGCGTACGCGCAGGCATGCGCGTCGGACGGGCTCGACCACGACCTCGTGCTCGTGGGCCCCGCCGGCTGGGGGGACGGGGCGAGCCAGGTGCGCGAGGCGCTGCGCGGGCTGCCGGCCGACTCGGTGCACATGCTCGGGCGGCTCGGGTCGGCGGATCTGCAGGCGGCGTACGCCGGTGCGTCCGCGTTCGTGTTCCCCTCGCTGTGGGAGGGGTTCGGCCTCCCGGTCCTGGAGGCGATGGCGCACGGTGTCCCGGTCGTCACGTCGAAGGGGACGTCGATGGCCGAGCTGGTGGGCCAGGACGGCGTGCTGGTCGACCCGACCGACGTCGAGGAGCTGGCGTCCGGGCTCGTCCACGCGGTCGGTTCGGACGCGGGTCCGCGGCTGCGGGCCGCCTCCGAGCGGTACACGTGGTCGGCGTCGGCGCAGGGGCACCTCGAGGTCTACCGCGAGGCGCTCGGCACGTCCTGAGCGGCGGCCGCGGTCCGCGAGCTCAGGGCGAGACGTCCGCTGCTGTGGCCTGTGCCGTCGCCGGCCGTTCGGTGGTCCCGGCGCCTGTGCCTGTGGCGGTGCCGGCGCGGAGCACCAGCACCGTCCCTACGGCGAGGGCGAGGACCTGGACAGCCAGGAGCAGCAGGATCGGCACCGGCGGGCTCCACGCGCCGTCGAGCACGTCGCGCCAGGAGCCCGTCGCGCCGACGGTGTACCGGCGCAGGTTGGTGGCGAACCCGACGAGCTGCCCGACGGCGAGCCACGGGACGATCGTGCGCAGCAGGCGCGGACCCGCCTCGTCGGGCAGCGACGAGCGTGCGTCCCGGGCCACGAACCCCGCGACGGCGAGGACTCCCACCGTCAGCGGGAGCGAGTACCGCGCCGTCCAGATGTACCCGACGCTGCGGGCCTGCCAGGCGTGCACGAGCACCGGGATGCCGATCGCGACCACGAGCACCAGCGGCACGGCGAACCGGTCCTGCCGGCGGGCGAGAGCCAGCGCCAGGAGGGGGAGCACCCCGATGAGCGCGCACAGGACGACCACGGCCAGCACGGGCATGGACGTGTCGAGCCAGCCGAAACGTCCGATCGACACGACGAGGAAGTCGCCGGTGTCGGTGAGCGTCCGCAGGGCCGTCGAGAGGAAGCCGAGCTCGGGGTGATCGGCACCGCCGGCCTCGAGCGTCCCGGCCGAGGCGGTCCATCCGAGAGAGAGCGCCGTCCCCACGACCGTCAGGCCGAGCCACGGCCAGCTCCGACGGTCCCGGAGCACCCGGAGCACGCCGGACCACGGGCCGACGGCGGCGACGGTCAGGGCGATGAGCCCGACGTAGAACGGCGAGGTGCCACGGGAGTTCGCGAGCAGGACCGCCACGACGGCGATCCCGGCGGCCCGAGACCCCAGACGGGCGGGGTCGGGGTCGCGGACGAGCGCGAGCAGGCTGACCCAGAGGGTGAGCGCGGCGCAGATCTCCAGGGCGGAGGGATTCACGGTCGACGTGAGGTAGACGACCATCGGGGTGAGGGCTGCCGTCACCCCGAGCAGCAGCCACGAACGCCGGGCGAGCCCGGCGACCTCACGGAACCCCCAGGCGAGTACTGCGGCGCACATGCCGGCGCTCACGAGCCGCATGAGGTAGAGCACGCTCTCGCCGGGAGGCAGCAGGGTGGGCAGGCCGACGACCGCGTAGTAGACGGGGTTGTTCCGCACCATCCAGGTCGTGGACTCGACCTCGTCGTCGGCGGCGTCGCCCTCGGGCAGGGGTGTCACGCAGTCGGGCGTCGCCTCGGGCTGGAACGCGAAGCAGATGGGGTAGGTCATGGTCGCCCGGTAGAAGTCCGGGACGACGACCAGCCCGGAGCCCGGGTTGTCCGCGCTCGACCGGCCGCCCAGCTCGCCGCGGACCACGGCGGCTGCCTTGACGACGTGCGCGTTCTCGTCGGGGCCGGAGAGCACCGGGCTCGCCACCGCCCAGGTCGCGGCGAGCACCCACAGGACTGCGAACGCGCCCCAGAACGCGCGACGACGGGCCTGCCGGAGGCTGTCCTCGGCTGTGGGGGAGTGCGGCATCGTCGATCCTGGTCCTCGTCACGGGCGGGCACGGCCGTCGAGACCCTACCGCGCGACGTCCCGGTCCACGGCCGTCCCCGTCCCGAAGGCGCAGGCCTGCCCTGACCTCAGACGATGCCGTCCTCGCGCGGCCCGGCGCGCCCGTCGCCCGCCGTAGGATCGGCGTCGGCCTCGCACAGCACGGACAGCCGTGGACCGAGAACGACAGGAGCCGTCCATGAAGGTGCTCGTCGACGCCACCGCGGTGCCGGCCGACCGTGGAGGCGTCGGACGCTACGTCGACGCCGTCCTCCCGGCGCTCGCGCGGCTCGACGTCGAGCTGGTCGTCGTCGCGCAGGCGCGCGATCGGGGACTGCTCGAGGAGCTCCTCCCGTCGGGGCGGGTCGTGGCCGCGCCGACGCGGATCGCTCGCCGCCCCGCACGGCTGCTGTGGGAGCAGGTCGGTCTGCCCCGGCTGGCCCGAGCCGAGGGCGTCGACGTCCTGCTGAGTCCGCACTACACGATGCCGTGGCGGGCCGGGGTTCCCGTGGTCGTCACGCTGCACGACGCGACGTTCTTCTCCCACCCCCACCTGCACTCGTCCGTCAAGGCCCGCTTCTTCCGGGTGGCGATCCGCCGCGCGGTGCGGCGCGCGGCGGCCGTGGTGGTGCCCTCCAGGGCCACGGCCGACGAGGTCGCCCGCTTCACCGGCGCCTCGCCCGACGTGTTCCACGTCGCGCATCACGGGGTCGACACGGCCCTCTTCCACCCCGTGGACGACACCGAGCGGGCGCGGGTGCGCGCGACCCTCGGTGTGGAGGGCGGGTACGTCGCGTTCCTCGGGACCCTCGAGCCCCGCAAGAACGTCCCGGCCCTGGTGCGCGGCTGGGTGCGTGCCGTGTCCGATCGCGTGGACCCGCCTGCTCTCGTGCTCGCCGGCGGGCGTGGGTGGGACACCGAGGTCGACGGCGCGCTGGCGGAGGTCCCGGCCCACCTCGACGCACGGCGCGTGGGCTACCTGCCGTTCGCTGACCTTCCGGGGTTCCTGTCGGGGGCCGACCTGGTCGCCTACCCGAGCCTCGGCGAGGGCTTCGGTCTGCCGGTGCTGGAGGCGATGGCCTGCGGTGCGGCCGTCCTGACGAGCCGGGAGCTCTCGCTTCCGGAGGTCGGCGGCGACGCCGTCGCGTACACGGGGACAGGGCAGGACGAGATTGCACAGGCTCTCGGGGCCCTCCTGGAGGACCCCGAGAGCCGTCGGCGACTGGCGCGGGCGGGCGTGGCCCGTGCGGCCACCTTCACCTGGGATGCGGCCGCTCGGGTGCACCTGGCCGCGCTCGAGGCGGCCGTGCTCGGCTGACACGCCCTGCCAGGAGGCCACCGGCTCAGGGGCGCAGGCTCTCCACGAACGCGCTGACCTCGTCGTACTGCGGCAGCAGCCCGGCGGTGCGCGCCTCGGCGAGGCTGGGTGCGGCGAGGTCCTTCTCCGACAGCAGCGCGGTGAGCGGACGGCCCGCGCGGTCGACCGTGGGCCACACGATGCCCAGATCGGTGTCGAGGGGGTGCACGCCGTGCTCGCGTCCGGGCGCGTAGCCCTCGCTGCACATGTAGAGGACGGTCGAGTCGTCCTCGAGCGAGAGGAACGCGTGCCCCAGGCCCTCCGACAAGTAGATGGCACGGCGGTCGGTGTCATCGAGGAGCACGGAGTCCCAGGTCCCGAAGGTCGGCGAGCCGACGCGTAGGTCGACGACCACGTCGAGCACGGCCCCACGAGCGCACGTCACGTACTTGGCCTGGCCCGGGGGCACGTCGGCGTAGTGCACGCCGCGCAGGACGCCGGCCGCCGAGACGGACAGGTTCGCCTGAGCGAGCGAGAATCGGTGGCCCGCGGCGGTGGCGAACGGGCCGGCCTGGAAGTACTCGAGGAACACGCCCCGCGGGTCGCCGTGCTGGACGGGCGTGATCTCCCACGCGCCGGGGACGGCGAGCTCTCGGTACGTCATCGGTGTCGTCTCCTCGGGTGCGTGCTGTCGGCGTGCGGTCGGACTCTATGCTCTCCGATCGTGGGGTGCGGTCGAGCGCCCCCGGTCCCTGGAGGTGCCATGCGCTGGTTGGTCGTCGGAGCGAGCGGGATGCTCGGTCGGGACCTGACGGAGCTGCTCGCCCGTCGCGGGCACCTCGTCGTCGGGGTGGATCGCGACGAGCTCGACATCACCGACCCGGTTGCCGTCGGCCTCCACGTCCGGGACGTGGACGTGGTCGCGAACTGTGCCGCATGGACGGCGGTCGACGCGGCCGAGGAGCGCGAGCCGGACGCGTTCGCGGTGAACGCGCTCGGCGCGGCCTACCTCGCGGCCGCGGCGACCAAGGTCGGTGCGCGTCTGGTCCAGGTGTCGACCGACTACGTGTTCGGCGGCGACGCCACCACGCCCTACGCCGAGGACGACGCACCGGCCCCGCGCTCGGCGTACGGCCGCACCAAGCTGGCCGGCGAGTGGGCCGTGGCGGGCTCCGACCACCTGGTCGTCCGCACGGCCTGGCTGTACGGGCGGCACGGTTCGTGCTTCCCCCGGACGATCGCCCGGGTCGCGGCGGAGCGTGGTGCACTCGACGTGGTTGCCGACCAGGTGGGTCAGCCGACCTGGACGGGAGACCTGGCCGACCTCGTGGAGAGGCTCGTCGTCGCAGCCGCTCCCGCCGGGGTCTACCACGGCACGTCGAGCGGCAGCGGGACGTGGTGGGAGTTCGCCCGCGAGGTCGTCGCGACGGCAGGCCTGGACCCGCAGATCGTCCGCCCGACCACGAGCGAGGCCTCCACCCGAGCCGCCGTGCGGCCCTCCTACTCGGTCCTCGGTCACGACGCGCTCGTGCGGGCGGGCGTCGACCCCATCGGGGACTGGCGGGAGCGGTGGTCGACCGCCGGGTCGCTCGTCCTGGCAGGGTGACGCCGCGGCTCACTCCGCGAGCAGCCCCAGCAGGTAGCTGCCGTAACCGGACTTGACGAGCGCCTCGCCACGCTCGCGGAGCGCGTCGTCGGACAGGAAGCCCCGGCGCCACGCCACCTCCTCGGGCGAGCCGACCTTGAGGCCCTGACGGCTCTCGATGGTCCGGACGAAGTCGGACGCCTCGAGCAGCGAGTCGAACGTGCCGGTGTCGAGCCACGCGGTGCCTCGCGGCAGGACCTCGACCTGCAGACGTCCCTGCTTGAGGTAGGTCCTGTTCACGTCGGTGATCTCGTACTCGCCGCGCGCCGACGGGGCCAGGTCGCGTGCGATGGCGACCACGTCGTTGTCGTAGAAGTACAGGCCCGGGACGGCGTAGCTCGACCGTGGCCGGGCGGGCTTCTCCTCGAGCGACAGGGCCTTGCCGTCCGCGTCGAACTCGACGACGCCGTACGCGCTCGGGTCCGCGACGCGGTACGCGAAGACCGCGCCGCCGTCGATGTCCTCGAACCTCTGCAGGCGCGAGCCGAGGCCGGGGCCGTAGAAGATGTTGTCGCCGAGCACGAGCGCGCAGCGCTCGTCGCCGATGAAACCGGCCCCGAGGACGAAGGCCTGGGCGAGGCCGTTCGGCTCGGCCTGGACGGTGTAGCTGATCGAGATGCCGAACTGCGAGCCGTCCCCGAGGAGCCTTTCGAACTGTGCGGCGTCGTGCGGCGTCGTGATGACCAGCACATCGCGGATGCCCGCGAGGATCAGCGTCGACAACGGGTAGTAGATCATCGGCTTGTCGTACACCGGGACGAGCTGCTTGCTGACGCCGAGGGTGATCGGGTGCAGCCGGGTGCCGGATCCACCGGCCAGGATGATGCCGCGCATGGGCACACATCATGCTGCATCGGCACCCTTGGGCGCGCCCGGTACCATGCTCGGACCATCGGGACGACAGGGGGCGGGACGTGCTCAGGATCAGCCACGCGACACAGGCGTACGCGTGGGGGTCGCCAACGGCGATCCACGAGCTGCTCGGCGTCCACGACCCCGGGGTCGTGGCGGAGGCGTGGCTCGGGGCGCACTCCTCGGCCCCGTCGCTGACGCTCGAGGGCGGGGTCGCGCTGCACGACCTGATCGCGGCGGACAGCGTCGACTCCCTGGGTGAGGACGTCGTCGCGCGGTTCGGTGCCTCGTTGCCGTACCTGCTCAAGGTGATCGCAGCCGAGCGACCGTTGTCGCTGCAGGTCCATCCGCACATCGCACGCGCCGGCGAGGGTTTCGACGCGGAGGAAGCCGCCGGGGTCCCGATCGAGGCGCCCCACCGCAACTACAGGGACCGCAACCACAAGCCGGAGCTGGTCTTCGCGCTCACGTCGTTCGAGGCGCTCTGCGGGTTCCGGGCCCCACGCCGGGCCGCGGAGCTGCTCGCGACGCTGGACGCCCCGCTGGCCAAGGAGCTGCACGGCATCCTCACCGCCCGCCCGACCTCCGCGGGGATCCGGGAGGCGTTCACGCAGCTGCTCGAGCCCGCCACGCGCCCCTCGCCCGACGAGGTGCACGAGATCGCGGCGGCGTGCCGCAGCCGCCTCGAGACCGGCTCGCCCTCGCCTCGCGCCGACCGGACGGTCGTCACGCTCGACGAGGCCTACCCGGGCGATCCCGGTGTGGTCACCTCGCTGCTGCTGAACCCCGTGAGCCTGCAGCCGGGGGAGGCCCTGTTCGTGCCCGCCGGCGGCGTCCACGCCTACCTGCAGGGTGTGGGCATCGAGGTGATGGCCAGCTCGGACAACGTGCTGCGCGCCGGACTGACCCCGAAGCACGTCGACGTGCCCGAGCTGCTGCGCAACGTCGACTACGTCGCAGCGCCGCCGATCCGGATCGCGCCGGAGACGTTCCACGGGGCGACCCGGGTCTTCTACGCCCCGGTCGACGACTTCGAGCTGTCTGTCACCGACATCGACGACGACGCCGTGCACCTGCTGCCGGGTCGCGGGCCGCGGGTGCTGCTGTGCCTCGAGGGGCGGATGACCCTGAGCGCCTCCTCCACGGACGACGTGCTGACCCTGGACCGGGGCGAGGCGGCCTTCGTCCCCGCGCGCGACGGCGGGCTCGCCGTTCGTGGGGCCGGCCGACTCGTCCAGGCGGACGTGCCCTGAGCCGGACCGGCCTCGCCCAGGACGACTGTCGGGGCGCTACGCTCACCGCCGTGCGTGTCGCCGTGGCCTTCGACTGCTTCTACCCGCTGAGCACCGGGGGCGGTGAACGCCAGTACCGCCTCTTCGCCGAGACGTTCGTGAGCGAGGGCGCCGAGGTCGACTACCTGACCCGACGGCAGTGGACCGGCCCTGCGCCGGTCCTCGACGGCGTCGACGTCGTCGCCGTGAGCGGGCCGTCGGAGCTGTACGACGCCACGGGCGGGCGCACCCTGCTGCCTGCCGTGCGTTTCGCCGCGGGCCTCTTCCGTCACCTCGTGCGTACTCGGGGGCGCTACGACGCGCTCGTGGTCTCCGCGCTGCCGGTGCTCAACGTGTTCGCGGCGCGCCTGGCGTTGCTGGGGACGCGAACGCGGATCTGCGCGGACTTCCTGGAGGTGTGGCGACCCGAGCAGTGGGTCGAGTACTCCGGCCCCGTGGTCGGGCGGGTCGCCTCCGTGCTGCAGGGGTTGGCCGCGAGGGTCAGCCCCTTGGTGTCCTGTCACTCGCAGATGAACGCCCGGCGGCTGGTCGCCGCGGGCGCGCGCCGACCTCCGGTGGTGAGCCCCGGGCTCATCCACCAGGTTCCCGATCAGGACCCCGGCCTCGAGCAGGTGCAGCCGCCGACGGTCGTGTACGTCGGGCGGCACATCCCCGACAAGCGCGTCGAGGTGCTGCCCGCTGCCGTGGCCTGGGCGCGCGACCGGATCCCCGGGCTGCGCGCGGTGGTGCTCGGCGAGGGGCAGACGACTCCCGAGGTCGCCGCCGAGGTGGCCCGGCTCGGGCTGGAGGCCGTCGTGGAGCTGCCGGGCTTCGTGCCGCAGGAGCGGCTCGACGCGCTGCTGCGAGACGCCGCCGTCCTGGTGAACCCCTCGCGTCGTGAGGGGTACGGGCTCGTCGTCGTGGAAGCGTGCGCCACCGGCACGCCCGTTGTGCTGGTGGACGGGCCGGACAACGCCTCGGTCGAGCTCGTCGAGCCGGGGGTCAACGGCTTCGTGGCGCGAGGCGTCGAGCCCGAGGTGCTCGGGGCGGCGATCGTGGCCGCGGTCGAGGGCGGGACGGGTCTGCGCGCGTCGACCCGGAGCTGGTTCGAACAGGTCGCCGGCGAGCGCACCGTCCAGGTCGCGGCGACCGCGCTGCTCGACCGGCTGCGCGAGCCCGGGCGGGCACCCGGGCGATGAACTGCGTTGTACAGTGCTGCGCCCCGACGACCCGGAACGGAACCCCATGACCACCGCCCCGAGCTGTGAGCTCACCATCCTGATGCCGTGCCTCAACGAGGCCGAGACGCTCGAGACGTGCATCCGCAAGGCGTTGGGATACCTCGAGCGGGCCGGCGTCGACGGCGAGGTGCTGATCGCGGACAACGGCAGCACCGACGGGTCTCAGGCGATCGCGACGGGACTGGGCGCTCGGGTCGTGGACATCCCGGAGAAGGGTTACGGCGCGGCGCTCATCGGCGGCATCGAGGCCGCCCGTGGGGTGTTCGTCATCATGGGCGATGCGGACGACTCCTACGACTTCTCCTCGCTCGACCCGTTCGTCGAGCAGCTGCGGGGCGGGGCGCAGCTCGTCATGGGCAACCGGTTCCGCGGCGGCATCGAGCCGGGTGCCATGCCGCCCCTGCACAAGTACCTGGGCAACCCGGTGCTGTCGGGCATCGGCGCCCTGTTCTTCAAGCCGGGCGTCCGCGACTTCCACTGCGGCCTGCGCGGGTTCCACCGTGCGGCGATCCTGGGCCTCGGGCTGCGTACCTCGGGCATGGAGTTCGCCTCGGAGATGGTGGTCAAGGCATGCCTGGCACGGCTCCGGATCGTCGAGGTGCCCACCACGCTGAAGAAGGACGGCCGCTCGCGGCCGCCGCACCTGCGCAGCTGGCACGACGGCTGGCGCCACCTGCGGTTCCTGCTCGTCTTCTCGCCGAAGTGGCTCTTCTTCTACCCGGGCGTGGCCATGTTCGGTGTCGGTGTCCTGGCTGCCGTCCTCCTGCTGTTCGGGCCGGTCGAGATCGGCTCGGTCGGCTTCGACGTCTCGACCATGATCTACGCGATGGCGGCGGCGGTCCTGGGGTACCAGGCCGTGCTCTTCTCGATCCTGACCAAGGTCTATGCGGAGCACGAGGGCTTCCTGCCTGCCGGTCCGCGCTTCCGCATGATCACCGACAGGCTGACGATCGAGCGCGGTCTGCTCACCGGTGTGGGCATCTTCCTGGTGGGCCTCGTGGTCGCCGTGCTGCAGGTGATCCGTTGGGGTGACACCGGGTTCGGCGAGCTCGACGCGCGCACGGCGGTCCGGGTGGCCGTCCCTGCGGCCCTCGGCCTGATGCTCGGGTTCCAGACGATGATGTCGTCCATGGTCGTGGGCATCCTGACGATCCCGACCCGAGGAGGGACCAACCCGGCCGCGCCGGAGCCCTCCGTGGCGGCGCTCGCGTCGTGAGTGCCGAGCGACCTCGGCTCGCCGTCGACCTGCTCTACTTCACGGGCCGGCGGGGCGGGACGGAGGCGTACGCCCGTGAGCTCCTCCCGCGGGTCGCCGAGCGGCTCACCGGTGTCGAGCTGATCGGCCTCGTGGGTCGCACCGGGCGCGCGCAGGTCGAGCCGTGGTTCCCGGGCCCCGTGCGCACGCTCGGTGTCGACGCCGACAGCCGGGCCGCCTGGGCGGTGGGCGAGACCCTGCTGGCATCGCGAGCCGCGCGTCGAGCCGGTGCGGACCTGCTGTGGTGCCCGGCGAACTACGGCCCGTCGGGTCGGCTCGTGCCGACGGTCGTCACGGTGCACGACGTGATCCCCTGGGACTACCCGCACCCGACGGACCTGGCCGTGGTGTCCCACATCACCAGGTTCCTCGTGGGGCGCGCGGCGCGAGGTGCGCGCGAGCTGCTCACGGTCAGCCACGACGCCGCCGGCTCGGTCGCGCGGGTCCTGCGGGTACCGCCGGAACGGATCACCGTGGTCCCGAACGGCCACAGCACGCCACCGACCCACGTCCCACCGCCGGGGTCGGGGCTCGCCGGGCTCGACGACGGGCGCCCGACCGTGCTCAGCGTCGGGAACCGCATGCCGCACAAGAACGTCGACGGGCTCCTGCGAGCGGTCGCGCTGATCCCGCCGGGCACACGTCCCCGGGTCGTCGTGACCGGGAGCCGTGCCGGTGACCCGCTCGTCCCGCTCGTCGCCGAGCTCGGGCTCGAGCAGGACGTGGTCCTTCTCGGATGGGTGACGGACGACGACCTCGAGCACCTGTACGCCCTCGCGACGGTGTACGCGTGCCTGTCGTTCGCCGAGGGCTTCGGGCTGCCGGTCGTCGACGCGATGGCGCGCGGCTGCGCGGTGCTCGCCTCGGACGTCGGCGCCTTGCGCGAGGTCGGCGGGGATGCGGTCGAGTACGTCGACCCGAGGGACCCGGCGGCCATCGCCGCCCGGCTCGAACACCTCATCGCCGACGGTGACGAGCGGGACCGGCTCCGGGCGCTCGGTCGCATCCGTGCCGCGCAGTTCGGGTGGGACCAGGCCGCGGACGCGACGGCGACGGTGCTGGCCAGGGTGCTGCGGTCGCTCGCAGGGCGTACAGGGCGTCCGGAGGGCGGCGTCGGGTGACCCGCTCGTTCTGGGGCAGGCTTGCCGGTTTCGCGGGCCTGCCCGCGATCTCCCTCATCACCCCGCTCCTCGTGCTGCCGGTGCTGGGGCGTGCCGCGGGCGCGGACGGCTGGGCGAGCCTGCTCGTCGGGGAGTCCGTCGGGACCCTGGCCGCGATCGTGGTCAACTACGGCTGGAACAACGCAGGACCGCCCCGCGTGGCGGAGGCCGACACCGCCACGCGGCTGCGGCTGTACCGCGAGAGCCTCCTGGTGCGCGGGGCGCTCGCAGTCGGGGCGCTCCCGGTGATGGTGGTCGTGTGCGCGTCGCTGTCCGCGGACGGGTTCCTCGTCCCCACGGTGCTCATGGGACTGGCCGGCGCGGTACCCGGGCTCTCGTTCGCCTGGTACGCCGTGGGTGTGGGCGACCCGCGTCCCATCGCCGTGTACGAGGCCGTGCCGCGGGTCGTCGCGGCCGCGGTGTCGAGCGCGCTGATCCTCTGGACGGGCCAGATGGTGTTCTACCCGCTGCTGGCGGTGTCCGTGTCGCTGGGTGGGATCTGGCTCTTCGGCCGGACGCTCGGCCGGTCGACGGCACCAGGCCCGGGGGTGCGTGACATCGGCAGGCTGCTCGTGCGCGACCGCGCCGTCGCCGTGGCGGACATGGCGACCGGGGCATTCGGCACGGTCCCCGTCCCGGTCGCCAGCAGGGTCGCGTCCCCGTCCGCCGCCAGCTCGTACGCGTCGGCCGACAAGCTCTACAAGTACGGCCAGTACGTGCCGATCACCCTCGCGAACGCGCTGCAGAGCTGGACGGTCGAGGTTGCGCCCCCGGGTCGGCCGCGGCGACTGCGGCTCGCGCTCGTAGGACACGGGCTCCTCGGTGTGGTCGGCGCGGCGTTGCTCGCCGTCCTGGGGCCCACGGTCTCCGGGCTGCTGTTCGGCCAGGACGTGCGGGCGGCACGCGACGTGTGCCTCTGGCTCGCGCTGGCCTTCGCCGTCGTGTCGGTCCGGATGTCGCTCGTCCGTCACTTCCTGCTGCCCGCCGGCCGCGCGCGTGCCGTTCTGATCGGCACCGCGCTCGGTGCGGCGCTCGGCGTCGTCGGGATGCTGACGATCGGGCGTGCGGCGGGCGCGGCCGGGGTCGCGGCCTCGTTGGCCGTTGCCGAGCTCGTCACCGCCGTGCTGCTCGTCCAGCCTGCTCTGCGGCACCTGACCGTCGTCGAGGAGGAGGCCGCGTCGTGGACGACCTCGTCCGGCCAGGGGTGAGTGCGGTCGGTCGTGAGCCGACCTGCCTCGGGGGTTACGATCCTGCCGACCGTCACCGCGCCACCGAGGAACACGTGCACAGGCTCCGCTCTGCCCCGTTCGTGCCGATGCCGTTCGGCCACGTGCCGACCACCCGAGGTTCGCGATGAGCGACGACATGTCCGGGCGCGTCCTGCCGTCCATCGACGTCGTCGTGCCGGTCCACGGCAAGTGGGCGGTGACCGAGAGCTGCCTGCGGCACCTGGCACGTCAGACCGTGCCGCACCGCGTGGTCGTCGTCGACGACCTGTCGCCGGACGACACGCTCGACCGGCTGCGCGAGCACCCCGAGGTCCACGTCGTCGCGATGGAGCGCAACGTGGGTTTCGGCCGCGCCTGCAACGCGGGGATCCGAGCCGGGACGGGTGACGTCGTGGTGCTGGTCAACAATGACGTCGACGCCGAGCCGGACATGCTCGAGGCGCTCGTCGCGCCGTTCGCGGTCGACGCCACGCTGGGAAGTGCTGCCCCGATGCTGCTGCGTCCGGACGGCAGAGTGGATGCCTTCGGGATCTGCGCCGATCCCACGCTCGCCGGCTTCGTGCGTGAGCAGGGCGTGGACCCGGCCGATGCGCAGACGGACGAGCCGCGCATCCTCGGACCGTACGGCGCGGTGGCGGCGTACCGTCGTGAAGCGCTGGACGCGGTCGGGCTCTTCGACGACGGCATCTTCATGTACGGCGAGGAGCTCGACCTCGCGCTGCGTCTGAGTGGTGCCGGCTGGGGCAGTGTCGGCGTGCCCGAGGCACGTGGCGTGCACCTCGGTGGCGCGACCGCCGGTCGGGGTTCGGCGCGGCAGCGCGAGCTGGGCGGGTTCGGTCGGGGGTACCTGCTGCGTGCCTACCGGGTGCTGCGGACCCGATGGGCGGTGCGCGCCGTCGTCACCGAGGTTGCCGTCTGCCTCGGCGACCTGCTGCTGTCGCGGGACCTCGCTGCGACGCGGGGCCGCCTCGCGGGGTGGCGAGCGGGCCGTTCGGCAGGGCCTCGCCCACGTCGCATCGACGGTGTCGACCCCGGTATCGGGTTCTGGCGGTCGATCGCCCTTCGCCGGGGTGACTACGCCGCGCGCGCCTGAGCGGCTGCTGCCAGGGCCTCGGCCCGTCAGGCGCCGGTGAGCGCGCCCTCCTGCGCCAGCAGTCGGTGCATGCGGTCGGGCTCCACGTCGCACGTCAGGACGACGGAGCCATTGGCGGCGAGCGCGCCGAGCACATCGACCAGGACGCGTTGTACCGAGCGCCCGCCATGGGTGCCGGTGGCCGGAACGTGCACGCGAGGGCGACCGGGGCGCCCCTCGTCGACCGGGGGTATGAGCGCGTCGTGCGCGACGGCTCCGCCCGGCCCGATCAACGCGGTCGCTGCGCCGTCTGCCTCGGGCGCCCAACCGATCGCGTCCCCGTACGTCATCACGGCTGCCGTGGCGTCGATGGCCCCGGGCGGCACGTCCCCGTCGAACCGCCGGGCGAGGGCAGGGAGCGAGACCGCGACGAGCTCGGCGGCCCCCGGGTGGGCGCCGGGGTCGGTCGTCACCACGACGTCGGCGCGTCCCCCCGCCGACGGTTCCAGCACCACGCACGCGCCCGCGCGCCACACCGCCAGTGCCCAGACGACCGTCCGCCAGTGCCCCGGGAGGTCGAGGAGCACGCGAGTCCCCGGACCGGCGTCGAACTCCTCGACGAGCAGGTTCGTGGTCTTGTTCACCCAGTTCTCCAGCACCGCGCCGGACAGCTCGACGCGTTCGGAGTCGGGGCCGTACCAGGTGATCCGAGGTCGTCCGGGTTCACGGGTCAAGTTCGTCAGCAGGCTGCCGATGGAGGGTGTGGGCACGCTCACAGCGTAGGCGCGACACGCCCGGGACGACCGTCTTCACCGGATTCACCCGACAAATTCGGGCATTTAGCACACCCCCGCTTGACGGCTCGGAACGACACGCGTGTAATTCCTTAGAACCGATTCATGTTGCGCGAGCACCACGACGCGACACTGTCGCAGCTGGCCCTGACCGAGCCTTGATCGAGTACTGACGAGCACTGACCCGCACGGAGGCACGTATGTGGAACCTGCTCGACGACGACGAGGGCTTCCCCTCCGACGTCACGACGGCCGCACCGGCGCAGCCGTCCAACGTCCTGGCGCTGTTCGGCACGCCCGAGGACGACGGCCCCATGGGGTGGCAGGAGCGCGCGCTGTGCGCCCAGACCGACCCTGAGGCCTTCTTCCCCGAGAAGGGCGGGTCGACGCGCGAGGCCAAGAAGGTCTGCACGGGGTGCGACGTGCGCGGCGAGTGCCTCGAGTACGCCCTCGCCAACGACGAGCGCTTCGGCATCTGGGGCGGCCTGTCGGAGCGCGAGCGCCGCAAGCTCAAGCGACGTGTCGTCTGAGGGGCGTGACCGCCACCCGGTTGTGCTCCACGGTCCCCTGCACGGCATGATGGCAGGCGGATGACCGACGCGACGTACCCCGCCCCCGGACCCTGGGCGGCCAGCCCTCCGACGACGAGCTCGTCGATCCCCGTGGTGACCCCGGTGACGGCCGTCGTGGTGACCCGAGGGCTCACGCACTACCTGCCGACCACGTTGCGCGCGCTCGCCGAGCAGACCCGGCACCCGCTGCGCGTCGTCCTCGTCGACGTCGCACCGCGCTCCGGCGCCGACATCGACGCCGTGCTCGCGCAGAGCCTGTCCCTCGTCGCGACGCCTCCGACGCCGTCGTCGCGCGTGGTGCACGCCCCGGGAGCCCGCACGTTCGGTGACGCCGTGCGTGCCGGGCTGGCCGACGCCCCGTCCGGCGAGGCGCCGACGACCTGGCTGTGGCTCCTGCACGACGACAGCGCCCCCGCACCGACGGCGCTCGCCGAGCTGGTGCGCGCGGTCGGCCAGGCACCGTCCGTCGCGGTCGCGGGAGCCAAGCAGCACACCTGGACCGAGCCGGCCCGGCTCCTCGAGGTGGGCGTGCGCACGTCGCGGTCCGGCCGTCGGATGACCGACGTCGAGCCGGGCGAGCTCGACCAGGGGCAGCACGACGCGCGCGACGACGTGCTCGGTGTGGGGCTCGCCGGCGCACTCGTGCGCCGCGACGTGTGGGACGCGCTGCGCGGGACGGACCCCGCGCTCGGGCCGTTCGGGGACGGGTTCGACCTCTCGCGCCGGGCGCGCCTCGCCGGGCATCGCGCGGTGGTCGTGCCCTCGGCCGTGGTCCGGCACGCGCAGGCCTCCTACCTCGGGCTGCGGGCGGGCGACCGGCACCTCGACCCGGAGGCGCTGGAGAGCGACCTGGACGGTGACGGGGAGGTCGACGCGGCCGACCCGCGACGTTCGTTCGCCGCACGCCGACGGGCGCTGCTGCACCAGCGCCTGGTGACGTCACCGTTGCCGCTGCTCCCGCTCATGGTCGTGCTGGCGCTTGCCGCCGGCGTCGTTCGTGCCCTGCTCCAGGTCGCCGCGAAGGACGGCGGCCTGGCGGTCGCCGAGCTGCGTGCGCCGCTCGCCGTGCTCGCCCGCCCGGCGGCCGTCGCCCGGGCACGCGCGAACGCGCGGCGGACCCGTGTGCTGCCCCGCCGCGCGCTGCGCCCGCTGCAGGCGTCGTGGCGCGACGTGTGGTCCCAGTGGCGCGACCGTCGGCTGGCGCGCCTCGAGGCGCGTCGTGTCGTCCGGGCGCCCAGCGAGCTGGAGCTGCGCGAGCTGGCCGCACTGGCGACCCGACGGCGCGTCACGGCGGCTGTGCTCGTGGGCCTGCTGGTCGTGGCATCGGCCGTGGCGCTGGCCGACGTGATCGGCCCGGTGCTCGGCGGTGCGACGCTGGTCGGTCCCGCTCTGCTTCCTGCGACGTCCACCCTCGGGGAGCTGTGGCAGGCGGCGACGTCCGGCTGGGTGTCGGGCGGTCTGGGCGCCCCTGGCCCGGCCGATGCGCTGCTGGCGGTGCTGGTGCCCGCCGCCGCGGCGACCGGGGGATCGCTGGCCCCGGCGGCGGCCGCGCTCGTGCTCGGCGCCGTGGTGCTGGCCGGTGCGGGGGCCTGGGCTGCGGCGGGTGCGGCGACGCGCTCGACCGGTGTCCGGTTCTGGGCCGCGCTCGTCTGGTCCGGGGCGCCCGTGCTGCTGCTGGCTCTCGGCGACGGGCGCATCGGGCTGGTGCTCGCGCACGCGGCGCTTCCGTGGGTCGCGCTCGGGGTGGCCCGCGCGCTGGGTGTCCAGCGGGTCGACCAGGTGCTCTCCGGTCTCGTCACGGTCCGACGCGAGGACGCGCCGGACGAGGCGGCGGTGGCCACGCCCGTGCGTGGTGTGCCGGTGGTCTCCTCGACCGTGCAGGCAGGCGAGGGCCCAGGCGGGGCGGATCTGTCCGTCGCCGGGACCCCGCCTGTGGCCGGTGCCGCCCCGGACGGTGCCGCCGCCGCGACCGGGCGCGTCGCGTCGCAGGACGTCGACACGCCGCCCGTGCTGGTCGGCGCACCGAACCCGACCGGCTCGGTGGCCGCGGCCGCCGCGGCAGGCCTGGCCGCGGTCGTCGTCGTGGCAGGCGCACCCTCGCTCCTGGCGCCGCTGCTCGTCGGACTCGGGGTCGTGGCGGTCAGCGCCCGGCGTCGGCGTGGTCGGCTCCTGCTGACGGCGCTGCCGCCGGTCGTGGTGCTCGGTCCGCTCCTCGCCGAGGCGGTTCGGCGGGGTGCGGACGGTCTGCGCCTGCTGCTGTCGGACCCGGGCCCGACGACGTCCGCGACGAACGCCACGCCGGGCACGGCGAGCGCCGTCGACCCGGCGCTCGCGCGGCTGCTCGGCGTTCCCGGCGACGCCACCACGCTGGTCCCGGACGTGCTGCCGGACGTGCTCGCCCGGTACTGGCCGCTGGCCCTCGGTGCGGTCGTCCTGCTGCTCGCGGTGCTCGCCCTGCTGCGCGGCGCACCGGTGTCACGCGCCGTCCGAGCCGCCTGGGCGGTCGCGATCAGCGGGCTGGCGCTCGCGACGGTCGCCGTCGCGGTGCCCGTGGGCCTGGACGACGGCACGCTCGTTCACGGGTCGGCGGCCGCGGGGTTGTCCGTCGCATGGCTGGGGCTCCTGACGGCCGGGGTGCTCGGTGCGGACCGGATGCAGGAGCGGCTCGGTCGGGCCTCGTTCGGGTGGCGCCAGCCGTTGGTGGTCCTCCTCGCGGCGGTGGCGGTCGTGGTCCCGGTGCTGCAGCTGGGCGGTTGGGTGTGGTCGGCACGGGCGCACGGCACGGCGCTGACCACCGTCGACAGGCCGCTCGTGCAGGCTGTCGCCCAGCAGACGCAGGGGTCGCCGGACGCCTCACGCGTGCTCGCCGTCCAGGTGCAGGCCGATGGCGCCGTCGCCTGGCAGCTGCTGCGCGGCGACGGGCCGCTGCTCGTCGACTCCGCTGCCGCGGTGCAGTCGCGTGCGTTGAGCGGTGCCCTGCGCGACCCGCAGGTCGCTCCCGTCGACGCGGCCACCGACGAGGTCGATGCGCTGGTCGCGCGGCTCGCCTCGGCCGCCGGTGGAGACGTGGCCGGCGACCTGGGCGCCCTGGCGGTGGCCGACGTCCTCGTCCCGCCGCTGGGAGCGGTCGAGGTCGACGCGTCGCAGGACGACGGGTCGACCGGTGATGCGGCACGGCTGCGCGCCGAGCTCGTCGGTCGGCTCGACGCGACCGCGGGACTCGAGCGGGTCACCGACAACGATGCGGGCACGCTGTGGCGGGTGGCGCCGTCCGACGCGCAGGCCACGGTGGTCGCCGCCTGGGCCCGGATCGTTCCGTCCGGCGTCGACATCGCCTCCGCCGGCTCCGCTGCGCTCGCCGTCGAGGCGCAGAGCCGGACGGTCGACACGACGGTCGACCCGGGCGACGACGGACGGGTGCTCGTACTGGCCGAGCGGGCCGACCCCCGGTGGCGGGCCTGGCTCGACGGGGACCCGGTCCGCGCGGTCGAGGGCGGCTGGCGGCAGACGTTCGCGCTCGGCGCGGACGGCGGTCATCTCGAGGTGCGTTACGTCGCGCCGAACCGCACGCCGTGGCTCGTGGTGCAGGGCGTCGTGCTCGGGCTGACGGTGCTGCTCGCGCTGCCGGTGCGCCGCAAGGGAGGGCGACGATGAGCGCGGCATGGGTGGGTCGGTCGGTCCGGGTGCTCTCGGGCGTCGTCGTGCTCGCGGCGGCGGGCGCGGTGGTGCTCGCTGGTGTGCGGGTCCCGGCCGACCAGGCGCAGCCGTCGGGTGCCGGCGGACGCGAGGTCGCCGTGGCACCGGCGGCGTCCACCCTGGTGTGCGCGGGGCCGTTGGTGCTCCCGGACGGCGCCGGGTCGGGGGACGCGGACTTCGACCCCGTGCCGGTCGACCCCGTCACCACCGTGACGGGGCTGGCCGCACGGACCGAGGGCGTGGGCGCCGGTCCGGTCACGGCCACGTCCCTGGACGGCAGCGGATCGACGGGCGCGTCCGAGGCCTCGCTGCCGTCGGGCGGGGGCGCGTTCGTGGTCGACCGGCCGACCACCCCGGTCGTGGTCGTGGCCGAACCGACCGACGTGCCGGCCCGGGTCGCCGCGACCTCCTCGACGCTCGTGACGGCCGGGGACCTGCGCGGGCTGACCGCGGCGTCCTGCCAGGCGCCGGCGACGGAGTCCTGGCTCGTGGGCGGCGCGACGGTCCTGTCGAGCACCGCGCACCTGCTCCTCGACAACGCCGGGACGACGCCCGCCGAGGTCCTGCTGCAGGTCTGGGGACCCACCGGCCCCGTCGACCTGACCGGTGAGCGCTACCTCGTGGCCCCGGGTGCGCAGGAGGTCGTCGTCCTCGGGGGTGTCGCCGCGGAGCAGCGCGGCCTCGTCGTGCGGGTGCAGGCCTCCGGCGGACGCGTCACCGCGGCCGTGCAGGACTCGGCCCTCGACGGCTTCACCCCGGTCGGGACGGATCTCGTGGTGCCCGGTGGTGCCCCTGCGACGCGTCAGGTCGTGCCGGGTGTGGCGGTCACCGCATCGCAGGTCGACGACGCCGCGGCACCGGTGCTGCGGCTCCTGGCTCCCGGCGACGTCGCGACGACCGCGCACGTGACGTTGCTGGGTGCCGACGGCTCCATGACGCTGCCGGGCGTCGAGGACGTGGCGCTCGCCCCCGGCGAGGTCACCGACGTGCCGCTCGGTGGGTTGCCCACGGGCGCCTGGACGATCGTGGTGGACTCGCCCGAGCCGGTGGTCGCCGCGGCCGAGGTGACACGGACCGGTACGGCCGGTGCCCTCGACGACGTGCCGCCGGTCGACCGGGCCTGGGCGGCGTCCGTGATCGGCGCCGACGACGCGCTCGTGGCCCTGCCCGCCCAGGTCTCGGCGACGGTCACGCTCGGTGCGGTGCCCGCGGACCTGGCCTCGGGGTCCGGCTCGGCGTCGGGGACCGCGACGCTGCGCGTCCTGGGGGTCGACGGTGACGAGCTGGTCTCGGAACAGCTGCGCATCGAGGCCGGATCGACGCTCGCCGTCCCGGTCGCCGACCTGATCGAGAACGTCTCGGGGACGGCGGCCGCCGTCGAGGTCGTCGGCGGTGACGGGGTCCCTCTCGTCTGGGCGGTCGTGCTCGAGGTCGCGCGGCCCGACGGGGTGCTGGTCTCCGTCGTCGACCCGGTTCCAGCCGGCACCACGTCACCGGACGTCACGGTGCGTGAAGGGTCGCGGCTCACCCTGCCGTGAGGTGATCGGCGGCCGTGCCGGACGGCCGGATGCCCGGATGTCCTCAGCGGGCGGCGGCCCTCAGCTCGCTCCGCTCGCGCAGGCGCAGGCCGACGCTCACCGTGGCGCGGACGGGCCACTGGTACCAGTGCGGGTACCGCCGGGTCAGGTAGCGGCCGGCCGAGCGGTGGTGCGCGCTGATCATGGCGGCGGGTCGGGCCCGCCAGGACGTCCCGCCGACGTGCACGACCCGGGCCGCGGGCACGTAGAGGTTCGTCCAGCCCGCACGGCCGAGCCGGTCGCCCAGGTCGACGTCCTCGAAGAACATGAAGTAGCTCTCGTCGAAGCCCCCGACCTGCTCGAACGCCTCGCGCCGCAGCAGCAGGCACGCACCCGAGAGCCAGCCCGCGGCCCGTGCCTCGCCGACGGCCTCCTGGCGTGCCTGGTACGCGCGGGTCCACGGGTTTCCGGGCCACAGCTTCGCGAAGAGCGCGTGCCCGACACCCTGGCGCAGCGACGGCAGCTCACGCGCCGAGGGGTACAGCGTCCCGTCGGTGTTGAGCAGCGCGGGGCCCAGGGAGCCCGCTCGTGGGTGCGCCTCGCCTGCGGCGAGCAGCGCGTCGAGCGAACCGGGCTGCCACACGAGGTCGGAGTTCGCGACGACGAGCCAGGGCGTGGTGCTGCCGTCGGCCCCGGCGTTGCCCCCGCCGCCGTACCCGAGGTTGGCGCCGGGCACGACGAGGCGGGCGTCGTACCGTTCGGCGACGTCGCGCGAGACCGTGTGGTCCTCGCCGTTGTCGACGAGCACGAGCTCGACGGGCCCGCTCGCGGTCCGGCGCAGGCTCCTGGCGAACTCCTCCAGCTCCTGTCCGGGGTGGTAGACGACGCAGACGACACGGACCGAGACGGGGGAGGAGGTGCTCATCGTGGCGACAGGTTATCGGCCGTCGCCGTACTCCGGGTCGATGTCCTCGGGAGAACGTCCGAGCATGTGGGCGACCTGCTCGACCACGACGTCGCGCACCAGCTCGGCCAGGTCGTGCGGGTCGGTGGCTCGGGCCTCGACGGGGCGCCGGTAGAGCACGATCCGTGCGGGCAGGCCGGCGTCGGCGGGGAAGTAGCGACCCAACGGCACCCCACCGTGCTCCCACGGTGCCGGGTCCGACGGCGGGACGTCCTCGACGGCGAACTCGGTGCCGTCCAGCTGGCGTGACCAGCGACGCTCGAGAAGCTCGACGGCGTCGAGGACGAGGTCGTCGAACCGCTCGGCACGGGTCCGGTACGCCGGGAGCGTCGCGGGCATGAGCGGGCCGCGCGGCCCGCGACCACGGCGGTCGCGCCGGCGCACCGGCTGGGGGGCGACCGGGCCCGGCACGGTGACACCTCGGCGTCGTGCGAAGCCGCGCGGCGGGTGCTGCGCCGGTCCGGATGTGCTCACCTCAGCACTGTAGACCGGAGCGGCGGCGGCTCCTGGCGATGCTCGGCCCGTCGCCGTTCCGGTGTGGACACGCGTCCGGTACGGCGTGCGAGCGGTGCGAGAGGGTACGGTCACCGGTGTGAGATCCGTCCGGCAGTGCTCGCGCACCGCGTGCGGCCGCGCGGCCGTCGCCACGCTGACGTATGTGTACGCCGACTCGACCGCCGTGCTGGGGCCGCTCGCCCAGAACGCCGAGCCGCACTCCTACGACCTGTGCCCGACCCACGCCGAGCGGCTGACCGCCCCGCGCGGCTGGGAGGTCGTCCGGCTGACCCCGGAGTTCGCTCCCGCCGAGCCGAGCCGCGACGACCTGCTCGCGCTTGCCGACGCGGTCCGCGAGGCCGGGAGGTCGAGCAACCCGGAACCGGCGCCCGTCGTGCTCGACGAGGTCGCTGCCGCGGCGCTCGCGCAGGCACCCCGACGGGCGCACCTGCGGGTGCTGCGCGGCGACGGGGGCTGACGTGGTGGCCGGACGTGCGGGTGCGGCGGGGCGGCCCGGGCGAGGCCGTGCGCCGCGCGAGCGGGCAGCCCTCGGCTCGATGAGCCGACCGGCCGCGACGGACGACGAGACCGGCAGCCGCTGCGTGCAGTGCGGCACGCCGACGAGCACGCGGATCCGGCTCGCCCTGCCGGACGGCCGACCGGCGTTGTTCGTGTCCTGCGACGCGTGCGAACGCACCAGCTGGTATGCGATCGGCGGTGACGGGACGCCGATGACGCGCGTCCAGATCCTCGGGCCGCACGAGCCCTGACCTGCCTGCCGTGGGCACCACGGAGCATGGCGGACCTGCGCCGGTACGATGCCCGCGTGACCCCTGACGTGCCCCGGGTGGACCGGTCTGCCCTCCTCGAGGCCGCCGCCGTCCGCGCGGTCGTCCCGGACGCGTCCGACCCTGCGGTCGCCGCCTCGCTGCGCACGCTCGTCGACCTGTCCGGCATCCGTCCGCTGCGCGTCGTCGTCGACGCCGGGGACGGGGTGGCCGAGCGCACCGCACCGGCCGTGCTCGGCACCGAGGCCGGTCTGCCCGCCCTGCCGCTCGAGGTCGTGCTCGTGGGCGTCGCGCCGGGCGGGACGCCTGCGGCGCGCGCTGCCGACCTGCTCGACGTGGACAACCTGCGGGACCTGGGCGCTGCCGTCGTGGCGCACGGAGCCGACCTGGGGCTGGCGTTCGACGCCGACCGGTGCGTCGTGCTCGACGAGCGCGGCGACGCGGTGAGCCCGTCCGCGATCACGGCGCTCGTGGGGCTGCGCGAGGTCACCCGCGAGCTCCGGGCCGGTCGGACGCCCACCGTGGTCCACGACGTGCTCATCTCGCGGGCCGTCCCGGACCTGCTGGGTGCCGCCGGCGCCCGGACGTTGCGCACCCCGGTGGGCCGTCCGGCCCTCGAGGCGGCGATGGCCGAGCACGACGCCGTCTTCGGCGGCGAGCACGACGGCCGCTACCACGTCCGCGACCTCGTGCCCGCCGGCGTGCTCACGGCGATGCACGTGCTGGCGGCGCTCGGCAGCCAACGGCACCCGCTGTCCGTGCTGGCCGAGGTGTACCAGCCGTACGTGACGAGCGGGCAGCTCAGCTCCCGCGTGAGCGACGTGGCCGCCGCGTGGGCGAGGGTCGTCGATGCCTACGTGGACAAGCAGGGCGCCGGTCCGGTGAGCGTCGACGAGCTCGACGGGCTGACCGTCGCGCACTGGGACGCCCACCCGCAGTGGTGGTTCAACCTGCGTGCATCGTCCACGGAACCGCTGCTGCGGCTCACCGTGGAGGCCGCGGACGACGACATGATGGTCAAGGTGCGCGACGACGTGCTCGCGCTCGTACGGTCCGACGAGGAGATCTGATGGGTGACACCGCAACGGCCCCGGGCCTGGAGCCCTGGGCGCGGGACCTGCTGCGTTGCCCGGTGACGGGAGCGACGCTCGTCGACGCCACCGGACCGGACGGGACGCCCGAGCTGGTCTCGACCGACCCCGAGAACCCGCTGGCGTACCCGGTGCGCGACGGCGTCCCGGTGCTGCTGGCCGACGAGGCTCGTCCCGTGAAGGTCGGCTGATGGCGCACGGCGGCGGCAACCGGGCGATCATCGCGGCGCTGTCGGCGAACCTCGGCATCGCGCTGACGAAGTTCGTCGCGTACCTGCTGACGATGTCGAGCTCGATGCTGGCCGAGTCGGTGCACTCGCTCGCCGACTCCGGCAACCAGCTCCTCCTGCTGCTCGGTGGTCGCCGCTCGACGCGCGCGGCGGACGAGCAGCACCCGTTCGGGTACGGGCGTGAGCGGTACGTCTACGCATTCATCGTCTCGATCGTGCTGTTCTCCGTCGGTGGCCTGTTCGCGCTGTACGAGGCGTGGCACAAGTGGCAGGACCCGCACCCGATCGAGGGGCGCTGGTGGTGGGTGCCGCTGCTCGTCCTCGTCATCGCGATCGGCCTCGAGGGCTACTCGTTCCGCACGGCCATCCACGAGTCGAACCACACCCGGGGCAGCCGGTCGTGGCCGCAGTTCGTGCGCACGGCCAAGGCGCCCGAGCTGCCCGTGGTCCTGCTCGAGGACGCAGGCGCGCTCGTCGGCCTGGTGCTCGCCCTCTTCGGCGTGTCGCTGACCCTGCTGACCGAGGACGGTCGATGGGACGCGGCTGGTACCGCAGGGATCGGGCTGCTGCTGGTCGTGATCGCCGTTGTCCTCGCGCTGGAGACCAAGTCGCTGCTGCTCGGCGAGTCGGCCACCGTCGAGGACGTCCGCGCGGTCCAGGCGGCACTGGTGGGCGAGGGGGTGGCGTCGGTGATCCATTTGCGCACGCTGCACCTCGGTCCCGAGGAGCTGCTCGTGGCCGCGAAGATCGAGGTCGACGCCGCCGACGACGCCGCGTCGATCGCCCGTGCCATCGACGCGGCCGAGGCGCGCGTGCGTGCCGCAGTGCCGATCGCGACGGTCATCTACCTCGAGCCCGACCTGCGTCGGGTGGCGGCCTCGGGCGTCTGATCGCCGGACCCGCTCGACGGGGCTCAGTCGACGGGGTCCGGAACCCCGTGCGGGAGCCGGTGCAGCAGGACGGCCTCCTCGGCCTCGCGCGCGGCCGCCCGGTGCCCGGAGCGCAGCTCGCGCACCCGGCGCTCCGCCAGAACGGCCGCCAGGAACGCCTCGGGGTGCGTGCCCGGCGGAGGCAGCGGGCGCACGTAGCGCTGCACCTGGGCCGTCAGCTGCGTGCCCAGCTCGACCCTCGAGGCGGGGTGCAGGCCGGCCGCCCGGACGACGAACTGCCGCACGGCGAGCGCGAGACCGTCCGGCAGCCGGGCGATGTCGGCGTGCTGCGCCCATCCGAGCAGCGCGTACGGCATGGGCACGAGGGGACGGACCGGCGCCTTGCCGCGGACCCGCACCGCGTAGGTGCCGGCCAGCATGTCCCCGAGCCGCTTGCCCTGCGGGTGCACGATCGAGGAGATCAGCGCGACCGACCCGAGGGTGGCCCACAGCTCGACGACGCCGACCAGGGCACGGACGAACGCCTGGCGGAACACGATCGGGCCGCCGTCGTCCCGCACGATGCGGATGCCCGCGATGCGCTTGCCGAGCGAGCGGCCTCGGGTGAGCGTGTCCACGGTCGTGGGTGCGATCACCATCACGGTCGCGGTGACCAGGATCCCCAGGATGCGGGCGACCTCCTCGGAGGGCGACCAGTCGGCGGTCGTGAGCACGATGATCGCGACGAGACCCACGAGGGCGAGCAGCAGCAGGTCGAGCACCGCGCCGAGCACCCGGGAGGCGAAGGACGCCGGACGGGCGTCGAGCAGCACGCCCTCGCCGGTGACGATGCCCTCGTCCATGCGGTCGTCCTCCCTGCTGCCTCTGCCGATGCCGCGGTGCGGTGCCGGCGACCTCCGGGGGAGGCCCGCAGGGAACGCTACCGGGTGCACGTCCCCGTCCCGGCGTCCCGCGGTGGCAGGCTGTGCGTCATGGATCTCGACGCGTTCACCGAGACCCGCACGCCTGCGTGGCTGCGGCTCGACGACCTGGCCGGCCGTCGCCGGCTCACCGGCGCCGAGTCCGACGAGCTCGTCCGGCTGTACCAGGCCGTCGCCACGGACCTGTCGGCGATCCGCTCGAGCGCACCCGACCCCGAGACCGTGACCCGGCTGTCCCAGCTGCTGGCCCGCGCGCGGGCGGCCATCGCCGGGGCGCACGAGCCGTCGCTGCGCGACGTCAGCCGGTTCGTCGTCGTCACGCTGCCCGCGGCGCTGCACCGCATCCGGTGGTGGACCATGTCGGTCATGGTCGCGTTCGTGGCGGTCGCGGTCGTCGCCGGCTGGTGGGTCGCGACGCAGCCCGAGGCGCTCGCCGTGATGGGGACCCCGTCCCAGCAGCAGGAGTACGTCGACAACGCCTTCGCGCAGTACTACGACCCGGGGGCCGGCTTCGCCGCGATGGTGTGGACCAACAACGCCTGGCTCACGGCCGTGTGCGTCGGCGCCGGCATCACCGGTGTCATCCCGCTCTACCTGCTGGCCTCGAACGCGATCCAGGTCGGCGCGACGGGCGGCATGATGGCCGCGCACGGGCACCTCGACGTGTTCCTGCAGCTCATCGCCCCGCACGGCATGCTCGAGCTGACCGCGATCTTCGTGGCGGGTGCGGCCGGCCTGCGGCTCTTCTGGACGTGGATCGACCCGGGCCCACGCACGCGGACGAGGGCGCTCGCGCAGGAGGGGCGTTCGCTGCTCACCGTGGCCATCGGGCTCGTCGGCGTGCTGGGTGTCTCCGGTCTGATCGAGGGGTTCGTGACCGGGTCGGCGCTGGCGTGGTGGCTCAAGATCGTGATCGGGGCGCTCGCGCTCGCGGCCTTCTGGGCCTACGTGCTGGTGCTCGGCGGTCGGGCCGCCGCGGCGGGCGAGACCGGCGACCTGGACGACGACCGGGCGGGGTACGTCGCGGCCCAGGTGGGCTGACCTCCGGCCGTCGGTCGACCGAGGGCTGCCTGTGCGCCGGCCAGGGTCTCAGAAACGGGATGCGAGGACAGAGATCTCAGGACGGGCCGACGGCCACGGCGTGCTCGTCGGCGTCGTCCGCCACGAAGCGCACGAGCCGTTCTCCCTCGGCCACGACCTCCCGCAACGCGGCCGGACGCGTCGGGCGCAGCGGCGTGACCGTCAGGGTCGCGAGCTCGCGCGTCCCTCGTGCTCCTTCCCGAGGGCCCAGGCGTGAGCGGGCGACCGACCACACGGCGCCGACCGTGCCGTCGATCAGCACAGTGCCCGGCAGCACGCCGTTCGGGCTGCGCAGCCTGGTCCGCGCGTCCTCACCGACCACCCGGGACCGGTCGGCGTGCGAGAGCAGCGCGTTGTCCAGGTCGGGCAGGAACCGGGCCGGTGCGGGCACGTCCGCGGGGGGTCGAGGGGCGTCGGGCAGGTCCACGAGCTCGCGGCCGCGTGCGGGGCCCTCGCCCGGGGCGGTGCGGAACGTGACCAGCCGGGGCCGCAGCCGCTCGACGACGGTCCGCAGGCCCGTCAGCCCGGACCAGGTCTGCAGGTCGGCGACGCTCGCGGGGCCGAACGCCGCGAGGTAGCGCAGCACCAGCCGCTCGAGCTGCGCGGCGCGCACGTCCGGGTCGGCGAGGTCCGGTGCGGCGCCCACGAGCTCAGGTCCGAACCAGGACGTGGCCGTCGTCCACGTGGTGGCACCGGAACGTCCCCACACCCCGCGCGGCGGCACCTGCACGAGCGGCAGCGTGCCCCGGGCGGCGTACGCCAGGGTCGTCGGAGGGACCTCGGGCCACCGCTCGGCGAGCAGCGCACCGAGCTCCGTGGTGACGCGTGGCCGTTCCTCGACCAGAGCCCGGGCTCGCGCGGTCAGCTCCGCGAGGTCGACGGCGCGCAGAGCGTCCCGGTGGGCCACGTTGCGGGTCAGGTCCCGGGCGAACAGGTCGCCGACCAAGCCGGGCAGCAGGAGCGCGTCGGCCGCGCCGAGCAGATGGATCGTCCCGCGCATGGCGGCGATCCGCGCGGCGGTTCGCCCCTCGAGCGCTGCGCCGAGGTCGGCGTGGGTGAAGCCCTCGACGCGGCTCCACAGGGCGACGTAGGGCGAGCCGACGTTCTGCGCCTGCACGCCCACGAGATGGTCCACCGTGCCTGACGCGGCGCCCGGGCGGCGGACGAGCAGGCCCTGCCGGGCCAGCAGAGCACGGTTGAGCTCCCGGCGACCGATCACGTGGGCGGTGTCCATCCTGGGACGGTACCGACAGGCGCCCACGCTCTCCTGTGGGCGCCCGAGCCCCGCGGACGGGCGCTGGGGTCGGCGTCAGAGGCGCCCGGCGGCCTTGAGCGCGAGGTAGGTGTCGGCGAGCGCCGGTGCGAGCTTGTCGGGCAGTGCGTCGACGACCTCGACCCCGCGCTGGCGCAGACGCAGGGCCACGGCGGCCCGCTCGAGCTCCCCTCGCTCGGCCGCGGCCGCGTCGTACACGGCCGCCGCATCGGCACGGCCCTGCCGCAGCTCCTCGACCTCGGGGTCACGCACGGAGGCCAGCACCACCTGGTGCCGGGAGGTCAGCTGGTCCGCGACGCCCAGCAGCCCCTGCTCGACGGCCGACGGCTCGAGCGCGGTCAGCAGGACGACGAGGGAACGCTGGCTCATCCGCTCGCGCACCGTCGAGACGACCGCGGGCCAGTCGGTCTCGACGAGCGCCGGCTCGACGACCGCCAGCGCGTCCGCGACCGCGGTCATGAGCCGGGGGCCCGAGGCGCCCGCGACCCGAGCACGCAACCGGCGGTCGTGCGCGACGAGCTCGACGCGGTCACCTGCGCGGGACGCGAGCGCGGACAGCAGCAGCGCCGCCTCGATCGACGCGTCCAGCCGGGGGGCGTCGAGGACGCGCGCGGCCGACGTGCGGGACGTGTCGAGCACGATCATCACCCGCCGGTCGCGCTCCGGGCGCCACGTGCGCACCACGACGTCCGCCCGACGGGCGGTGGCGCGCCAGTCGATCGACCGGACGTCGTCACCGACGACGTACTCGCGCAGCGAGTCGAACTCGGTGCCGGCTCCGCGGATCTGCACGGCGGACCTTCCGTCGAGCTCGCGCAACCGGGCCAGCCTGCTCGGCAGGTGCCGACGCGAGGCGAACTCGGGCAGCACGCGCAGCCGACCGGGAACGGTCAGGGACGCCTGCCGGCCCGCCAGGCCCAACGGTCCGGTCGAGCGGATCGTCACCCGGTCGGCGTGCAGGTCGCCACGGCGGCTCGGCACGAGCACCGTCGTCAGCCGGGTGCCCTCGCCGGGCGGCAGCGCGGCCACGTGCCGGTCGGTCACGGCACCGGCGGAGGGCTGCCACGCGTCGCGCACGAGGGCCCGCACGGTGCGTCGTCCCAGGTTCGTCAGGGTGAGCGTGGACCGGGCCGGCTCGGTCAGCCGGACCGCCGAGGGCACGTCACGGCTGACCGCCACGGTCCGGGGGGAGCCCGCCAACCCGGCGTCCAGGGCGCACGCCAGCACGACGACGAACGCCCACAGCAGGACCGTGCCGGGCACCGGGACCAGGAACGCCGCGGGCAGCCCGAGCGCCGTCAGGGCGACGGCGCGCCACGTGATCGTCATCGGGTCCTCCCGCGTCCGCCCGTCACAGGGAGCGGCACGTCAGCGGGGCACGGGGACGGAGGCGAGCACGGTGTCGAGCACGCTCTCCGTGGTGACGCCCTCGAGCTCGGCCTCGGCCCGCAGCTGCACCCGGTGCCGCAACGTGGGGTGCGCGAGCGCCTTGACGTCGTCGGGGGTCACGTAGCCGCGGCCGGACAGCCACGCCCAGGCACGGGCGGTCGCCAGCAGCGCGGTCGCACCACGGGGCGAGACACCCAGCGAGAGCGAGGGCGACTCACGCGTCGCGCGGCACACGTCCACGGCGTAGCCGAGCACCTCGCGTGAGACCTGCACCTGCGCGACCTCGGCCCGGGCGCGTGCCAGCAGCTCGATGCCGGCCACGGGTCGGACCCCGGCGCCGCGCAGGTCGCGCGGGTCGAAGCCCGAGGCGTGCCGGGCGAGCACCTCGACCTCCTCCTCGCGTGCGGGCAGCGGCAGCGTCAGCTTGAGCAGGAACCGGTCGAGCTGGGCCTCGGGGAGCGGGTACGTGCCCTCGTACTCGACCGGGTTCTGGGTCGCGATCACCAGGAACGGGTCCGGCAGGGGGCGCGGCGTGCCGTCGACCGAGACCTGCCGCTCCTCCATCGCCTCGAGCAGCGAGGCCTGCGTCTTCGGGGGCGTGCGGTTGATCTCGTCCGCGAGCAGAAGGTTGGTGAAGACGGGACCCTCGCGGAACGAGAACTCCGCCGTGCGCGCGTCGTAGACCAGCGACCCGGTGACGTCGCCCGGCATGAGGTCCGGCGTGAACTGCACCCGCGTGGTGCGCAGGTCGAGCGCGGCCGACAGGGCCCTGACCAGGAGGGTCTTGGCGACACCCGGGACGCCCTCGAGCAGGACGTGACCGCGGCACAGCAGCGCGATGACGAGCCCGCTGACGGCTGCGTCCTGGCCCACGACGGCCTTGGCCACCTCCGTCCGCACGGCGCCGAGCGCGTCACGCAGCTCCACGGACACGGACGGCGGTGCGACCGGTGCGGCCGGTGCGGCCGGTGCGACAGGGCTCGCCACGGGCGGCGCGGCGAAGGGTGCCGCGGCCGGTGCCGCAGGGTAGGCGGCGAGCGGCGCCGCGGGCGTGGACGGTGCCGGCGGCCAGGCCGGGCCGGTGGGTGCCTGCGGTGCAGGGCCGCCGGGTGCTCCGCTCGGGAAGGTCTCGCTCACGATCGGTGAACCTCGCTCTCCAGGTGGTCAAGGTCGTGCGCCAGGCGGGTCAGCGCGGCGTCGTCGGTCGGTGGTGGTCCGTACAGCAGGGCGGCGATCTCGACCCGGTCGCGCCCGGTGGCGAGGGTGAGCGCGTCGATGACCGCGGTGGCGGGCGCGGAGCGGGGGAGCCCCAGGCGTCGGGCCGCGCGGGTCGCGGCACCAGCCCGCAGCGCGGCGGCGGCATGTCCCCGGCTGCGTCCGCGCCGGTACAGCCGGCCGCGTCCGCGCGTGGTCTCCGCGGAGCGCACGACGACGGGCAGCGGCTCGGTCACCAGCCGCCCGAGACGACGTCCGCGCCAGAGCGCGGTCACCAGGGCGACGAGCAGCAGCTGCAGCGCGGCCACGGGTGCGGCCGGCGGGAGCAGGTCGGTCAGCGAGGGGCCGGTGGCCTCGGTCGTGCCGGTGTCGGACAGCGAGGGCACGTACCAGACGAGCGTGTCGTGGCGGCCGAGGAGTCGAAGGACGAGCGCCGCGTTGCCCTCGTCGGCGAGCGCCTCGTTGGTCAGCGGTGTGACGTCGCTGAGCACGGCGACGCGGCGGGCGCCTTCGACCACCGCGTACGCGCCGGTGCCGGGCGCGTCCTCGGCCCCGGGGAAGCAGATCGTGGCGTCCGGCCCGGTGGCCATGAGCGCGCCCGACGCGGTGATGGTGCCCGCCGCGGTGGCGTCGGCGTCGGTGCACGACGCGCTGCGCACGGTCGGCGCGTCGGAGAGCCATCCGGCCGAGGTGATCTGGTCGGTGAACCACGGAAGGCTCCACCCCGGCGCGAGCAGCACGAGATCGGCCGGGGTGTCGGCCAAGGCCTCGACCTGGGTGTCGGAGAGCAGGGCGTCGCGCACGACGAGCAACGTCGTGCCCGCGTCCGCGGCGGCCACCGCGTCGGCCGTCGTGCGCACGAACCGCACGTCGACGCCCTGGCGGCGCAGGATCTGCGCGGCGGCGCGCGCACCCCCGGCCGCGGTGTTGTCGGGTGCCACCGGCACGGTCGAGGTGCGGGGTTCGGGCAGCGCGGCCAGGAGGCCCACGAGCACCACGGCGGCGAGCAGGGCGAGCGGCATCCGCAGGCGCCTCCAGCGGCGTGCGGACCTCGAGCGCGTGGACGTGCCGTCGCCGACCACGGCGTCGTGCATTGCAGGTGCAGGTGCAGGTGCAGGTGCGGGTGTGGTGCGCCCTCCGGCGGGAGGTGCGGTCGTCGGCGCGCTCACCGGTCACCGTCCGTGCTGTCGGCCGGTGCGGAGGCCGCGGCCACGAGGTCGGCGGGCAGACCGGGCCGCAGGCTGCGGGTGCGCTCGTCGAGCTCACGCACCCAGCGGTCGTCCTCGGCATCGGCGGAGGCCGAGCCGTACGCGACGTCGTCGAAGAGGTGCCCGGCACGCACGAGGTCGTCCGCCACGGCCGGCAGTCGCCGCCCGGCCTCGTCGGCCACCTCGTGGGCGGTCCGTCCGGGCCGCACCTCGAGCACGGTGCGTTCCTCGAGCGAGCGCACGAGCGCGCGGAACCGTTCGAGCACCGCGAGCCGGTGGTCCCCGATCGCCGCGGCGGCGTCCGCGGCGGCCCGCAGCTGGGCGGCCGTGCGGGTGTCGTCGCGCGAGAGCACCTCTGCCGCCGCCCGGCGCGTGCGGTTCACGCGGACCGGCCCGGTGACCCACAGTGCGGCGAGGGCGATGACGACGAGCACCGCCACGACGACCACGGCGGCCTGCCACGGCGGGAGGCCCACCGAGGGGAGCCCGTCGAACTGCGCCTGGATCCAGTCGACCAGCCGCGCCAGCAGCGAGCGACCGTGGTGGTACTCGGCCCGGGTCAGCTCGTCCGCGGCCCACTTCTGCGCGGTCGACGCGTCGGGGTCGACGGGTACGTCGGAACCGACCTGCGGCAGGCGCGCCAGGAGCGCGACCGTGCCGGGCGTCCTCACGCCGCGGACTCCCCGGCGGCGCGGGCGAGCGCGATGTCGAGGCCCTCGCGACGCATCCGGACGTCGATGTACAGCAGGCCGACGACCGCGGACAGGTAGGTCGTCGAGAGCGTCAGCCCGATGACGTCGGCCACCGAGACGATCGCGATCGACGCGAAGCTCGTGCCGGACGCGTCACCGGTGGCCAGGCCTGCGATGACGGTCGCCGGCGCGGAGATGATCGACACGACGATCGAGACGAGGATGCTGACCAGCAGGTAGATCCCGAGCAGGCGCCAGAAGCTGCCCCGGGTCAGGCGCCAGGCGCGTGCGACGGCCGCCCAGAACCCGCCACCCTCGAGCATCAGCGCCGCGGGTGCGAGCAGCGTGCGCACGGAGTACCACACCGCGGCCACGGCCACGGCGAGCCCGCCGATGAGTGCGACGGCCACGGCGGCCCCGGCGGAGTCGTTCACGGCGAGCGGGACGATCGCACCGATCCACACGGCGAGGACGACGAGCTGCGCCAGCCCGGACAGCACCGTGAAGCCCAGCACGTACCAGACCCGCCAGGACCGCAGCACCTCCTTGAGCCCGATCGTGCGACCGATCACCGACCGGCTGACGGAGAGGATCACCAGCCCGGACAGCACGGTCGTGGCGACCGAGACGACAGGCAGGGTGAGGATGTCGGCCAGGCTCGTCCCGAGCGTGCCCTCGACGTCGTACAGGCCGGACGGGTCGAGGCTGCCGGCCAGGTCGGCGACCTGCGGGGCGATGAGCCCCCCGACGTACCAGGTCAGCACGGCCTGCACGGCCACGGCCGCGGTCACGACGAGTGCTGCGAGGCCGAACATCACGCGCGGGTTGGCGCGGATCGCGCGGAAGCCGCCGTCGAGGATCTCGCCGAGGCCGAGCGGGCGCAGCGGCACGATCCCCGGCTGCAGCACGGGCGGGGGAGCGGCCGCCCACGCCGGGTAGGACCGCGGGGGCCCGTACCCCGGCACCTGCGGGTAGCCGGCCTGCGGGTAGCCCTGCTGCGGGTAGCCGACCGGCGGGGCCGCGGGAGGCTGCGACCAGCCGGGAGGAACGGCGCCCACGGGGGGTGCCACGGGCGGACCGGAGGGAGCAACGGGCGGTGCGCCCGCGGGTCCGCCGGCAGACGGGGTGCCCTCGGTCGGCGGCGCGCCAGGTGCCGCCCAGGTGGGCGGTCGGGGGGCGTCGTCGTGCGGCGTCGTCATGCGGTGTCCGGCTCCCTGTCGTGCTCGGCACTGGCGGTCGCCCCATCGTGCCACGCAGGTGCTCCCTCTCGGGCCCGCCACGTGCACGGGGAGACCCCTGGCCCGGTCCGTCGGGCGCCCCGGGCAGGTCCGGGCGGGTGAACCCTGCCCCGACGGTGACCGTGCAGGTGGCGCGATCGGGCGGCTGCGGCCCGTGCCCGCCCGAGGCAGTGCCACAATGACGCGCATGAAGGGTCGCGTGCTGGTGGTCGACGACGACACTGCCCTGGCGGAGATGATCGGTATCGTCCTGCGTTCGGAGGGCTTCGAACCGCTGTTCTGCGAGGACGGCGACGAGGCGATCGGGGTGTTCCGCTCGACGCAGCCGGACCTCGTGCTGCTCGACCTCATGCTGCCCGGCAAGGACGGCAACGAGGTGTGCCGGCTGATCCGTGCCGAGTCGGGCGTGCCGATCGTCATGCTCACGGCCAAGAGCGACACGGTCGACGTCGTGCTGGGCCTGGAGTCCGGGGCGGACGACTACATCTCCAAGCCGTTCAAGCCCAAGGAGCTGGTCGCCCGCGTGCGCGCACGGCTGCGCCGTACCGACGAGCCCGCCCCCGAGCACCTGTCCATCGGTGACGTGTCGATCGACGTGCCCGGCCATCGTGTCGAGCGGGCCGGTCGCCCGGTGTCGCTGACGCCGCTCGAGTTCGACCTGCTCGTGGCGCTGGCCCGCAAGCCGTGGCAGGTCTTCACCCGTGAGGTGCTGCTCGAGAAGGTCTGGGGCTACCGGCACGCGGCGGACACGCGGCTGGTCAACGTGCACGTGCAGCGGCTGCGCTCGAAGATCGAGACCGACCCCGAGCGGCCCGAGATCGTCGTGACGGTGCGCGGCGTCGGCTACAAGGCGGGCGTGGGCGCGGGGTGAGCCGATGGTGGCCACGGGTGAGCCGCGGGTGAGCACGTTTCGCGCCGGCTCGGGCACGGGTCGTCGGTGGCGTCTGTGGCGGCTGCGGATCGGTCGTCGGGCGAGGGCGGTCCCGCGGGCCTGGCGGAGCTCGTTGCAGCTGCGGACGATCGTCTCGACGCTTGCGCTCGGGCTGGTCGCGCTGCTCGTGGTCGGCTGGTACGTGGGCGAGCGGACGCGCGACGGCCTGTTCCTCGCACGCGTCGACCAGGTGCTCGACGAGAGCGCACGCAGCACCCAGGAGGCTCAGGACTCCTTCGACGCCTCGACGGCCAAGACCGGCAGCGAGGTGCAGCGGCTCCTCCAGGGCGTCGTGGAGGCGCAGCGGCTCGGCGGGTCCGGCGACCGTGAGGTGTTCCTGCTGCGTGCTCCCGGGCAGATCTCCCCGGTGACCGCGGGGTCCGCCGCGTCGGACGCCTCCCTGGTGGACCTGGTGAGCAAGGAGCTCAAGGACGCGACCGCCGAGGGCGGGCAGCACTGGCAGTCGGTCGCGCTGCCCGTCGGGACCGCGGACGCCCCCGCGGTCGTCGTGGGTCAGGACGTCGACGTGCCCGTCGTCGGCACCTACCAGCTGTTCTTCCTGTACAGCCTGGAGACCGAGCAGGACCGGCTGGACTTCCTGCAGCGCACGCTCGCGCTCGCGGCGATGGTGCTCGTCGGCCTGCTGGGCGGCATGACGTGGCTCGTGACCCGCCAGACGGTGCACCCGGTGCGCCGCGCGGCGCTCGTCGCCGAGCGGTTCGCCGACGGTCACCTGACCGAGCGCATGCCGGCCCGCGGGCAGGACGAGATGGCGACCCTCGCCCGGTCGTTCAACGGCATGGCCGAGAGCCTGCAGGACCAGATCCTGCGCATGGAGGAGCTCTCGGCGTTGCAGCGACGGTTCGTCTCGGACGTCTCGCACGAGCTGCGGACGCCGCTCACCACGATCCGGATGGCCGGCGAGGTCATCCACGGGTCCCGCGAGGACTTCGAACCCGCGGTGAAACGCTCCGCCGAGCTGCTGGCCATGCAGCTCGACCGGTTCGAGGACCTGCTGGCCGACCTGCTGGAGATCAGCCGGTTCGACGCGGGCGCCGCGATGCTCGACGCGGAGGGGCGTGACGTGCGCGACGTGGTGCTGCAGGCCGTCGAGAACGTCGCGCCCCTGGCCGAGCGCCGTGGGTCGTGGCTGCGCGTGTCGCTGCCCGACGACCGGTGCGCGGCCGACCTGGACCCGCGTCGGGTCGAGCGGATCCTGCGCAACCTGCTCGTCAACGCGGTCGAGCACGCCGACGGGAGCGCGGTCGAGATCACGGTCGGTGCGGATGCGCACGCGGTCGCCGTGACCGTGCGTGACCACGGCGTCGGCATGACGGCCGACGAGGCCGACCACGTGTTCGACCGGTTCTGGCGCGCCGATCCCGCGCGCGCACGCACGACCGGGGGCACCGGGCTCGGCCTGGCGATCTCGCTGGAGGACGCGCACCTGCACGGCGGCTGGCTCGAGGCGTGGGGGCGTCCGGGCCGGGGTGCGTGCTTCCGGCTGACGTTGCCTCGCCGGGCCGGCATCCGCCTGACCGGCTCGCCGCTGCCGCTCGTCCCGGTCGAGCCGGACCTGCCGCTGGCGCGGGTGAGCGAGCCGCGTCGACCGGGCACCGACCCCGCGGCGCTGCCCGAGCTGGGGCACGGCACGGCCGACGACGACCTGGAGGTGCCATGAGCCTGCGTGCCGTGCGGAAGGCGTTCGTCGTGGCCGTCTGCGTGCTCGGCCTGGCCGCGTGCACGTCGATACCGACCCAGGGCCCGGTCGTCGCGGGCGACCCGCAGGTCACCGAGCCGGGCGGGGTCGACCTGCTCGCCGAGGGCCCGACGCAGGACGCCCCGCCGGAGAAGATCGTCGAGGGGTTCCTGCTCGCCGGGGCCGCCGGTCTGGCCGACGACTTCGTCGTCGCCCGCGAGTTCCTGTCCGGGGAGATCCGCTCGTCGTGGGAGCCGCTCGCGGGCGTCGTGGTCGCCACGTCCCTGGACATCCAGCTGACGACGTCGACGCAGGTGACGTTGAGCGTCCCCGTCGAGGCCCGCGTCGACGCCGACGGGCGCTACGTGGAGGCGGCGGCCGACGCGCGCGAGTCGGTGACCTTCGACATGGTGCAGGACGACGAGGGGCAGTGGCGGATCGCGAGCGGGCCGCAGGGCCTGGTGCTCACCCAGCCGGTGTTCGCCTCGCAGTTCCGATCGACGCCGGTGTACTTCCTCTCGCCCGACAAGCAGTTCCTCGTGCCGGACACCCGGTGGTTCCCGAACCGCAGCAGCCTGGCCACCTACGTGATGCAGGCGCTGCTGGCGGGACCGTCCCCGTGGCTACGGGACGCGGTCGTCACGGAGGTCCCCGAGGGGACCGAGCTGGTGCCCGGGGCGGTGACCGTCGGGCGCGACGGCGTGGCCGACGTCGAGCTGGGGCCGCAGTCCGCGGTGCTCGGCGCGGATCGTGACCTGCTGGTGGCGCAGATCGAGGCCTCCTTGCGGATCCCGAAGGTGGGGTCCGTGCGCGTCGTGTCGGACGGCGTCGTGCTCACCGGCACGGCGGTCCTCGATCGGGGTGTGCTGCCGAGCCTCAACCCCGAGTTCCTCCAGGACGGCTCGCTCGTCGAGCTGGCGGGCACCGAGGTGAGCCCGGTGGCCGGGGTGGCCACGCTGCAGGGGCTCGGTGCCGCGGCACCCGCCCGGTCCGAGGACGGCTCGGTGCGCGTGCTGCTCACCACGTCGGGCATGGCGACGGTCCCGACGGACGACGCCCCCGGTGAGCTCCTCGTGCCCGGCTTCGACCTCGCGGCCCCTTCCGTCGACCGGTTCGGGTGGGCGTGGACCGCGCACACCTCGGGCGGTTCGGAGGATGCCGCGCTGCAGGTCGCCACACCCGGGCAGGACGCGGTGCGGGTCGCCGTCGACTGGTTGGCCGGCCGACGGGTGCTCTCTGTCCGGGTCTCGCGGGACGCCACCCGGATCGCGGTGGTCTCCGACGGCCCCGACGGGGTGGCCGTCGACGTCGCCGGTGTCCTGCGGGACGACGCGAACGCCCCGGTGCAGCTCGGCGAGCCGATCCGGGCCGGTGCCTCCTTGACGCAGGCGGTCGCGGTCGTGTGGGTCGACGAGGCCACCATCGGCGTGCTCGGCCGCAGCGGTGCGGGTTCGGCGCTGCACCTCGTGCCGGTCTCCGGGCCGACGTCCGCGCTGCCGGAGATGGCCGACGTGGTCTCGGTGGCTGGCGGGCGTGGCGCCCGGGCGCTGCTGGTGGCGACCTCGGGCGGTGAGCTGTTCCGGCTGGACGGTCCGAGCTGGGTGCAGGTCGTGGGTGTGGACGGCGCGTCGGACCCGTCGTACCCGGGCTGACCACAGCCCCGCGCCCGTGGCCCCTGTCCCGCGGACGCGCCCGCCCGCCGTGCTCGTGCACCGGGGGCGGGCACGCTGCGCGGATGAGGGTCGAGGCAGCGGACAGGTGGGCGTCCTGGTGCGCCCGCGCGCGGCGTGCCGTGCGTCCGCTACGAGAGACCGGTCGTGGCCTGCTCGGGCTCGTGCTGCCGGTGGCCTGCGCCGCCTGCGGGGCGGACGACGTCGCCTGGTGCGGCCCGTGCCGTTCCCTGCTCGACGGCCCGCCGTGGCGCTGCGAGGAGCGTGCGGGACGGCTCGACCGGATGGGGACGCGACCGGACGTGCCCGCCTGGGCGCTCGCCGACGCCGTCGGCCCGGTCCGGTCGCTCGTCGTGTCGTGGAAGGACCGAGGCCGGACGGACGTCACGGGTGATCTCGTCCGGGCGCTCGCGGCCGGCGCGCGCCTGCTGGCGCCCGAGCTGACCGCCGCCGTCGCGGTGTGCCCGACGCCCGCGCGGCTCCTGGTGGTACCGGTGCCGTCGACGGCTGCGGCGCGTCGACGGCGCGGGGCGGACCTCGTGGCACTGCTCGCCGGGGGCGTCGCGGAGGCGCTCGACGACGGCCCGGGACGACAGGAGCGGGGGAGCAGGGCGCGCGCCCTGGTCGCGCTGCGCCGGCGCGGCGGCCGCGACCAGGTGGGGCTGGGGCGACGGGCCCGCGCCGACAACCTCGCCGGCCGGGTCCGTCTGGCCCGTGGCCTCGACCCTGCGGAGCTCGACGGCGTACCCGTGCTGCTGGTCGACGACATCCTGACCACCGGGGCGACGGCCGCGCAGTGCCAGGAGGTCCTCGCCCGCGCGGGTGCCGTGGTCATCGGGCTCCTCGTGCTCGCCTCCACGCCGCCGCCGGGCGCCCCGAGCACCCTCGCCCCACCGCCCGTCGCGCCCGGTTCGCGCCGGTTCGGGGCAGCCGCCGCGGGTGATCTCGACCGTTCTCACGATCTGCACAGCGGGACGCGCGCCAGGACGGTGGATAGTGCGCCGTTGCGGAGATAGCGTGGATGCCTCAGCCGACACGTCGGCGAGGTGGTCGGGGCCTCTGCGCCCGGACGCCGCGCCGCCGCCGGGAGGAGGTGATGCCGCCCGCCGTGCCCTTCGGAGCACGACGCCGATGTCACCCGGGCGGGTCACCGCCCCTACTCCTGGAGGAGACACACATGGAGATCGTGGTTGCCGGCCGGCACACCGAGGTATCCCCGCGATACCGCGCACACCTCGAGCAGAAGCTCGAGAAGGTGACGCAGCTGGCCCCCCGCGCCCAGCGGATCGACGTCCTCGTCTCGCACGAGGCCAACCCCCGGCAGTCCGGCAGCAGTGAGCGCGTCGAGCTCACCGTGGTCGACCGCGGGCCCGTCATCCGCGCCGAGGCGTGCGCCGACGACCGATACGCGGCTCTCGACCTGGCGCTGGGCAAGCTGCTCGAACGTCTGCGTCGGACGCGCGATCGGCGCAAGGACCACCGCAACCACACTCCGCTCACCCCGGTCGACGTGCGTCCGCCCCAGCCGGAGGCGCCCGTCGTGGAGGCGCAGGTGGCACCCGACGGCTCGGTCGAGACCACGCTCGGCGACTCCCCGGTGGTGATCCGCGAGAAGGTCCACCAGGCCCAGCCGATGACGGTCGATGACGCGCTCTACGAGATGGAGCTCGTCGGTCACGACTTCTTCCTGTTCATCGACGTCGAGACGGCGCAGCCCGCTGTGGCGTACCGGCGTCGCGGGTGGAGCTACGGCGTGATCAAGCTCGACACCCCGGTGGCCTCGACGGTCGCCGTCTGAGCACTGCCGACGTCTGAGCACTGCTGACGGCGGGGCGGCCCGATCCCTCGGGTCGCCCCGCCGTGTCGGTACCGGGCGCGAGGATGGCCCGATGACCGCCACCGACACGCTCACCGGGCCCCGCGCGCGGGGCGCTCGTGACCTGGATCGCCTGAGCCTGTCCCAGGCCCGCCGCACGGCGCTGCGCGCGCAGGGCCTGGACCGTCCGAGGCCCGTCCGGTCGGGCCCGGTGACGATGCGGCACTTCCAGCAGGTGATCGACCGGGTGGGCCTGCTGCAGATCGACTCGGTCAACGTGCTCGCACGGGCACACCTCATGCCCGCGTTCTCCAGGCTCGGCTCGTACGACCCGGCCCTCCTCGAGCGTGCGTCCGGTCGGGCGCCGCGGCGGCTCGTCGAGGCCTGGGCGCACGAAGCCTCCTACGTGCCCCCGGAGACGTTCCGGCTGCTCGAGTGGCGCCGACGGGCGTACCGCACCGAGGCGTGGGGCTCGATCGCGCAGGTGCCGGGCGAGCACCCGCAGGTGCTGGCCGACGTCCGGGCGATGGTCGCCGACCTCGGCCCGCTGACCTCCGCCCAGGTGCACGAGCGCTTCGAGGCGCAGCACCCACGCACCCGCACAGAATGGGGCTGGAACTGGACGGTCGCCAAACGGGTGCTGGAGTACCTGTTCTTCACGGGCGAGGTGACCTCGGCGGGGCGCACCAGCACGTTCGAGCGCCGCTACGACCTCACCGAGCGGGTGCTTCCCCCGGACGTCCTCGCCGCCCCTGAGCCGTCCGACGAGGACGCGGCCCGTGCGCTGGTGGAGATCGCCGCGCGTGCGCACGGGGTCGGGACGCTGCGGTGCCTGGCCGACTACTTCCGCATCAGCGGGGCGCGCGCCCGGCCCGCGGTCGAGGCGCTCGTCGAGGAGGGCACGCTCGAGCCGGTGGTGGTCGACGGGTGGGGGCCGGCGTTCAGGCACCGCGACGCGACCACGCCCCGGCGGGCGTCCGGCGCGGCCCTGCTGAGCCCGTTCGACCCGCTCGTGTTCGAGCGCCGACGCGTCGAGGACCTCTTCGGGCTGCGTTACCGCATCGAGATCTACGTGCCCGAGCCCAAACGCGTCTGGGGCTACTACGTGCTGCCGTTCCTGCTGGGCGAGCACCTCGTGGCGCTCGTGGACCTCAAGGCGGACCGGCAGGCCGGGGTGCTGCGGGTGCACGCGGCGCACCGCTCACCCGTCGGCGCAGGTGCGCGCGACGCACCCGCCGCACCTGAGGACGGAGCCGTCGCCGAGGCACTGGCAGCCGAGCTGTACGTGCTCGCCGGATGGCTGGGCCTGTCCGACGTCCAGGTCGGGAGCCGAGACGGGCTGCTGCGGGGCGACCTCGCCGACGCGCTCGCGCTGCGCGTTCTCCACCCCGGTCGCTGAGCCTCGCCTACGATGGTCGGGCCCGTCCGTGCGGTCGGGCTGCCAGCTGCTCCGTCGCCGCGCGCGCCCGGGGTGCGAACACATGTCGGGAGTCTTGCGTGCCTGCGATCCTCGAGAAGGTCCTGCGACTCGGCGAGGGCCGGATCCTCAAGAAGCTGTCGGGTCTCGCCGAGCAGGTGAACGCCCTCGAGGACAGCTTCCTCGCCCTGTCGGACGCGGAGCTGCGCGAGGAGACCGACCGGTTCAAGGCGCGGCTGGCCGACGGCGAGTCGGTCGACGACCTGCTGCCCGAGGCGTTCGCGTCGGTGCGCGAGGCCGCGCGTCGCACGCTCGGTCAGCGCCACTTCGACGTCCAGCTCATGGGCGGTGCCGCGCTCCACCTGGGCAACATCGCCGAGATGAAGACCGGCGAGGGCAAGACGCTGGTCGCCACCGCACCGGCCTACCTCAACGCGCTCACCGGCAAGGGCGTGCACGTCGTCACGGTCAACGACTACCTCGCCGGCTACCAGGCCGAGCTCATGGGGCGCGTGTACCGGTTCCTCGGACTGAGCACCGGCGTCGTGCTGGGCGGTCAGACCCCGGCTGAGCGACGCGTGCAGTACGCGGCCGACATCACCTACGGGACCAACAACGAGTTCGGCTTCGACTACCTGCGCGACAACATGGCGTGGACGACGGACGACCTGGTGCAGCGCGGCCACCACTTCGCCATCGTCGACGAGGTCGACTCGATCCTCATCGACGAGGCCCGCACCCCGCTGATCATCTCCGGCCCCGCGTCAGGCGACGCGAACCGCTGGTACGCCGAGTTCGCCAAGGTCGTGCGTCGCCTGCAGCCCGAGCGTGACTACGAGGTCGACGAGAAGAAGCGCACCGTCGGTGTCCTGGAGCCGGGCATCGAGCGCGTCGAGGACTACCTCGGCATCGACAACCTCTACGAGTCGCTGAACACGCCGCTCATCGGGTTCCTCAACAACGCCATCAAGGCCAAGGAGCTCTTCCGGCGCGACAAGGACTACATCGTCGACCGCGGCGAGGTGCTCATCGTCGACGAGCACACCGGCCGCGTCCTCCCGGGCCGCCGCTACAACGAGGGCATGCACCAGGCCATCGAGGCCAAGGAGGGCGTGACGATCAAGGCCGAGAACCAGACGCTCGCCACGATCACGCTGCAGAACTACTTCCGCCTGTACGGCAAGCTCGCCGGCATGACCGGCACGGCCGAGACCGAGGCCGCCGAGTTCCAGGGCACCTACAAGCTCGGCGTGGTGCCCATCCCGACGAACCGTGCGATGCAGCGCATCGACCAGAAGGACTTCGTCTACAAGAACGAGGACGGCAAGTTCGACGCCGTGGTCGCCGACATCGTCGAGCGGCACGCGCAGGGTCAGCCGGTGCTGGTCGGCACGACGAGCGTCGAGAAGAGCGAGCTGCTGTCCGCCAAGCTGAAGAAGCAGGGTGTGCCGCACGAGGTCCTCAACGCCAAGCAGCACGCCCGTGAGGCCGCGATCGTGGCGCAGGCGGGGCGCAAGGGCGCGGTGACGGTCGCGACCAACATGGCCGGCCGCGGTACCGACATCATGCTGGGCGGAAACGCCGAGTTCATGGCGGTGGCCGACCTGGCCGCGCGCGGGCTCGAGCCGGCGGAGAACGCGGAGGAGTACGAGGCCGCCTGGCCCGAGGCGCTCGAGCGTGCGAAGGAGGCGGTCAAGGCCGAGCACGACGAGGTCGTCGAGCTCGGCGGGCTGTACGTGCTGGGCACCGAGCGCCACGAGTCGCGCCGCATCGACAACCAGTTGCGTGGCCGTTCCGGTCGCCAGGGCGACCCGGGCGAGTCCCGGTTCTACCTGTCGATGCAGGACGACCTCATGCGCCTGTTCAACTCGGGTCTGGCTGAGTCGATGATGACTCGTGCCGGGTTCCCCGACGACATGCCGCTCGAGTCGAAGATCGTGACCCGCGGCATCCAGTCCGCGCAGTCGCAGGTCGAGGCACGCAACTTCGAGATCCGCAAGAACGTCCTCAAGTACGACGACGTCCTCTCGCGTCAGCGCACCGTCATCTACGACGAGCGTCGTCGTGTGCTCGAGGGCGAGGACCTGCAGGTGCAGGTCGGCCACTTCCGCACCGATGTCGTGAAGGACTACGTGACGGCGGCGACGAGCACCGGCACGCCGGAGGAGTGGGACCTCGAGGCGCTGTGGACGGCGCTCAAGGCCGTCTTCCCGGTCAGCATCACGGTCGAGGAGGTCGTCGAGCAGGCCGGGGGCGTCACGCGGCTGTCCGCCGACCTCATCGAGCGTGAGGTCCTCTCCGACGCCGAGCACGCCTACGCGGAGCGTGAGACGAGCATCGGCGCGGAGAACATGCGCCAGCTCGAGCGTCGCGTCACGCTCTCGGTCCTGGACCGCAAGTGGCGCGAGCACCTCTACGAGATGGACTACCTCAAGGAGGGCATCGGCCTGCGGGCGATGGCCCAGCGCGACCCGCTCGTGGAGTACCAGCGTGAGGGGTTCCAGTTGTTCGGCGCGATGACCGACGCCATCAAGGAGGAGACGGTCGGGTACCTCTTCAACCTCGAGGTGAAGGTCGCCGAGCCTGAGACGACCGAGGAGACGCCGGCGGTCACGGCGGAGTCCGCTGCGCAGGCGGCGGCCGGTGCGGCCGCGGCAGCCGCACGACCGCGTTCGGTGAGCGACGGCCCGGTGCCCGGACGGCTGGTCGCCAAGGGCATCGACGGTCCCGAGCAGCGAGCCCCTCTGCAGTACTCGGCGCCGAACGAGGACGGCGGCGTCGAGACCCGTCGAGGTGACGGTGCGGCGCGTCCTGCCGCGAGCCCCGCGGACGGCGATGCGAGCAGCAACCGTGAGGCTCGACGCAAGGCGGCCAAGCAGCAGCGCAAGCGCTGAGCCCTCGGGCCCGACCGCCCGTCAGCACGAAGCAGACCCCCCGCACCGCAAGGGCGGGTTCTAGCGATCCCCGCAACACCCTGAGTTTCAGGGAGTTGCGGGGATCGTGTCGTCGTTGGAGTTGAAGGGGTTGTTCTTCGCGGCCCTCGCGGTGGAGGAGGGGAACGTCTCGGCCGCTGCGCGTGAGGTCGGGGTGAATCTGAACACGGCGTTCGGGTGGGTGCGCAAGGCCGGTCTCCGCGGGACAGGCACTGGCGGCCGGGGTGGGCATCCTGGTCGGGCGGAGTACGAACGGTTGCGCGCTCAGGGAGTCAGCCGACGGCAGGCCGCTCGGCGTGTCAGCGTGCACGTGCGCACTGCTCGGGACTGGGATCGGGGCGTGCTCTCGCGAGGTCATACCCGGATCTATCCCGACGGCCGGAAGGTGGACTACCGCACCGGTGAGACCACGGCGGTCACCCCGCCGATCGGGCCGTCGATGGCCGTCGTGGAGGCCGTGCTGCACCCTCGGTTCCTGACCCTGGTCGAGCGTGAGCAGATCGCCGATCTGCGCCGTCGAGGTGAGTCGTTTCGCGCGATCGGGCGGGCACTGGGTCGGCCCGCGTCCACGATCATGCGTGAGATCAGCGCCAGGTCCGTCGACGGCATCTACCTTCCGCACCGCGCGCACCGGTCGTGGGCCTCGGGCAGGTCGCGGCCCCGGCAGGCCAAGCTCGCCCGGCACGGTCGCCTGCGTGACTACGTCGCGGGCAGGCTTGCCGAGCAGTGGTCTCCCGAGCAGATCTGTCACGCTCTGGTCCGGGAGTTCCCGGACGACGAGAGCATGCGGGTGAGCGTGGAGACGATCTACCAGGCGATCTACGTCCAGGCCCGCGGCGGTTTGCGCCGGGAGGTCGCCGACGCGCTGCGCACCGGGCGCACCCGCCGCAAGCCCCACCGGGCGCCCGAGCAGCGCACGCCTCGGTTCGTCGATGAGATGGTGATGATCTCCGAGCGGCCGGCCGAGGTCGCCGACCGGGCGGTGCCCGGGCACTGGGAGGGCGACCTGATCGTCGGGACGGGGTCGCGCTCGGCGATCGTGACCCTGGTCGAGCGCTCGACCCGTTACGTGATGCTCGGGCACCTGCCCGGCGGGCACACCGCCGAAGAGGTCCGCGATGTGCTGGTCCCGCTGATCGGGTCTCTGCCGGCGCACCTGCGCGGGTCGCTGACCTGGGACCAGGGCTGTGAGATGGCCGCCCACCAGCAGTTCAGCATCGCGACCGGGGTCCCGGTCTACTTCTGCGACCCGCACTCGCCCTGGCAGCGCGGGTCGAACGAGAACACCAACGGTCTGCTGCGCCAGTACTTCCCCAAGGGCACCGACCTGTCCGTCCACTCACCGGCCGACCTCGAGCACGTCGCTCAACAGCTCAACGCCCGACCACGCAAGACGCTCGACTGGGGCACCCCAGCCGAGCGCCTGCGTGATCTACTGACGACCACGTAGGCCACCAGGTGTTGCGAGGACCCCGAGAATCCGCCAAGGCGCGTGGGGGTCTGCTCGTTCAGCCGACCTCGAGCGCGGTCACGCGCCAGGCTCCGCGGTGCGTCTCGAGGCGCAGGGCCACGGCACGGACGCGACGACCGTCGTGCGCCACGACCGTCGCCTCGGCGACGTGGGGGTCCACCGCGCAGACCCGGACCTGGCGGACCAGGGGGCGACGACCGGTACCCGTGCCGAGCACCCGCACGGTCAGCACGGTGCGCGCCCGCAATGCCTCGTACACGCCGGGGGTCACCCAGCGGGCGAGCTGAGCGAGCGGCCGGGTGCCGGCCAGCACCTCGAGCACCGCATGCGCCACGGCGCCGGACGTGCGGCGCAGGTCGCCGGCAGGGACGGGCCCGCGCGGCTCGTCGGACGCCTCCACGACCGTCGAGCGGTCGACGGCCCGCAACGCGTCGATGCGAGCGCCCAACGTCTGCGGGACGGTGTACGCCGGGTGCGTCGCGGTGGGGATGGGGGCGAGGACCTCGGCGGGCAGGAGGTGCGCCCGCGGGCCGCCCGGCCCCGGGGTGCTTCCGGCACGAGGGCGCTCGCGCGGCGTCCGCGGTGCCGGTTGTCCGGGCGGGCCGGCGGGCGCCGTGGGTCGTGAGCCGGCGGTGCCACGGCGGCTCGGTGCAGCACCGGGGTCCCGCACGACGTCACCGCGTGCGTTGCGCCCGGACGGGGTCCCGGAGAGCGCGCGCTCGACGGGACCGGGCTCGTGCTCGAGTGTCTGCGTGCTCATCGGGTGGCCTCCGTCGGGGCGTCGGTGCTGGTCAGGGTCGTGGGGGCGTGCAGGTGCTGCCCGGGTTGCAGCAGGTCGGGGTCGTCGCCGATGACCCCACGGTTGGCCTCGAACCACAGGGGCCAGGCGGCGGCGATCTCTGTGTCGGTCGCTCCGGCCGGCAGGTGCTCGGCGGCGATGTCCCAGAGGCTGTCGCCCTGGGCGACGACGACCTCCGCGGGGACGACGGCCGTCGTCGGGTCCGGTGGCAGGGCGGGGAGAGAGGACGCGGTGCTCGCCACCGTCGAGGCGGGCGCGCTCGGCACGGTCGGCGCGGGAGCGACCTGGTCGGTCGGCTGCCAGGTCGTGTCCGGCGGTGCCGCGTCGGCGCGTGGCGTGGTGGTCGCGGAGACCCGTGTCACGGTCGCGGGCGTCTCGGGCGGCGCGGGAGTCTCGGGCGTCTCGGTCGCGCCGGCCGACCGCGAGGTCGGAGCCCAGCCGAGGTCGTCCGGGGCGGCGGTCACCGCCGAGGCGTTGCTCGTCGCCGTCGCCGTGGTGGGCGTGACGGTCGGGGGAGTTGCAGCCTGTGCGCCGGTGGCCAGGCCCAGACCCACCCCGGTGGTGATGGCGAGCGTGAGGGCACGGCGCACGACGACGGGTGCCGTCCGGTGCACGGCGGCCTCGCCGGACCGCCAGGTCCGTCCGGCCAGCCGGACGAGCGCGCACAGCAGGGCCAGCCCGGTGGAGAGCGTCAGCCAGGCCGCGACGGCGGTGCCCGCGCCGGTGACGGTGACCGCCACGAGGTCCTCGACCCGGGTCGCACCGCCTGCGGGAAGTGCCGCGAGGGTTCGGTCCGCGAGCAGCACCGTGAGGGCCGCCGCGGCTGCCGTGCCGCACAGCAGGCCGACTGTTCCGCCGAGCCGGCGAGTCCGCTCCTGGTCCACTCACGGTCCCCGATCATGTCGTTTGATGTCGTTTGATGAAGATTGGATGCGCTAGGTGTACAGGCTCGCGACGCACTGTGTCCAGTAAATCGGACAACTCGGACAGATCTGTGGATATCGGTCCTGTGCCTCTACCGTGACGTGGTGCGATGGGAGCAGCTGTTCGACGACTTCGAGGGCCAGATCCGGGCGTCGCGGATGGCCGATGCCCGTGCCGAGGTCGCCGACCTGGTCCGTGCGGAACGCGCCGGGATCCTCCTCGCGGACCGGCTGCGAGCCGCCCTCGGTCGCGAGCTCCGGCTCGAGGTCGACGGGGTCGACCCGGTCGAGGGCGTGCTGCTCGACGCGACGCGCGAGTGGCTGCTGCTCGCGACCTCAGCGGTGCGGCGGGCGCTGGTGCCGACCGCGACGCTCGTCGCGGTCGCGGGGCTCGACCCGCACGTCGCGCCCGCGCCGGGGCAGGTCGAGGCGCGCATCGGCCTGGGTCACGCCCTGCGCGCGCTCGCACGAGACCGTGCGGCGGTCCGGGTCGACGTCGCGGGGCGCTGCTGGCTCGGGCGGGTCGAGCGCGTCGGCTCCGACCACGTCGACCTGTCCGTGGGCGAGGAGCTGCGTCGCAGCACCCCGTTGGCCGTGCCGTTCACCGCGTTGCGGGTCGTCTCGACCCTCTGATCGGCGCTCCGTCCGTCGCGCCGCGGTGCGGCGGGCTCAGCCCGCGGTGCCCGCGCCGCCGTCGGAGTCCGCGGCGATGCGCGCCCGCGTCTGCTCGTACATCCGCTGGATGTACGACTCGAGCTCGGTCTGCTCGACGCGCCACTGGTTGCGCCCGCCGATCTGGATCGCGGGCAGCTCACCCGTGCGGACCAGTGCGTAGGCCTGGGGTCCCGAGATGTTCAGGATCTCCGTGACGTCGGCGAGTGTCAGGAACCGCGGGGACATGCCCGCAGTCTGGCACGAGGTGGCGCGCCCACCCCGTCGTCCACAATGCTCCGGGTGACCGTCTTGTCCGACTTGTTCCCGGCAGGATGGTGGCACCCGAGGAGAGGAAGCCGATGGACACGAGCGTGCTGGAGCTGCCCGCACCGGTGGCGGTGCGTCTGAGGCGGCCCGGATGGCGTGATCCGAGGCTCCTGGCGGGGCTGGCGATGGTCGCCGCGTCGGTCGCGCTCGGCTCGTGGGCGGTCCGCACGGCCCAGGCGACGGTCCCGGTGTACGTCGCCCGCGGGGCCCTCGTCCCGGGGGAGGCGGTCGCTGCGGACCGGCTCGCCGTCGTGGACGTGCGGCTCGGCACGGTCGGCCTGGACGGCTACCTCTCGGCCGACGAGCCGCTCCCGACCGATGCCGTCGTCGTCCGCGTGGTCGGGGACGGTGAGCTCGTACCCCGTGCGGCGCTCGGGACGCAGGACGACCTCGACGTGCGCCCCGTCGCCGTGCCCGTCTCGGTGGCGCCCTCGGACGGGATGGTCGTCGGGTCGCAGGTCGACCTCTGGTTCGTCCCGCCGACGGAGGCCTCCCTGGACGCGTCGGGTGCGGTCGCCCCCGACGGACCCCGGTCGCTCGCCGCGGGTCTGACCGTGGCCCAGGTCGATCGCCCGAGCGGTGCGCTCGCCGGCAGCGGCGCCACCGTCGTGCACGTGCTCGTGCCCGGCGACCTGCTCTCCGCGGTGCTCGCGGCGCTGGCGTCCGACGGCACCGTCGACGTCGTGCCGGTGCCGGGGACGGGAGGCTGAGATGAGCATCGGCGTCCTGTGCGCGGTCACCGGTGCGGCCGAGGCCAGCATCGTCCAGGCGGTCGAAGGTGCCGCCGGGCGGCTGAGCGTCACCCGGCGCTGCGCCGACCTGAGCGAGCTGCTCGCGGCCGCAGAGGCCGGTCTGGGCCGGCTCGCAGTGGTCTCCGCGGACCTGGAGCTGCTCGACCGCGAGTCGGTCGACACCCTGCACCGGTGCGGCGTGCGCGTCGTCGGTGTCCGGGATCCCGCCCGACCAAGGCACGGCGAGCTGCTCGCCGCGTGGGGTGCGGACCTGGTCGTCGATGCCCCGGCGGACCAGGCAGGTGCGGCCGGGGTCGTCCGGGACGTCCTCGCGGTGCTCGACGACCCTGCCGCCGCCGTGGTGGCACCCGAGCCGCGCCGGGCCACGGGGAGCCACGAACCCGCCGTCCCCGAGGCTGCTCCGGCGTCCGGTGCGGTCCTGGCGGTCTGGGGGCCGACCGGGGCGCCCGGGCGGACGACGCTGGCCGTCAACGTCGCCGGGGAGCTGGCGGCCTCCGGGCACAAGACGCTGCTGGTCGACGCCGACACCTACGGCGGGACCATCGGCCAGGTCGTCGGCCTGCTCGACGAGGCGCCGGGGCTGGCCGCGGCCGCGAGAGCCGCTGCGCAGGGCACCCTCGACCTGCCGACCCTGGCTCGCGTGTCACCGCTGCTCGGCCCGGAGCTGCGCGTGCTGTCCGGCATCTCCCGCGCCGACCGGTGGCCCGAGCTGTCCGGACCTGCGCTCGACGTCGTGTGGTCGTTCGCGCGACGGCTCGCGGCGTGGACGGTCGTCGACTGCGGGTTCTGCCTCGAGCAGGACGAGATGCTGTCGTACGACACCCGGGCGCCTCGACGCAACGCCGCGACCCTCAGCGCGCTGGAGGCTGCCGACGTCGTGCTCGTCGTCGGTACGGGTGACCCGGTGGGCATCCAGCGGCTCGTGCGCGCGCTGGGCGAGCTGACCGACCTCGGGCTCGGTCAGCAGCGCGTCGTGGTGGTCAACCGCGTCCGTGCGTCCGCTGCCGGCCCACGTCCGGCGGAGGCGGTGCAGCAGGCGCTCGCCCGCTACGCGGGCGTCACCGACGCGGTGCTGGTGCCCGAGGACAGGGCCGCGACCGACGCGGCGCTGCTCGAGGCGCGGCTGCTGCGCGAGGTCGCACCCGGCTCCCCGGCGCGGCGGGCGATCGCGGGGATCGCTGCGGTGCTCGGCGCGGTGCCCGGCGGGGTTGCGGTCGGGCACGCGCAGACCGACGAGCCGGCGCCGGCGGCCGACACCGGCAGGGCAGGGCTGGTCGGCGCCGGTCGGTGAGCCGGGAGCTGCCGTGCCGAGAGCTGCCGCGCCGCCGCACGCACGCGCGTTCGCGGCGCCACCGGACGGTGCGGTGACACCCCGGGCGGGGTCCGTCCTCGGCATGTGCACCGCACGGCAAGATGGTGCCGTGCGCATCTACCTGCCGGCCACGCTGGACGAGCTCGACACCCGGACCTCGCTCGGGACCCGACGAGCCCATGCGGTGACCCCGTCGTTGCGCGCGGCACTGCCCGAGGAGGACGAGGAAGGCCTCGAGTTCGCCGCCCAGCTGGCGGCCGCGGACGACTCGCTCCTGCTGGTGGCCGCAGCCCCGCACGCCCCCCAGCTGCGGCTCGTGGTCTCGGCCGACGTCCCGGACGTGCTCCTCGGCGAGCCCGACGAGACCGCCGGCCCGTTCGTGGCGGCCAGCGCCGTGCAGCTGCTCGGAGTGGTGCCGCGGGGCTGGGTGGCCTGCGTGCACGTCGACGAGCCCTCGGCATCGGCGGACGTGGCCGACGCCCTGACCGGTGACGAGGCAGCCGTCGAGCGTCTCGGCGAGCGGGACCTGCTCTGGTACGACGTCTCGGAGATCGGCGCGATCCCGCGCTGAGCACCACCTCGACGCCGACCGTGCCGCGATGGCCGGACGGCACCGGACGTCGCAGTGGTCGGCCGGTCAGAGCGCCGGCAGCGGGTCCAGGATCGCCAGCGCCGCGTCGTGCAGCAGGCCGTTGCTGACCAGGGCCGACCCACCGAAGGGACCGGGCACGCCGGTGACCGAGGTGAAGGTCCCCCCGGCCTCCGTGACGATCGGCACGAGCGCGGCCATGTCGTGCAGCGACAGCTCCGGCTCGGCGGCGAGGTCCACGGCGCCCTCGGCGACCAGCATGTGCGACCAGAAGTCGCCGTAGGCGCGGGTACGCCACACCTGGCGGGTCAGGCCGAGGAACTCCTCGAGGCGGCCGCGCTCCTCCCAGCCGGTCAGGCTCGAGTACGACAGCGACGCGTCCTGCAGGCGGTCGACCGCCGAGACCCGCAGGCGTGAGGCGGCCGCCAGGGACTTGCCCGTCCAGGCGCCCGAGCCCTGAGCGGCCCACCACCGGCGTCCGAGAGCCGGTGCGCTGACCAGGCCGATGACGACCTTGTCGCCGTCGAGGAGCGCGATGAGCGTGGCCCAGACGGGCACGCCCCGCACGAAGTTCTTGGTCCCGTCGATCGGGTCGATCACCCACCGGCGCGGCCCGTGCCCCGTGTCGGCCAGCTCCTCGCCGTGCACGGCGTCGCGCGGCCTGGCGCGCGAGAGCTGGGCGCGCACCAGCTCCTCGGCGCTGCGGTCGGCGTCCGAGACCGGGGTCAGGTCCGGCTTGGTCTCGACACGCAGGTCGAGGGCCTTGAAGCGGCTGAGCGTGAGGGCGTCGACCTGGTCGGCGATCACGTGCGCGAGGCGAAGGTCGTCGTCGTACCCGGGTCGCAGGCTCATGCCCGCCACGCTAGCGGCTCGTCCGGGCAGGTCAGGGGAGGGCGGGGCCGCCGGTCTCGCGCGGGTCGCCGTCAGGTGTGCCCAGGCGGCTCGCGAGCAGGCGTCGGAACGAGGCGACCCGGGCGGCGCGTGCGTCGTGCACGGTGGCCCCCGGGGCGTCGGCGACCCAGGTGTCGAGCAGGCAGTCGGGGGAGTCTGTCGCGTGGGTGCAGCCTCGCGGGCACTCCTCGCTGACGGCGGCCAGGTCGGCGAACGCGCCGATGAGGTGCTGCGGGTCGACGTGCGCCAAGCCGAAGGAACGCACCCCGGGGGTGTCGATCACCCAGGTCGGCGCGTGCGTGCCGGGCACGCGGAGGGCGACCGCCGAGGTGGACGTGTGGCGGCCGCGGCCGGTGACGTCGTTGACCCGCCCGATGGCCCGTCCGGCGTCCGGGACGAGCGCGTTGACAAGGGTGGACTTCCCGACGCCGGAGTGCCCGACGAGGACCGAGGTGCGACCGTCGAGCGCGTCCAGGACGGCCTCCAGCCCGTGCACGGTGCCCGCGGTACCGGCAGCCCCACCGGCATCCGTGCGGGTCACCACGACCCGGACGCCGATCGGTGCGTACATCTCCACGAGCCATCCCGCGTCGGCGAGGTCGGCCTTGGTCAGGGCGAGCAGCACGTCCATGCGGGCGTCGTAGGCGGCGGCGACGCACCGGTCGATCATCCGGGTCCGCGGTTCGGGGTCGGCGAGGGCGGTGACGACGACGAGCTGGTCGGCGTTCGCGACGATGACGCGCTCGATCGGGTCGGTGTCGTCGGCGGTGCGCCGCAGCACGGTGCGCCGAGGGCCGATCCGCACGATGCGGGCGAGCGACCCGTCGTCACCCGAGGTGTCGCCGACGACGTCCACGAGGTCGCCGGGCACGACGCGCTCGCGGCCGAGCTCACGGGCCTTCATGGCCACGGCACGCCGCTCGTCGGGACCGTCGGCGTCGACGAGCACCGTGTAGCGGCCGCGATCGACGGCGGTGACCAGGGCGACCTCGGCGTCGGCGTGCTCGGGGCGCTGCTTGGTGCGCGGACGGGACCCCTTGCCGGGGCGCACCCGCACGTCCCGCTCGTCGTACCGGCGCGTCGGCATCAGCCGACGACCTCCGCGTCGGTCGGTGCGGGGGTGGCCGCGGGCGAGGCGAGCATCGCGGTCCACAGCCCCACGAAGTCCGGGATCGTCTTGGCCGTGGTGGCGACGTCCTCGACGCGCACACCGGGCACGCGCAGCCCGATCAGGGCCCCTCCGGTCGCCATCCTGTGGTCGGCGTACGTGCGCCACACCGCGCCGGTGAGCGGCTGCGGGGTGATGACGAGGCCGTCCGCGCTCTGCTCGGCGCGTCCGCCGAGCCGGGTGATCTCGGTCGCCAGGGCGGCGAGGCGGTCGGTCTCGTGCCCGCGCAGGTGGGCGATGCCGCGCAGGCGGGTGGGGGAGTCGGCGAGCGCGGCCAGGGCGGCGATGGTCGGCGCGAGCTCGCCGGCCGCGGACAGGTCGAGGTCGAGGCCGTGCACCTGCCCGGTGCCGGACACCGAGAGCACGTCGCCGTCGAGCGAGGTCGTCGCGCCCATGCGGGTGAGGATCCCGGGCAGCAGGCCGCCCGGCTGGGTGGTGCTGGTGGGCCAGCCCGGAACCCGGACGGTGCCGCCGGCGACGAGCGCGGCGCACAGGAAGGGAGCGGCGTTCGACAGGTCGGGCTCGACGCGCACGTCGCGTCCGGCGACGGGCCCGGGTGCGACCTGCCAGATGGCCGGCCGTGAGTCGTCGACCTGCACCCCGGCTGCACGCAGGACGGCGACGGTCATCTCGATGTGCGGCAGGCTCGGCAGCGTCGGGCCCGTGTGCCGGATCGTCAGCCCGCGCTCGAAGCGGGCGGCGGCGAGCAGCAGGCCGGAGACGAACTGGCTCGACCCGGAGGCGTCGACGTCGACGTGCCCCCCGACGAGCCCGCCTCGGCCGTGCACGGTGAAGGGGAGCCGGCCCTCCTGGCCGTGCTCGTCGACGCGGACGCCCAGGGTGCGCAGCGCGGTGAGCACGGGGCCCATGGGCCTGGCGAGCGCCTCCGTGTCGCCGTCGAACCTGACGTCGCCGTCGGCGAGGGCCGCGACGGCGGGCAGGAAGCGCATGACCGTGCCGGCGAGCCCGCAGGCGATCGTCGTCCCGCCGTGCACCGGGCCGGGTGTCACGAGCCAGTCGCCCGGGGCGCCGTCGACCTGGTCGACGCGGGCACCGAGGTGGCCGAGCGCGTCCGCCATCAGCAGCGTGTCGCGCGAGCGCAGCGCCCCGCGCAACCTGCTGGGCGAGTCGGCGAGGGCGGCCAGGACGAGGTAGCGGTTGGTGAGCGACTTCGACCCGGGCACCTCGACGAGGGCGTCGAGCGGGTGGTCGGCGCCGGGGGCCGACCACACCGGCCTGGTGCCGGACGTGGTCGTCGTCGGGTCGGCGGCACCGTGCGTCGTCATGGCGTCAGGCTATCGCCGCGTCCCGTCGTGCCCCGGCTGGTGTCCGCCGTGGCCGCGTCGTGGGCGCGCCGACTCCGGGGCCAGGTCGGGGGAGCGGCAGGCGTGGGTGTCGCTCAGGTGGCGTCGCGCGCGTCGGCCCGTGCGGTGCGCGCCTGCTCGACCCGCCAGGCGATGCCCGGCCGTCCCTCCCGGTCGGCGGCCACGAGCAGTGCTGCACCGGTGAACGTCACGGCCTGGACGAGCCGGTCGCGACGGTTCCGCCGCTGCTCACGGTCGTGACCGCCCTTCCGGTCGGGCAGGTTCGCCACGACGAGCGGAGCCGTGAGGGCGGCCAGCGCGAGCGCAGCCGTGCGGGGTGCCTTGCCACCGACGACCATGAGCCCGGCGACGGCGAGCGCAGCGCCGTGCACCCGGGCCGCGAGCCGCAGCTGGCCGTCGGTCGGCTCGGCGTCGAACGAGGGCGGCAGCAGGCCCGCGGGGAGGCGGGCGAGGGTGGCGCGGATCTCGTCCGCGTGCGGCGCGGGGTGGCGGACGACGTCCACGCCCTCGGCGACGAACCAGGTGGCGAACAGCGGGCGGGCGACGCGGCGCAGCAGCACGGCGGGCCTCAGATCGCCCCGCCGGCGGCGGACGGGGCGTCGGCGGACTCCCCGCCGTCCCCGATCGTCTCGCGGGCGACGTAGTTCTCGAGGTCGAAGAGGTTGTCCTTGGCGCGCTGTGCCACCGTGAGCAGCGTGCTCGCGGACGCGACCTCCTCGACCTGCTCCTTGAGGAACCACAGGAGGAACTGCTCGCCGAGCGCGTCGTCCTCGGCGCGGGCGGCCCGGAAGATCGCCTCGATCTGCTCGGTGACCTGCTTCTCCTGCGCGAGCGCCAGTGCGATCGGCTCGGTGACGGTGGAGAAGTCGTTGCGGACCGGGCTCCCCGCGGGGATCTCGACGCGCAGGTCACGGTCGAGCAGGTACCGCACGATCATCATCGCGTGGTTGCGCTCCTCGAGCGCCTGGCGGTAGTAGTGCCGCGCCAGCTGGGGCAGGTCCTGACCGTCGAACCAGACGGCGATCGCCACGTACTGCTGGTGCGCGTCGAACTCGTGGCCGATCTGCTCGCGCAGCAGCCGCAGGAACGTCGAGGACGAGGTCTCGGTCATGGCCTCACGCTAGTGCCGCCCTGCTGACGCCGCGAGGGAATGCCGGGCGTGCCGCCGCTGTTGGACCGCCTGTGACGGCAGACGTACTGGAACGCCCGCGCGGGCTAGGCTCGTCGACGATGAGCGAGGACACGCACCGCGCACCGCAGGCCGAGGACGACGCGGCCCGGACGGAGCGATTCGAGGCCGAGGCACTGGTCTACCTGGACCAGCTGTACGGCGCTGCCCTGCGCATGACGCGGAACCCGTCGGACGCCGAGGACCTGGTCCAGGAGACGTTCACGAAGGCGTTCGCGGCGTTCCACCAGTACCGGCCGGGCACGAACCTCAAGGCGTGGCTGTACCGGATCCTGACGAACACCTACATCAACACCTACCGCAAGAAGCAGCGTGAGCCGCAGCAGTCCCGCTCCGAGGAGATCGAGGACTGGCAGCTGGCCCGTGCCGAGTCGCACACCTCGGCCGGTCTGCGCTCCGCCGAGGCGGTCGCGCTCGACCATCTTCCGGACTCCGACGTGAAGGACGCGCTCGCGCGCATCCCCGAGGACTTCCGGATCGCGGTGTACCTCGCCGATGTCGAGGGCTTCGCGTACAAGGAGATCGCCGAGATCATGGGGACGCCGATCGGGACGGTGATGTCCCGCCTGCACCGCGGTCGTGCTCAGCTGCGTGAGCTGCTGACGGACTACGCCCGCGACCGCGGGTTGGTGCCGGCGGCCCCTTCAGCACCGGAGGGCGCACGATGAGCCAGGGTCAGATCAGCCAAGGTCAGATCAGCCAGGGCCAGGCGGCGCACGCCGCGTCGCAGGCGAGCGACTGCGGGTGCCCCGAGGCGTTGGACCGGCTGTGGGAGTACCTGGACGCCGAGCTCACCGCGCCCGACCAGGACGTGGTCTCCGCGCACCTGTCGCACTGCACGGGCTGCCTCGAGGAGCACGAGGTCGAGCGGGTCATGAAGGCGGTCGTGCGGCGCGGCTGCCAGGAGGTCGCCCCGGACGAGCTGCGGGTGAAGATCCACGAGCGGATCACGGTGCTGCGCGTGCGCGGGGTCCTGCCCGAGTAGCTACGGCGACCCCGAGCGGCTGCGTCCGCGAGACGGCGAGAAGAACGGCGAAGGGCCCGGATGCGCGATGCGCACCGGGCCCTTCGTGCCGTGACGAACGCTACTCAGGCGTTCGGACGGTTGCCGTGGTTGGCGGCGTTGCCCTTGCGGGAACGGCGCTTGCGACCGCGCTTGCTCATCGTGTCTCCTCGGGTTTCGGCGCCCGTGCGATGCGCCGGACTCGCTCCCATGGTCCCACATGCGCGGCCACCCGACGTCCGTGGTGGGCTCGCGGGCTCAAGTCCGGCGCGCGCCGACCCGATATCTGCCAGGTGAGCGAGCCGAGCCTGTCCGTCATCCCGTTCCTGCACGCCCTGGCGAGCACGGGTGGTTCCGACCTGCACGTGAAGGTCGGGTCGGCTCCGCGCGTGCGGGTCGACGGTCGCCTGCGCAAGCTGCAGGTGCCCGAGCTGCGGCCCACGGACACCGAGCGGATGCTCGAGGAGGTGCTTCCCGACGACCTCGTGGAGGAGTTCCGGCTGACGCACGAGGCCGACTTCGCCTACTCGGTCCCCGGTGTCGGACGGTTCCGGGTGAACGCCTACCAGGCGCGCGGCACGTACGGCATGGTCTTCCGGCGGGTGGCGGTCGGTGCGCAGTCGCTGGCCGAGCTGGGTCTGCCGGAGGTCGTCGGCGAGCTCGCGCTCGAGCCGCGCGGCCTGGTGCTGGTCACGGGTCCGACCGGGTCGGGCAAGACGACGACGCTGGCCTCGATGGTCGACCTGGTGAACTCTTACCGGGAGGTCAACATCGTCACGATCGAGGACCCGATCGAGATCCTGCACCACGACAAGAAGGCGATCGTGTCCCAGCGCGAGGTGCGTCAGGACACGGCGGACTTCACGGTCGCACTGCGGGCCGCGCTGCGTCAGGACCCCGACGTGATCCTGGTCGGCGAGATGCGTGACGTGGAGACGGTGCGGGCGGCGCTCTCGGCGGCCGAGACCGGGCACCTGGTGCTCTCGACGCTGCACACGATCGACGCCCCGGAGACGGTCAACCGCATCGTCGACTTCTTCCCGCCGCACGAGCAGAAGCAGGTGCGTGTGGCGTTGGCGCAGGCCCTGAAGGGGATCGTCTCGCAGCGCCTGGCGCGCAAGTCGGACGGGACGGGTCGTCGCGCGGTGATCGAGGTGATGGTCAACACGGGCCGCACCGCCGAGTCGATCCTGGACCCGCAGGCCGGGCCGCCGCTGATCGACCTGATCCGTGACGGCGACTTCTACAAGATGCAGACCTTCGACCAGCACCTCTTCCAGCTCGTGCGTGACGACGTCATCACGTTCGACGAGGCGATCGCGACCGCGTCGAACCCGCACGACCTGACGGTCGAGCTGCGGGGCGCGGGCCTGGTGGCCTGACGCCGGCGGGTCGCACCGCTCTCGTCCGCCTCCCTGCGGCTCTCCCGACGACTCTTGCCGCGTCCCGGAACGCGATATATCGTGTTGAGGGAGACGAGATATATCGCGAACGGAGAGCAGTCATGGCCACCGAGTCCTGGGTAGTCGCAGGCCCCCAGATCATCGAGGTCGACGCCGTCCAGCAGCTGCGCGTGCAGCTCGTGGGCGGGCGCGTCGACGTCGTCGCGCACGACGAGCCGGGGACGCGCATCGAGGTGCACGCGGTCGACGGGCGCCCCCTCGAGATCAGCCTGTCCGACGGCGAGCTGCGCGTCGGCTACGCCTTCACGCTCGGCGGGTGGGAGGGCTTCCTGGAGAGGTTCCGCAACTTCCGGGACAAGGACAGCACCGACGTGCACATCGCGGTGCCACGGCACGTGCGCGCCCGGGTCGGCACGGTCAGCGGCGACGGCCTGCTCGCCGGCGTGCAGGAGGACGCCTCGGTGTCGACGGTCTCCGGGTCCGTCGTCACCGACGGCACGCGGGGGCGGCTCAACGCCAACACGGTCTCCGGCGAGATCGTCGTCCGCGACCACACCGGCGACCTGCGGCTGAACGCCGTGTCCGGCGAGACCGCGGCCTCGGGCGAGCTCACGCTCGTGCAGGCCAACACGGTGTCCGGGGCGCTGGCGCTCGACATCACCTCGGCGACGTCCTCCGTCACCGCCTCGACGGTCTCGGGCGACGTCACGGTGCGGCTGCCGCAGGACGCCGGGGTGCACGCCAAGGCGCAGTCCGTCTCCGGGCGGCTCGTCGTCGACGGTCAGGAGTACAAGGGCGGTTCGCCCGGGCACCGGACGGTCGACCTGCGCACGGGCGACGGCGGCTGCTTCGTGTCGGTCACGTCCGTCTCCGGGCACGTCACGGTGCTGCGCGGGGCGCCGGTCGGAGGCGCGTGATGATGGCCCAGGTCTTCGCGCACGGACAGCTGCGGCTGTACCTGCTCTCGCTGCTCGAGGGCGGCCCGCGGCACGGGTACGAGCTCATCACCGCGCTGCAGGACAGGTTCGGTGGCACCTACCGGCCCAGTGCCGGCACGATCTACCCCCGGCTGGCGCGGCTCGAGGAGGAGGGTCTCGTCCGGCGCACCGAGGAGGGGCGCAAGACGACCTACGCCCTGACCGACGCCGGGCGGGCGGAGCTCGCTGCGCGCAGCGACGACCTGGCGTTCCTCGAGGAGGGGATCGCGGAGACCGTCCGCGACCGGGCCGAGCACCTGCGCGCGGACGTGCGCGGCTCGATGAGCGGCCTGCGGGCGGACCTGGCCGCGGCGGCCCAGCAGGCCCGGGCGGCGGCCGTGCCGCGCGGACCGACCCCGGCCGACGAGATGCGCCAGGCGGCGCACGCCCGGCGCATGGAGGCCGAGGCGATGGTGCAGCGCTTCCGCGACGAGGTCCGGGCCGACCTGCGCCGGGCCGACGCAGCAGGGCAGCTGTCCCAGCTGACGGTCGACACCGTGCGCACGGTGCTCGACACGGCGCTCACCGCGGTGCGCGGCACGCTGCGCTGACGACGGCCCCGGCCCCGCGGGCCGGGGCCGTTCCGTGCGGCCTCCGCCGAGGTGGCCGAACCCGGGTCAGACGGTGTCGTCGGGCAGCCCGAGCCAGGCGTGCCACCCCGTGTGCAGGACGAGCCAGGCCATGAGCCCGTACCCGGCCTGGCCCGGGTGCAGCCCGTCCCCGGCGGCGAGGTCGCCGAGCCACTGCTCGTGCGCGGCGAGCGGTGTGTACATGTCGACGTAGGGCACGCGGCGCCGCAGCGCGACGTCTCCGAAGGCGGCCGACAGGTCGGCGAGCTGGTCGGCGTCGGCGGTCGCCCCGGGGGGAGGGCCGACCACGAACGCGGGCATCCGTCGTTGCTCGGCGACGTCGAGGATGTTCGCGAGGTTGAGCCTGCTGCGGGCGAGCGAGAGCCCCGCGGCGATGTCGGCGCGTCCGAGGGCGACGACGAGCCGGTTGTCGGCCTCGGGGGAGGTGCGTCGCGCGACCTCGTCCTCCCAGCGCGAGCCGAGCGCGGTCGTCGTCTCGCCGGGCACCGCCAGCGTCAGCACCGTCATCGGGTCGGGTGCCGACGTCCGTGCGCACACACGACCGACCCAGCCGAGCGCCTTGGGGTCGCCGGCTCCGGCGGCGAGCTCGTCACCGATCACCGCGAGCCGCAGCTCACCCACGTGCATCCACCCCGCCCTGTCTCGTCCGGTCTGCCCGATCCGTCCGGGGCGCCGTGGTGGGCCTGCCGATCGTGGCGCACCCAGTGTCTCAGGGTGACGCGGCGCGGGGGCGAAACGCGCCCCGGCCAGTCGTGAGCCTCTGGTGCGGGGCTCGTGCGCACCCGGCGCGCAGCTCAGCCGAGGCGGGAGGGGCCGGCGGGGAACCGGGTGTAGGCATCGCGCGGAGGGGACTGCCAGGACGTGTCCGGCGGGACCCTCGTGCCGTAGCCGTCCGTGCGCACGGTGCGGACGAGCGCGGTGACGACCCCGACGAGGGCGAGCGTGGCGAGGACGATCCAGACGATGGTCATGGCAGAAAGTCTGCGACCGGCCAGGATCCGCCACGAGTGGCAGAACTGTCGCTCTTCGTTGATCTTCTGCCACCGCCGTGCCCATACTGGCCGCATGCTCCGGTCCGTCGCCGTCATCGTGCTGCCGAACGTCGCCGCCTTCGAGCTCGGCACCCTGTGCGAGGTGTTCGGGATCGACCGCGCCGACACCGGCGGCCCCACGTTCGAGTTCACGGTGTGCGCGCCCGAGCCCGGCGTCTATCGCAGCAAGGGCGGCTTCTCGGTCGTCGTCGATCACGGTCTCGAGGCCACCCGTGAGGCCGACCTGGTCGCCGTCCCGGCCTACGGCGGCGACGAGCCGGTGCCCGAGGCGGTCCTCCAGGCGCTGCGCGACGCGCACGCCCGCGGAGCCTGGGTGATGTCCGTGTGCAGCGGGGCGTTCGCGCTCGGTCGGGCAGGGCTCCTCGACGGACGGCGGTGCACGACGCACTGGATGCACGCCGAGGCGCTGCAGCGGCAGGTGCCCACCGCGCAGGTCGACGCCGACGTGCTCTACGTCGACGACGGCAAGGTCGTGACCGGTGCGGGCACCGCAGCCGGCATCGACGCCAGCCTGTACCTGGTGCGTCGCGAGCTCGGAGCAGCCGCAGCCGCCCTGGTCGCCCGCCGCATGGTCGTACCGCCGCACCGCGACGGCGGGCAGGCCCAGTACGTCGACACACCGCTGCCGTGCGACGCCGACACCCTGGCCCCGCTGCTCACCTGGATGGTCGAGCACATCGACGCCGAGCTCAGCGTGCCCGAGCTCGCGGCGCGGGCGCTGATGTCGGAGCGCACCTTCGCCCGCAGGTTCCGCGCCGAGACCGGGACGACCCCGGCCGCCTGGGTCACCCGTCAGCGCGTCGTGCGCGCGCAGGAGCTGCTCGAACGGACCGAGGCACCCGTCGAGGAGATCGCCCGGCTCGCCGGGTTCGGCACCGCGGCGGTGCTGCGGCACCACTTCGCGCGCACCCTCGGCACGAGCCCGTTGGCCTACCGGCGCACGTTCGCCTGCCCCGACCCCGCACCCGGGCTCGACCCCGAACTCGCACGGGCGCTCGACCACGCACCCGCGCAGGCACGACCCGCCGACCGGCTGCGGGAGCCGCAACCGGTCGGCTGACCGAGGTCAGCGGGCGAAGGCCGTCTCGAGGATGTCGGCCTGCTCGCCCTGGTGCTTGCGTGCCGAACCCGCGGCGGGTGACGCGGACTCCGGGCGGGACACCACGCGCACGGTACGGCCCAGCACCTGCGGGGCGTGCAGCGACAGGTACGTCCACGGTCCCTGGTTCGCGGGCTCGTCCTGCACCCAGACGACCTCGGCGTCACCGAAGGCCGCCACGGCCTCGCGCAGCGCGTCGGCCTCGAGCGGGTAGAGCTGCTCGATCCGCACGATCGCGGTCCGCTCGTCGCCGCGCTTGTCCCGCTGGGCGAGCAGGTCCCAGTAGACCTTGCCCGAGCACAGCAGCACGCGATCGATCGCGTCGGCGCGGGTCGCCGCGACGTCGTCGCCGATCACCGGGCGGAACGTGCCCGTCGTGAAGTCCTCCACCTCCGAGGTCGCGGCCTTCAGCCGGAGCATCGACTTGGGCGTGAACACCACGAGCGGACGACGGGGCCGCTGGTACGCCTGACGGCGCAGCAGGTGGAAGTGCGAGGCCGGGGTCGACGGCTGGGCGATCGTCATGTTGTGCTCGGCGGCCATCTGCAGGAAGCGCTCGATGCGGGCCGAGGAGTGGTCCGGGCCCTGGCCCTCGTAGCCGTGGGGGAGCAGCAGGACCACGGAGGACCGCTGCCCCCACTTCTGCTCCGCGGACGAGATGAACTCGTCGATGATGGTCTGCGCGCCGTTGACGAAGTCGCCGAACTGCGCCTCCCACAGCACGAGCGCGTCGGGGCGCTCGACCGAGTAGCCGTACTCGAAGCCCAGGCACGCGTACTCGCTCAGCGAGGAGTCGTAGACCCAGAACTTCGCCTGGTCGGCCGACAGGTACAGCAGCGGGGTCCACTCCGCACCGGTCTCCCGGTCGTGCATGACCGCGTGCCGCTGCACGAACGTGCCGCGACGCGAGTCCTGGCCGGCCAGCCGCACCGGGGTGCCCTCGGCGAGCAGGGAGCCGAACGCCAGCAGCTCGCCGTAGCCCCAGTCGATGCCGCCCTCGCGCGACATCTGCTCCCGCCTGGCCAGCAGCTGGGCGAGCTTGGGGTGCACCGTGAACCCCTCGGGCGGACGTACGTGCGCACGGCCGATCCGCTCCAGGAGGCCGGCGTCGACAGCCGTCTTCCAGCCGACCATGACACCCGCGTCCTCGAGCTGGGACTCCGGGCGTTCCAGTCCGGCGACCGTCTCGGCGGGCGGCGGCGTCCAGCCGTCCTCGCGGGTCTCGGCGAACACGCGCTCGAGCTGGGCCTGGTAGTCCTGCAGCGCCTGCTCGGCCTCGTCGATCGTGATGTCGCCGCGCGCCACCAGCGTCTCGGTGTACAGCTTGCGCACCGAACGCTTGGCCTCGATGAGGTTGTACATGAGCGGCTGCGTCATCGACGGGTCGTCGCCCTCGTTGTGGCCCCGGCGGCGGTAGCAGACCATGTCGATGATGACGTCGCGGTCGAACTGCTCGCGGTACTCGAACGCGAGCTCGGCGACCCGCACGCACGCCTCGGGGTCGTCGCCGTTGACGTGGAAGATCGGGATCTGCAGGCCCTTGGCCACGTCCGTCGCGTACTGCGAGGAGCGCGAGGAGGAGGGCCCGGTGGTGAACCCGACCTGGTTGTTGATGATCACGTGGATCGTGCCGCCGGTGCGGTACCCGCGCAGCTGGGCGAGGTTGAGGGTCTCGAAGACCACGCCCTGACCGGCGAAGGCCGCGTCACCGTGGATGAGGATCGGCAGCACCGAGAACCCGTCGCCGCCCAGGTCGATGCGGTCCTGCTTGGCCCGCACGATGCCCTCGAGCACCGGGTCGACGGCCTCCAGGTGCGAGGGGTTGGCGGCCAGGTAGACCGCCGTCGTCGCACCCGAGGCGGCGGTGAAGGTGCCCTCGGTCCCCAGGTGGTACTTCACGTCGCCCGAGCCCTGCACGGAGCGCGGGTCCTGGTTGCCCTCGAACTCGCTGAAGATCTGCGCGTAGGACTTGCCGGCGATGTTGGCCAGGATGTTGAGCCGGCCGCGGTGGGCCATGCCGACACCGACCTCGTCGAGACCGTTGTTCGCGGCCTTCGACAGGATCGCGTCGAGCAGTGCGATGACCGACTCGCCGCCCTCGAGCGAGAACCGCTTCTGGCCCACGTACTTGGTCTGCAGGAACGTCTCGAACGCCTCGGCCGCGTTGAGCCGGCGCAGGATCCGCAGCTGGTCCTCGCGCGGCGTGCGCGCGTAGCCCGACTCGAGGCGCTCCTGGAGCCAGCGGCGCTGCCGCGGGTCCTGCAGGTGCATGTACTCGATGCCGACCGTGCGGCAGTAGGAGTCACGCAGCAGGCCGAGCACCTCGCGCAGGGACGCCCGGGACTTGCCGGTGAACCCCCCGGTCGGGAACGTGCGGTCCAGGTCCCACAGCGTCAGGCCGTGGTTCTGCACGTCGAGGTCGGGGTGCTTGCGCTGGCGGTAGGCCAAGGGGTCGGTGTCGGCCATGAGGTGGCCGCGCGACCTGTAGGCGTGGATCAGTTCGCCGATGCGGGCGGGCTTGATGGCCTCCGCGTCCGGGTCGGTCGAGGCGTCGCGCACCCACCGCACGGGCTCGTACGGCACCCGCAGCGAGGCGAACACGCGGTCGTAGAACCCGTCCTCGCCGAGCAGCTTGAGCGACAGGATGCGCAGGAAGTCGCCCGACTGCGCGCCCTGGATGATCCGGTGGTCGTACGTCGAGGTGACCGTGAGCACCTTGGAGATGCCCATGCGGTTGAGCTGGTCCTCGGAGGTGCCCGCGAACTCGGCCGGGTAGTCCATGGCGCCGACGCCGATGATGGTGCCCTGGCCCTGCATGAGCCGCGGCACGGAGTGCACCGTGCCGATCGTGCCGGGGTTGGTCAGCGAGATCGTCGTGCCGGCGAAGTCGTCGACACCGAGCTTGCCGCCGCGCGCACGGCGCACCACGTCCTCGTAGGCGGCCCAGAACTGGGCGAAGTCGAGCGTCTCGGCCTTCTTGATCGAGGGGACCAGCAGCTGGCGGGTGCCGTCGGGCTTGGCCAGGTCGATCGCGAGGCCGAGGTTCACGTGCGCGGGCTGCAGCACGCCGGGCTTGCCGTCGACCTGCGTGTACGAGGCGTTCATCGCCGGCATGTCGGCCAGCGCCTCGACGAGGGCGAACCCGATGAGGTGCGTGAACGAGATCTTGCCGCCGCGGCTGCGGGCCAGGTGGTTGTTGACGACGATCCGGTTGTCGACCATGAGCTTGGCCGGCACCGCGCGCACGGAGGTGGCGGTCGGGACCTCGAGCGAGGCCTCCATGTTGATCACGACGCGTGCGGCCGGGCCGCGCAGCTTCTGCACGTCGTCGACGGCCTCGGCGGTGTCCTTCACGACCTCGGCGATGGCGGCTGCGGCGTACGGGGCGGTGGCGGCCGTCGCGACGGGGGAGACGAGCGGGGTGCCGTCCGTCCCGTCGCCGGACGTGGAGGCCGGTGCGGGTGCTGCGGACGAGGGCACGGGTGCGGAAGGCGTCGGTGCGGTCACCGGTGCGGCGGCGAGCGGTGGCGTCTCGGAGGTCGGTGCGGCGGGCGAGGCGGGGCCGGTGCCGTCGGAGGCGGCGTCGGAGCGACGGTCCTCGGGTCGGTATCCCTCGAAGAAGTCCCACCACGCCGGGTCGACGGCGTTCTTGTCCTGGAGGTACTGGTCGTAGAGCTCGTCCACCAGCCACTCGTTGGCGCCGAAGTCGGCACGGGTCGAGTCAGGCTCCGCCTTCTGGGTCACGCTGGGATCGCCCACTTCCGCTGCGGTCCGTGACCGCCTCGTCTCCGGTTTCTGTTGATGACAACACTACGGCCTGAGTGCCGTGCAAACCCGCCCCGGACCGACGTTCAGCGGCGTGTTCCACGCCGTCTTCACCTCCTGCGCGCATGCGGGTCAACCCCGGGCAACGGGCCGCCAGCCCCCACGTCAAGGGGCGGTCGGGCACTGGCCTGCGCCCGTGCGAAACCGCTCACGTGACGTCCTTGCGGAAGGTCGTGACCCGACCCACGACAGCGAGCACCACGGTGTAGCCGAGCAGCACCAGGAGCCCCTGCCACCACGGCAGAAGCTCGGACAGGCCGGTCTCGGCGTAGAACGAGCCGCCGGAGATCGCCTCACCGGCCGCGCCCGGAAGATAGGCGGCCACCCCGCCGCCCCAGGAGGTGAGGGCCAGCACGAAGCGCAGCACGGGCTCGACGAACTGCGTGAAGGCCAGGAGCACGACCACGACCGCCACCTGGTTGGTGAGCACCAGCCCGAAAGCGACACCGAGCAGCGACCACACGGCCAGCGCGAGGACCGACAGGCCGAGCGTGCGCCACGTGGAGGCCAGGTCCAGCATCGTCGGCTCACCCAGGGCGGTGAGCACCCCGGCACCGGCAGCCACGGTCGCAGCGGTGCCGACCGCGCCGAACAGCACGCCGAGCACGGCACCTGCGACCAGCTTGGCCAGCAGGACGACCGTGCGGCGGGGCTCGGCGAGGAAGGTGGGCGTGATCGTCTGGTGCCGGTACTCCGACGAGACCGACAACGCGCCGACGACCAGCGGGAACACGTACCCGAAGGACACGGCGATCGTGTAGACCGTCCGGACGACCGCCTCGGCGCTGAGCACGAGGTCCTCCTGGCCACCGTCCGGCCCGGTGGTCGTCGTGGAGCCGGCGGTCAGCGCCCACGCCATCACCCCGGCGAGGAACGCCATGTACACGGCCATCGCGATCAGCAGGATCCACCACAGGCGCGTGGAGACGACCTTGCGGTACTCGGTGCGCACGGCAGCCCTCATCGCGGGGCCTCCCCGCGGTGACGACCCTGGGTGTCGCCGACGGCACCGGTCGGCACCGGCCCGGCCTCGCCGACCAGCTCGAGGAAGATGCCCTCCAGGCCGACGTCCACCTCCGACAGCTCGTGCAGCTCGACGCCCGCCGCGAACGCGGCCGCACCCACGGTCGCCGCCCGCACGTCCACGAGCTCCAGCCGCCCGGACGTCGACGAGCCGACCGGCGCCCACCCGGCTCGCTCGACGAGGGCGGCGAGAGCGGACGGGTCCGGGGAGACCACGTGCACCCGGGGTCGGGCCAGGCCCGCCAGGCCGGCCAACGAGGAGGCGTGCACGAGCCGCCCGCGGGCGATGATCACCACGTCGTCGACCGTCTGCTCGACCTCCGAGAGCACGTGGCTCGACACGAGCACCGTGCGCCCCTGGGCGGCCAGGGCACGCAGCAGCTCGCGCAACCAGCGGATGCCCTCGGGGTCCAGGCCGTTGGCGGGCTCGTCGAGCAGCAGGACGGCCGGGTCGCCGAGCAGCGTCGCGGCCAGCGCCAGACGCTGCCGCATGCCGAGCGAGAACCCGCCGACCCGGCGGTCGGCGACCGCGTCCAGGCCGACGAGCTGCAGGACCTCACGCACGCGGGCGTCCGGGACGCCGACCTGCGGGGCGTAGACGCGCAGGTGGTCGAGCGCGCTGCGGCCGGGATGGAAGCTGGCCGCCTCGAGCGCTGCTCCGACCGTCCTGGCCGGTCGGGGGATCTGCCCGTACGCGAGGCCGCCGATCGTCGCGCTGCCGGACGTGGGCCGCACCAGGCCGAGCAGCATGCGCAGGGTCGTGGTCTTGCCCGCACCGTTCGGGCCGAGGAAGCCGGTGACCCGGCCGGGAGCCACGGAGAACGACAGGTCGTCGACCGCACGCACCGGACCGAACCGCTTGCTCAGGTGGTCGATCACGACGGTCCCGTCGGTGCCGCCCCGCAGACCTGCCGGCGGGGGCTGCGGCGTCGATGCCATGCGCCGAGCCTAGGCACCGGTCCGTGACCGCGCAGGTCGGAGCGTCTCAGGCCGACCGACGGGCCGGCAGCGTGACGCGCATCGTGCACCCGTCAGGGGAGTCGGCGATCTCGATCGTGCCGCCGTGCAGGTCGACCGCCCAGCGCACGATCGCGAGGCCGAGACCCGTGCCGCCCGTCGAGCCCTGACCGGTGACCGCCGGGGAGTTGCCCCGCACGAAGCGCTCGAAGACCCGTCGGCGCTGGTCGGCCGCGATGCCGGGGCCGTGGTCGACGACGTCGATCCGCACGGAGTGCCCGTGCCGGGACGCCTCGAGCCGGACCTCGTCGTCCCGCGGGGAGTGCCGCACGGCGTTGTGCAGCAGGTTCGCGACGACCTGGTGGAGCCGCTCGGCGTCCGCCGGAACCGTCAGATCGGGCGGGGTCACCTTGACGGGGAAGGTCAGCCCCTTGGCCGCGCCGACCAGCGTGGCGGCCTCGGCGGCCTCCTGCAGGAAGTCGCGCAGGGGGACGTCGACGACCTCGAGTCCGACGTCGCCGGCCTCGAGCCGGGACAGGTCGAGCAGGTAGGTCACGAGGCGGCCGAGCCGCTCGGTCTGCGCAAGCGCCGCCTGCATGGTCGCCGGGTCGGCCTCGCTCACCCCGTCGACGATGTTCTCCAGCTGGGCCTGCAGCGCCGTGACCGGCGTGCGCAGCTCGTGCGAGACGTTCGCGACGAGCTCACGTCGCAGGACGTCGGCGTGCTCGAGGTCCTCGGCCATGGTGTTGAAGGCCGAGGCGAGCTGCCCGACCTCGTCACGGCTCGTGGCACGCACCCGCTGGCTGTAGTCGCCGGAGGCCATCGCCTGCGCCGCGTAGGTCATCTCCCGCAGCGGCGAGGTCATGCCGCGCGCGAGGAACTGGGTGCCCACCAACGAGACGACCACCGCGATGGGCAGGGTCCAGCGCGGCCCGAGGTGGTTGTACAGCCCGAACCAGGTGACGAGGACGGCGAGGGTCACGGTGATCGCGACGAGCACGCCCAGCTTGATCTTGATCGAGCGCAGCCTGTCCAGCGGGCGCACGTCCAGCCGTGGACGCCGCTCGGCTCGCATGTGCCGCGGCGTGCTCACCCGACCGGTCCGGCCGCCTCGTCCGTGCCGTCGTCGTCGACCAGGTCGTCGGACTGGCCATCAGACCGGTCGTCGGGCCCCTGCGTGCCGTCGTCCGGCTCGAAGGCGTAGCCCACGCCGTGCACGGTCCGGATGAGGTCGGCGCCGAGCTTGCGTCGCAGCGCCTTGACGTGCGAGTCGACCGTGCGGGTCCCGCTGGCGTCGACCCAGTCCCACACCTCCGCGAGCAGGCGCTCGCGCGTCAGCACCGTCCGGGGCGCGGAGGCGAGGGCGACGAGCAGGTCGAACTCGGTCGGTGTCAGGTGGACCTCGTCCTCGCCGCGCACGACGCGCCGCTGGGCGCGGTCGATCGCCACGTCGCCGAGCACGAGCGGCGGGTCGGGGATCTCGGCCGCCGCCAGCTCGGCCGCCCGCGCCGCACGTTCGGTGCGGCGCAGCAGCGCCTTGGTCCGGGCCACCAGCTCGCGCATCGAGAACGGCTTGGTCATGTAGTCGTCGGCGCCGACGCCCAGCCCGACCAGCATGTCCGTCTCGTCGTCGCGTGCGGTGAGCATGAGGACCGGCACCGGGCGGTCCGCCTGGATGCGGCGGCAGACCTCGAGGCCGTCGATGCCGGGGAGCATGACGTCGAGGACGACGACGTCGGGCCGCAGCTGGGCTGCCGCCTCGACACCGCTGAGACCGTCGCCGACCGCGTGGACCTTCCAGCCCTCGGAGGAGAGCCGGTGCACGAGTGCCTGGGCGATGGCCGGTTCGTCCTCGACGACCAGCACCGTCGTGGAGGAGGCCGGCGTCGGCCCGCTGGTGAGCGCCATGGGGTCAGCGTGGCACACGCTCCTGTCACGGTGCCGCTCGGGGCTCCTGCACCGGCGTGGTGTCTGCGCGTGCGACTGAGGGCGCCTCACCGCGTGGCGCGTCGGTCCCCGTATGATGGCCCGACCATGAGCAGCTCAAGTAGCTGCCGGCGTCCTGCCCGGACCGACGCGTCCGCCAGCGACCATGCCGGCTCCTCCACTGTCCTGATCATCGCTACCCCGACGGGGGTGCCGACGTGCTGACCGAATGGCTGCTCGTCGTGCTCGGCGTCGTGCTGACCGCGGGCACGGCCGTCTTCGTCGCGAGCGAGTTCTCCCTCGTCACCCTCGACCCCGCCCTCGTCGAGAAGCACACCGACCCGCGCGACAAGCGAGGGCAGTCGGTGCTCCGGGCGCTGCGCGGGCTGTCCACCGAGCTCTCGGGCGCGCAGGTCGGCATCACCGTCACGACGGTCCTGCTGGGTTACACGACCCAGCCGGCGGTCTCCCGGCTGCTGCGGGTGCCGCTCGAGGAGTCCGCGTTGGGCCGCGCCGTCGGCGGCGCGGTGGCCGGACTGCTGACGGTGGTCCTGGTCAACGGCTTCTCGATGATCTTCGGCGAGCTCGTGCCGAAGAACTTCGCCCTCAGTCGCCCGTTGGGCACCGCGCGCGTGGTGGCGCCGATCCAACGAGGGTTCACCGCGGCGCTGCGGCCCGTGATCGGGGTGCTCAACGGCTCGGCGAACGCCCTGCTGCGCCGCGTCGGGGTCGAGCCGCGCGAGGAGCTCTCGGGTGGTCGTTCGCCGCAGGAGCTGGCCGCGCTGGTGCGGCGCTCCGCCGAGGTCGGCACGCTCGAGGCGTCCACGGCGACGTTGCTGACGAACTCGATCGAGTTCGCCGAGCTCACGGCGGTCGACGTGATGACCGACCGTCTGCGGCTCGTCGTGGTCCGCCGGGACGACTCCGCTGCGGACGTCATGGCGCTGGCGCGCACGAGCGGGCACTCGCGCTTCCCGGTGATCGGCGAGTCCAGCGACGACATCGTCGGTCTGGTGCACCTGCGTCGTGCGATCTCCGTGCCGTTCGAACGCCGGGCCGAGGTCCCCGCCGCTGCTCTCATGGTCGACGCCCCCCAGGTGCCCGAGACGGTGCGCCTGGGTCCGCTGCTCGTGGAGCTGCGCGAGCAGGGGCTGCAGATGGCGGTCGTGGTCGACGAGTACGGCGGCACCTCCGGTGTCGTGACGCTCGAGGACGTCGTCGAGGAGCTGGTCGGTGACGTCGCCGACGAGCACGACCGGCGACGCACCCGGACGGCACGGCGGGCCGACGGCTCGTGGCTGCTGCCGGGCATCCTGCGCCCCGACGAGCTGACCGAGGTCACGGGTCTGCGCGTGAGCGACGACGGCCCTTACGAGACGCTGGGCGGCCTGGTGATGTCCGAGCTCGGGCGGGTGCCGTCGGTGGGCGACGAGGTGCTGGTCGACGGGGTCCTGCTGCACGTGGAGCAGATGGCGGGACGTCGCGTGGAGCGCCTGCGTGTGCGCGCCGAGTCGGGCGACGACGAGCCGCCGTCGGTGGGGTCGGACGGACCCGACCTGCCCGGTGAGGCCCGGCCCGGGGGTGGTGGGGCGTGAACGCGACGGCTGCTCTCCTGCTGGCGGTCGTCCTGCTGGCCGCGAACGCGTTCTTCGTCGGTGCGGAGTTCGCGATCATCTCGGCCCGCAGGTCCTCGATCGAGCCGTTGGCGGCTGCCGGTGACCGGCGTGCCCGCACGGTGCTGTGGGCGATGGAGCACGTCTCGCTCATGCTCGCGGCCGCGCAGCTGGGTGTGACCGTGTGCTCGACGAGCCTGGGTGTCGTCGCCGAGCCGGCGATCGCGCACCTCATCTCCGACCCGTTGCACGCGCTGGGCGTCAGCGAGGACCTCGCGCACCCGATCGCGTTCGTCGTCGCGCTCGCGGTCGTGGTGTACCTGCACGTGGTGCTCGGCGAGATGGTGCCGAAGAACCTCGCCGTCGCCGGCCCCGACCGTGCGGTCCTGCTGTTCGGCCCGCCGTTGGTGTGGGTCGCGCGCGCCGTCCGGCCGGTCATCTCGGGCCTGAACTGGATCGCCAACCACGCGTTGCGCGCTGCGGGGGTGGAGCCGAAGGACGAGGTGTCCTCGGCGTTCACCGCGCAGGAGGTGCACTCGATCGTCGAGCGGTCGCAGGCGGAGGGTCTGCTCGAGGACCGTCAGGGCCTGCTGACCGGTGCGATCGAGTTCTCGGACCGCACCGCGGCCGACGTGATGGTGGCGGTCGGGGACCTGGTGCCCGCGCCGGCGGGCGTCACGCCGGCCGAGCTGGAGCGCCTGGTCGCGCGGACCGGGTACAGCCGGTTCCCGGTGCGCGACGACGGGGTCTTCAGCGGCTACCTGCACCTGAAGGACGTCCTCTACGCCGACGACGAGTCGCGGGACCAGCCGGTGCCGGTGTGGCGCGTGCGTTCGTTGGCGGTCGTCGCCCCGCAGGACGAGGTCGAGGACGCGCTCGCCGCGATGCAGCGGTCCGGGTCGCACCTGGCGCGCGTCGACGTCGACGGGGAGACCGTCGGGGTCGTGTTCCTCGAGGACATCCTCGAGGAGCTCGTCGGTGAGGTGCGCGATGCGATGCAGCGCGACCAGCTGCGGTGATCGCGCGGGTCTGCGACCAGGGCGGACGGATGTGACGTCGACCCGGTAGTGGTGCAGGTCACAGCACTGCGCGGCGTGTCGACCGGCGTGTCGTCGCTTCACCCGGGAGGTATGTCCGAAACGCACGTTGGACGGACGTTCAGGGGCTTGGAAGCGCGACCGTCACCCGTTATGGTTTCGTGACAGTTCAGGTCGGCGTGACACGCGGCATTCGCATGGCGGACACCTGCGGGTCGCATGCCGGACGGACAGCGGATGCGCCGCTGCCGGGCGAGGAGCGGAGGTGCCGGTGCAGCAGCACGACGTGCAGCCCGCGGCCCCGACCCGCCGCAGCCGCCGTGAGGCGGAGCGGCGCGCACAGCCCGAGCAGGCCACGGCGGCACCGACGCCCGTCGCCCCGGCTGCACAGTTCGCTGCATCGGCGGCACCCTTCGCCGGGTCGGCCCAGGCCCAGCGGACCGCGCGGGTGCCGTCCTACGCCCGCCCCACGGTCGACCCGGTCAGGACCTCCGGTGCGCCCGGCTTCGCGGGCTTCGAGACCCCGGCACCCGTGGCCGTGCACGAGCAGGCGTCCGTCACCGCTGCGACGCCTCCCGCCGCCGCGATGCCCCCCGCCGCGCCGTACGCCGGCGCTCACCCCCTCGCCGCGCCCGACCGGCACGACCCGGTCGCCGAGATCGCCGCTGACGAGCCCGCGCGCCGCACCGGTCGTGCGCACCAGCCGTCCTCCCGCGCGGTCAAGGCCGGCGCAGCCTCGGTGCGCGCCGAGGTCAGTGCCGCTGCCCGCTCGCGCGAGAAGCGCCGCAAGGGCGTGGCCCGACTCGGTGTCCTCGGTGCCCTCGTCGGCGTCACGGTGGTCGTGCCGGTCACCCACTCCGACATCCTCGGCGGCCAGGCCTACGGTTCCGACGCCCTCGCCGACGCGACCCTGCCCACCACGCTCAACGCCCTGACGGCCACGGGCCTGTCCTCGTTGCCGCCCGCCTCGCTCGTGTCGGCCGACGGCGGGGAGCGCACCGACACCACCGCCAGCCGCGCCGAGCTGCGAGAGGCGCTGCCGGGCTGCGACGGCTCGCAGCGCGCCGCCGGGTCGAACGGTCAGCTGGCCGCCGCCGACCTGTGCACGCTGTGGGACGGCCAGACCAAGATGCGCGCCGACGCGGCCGTCTCGCTCGCCGAGTTCAACGAGGCCTTCGTCGCCCGGTTCGGCGCCGACATGTGCCTGTCCTCCGGCTACCGGACCCTCGCCGAGCAGCGTGCGGTCAAGGCGGCCAAGGGCAGCCTCGCCGCGGCGCCCGGCAAGAGCAACCACGGGTGGGGTCTCGCGGTCGACCTCTGCGGCAGCGAGACGACCGGCGCGAAGTGGACGTGGCTCAACGAGAACGCGGCCATCTACGGGTGGGAGAACCCGGACTGGGCCAAGCCCGGCGGCAGCGGCCCCTACGAACGCTGGCACTGGGAGTACACCAAGGGCGTCCAGGAGGACGGCGAGTACTACGGCTGACCGCCGGACGTCCGCACCCTCCTGACCGCGAACCGCGACGTGAACGCCCGCGCCCCCTGGGGGAGCGCGGGCGTCGTCGTTCGTGCAGCGAGCGGGATCAGAGCAGGGTCAGGCCCCAGGTCACCTCGTGCGTCGTCGCCGGTGCGAGGTCCACGAGACGGTCACCCGTCCGGAACGCGTCGGCGATGCACGACATCGGCTCGGCCGCCACGCCCCGGCGCTCGATGCGCGGGATGCCGTCGCCGGTGCAGACCTGCCAGGTGTCCATCGACGCGTCCGACCACAGCGCGGCCGTCCGACCGTCCGGCGCGGCCAGCTGGATCCAGGACAGCCCGTCCTCGTCGCGCGTCACGTCGACCCACGCGTCGTCCAGGGCGATGCCCTGCAGCAGGGTGGGTGCGCGCAGGTCGAACGGGCCCGCGACGGGCTCCGTGCCGGTCGGCAGGAGCCGCTCGTCGACCGTGACGTGCCGCAGCGCGTCGACGCGCAGCGTGCACTCGTCGACGCTCGCCGCCCCCGGCGAGAGCCACGGGTGGAAACCGACGCCGTAGGGCGCGGTCGCCTGCGAGAGGTTGGTCGCCGCGACGTGCACGCGCAGGCCGGCGTCCGACAGCGTGTAGGTGACCCGCACGCGCAGGGCCCAGGGATACCCCGGGGTCGGCACGAGGTCGTGCTCGAGAGTCACGGTCGAGGCGGTCGGCGGCGCGTCCGTCGGCGGTGTGAACCGCGCGTACGCCACCAGGCCGTGCAGCGCGGTCTGCCGGTCGTGCTCGGTGAGCGGCACCTCGTAGGTGGTGCCCTCGTAGCGGTAGAGGCCGTCGCGCAACCGGTTCGGCCACGGCGCCAGGACGGCGCCCGAGAACGCCGGGGCCAGGGCGGTCTCCTCGAACGGCAGGACGACGTCACGGCCGTCGACGGAGTACGTGCGGATGCTGGCGCCGACCTCGGCCACGACCGCGCGGTGCGTGCCGTGCACGAGCGTGTGCTGGGTGCCGGTAGGGAAGGGGGTGTTCACGCTCACACGGTACTGGCCGTGGGTCCCGGGTCGACGAGGACGGATCTGGGACCCCATGCCTCAGGCCGTCTGCTCCAGGAGGGCGTCGAGCTTCTCGAGCGACTGCACCCACACCTCCGCGCTGTCCTCGGCCATCGTGGTGCCGCTGAGGAACGGGCCCTGCCGGACCTCGATCCGGGTCCGCGCGTCGCCGTCCTCGAACAGCTCGATGCGCAGGTTCAGGGCGCTCTGCACCGGGTCGTCGGTGTCCGCGTCGAGCTCGTGGCAGACCAGCAGCCGTGGGGGGTCGATCTCGGCGACACGTGCGGAGACGGGGTACGCGGTCGAGGTGGCCACGTCGACCGCCACGAACTCCCAGCGGCCGCCCGGGAACGGTTCGAGCACGACCTGCTCGACCGGCACGCGCGCCGAGTGCGGGCCGACCCAGCGGGCGACCAGGTCCGGCTCGACCAGGTGGCGGAAGACCCGCGGCCGCGTCGCGTCCAGGACGTGCACGAGGTGCAGATGGTCCCCGCCGACATCGCGCTCGGTCGTGTGCGAGGTCATGGACGGCTCCGTGGTCCGCAGGTCGGGCGTCGACGCGCCGACGCTCCGGCTCTCACGGTACGTCGGCCCTGCCGCGCGGCAACCGCGGAGCGGGTCATCGGCCCCTGCTCGGCCGCTGGTCGGCCCCTGGTCCGCGACGCCTCACCACCGGTGGGCGACGTCGATCACGAGACGTGAGCCGTCACCCGGACCGTCGAGCGTCAACACCCGGAACGGGAGGCGGGCGCGCACCCCGATGCCCATGATCACGTACCCCTGGTACCCGGAACCGCCGGCGACCTGCCGGAAGGTCCGGAACTTCGAGACGTCCACCAGCTCGTCCGTGTAGTGCCACCGCGGGTCGTACGTCGGATTGCCGGCGGCGTCCGTCGTGGCCAGCTCGACCCGGATCGCGAGCAGCTCACCACCGCGCAGCGGGGGACCGGCCGAGCTCGAGCCGTCGAAGATCCCCATCTCCTCGCTGCCGTAGTACGCCACGGTGTACCCGCTGACGTCCCCGGCCACGTCGATCACGAGCCGGTCGTAGCAGCTGTGCCTCCCGGCGCGCACTCCGAGCAGCGAGCCGTTCGCGGTTCCTTCCGCGGTCTTCTCGAGCGAGCCCCACCGGATCCCGCAGTACGGGTTCCTGGCCTCGGCGGGGGTGGCTGCGAGCGCACCCGTCGCTGCGAGAAGGAGCGTGCACAGGATCGTGAAGAAGCGCTTCATCGCGACACCCTCTTCGCCACGTGCAGGGGGGCGTCGCCGGTGCGGTGACGCTGCCGGGCTGCATCTCCACGGTAGTCCCGGTCGCGCGTGCGCGCGCAGGCCTCGGGTCGTGACCTGCGGCCCGGCGTTCACCCGGTCGGGTCATGTCTGTGGACGCAGGGGTGTCGGCGCCTGGCCGGTGCTCTAGTGTGCGAGCGCGAAGCGGGAGAAAACGGACATCCACGTCACCGCCCCCGAGCGCGGGCGGCGCGGACGGGAACGGGCAGCAGGGGCGGGTGGTGGCATGGAAGGCGTGGCGATCCTCGAGCACGAGGTCCGCGAGCTCATCCGTCGCCGTGGCGTCGACCCGGTACGGGACCGGGCCGGCGTGGTCGCCCTCGTCACGGACGCGATCGCCGACTACGACGAGCGCTCGGTCGTCGGTGCGGTGCCCCCGCTGGTCGACCAGGTGGCCGTGCACAAGGCCGTCGTCGACGCGGTCGCCGGGCTCGGCCCGCTGCAGCGCTATCTCGACGACCCGGAGGTCGAGGAGATCTGGATCAACTCCCCGACGCAGGTCTTCGTCGCCCGGCGCGGTGAGCCGGAGCTGACGACCACGATCCTCACCGACGGTCAGGTGCGTGACCTGGTCGAGCGGATGCTCAAGGTGTCCGGGCGGCGCCTCGACCTGTCCAGCCCGTTCGTCGACGCGAGCCTGCCGGGCGGGGAGCGGTTGCACGCCGTCATCCCCGACGTCACGCGGCGGCACTGGTCGGTGAACATCCGCAAGTACGTGGTGCGGGCCAAGGCGCTCGACGACCTCGTCGCGCTCGGCTCGATGCCCCCTGCGGTCGCAACCTTCCTCAACGCCTCGGTGCGCGCAGGCCTGAACATCCTCGTCTCGGGGGCGACGCAGGCGGGCAAGACGACGATGCTCAACGCGCTCGGCGGCGCGATCCCGGCGCGTGAGCGGGTCATCTCGTGCGAAGAGGTGTTCGAGCTGCGTCTCGAGCACCGCGACTGGGTCGCGATGCAGTGCCGCCAGCCGAACCTGGAGGGCACGGGCGAGATCCCGCTGCGCCGCCTGGTGAAGGAGGCGCTGCGCATGCGCCCGAGCCGGCTGCTGGTCGGCGAGGTGCGCGAGGCCGAGGCGCTGGACCTGCTCATCGCCCTCAACGCCGGCGTGCCGGCGATGTGCACGCTGCACGCGAACTCGGCCCGCGAGGCGCTCACCAAGCTGTGCACGTTGCCGCTGCTCGCGGGCGAGAACGTCTCGGACCGTTTCGTGGTGCCGACGGTCGCCTCTGCGGTCGACCTCGTGGTGCACCTGGACGTGGACGTCTCGGGTCGTCGCCGGCTGCGTGAGGTGCTGGCCGTGCCCGGCCGGGTCGAGCAGGGCGTGGTCGAGGCCGCCGAGATCTACGCGACCCGCGACGGGCGCCTCGTGCGCGCCGACGGGTACCCGCCGCACGTCGAGCGGTTCGCCCGGCTCGGCGTGGACCTGCCCGGCCTGCTGCAGGGACGGGTCTGAGGCGTGGGCGTCGTCGTCGGGCTGCTGCTCGGGGCGGGTCTGGCCTGCGTGTGGTGGTCGTTCTGGGCCGATCCGCCGAGGCCTGGCGGGCGGGTGACCGCCTGGCAGCAGCGCACGCAGGACACCCTCATCCAGGCCGGCATGGTGGGCGCCACCCCGCGTGGCCTCGTGCTGACGAGCGTCGCGACCGCCCTGGTCGTGCTGGTGCTCGCGCTCGCGGTGACGCGCACGGCCGCGATCGCGGTCTGCTTCGCGGCGTTCGGTGCGGCCGGCCCCTGGGCACTCGTGCGAGGGCGTGCGCGCCGTCGGCTCGCGCGCTTGCGGGCTCTGTGGCCCGAGGTGGTCGACCACCTGGGCTCGGGCATCCGTGCGGGGCTCTCGCTGCCCGAGGCCGTCGCGCAGATCGGTGAGCGCGGGCCGCTCGAGCTGCGGGTCCCGTTCCTGGCGTTCGCCGAGGACTACCGGGCGACGGGTCGGTTCGGGGAGAGCCTCGATGCGCTCAAGGCGCGCCTGGCCGACCCGGTGGCGGACCGCATCGTGGAGGCGCTGCGGCTGACGCGCGACGTCGGCGGCACCGACCTGGGCCGGTTGCTGCGGACGCTGTCGACCTTCCTGCGCGAGGACCTGCGCACGCGCGGCGAGCTCGAGGCGCGCCAGAGCTGGACCGTGTACGCCGCCCGGCTCGCGGTGGCCGCACCGTGGATCGTGCTCGCGCTCCTGGCGACCCGGCCGGAGGCCGCCCGGGCGTACGACACGGTCGCGGGCTTCGTCGTGCTGGTCGCGGGCGGGGCGTGCACGGTCGTCGCGTACGCCGTCATGCTCCGGGTGGCCCGGCTGCCCGAGGACCCGCGGGTGCTGCGATGAGCCCGTCGGCGGTGGGTGCGCTCGTGGGGCTGCTCGCGGGCGGCGGCGTGCTGCTCGTCGTGTGGAGCATCCGGGGGCGTCGGATCACCCTCGACCAGCGGCTGGCGCCCTACCTGCGCCCGCGCCGGACGACGTCGGGTCTGCTGCGGGCGCCGTCGGCCCGGTCTCCGTTCCCGACGGTCGAACGGGTCATCGCCCCGGTGATGGCCGACGGGGTGCGGCTGGTCGCACGGATCGGCTCGCCGGCCGCCGACCTGAAGGCGCGGCTGGTCCGGGCGGGTCGGCCCGAGACGGTCGAGCAGTTCCGTGCGGGTCAGGTCGTCTGGGGAGCGCTCGGTCTGGCTGCCGGTCTCGGGCTCGCCCTCGTGCTGGCCACGACACGGGGGTCGTCGCCGGTGGTGCTCGCCGTGCTCGTGGCGCTCGCCGGGCTGACCGGCGCGCTGGCGCGCGACTGGGCGCTCACCCGGCAGGTGCGGGCACGGGAGGCGCGCATGCTCGCCGAGATGCCGACGGTCGCCGAGCTGCTCGCGCTCGCGGTGGGCGCCGGGGAGGGTGCGGCAGGGGCGCTGGAACGTGTGGTGCGCTCGACGCACGGCGAGCTGAGCCGTGAGCTCGGCCGCACGCTCGCAGACACGCGGGCGGGCGCACCGTTGACCCTCGCACTGGACCGGCTCGCCGACCGGACCGGCCTGCCTGCGCTCTCACGGTTCGCCGAGGCGGTCTCGGTCGCCATCGAGCGCGGCACCCCGTTGGCAGACGTGCTGCGGGCGCAGGCCCAGGACGTCCGCGAGGAGGGTCGCCGGGCGCTCATGGAGGCGGGTGGGCGCAAGGAGGTCCAGATGATGGTGCCCGTCGTCTTCCTCATCCTGCCGGTGACCGTGCTCTTCGCCGTGTTCCCGAGCGCCGTCGTGCTTCAGGTGGGCCTGTGACGGCTGCCGTCGGCCGGCTCCCCATCTGCCGGCGCTCCACGTGCTGTCCCGGCCCTGACCCCGTTCCCGGCGGCACCCGTCGCCACCCCTGCGAGGAGGACCCTCATGACCTTGTCCCGACTGCGTGCACTGCCCGTGAGGGTGCACCTGGCCGGCCGTCGCCTGGCAGACCGCGTCACGGCGGAGGGCCGCGAGCGGGGCGACGTCCCCGGCTGGGTTCTGGTGACGCTGATGACCGCCGGTCTGGTCACGGCCCTGTGGCTCGTGGCGGGACCGGCACTGCAGAAGGTGTTCACGGACGCGATCGCCTCGGTCTCGGGCCCCGGCGCGCCCTGACCGACGACGCGGGTTCGGCGATCGTCGACTTCGCGCTCGTCGGCGGCCTGCTGACGCTGCTGTTCGTCGCGGTGCTGCAGCTGACGCTCGCCCAGCACGTGCGCAACACGCTCGTCGACTGCGCGGCGGAGGGTGCCCGGTACGCGGCGGTGCAGGGCCGGACCGCGGACGACGGGGTGGAGCGCACGCGCCTGCTGGTCTCGCAGTCGCTGTCGGCGGGGTATGCGGACGACGTCACGGCCGTGCGGACCACGCGCGACGGGCTCGACGTGATCGAGGTGCGGGTCTCGGCGCCGCTGCCGGTCGTGGGGCTGATCGGGCCCGCGGGCAGGCTGTCGGTGGTCGGCCACGCCCTCGTGGAGGGTCCGTGACCGGGCGGTTGCGTCGCGTGGTCGGCGCGATCCGTCTGCGGGGCGAGGGGTTCGCCCAGGCTGAGGACGAAGGCTCGGCCGTGCTGGAGTTCCTCGCGGTGTCGGTGGTGCTGCTCGTGCCGCTGGTGTACCTGGTCCTGGTTCTCGGGCGTGTGCAGGCGGCGACGTTCGCCGTGGAGGGCGCAGCCCGGACGGCGGCACGGGCGTACGTGGTCGCGGACGAGCCGGACGAGGGCGCTGCACGCGCGGTCGCCTCGGTCGGGCTCGCGTTGGAGGATCAGGGCTTCGACGACGCCCCCGAGGACGCGCTGACCCTCACGTGCACGTCGGTGCCGTGCCTGGAGCCCGGCAGCGAGGCGGTGGCCCGGGTGCAGGTGTTGGTGCCGTTGCCGTTCGTGCCGTCCTTCGTGCGCTCGGTGGTGCCGCTCGAGGTGCCCGTGAGCGCGGAGCGGACGGCCCCGGTCGACGCGTACCGGGCGGCGCCGTGAGCGCGCCCACGCCTCGGAGGCTCGGGGGCGCGCTCGCTCGTCGGCTGCGGGGCGACGACGGGCAGGTGACGCTGCTGACGATCGGGTTCGTCGCGGTCGCCCTCATGCTCGTGGTCGTCGTGGTGTCGGCCACCGGGGTGCATCTGGAGCGCAAGAGACTGGTCGCGCTGGCCGACCTGGCGGCGCTCGACGCGGCGGACGCGTTGTCGAGCGAGCAGTACTTCGGCGCCGGTGTCGGGCAGGGGTTGGTCGGCGACGGCCTTCCGCTGCGTGACGCGCAGGTGCAGGACGAGGTCGCCCGGTACGTGGCCGCCGACGCTGCCGAGACCTCCCGCTGGGCGCAGTTCGCCGTGGTCGAGGCGGGCACGCCGGACGGGCGCACCGCGACGGTCCGTCTCGCGGCGGTCGTACGTCCTCCGCTGCTCGGCTGGGTGCTCGCGCCGTGGTCGGGCGGCGTGACGATCGAGGCCGAGTCGTCCGCACGGGCCTCCTGAGGCGGGTTCGGGGCCGTCGGACCGGTAGCCTGGACGGTCGTGGCCACCACCGACTTCCCCGCCGAGCTCCGTGATCTGCGCACCACCCTGGACTCCATCCAGGCGGTGAGCGACCCGACCGCCCTGCGCGCCAAGATCGCCGAGCTCTCCGAGCAGGCGTCGGCGCCGGACCTGTGGGACGACCCCGAGTCGGCGCAGAAGGTCACCAGCGCCCTGTCGGCCGCGCAGTCGGAGCTGGACCGCGTGCAGAAGCTGCGGGGGCGCATCGACGACCTCGAGACGCTCGTCGAGATGGCCACCGAGGACGGCGGCGACGCCGACACCCTTGCCGAGGCCGAGAACGAGCTGCTCGGGATCCGCAAGGACCTCGGTGAGCTCGAGGTCCGCACGCTGCTCGCGGGCGAGTACGACCAGCGCGAGGCCGTCGTGACGATCCGCTCGGGTGCGGGTGGCGTCGACGCCGCCGACTTCGCCGAGATGCTCATGCGCATGTACCTGCGCTGGGCCGAGCGGCACGGCTACCCGACGTCGGTGCTGGACACCTCCTACGCGGAGGAGGCGGGCCTGAAGTCGGCGACGTTCGAGGTGAAGGTGCCGTACGCGTTCGGGCACCTGTCCGTCGAGGCCGGCACGCACCGCCTGGTGCGCATCTCGCCGTTCGACAACCAGGGTCGCCGCCAGACGTCGTTCGCGGCGGTCGAGGTCATCCCGCTCATCGAGCAGACCGACTCGATCGAGATCCCCGAGTCGGAGATCAAGGTCGACGTGTTCCGCTCGTCGGGCCCGGGTGGCCAGTCGGTCAACACGACCGACTCCGCGGTGCGCATGACGCATATCCCGACGGGCATCGTCGTGTCGATGCAGAACGAGAAGTCGCAGATCCAGAACCGCGCGGCCGCCCTGCGCGTGCTGCAGTCGCGCCTGCTGCTCGTGCGTCAGGCCGAGGAGAACGCGGCGAAGAAGGCCATGGCGGGCGACATCAAGGCCAGCTGGGGCGACCAGATGCGCTCGTACGTGCTGCACCCGTACCAGATGGTCAAGGACCTGCGCACGGAGTACGAGGTCGGCAACACCTCGGCGGTGTTCGACGGTGACATCGACGGGTTCCTCGAGGCCGGCATCCGCTGGCGTCGCGGGCAGCAGGTCGCGGACGCCTGATCCTGCGCGCGTCCCAGCCCCAGTCCGCGTCCCTGTCCCCGTTCGGGCCCGGGTCCGGGTCCGCGTCCGCGGGCTCGCGCCCGCTGTGACCCGATATGGGAGGCGACCGGTGAGCAGGGGTTCCTGTGACCCGGCGGGGGACCGGCGTGTCACGGCCCGACTGCTCCGAACGGGTGCCTAGTCTCGTCGAGGCCAGCAGCAGCACCCGCCCTGATCCCGAGACCTGGCCCAGAGTGCAGTGATCCGACTCGAGAACGTCACCAAGGTCTACGCGCGCGGCGCCCGGCCTGCCCTGGACCGTGTGTCCCTGGACATCGAGCGCGGCGAGTTCGTGTTCCTCGTCGGTGCGTCCGGCTCCGGCAAGTCGACCTTCCTGCGGCTCGTGCTGCGCGAGGAGCGGGCGACGGCCGGCAAGGTGTTCGTGGCGGGCAAGGAGCTCGGGTCGCTGTCGGGCTGGAAGGTGCCGCAGCTGCGCCGGCAGATCGGTGCGGTGTTCCAGGACTTCCGGCTGCTGCCGAACAAGTCGGTGTTCGAGAACGTGGCGTTCGCGCTGCAGGTGATCGGCAAGCCGCGCCACCACATCCTGACGACCGTGCCGGACGTGCTGGAGATGGTGGGCCTGGCGGGCAAGGAGAAGCGTCGCCCGCACGAGCTGTCCGGTGGTGAGCAGCAGCGCGTGGCGATCGCGCGGGCGTTCGTGAACCGGCCGCCGATCCTGCTGTGCGACGAGCCGACCGGCAACCTCGACCCGACGACCTCCCTGGGGATCATGCGCCTGCTCGACCGGATCAACCGCACGGGCACGACCGTGGTGATGGCCACGCACGACGACGAGATCGTCGACCAGATGCGCAAGCGCGTGATCGAGCTGTCGACCGGTGAGCTCGTCCGCGACCAGTCGCGCGGCGTGTACGGCTCGGACCGCTGAGGGGGCCGGGACGTGCGACTCCAGTTCATCCTGTCCGAGATCGGGATCGGCCTGCGCCGGAACCTGTCGATGACCGTCTCGGTCATCCTCGTGACCTTCGTGTCCCTGACATTCGTCGGTTCGGCCGCGCTGCTGCAGACGCAGATCGGCAAGATGAAGGACGACTGGTACGACAAGGTCGAGGTGTCGGTCTTCCTCTGCCCGCGCGACTCGGCCGAGCCGACGTGTGCGAGCGGTGAGGTCACCGAGGCGCAGAAGGCGGACATCCAGGCGGCGCTCGACGCGCCGGAGATCAAGCCCTTCATCCAGGACATCTTCTTCGAGTCCAAGGAGGAGGCGTTCACCTCGTTCCAGAAGCAGTTCGGCGACCAGTTCTGGGCGGCGGCCACGACGGCCGACGACATGAACTCCTCGTTCCGCATCAAGCTGACCGACCCGCAGAAGTACCAGGTGGTTGCGGACGTGGTGGCGGGGCGGCAGGGCGTGGAGGACGTGCAGGACCAGCGCCGGTTGTTCGACCAGCTGTTCCTCGTGCTGAACCGGGCGACGCTGCTGGCCGGTGGCCTGGCGGCGGTGATGCTGCTCGCGGCGGTGCTGCTGATCACGACGACGATCCGGCTGTCGGCGCTGAGCCGTCGCCGGGAGACGGGCATCATGCGGCTGGTCGGCGCCTCGACGCTGTTCATCCAGCTGCCGTTCATGCTCGAGGGGGCGATCGCGGCGACGGTCGGTGCCGCGATGGCGATCGGCGGTCTGTGGCTGGGCGTGGAGTACATCGTCAAGGAGTGGCTGGGCAGCTCGCTGACCTGGGTGCCGTACGTGGACGCCTCGGACGTGTGGGCGATCGCGCCGATCCTGCTCGCGGTGGCGATCGGCCTGGCGGCCGTGTCGTCGCTGGTGACCCTGAGCCGCTACACGAAGGTCTGACATGACGCCCAAGCGCAAGCGGCTGCTGTCCGCCCTCCTGGTCCTGCTGGTGGTCGGTTCGGCGGCGGTCGCGTCCCCGGCCGGGGCGGACGACCTGGACGACAAGCGGGAGGCGGCGCAGGCGCGGGCGGACGCGGCCGATGCCGCACGTGAGGCGGCCGAGGCCCAGCTCGAGGAGCTCGACGGGGCGGCGCAGCAGGCCGCTGCGGACCTGATCGCGGTCGAGGCGCAGCTGCCGGCCGCGCAGGCGCGTGTGGATGCGGCCGCGGAGGCGCTGGCGAAGGCCCAGCGTGAGCAGGCCCTGATCGCCGACCGGCTGCAGGCGGCGCAGGACGAGGAGCAGGCGGTCGTGACGACGATCGCGCAGGACGACGACCGGGCCACGCAGATCCGGGCGGCGATCGGGCAGATGGCCCGGGAGGCCTACAAGTCGGGGACGGACGCCTCGGGTCTGGACGTGGTGCTCGGGGCGGAGAGCAGCGAGGACTTCGTGCAGCGCTACGGGCTGCTGTCGACCGCGTTGCGCACGCAGTCGCAGGTGCTCGACGAGCTGAGCGCGATCGAGTCGGCGAACCGCAGCTCGCAGGCCCGCCTGACCGCGGTCAAGGAGCGGATCGCGGAGCTGAAGGCGGAGGCGGACGCCAAGGTCGCCGAGGCGGATGCCGCCCGGCAGGAGGCCACCGCGGCGAAGGCGGCGATCGACGACCTGGTCGCGCAGCAGACCGCGAAGAAGGCGGCGCTGGAGAGCCAGCGGGCGGACATCGAGGCGCAGCTGGCGAAGATCGACGCGGAGCGCTCGGCGGTGGAGAGCGAGCTGAACGCGATCATCGCGGAGCAGCGGGCGCGCGACTCGGCCAACCAGGCGCCGACGGGTTCGGTCAGCGGTGCGCTGTTCGGCAACCCGACGAGCATCAGCCCGATCTACGTGACGTCCGAGTACGGCATGCGCCTGCACCCGACCCTGGGGTACGTGCGTCTGCACGCGGGGATCGACCTGCGCACGTACTGCGGGACGCCGATCTACGCGGGCCGCGACGGCACCGTGGTGTGGGCCAAGTCGCGGTACGGGTTCGGCAACCAGGTGATGGTCGACCACGGGTTCTACCGGGGCAACTCCCTGATGAGCAGCTACAACCACATGACGTCGTTCGTGGTGAGCGCGGGGCAGTCGGTCTCGCAGGGGCAGCTGCTGGGCTACTCGGGCAACACGGGGACGTCGGCTGCCTGCCACCTGCACTTCGAGGTGTACGTGAACGGCGCGACGGTGAACCCGCGCCCGCTGCTCGGCCTGTAGCCCGTCGACGCCGGGGTCGGTATTGCTCTCGGTCGCGCCGGTGCGGGCCGGTAGGCTCGACGGTCGGCGACGTGACACCGGCGCCCACCCCTGCACCACGGCACGAGGCCGCCCGGTGCGTGACGAAGGAGGACGTGAGCCGTGGCCAAGGAGGCGGGGCGCAAGCTCGTGGCGTCGAACCGCAAGGCCCGTCACGACTACACGATCGAGGACGTGTTCGAGGCCGGCCTGGTGCTCAGCGGCACCGAGGTGAAGGCGTTGCGCGCCGGCCGGGCGTCGCTGATCGACTCCTGGTGCGAGGTCGAGGGCGGCGAGGCGTGGCTGATGGGCGCGCACATCTCCGAGTACGCGCAGGGCACCTGGACGAACCACGCGCCGCGGCGCAAGCGCAAGCTGCTGCTGCACCGCGAGGAGATCGAGCGGCTGGAGTCGAAGACGCGCGAGAAGGGCCAGACGATCGTCCCTTTGCAGCTGTACTTCCTCGACGGGCGCGTGAAGGTCGAGATCGCGCTCGCCCGCGGCAAGAAGGACTGGGACAAGCGGCAGGCGTTGCGCGAACGGCAGGACAACCTGGAGTCCGAGCGGGCGATCCGCGAGCGGCGCGACCGGTGACGCGGCTGCGGTCGGTGGCGGGCCCGCGCGCCCGCCGGGTGCTCGGTGCGCTGGTGGGTGCGGCGGCTGCCGTCCTGCTGGTCGGCGCGTCGGCGCCGGCGTCGCCGGTCGTCGTGCCGGTGGTGGGGGGCGCGGCCGTGCCGGCCGCAGCGCCCGTGGCGGTGCCGGACGTGACGAGCGGGCGGGAGATCGTCCGCTACGACGTCACGGTCGACCTGGACACCGACGGTGTCGCGCACGTGGTGCTGGACCTCGACTTCGACTTCGGTGACGACCCGGGTCACGGCCCGTACCTGACGCTGCCGATCCGGCAGGGGACGGACAGCGGGCAGGACCGGCTGTACGAGATCACGGACGTGACGGCGTCGAGCAGCACGGGCGCCCCGGCGAACCTGGACGTCTCGGACGACAACCGGGTGATGACGATCCGGGTGGGCGACGAGGACGTCGACGACGTGCAGGGCGTGCAGACGTACCGGATCGCGTACACGGTCGACGGCTGGGTGAACCCGGCGAACGAGCAGCACTCGGGCGACGAGCTGTACTGGGACGTCATCGGCTCGTGGGACATCCCGATCTCGGGGTTGAGCGTGCAGGTCACGGGCCCGGTCGCGGCCGAGGGTGCGGTCTGCTTCGTGGGGCCATCGGGGTCGACGACGCCGTGCGACTCGGCCTCGGTGGTCGACGGCGCGGGGGTGTTCCGGCAGGGCACGGTCCAGGCGGGCGACTCGTTCACGGTGGTGACGGGCTGGCCGGGCGGGACGTACGACGCGGCACCGATCCTCGGTCCGGCGTACGACGAGCTGATGCCGCTGCGTCCGGTCACGCCGCTGGGCGGTGTCTCCCTGGTGGTGGCTGCGGTCGGGACGTTCCTGGTGATCCGGCGGGTGCGGCGCCACGGGCGCGACCAGGCGTACCTGGGCCTGACGCCGGGGCTGCACCCGGCGCCCGGCCAGGCGGTCGCGACGGGGTTCCGGGACGGGCGCGAGCCGGTGTCCGTGCAGTTCACGCCGCCGGACGACGTGCGTGCCGGTGAGGTCGGCACCCTGGTCGACGAGGTGGCCGACCCGGTCGACGTGACGGCCACGCTGGTGGACCTGGCGGTGCGCGGGTACCTGCGCATCGAGGAGGTCCCGCGCTCGAACCCGAAGAAGAAGGTCAAGGACTGGACCCTCGTGCGGCTGCGCGAGTCGGGCCCGGAGCTGCTGCCGTTCGAGGCGACGCTGCTCGCAGAGGTCTTCGAGGGTCGCGCGGCCGTGAAGCTCTCCGACCTGCGTACGACGTTCGCCTCGTCGATGTCGAAGGTCCAGGACCTGCTGTACAAGCACGTGACGGCCGTGGGGTGGTTCACCGCCGACCCGAAGGCGGTGCGCCGGCGCTGGTTGGTCGCGGGCTTCCTGTTCCTGGTGCCGGGGGTGCTGCTGACCATCGCGACGGCGGGGGTTCCGGTGCAGGTGCCCGGTGCGGCGTGGTTGGGCATCGCCGTCGTCGTGGTGGGTGTCGTCGTGATGCTGAGCGCGAAGGCGGCTCCGGCGCGCACGCCGGCCGGGACGGCGGTGCTGGCGCAGGCGCTGGGCTTCCGTCGGTACCTGGCCACGGCGGAGGCGGAGCAGATCCGCTTCGAGGAGGGTGTCGACATCTTCAGCCGGTACCTGCCGTTCGCGATCGCGTTCGGGCTGACGGACCGGTGGGCCCGGGTGTTCTCCGAGCTGGCGGCGCGCGGGGCGGTGCTGCCGCAGCCGACCTGGTACATGGGCACGCACATCGGCCCGGGGCCGTTGTGGATGACGTCGTTCGCGGGGTCGATGGACCGCTTCACGACGACGGCGACGAGCTCGTTGACGGCGCCGACGCCCGGGTCGTCGGGCGGTTCGGGGTTCTCGGGGGGCTTCTCCGGCGGCGGTGTCGGCGGTGGTGGCGGCGGCGGCTGGTGACGGTCGCCTGGTGATCGCCTTCGGCTGAGCGGCAGGGGGGTCGTTCGCGGGTGCCGCGTGCGTGCGCTGGCCGGGTCGTCGGGTCCCGGCCAGACTGGCGCGATGGACCTGCCCGTCATGCCGCCGGTCGACCCGATGCTGGCCACGTCCGTCCCGACGATCCCCGCCGGCCGGCTGTACGAGCCGAAGTGGGACGGGTTCCGCGCGGTCGTCTTCCGGGACGTCGACGAGGTCGAGATCGGCTCGCGGAGCACCAAGTCGTTGCAGCGGTACTTCCCGGAGGTCGTCGACGCGGTGCGGGCGCACCTGCCGCAGCGGTGTGTCGTCGACGGGGAGATCGTGGTGCCGTCGTCGACGAGCGGCGGGCTGGACTGGGACGCGCTGCTGGCCCGCGTGCACCCGGCCGAGTCCCGGGTGCGGCTGCTCGCGCAGGAGACGCCGGCGCTGCTGGTGCTGTTCGACGTGCTCGCGGCCGGGGGTCAGGACGTCAGGGGGCTGCCGTTCGCCGAGCGGCGCACGCTGCTGAACGGGATGGTGGTGCCGGGCGGTCCGGTGCACGTCACGCCGCAGACGGCTGACCCGGCCGAGGCGCAGCGGTGGTTCGCGCAGTTCGAGGGCGCGGGTCTGGACGGTGTGGTCGCGAAGGACCCGGCCTCGACGTACCAGCCGGGCAAGCGGGTGATGGCGAAGATCAAGCACGAGCGCACGGCGGACTGCGTGGTCGCCGGGTACCGTCCGCACGCCTCGGGCCCGGACGCGGTCGGCTCGCTGCTGCTGGGGCTGTTCACGGACGACGGGGTGCTCGCTGCGGTCGGAGTCGCGGCGTCGTTCCCGATGGCGGTGCGTCGGGCGATGGTGAGCGAGCTCGCGCCGATGGTGACGAGCCTGGACGAGCACCCGTGGGGCGAGCAGGCCGCGGGCCGTACGCCGCGGGAGGCCGAGCAGTCGCGGTGGGCGCGCGGCAAGGACCTCTCGTTCGTGCCGCTGCGCCCCGAGCTGGTCGCGGAGGTGGCGTACGACCATCTCGAGGGTGACCGGTTCCGGCACACGACGCAGCTGCGCCGGTGGCGTCCGGACCGTGACCCGGCCTCGTGCACGTACGCACAGCTGGAGGAACCGGTCAGCTACGACCTGCGGGACGTCCTCGCAGGTCAGTGAACCGTTACCGCGCGGTAAGGCTCACTCGAACGGGTCCGCGGGGACTCCTCAAGTCGGGGTGGACGGCTGCCGATCAAGCGGTCGAGCGGAGGCCAAGGAAGGCACCGCCCTGCACGAGGAGTTGCCGCGATGAAGCTGGTCCCTGCCGTTGCACGCCCGCATCGCCCCCGTGTCGGAGTCCGGGGCCGGATCCTCGGGGCGGTCGTCGTCGGATCGCTCGCGTCGGTCGGGATCGGTGTCGCCGGGCTCGTGGCCCTGCAGTCGGCGAACACGGCGACCGAGGACATCTACTCCGAGCACCTGATCGGTGTGGAGAGCGTGGCCACGATCCGCCGGCTCACGGTGGAGATGCGCGGGGCCGTCTCCAGCCATGCGCTCGCCTCCGACGCCGACGACTTCCGCCGCTACGCCACGCTGGTGGTCGACCTGGACGGGCAGATCGACGACGCCGTGGCCGAGTACGAGGCGGGTGCGCAGGGCGAGCAGCTCACCGCCGCGCAGGACTACGCCACCGCGCTCGAGGAGTACCGCACGCTGCGCGACGACACCCTCATGCCGGCCGCCGAACGCGGGGACCTGGACGTGTGGCGCACGCTGCGCGACGGCAAGGTCACGGCACCGACCGTGCAGATGAACACCGCGCTCACGACGCTCGTCGAGCTGGAGAAGGGCGCCGCCAAGGACGCGATCGCGAGCGCCCAGTCGGACGCGACGACGAGCCGCCTGCTGGTGATCGCCCTCGTCGTGGTCGGTCTGGCCGCCGGCGCGGGCCTGGGTGTCGCGGCGGCACGCTCCGTGATCGGTCCGCTGCGGCGCATCCGGGCGGTCTGCGACGGGCTAGCCGACGGCGACCTGACGGTCGAGGCCGGCCTGACGTCGACCGACGAGGTGGGGCGCATCGGTGCGGCCATCGACACCGCGGTCGAACGGCTGCGCACGATGGTCGGCACGATCGACGGCTCCGCGCAGGCCCTGGCCGGGGGAGCGGCGCGGCTGTCGCAGACGGCCGAGCACATCGCCCAGCAGGCCGTCGACGCCCAGACCCAGTCCGGTGCGCTGGCCGACGCCGCCGAGCAGGTCTCGCGCAGCACGCAGGGCGTGGCCGCGAGCACCGAGGAGATGGAGGCGTCCATCGCCGAGATCGCCCGCAACGCCGCCGAGGCCGCCCGGGTGGCCGGGGAGGCCGTGGCTGCGGCCACCGGCGCGAACGAGACCGTGGCGCAGCTGGGGGAGTCCAGCCGCGCGATCGGTGAGGTGGCCCGCACGATCGCGAAGATCGCCGAGCAGACGAACCTGCTGGCCCTCAACGCCACCATCGAGGCAGCCCGGGCGGGAGAGGCAGGCAAGGGCTTCGGCGTCGTGGCCGCGGAGGTCAAGGAGCTGGCCCGTGCGACGGCCGCCGCCACCGAGGACGTCAGCCACCGGGTCGAGCTGATCCAGCGGGACACCGAGATCGCCGTCGGCGCGATCGCCGGGATCGGCGAGGTCATCGACTCGATCCACGAGTTCCAGTCGACCATCGCCAGCTCGGTCGAGGAGCAGACCGCGACCGCCTCCACGATGACGCACGGCATCGGCGACGCCGCGACCGGCACCGCGCAGATCGCGGACGGCATCGAGACGGTCGCGGCCGCGGCCACCGCCACCCGGGACGGTGCGGCGCAGTCGCGCGAGGCCGTCGCCGGGCTCGTCGACCTGGCCGAGGAGCTGCGCGGCCTGGTCAGCCAGTTCCGGTTCCGCCTCGACGTCGAGCCGGGAATCAGGGAGACCGCGTCGGCGTTGGGCAGGTAGTCTGAGACCGCCGACGCGCCGGGTGACCGGGGCGCAGGCGTTTGACAACTGCACAGGGGGTGATCGGTTTCGACGGTGGTCGTCGAGCCAGGAGAAGCGTGTCGAGAACGCACGGTTATCTCGTTAACGATCCGCGCAAACTTATAGGTGCCGATTCCAAGCGCACCGACTTCGCCCTCGCCGCCTGAGCGAGCCTCGAAGTCCGTCAGCCTGAGTACGCTCTCGACTCAGTAACTGGCGTCATCTAGAGAGCCACTGCTTGTGACCTTCGTCAGTGGGGTTGCAGGGACTTTTAGCTGACTGGGCCCGTCCGCTGCTTGTCTGCGTGACAGCGGGGGCCGAGAAAATCAATAGCAGACTGCACACGGAGAAGTCCTGGTTCCATGTCATCGGACGCGGGTTCGATTCCCGCCACCTCCACCCCTGTGACCTGCAGCAATGCCGGTCGTGTTGACCAGAAGGTAGCCATTCGTTGACTGCGATGGCTACCTTCTGGCGTATGGCCTCGATTCGTGAACGTCGGCGCCGTGACGGCACGCGCGCGTTCGCGGTGCTGTGGCGTGACCCGGTGACGGGCCGCCAGACCTCGCTCACCTACGACGACCACCGCGACGCCGTGGTGGCCCGCCAGCTCATCGAGGCCGCCGGCGGTCACGCCATGGAGGCCGCCCGGATCGCCGACGGCGTGCGTCATCGTGGACCCACGGTCGACGACGTCATCGCCGAGCACATCGAGCTGCTCACCTCCGTCGGCGCCGACACCCGCCACCACTACCGCCAGCAGCTCGCCTCGCACATCTCGCCCGTGCTGGGCGCCTACTCGGTCAAGGCCATCGGCTACCGGCACGTGGTCGGCTGGGTGCGCTCGATGATGGACCGCGGCTACGCCCCCAAGACGATCGCCAACGTGCACGGCCTGTTCTCCGCCGCGATGTCCACCGCCGTGCGCCTGGGCTACCGCGACGACAACCCGTGCGTCGGCATCGAGCTGCCCAAGTCGCAGGCCACCCACGACGAGATGACCGTGCTCACGCGCGAGGAGTTCGCGCTGCTGCTGTCCAAGATCCCCGCGTTCTACCAGTCGCTCGTGCTGCTGCTGGTCGCCACCGGCCTGCGCTGGGGCGAGGCCACCGCCCTCACCGTCGCCGACCTCGACCTCACCTCGACGCCCGCCACCGTGCGCGTCACCAAGGCGTGGAAGCGCGACGAGGCCCGCCACTGGTACGTCGGACCCCCCAAGACCAAGCGCGCCCGCCGCACCGTCTCCCTGCCCGACGACCTGGTCACCGTGCTCCGTCCCCTCATCGCCACCAAGACCCCCGGCGACCTCGTGTTCCCCAACACCATCGGCCACCAGCTCTCGTCCTCCCGGTTCTGGACCACCACCTGGACCCCCGCGCTGAACGCCGCCACCAACCCCCTGCTGCCCGACGGCACCCCCGACCTGGCCGCACCCCGGCTGACCAAACGCCCCCGCGTGCACGACCTGCGGCACACCCACGCCTCGTGGATGATCGCCGCCGGCGTCGACCTGTTCGTGCTGCAGCGCCGGCTCGGGCACGAGTCCATCCACACCACCACCGAGACGTACGCGCACCTGATGCCCGACCAGCAGTCCGCCGCGGCGGCTGCGGCAGGGCGGGCGATGAGCGGGCTGGTCGTGCCGCCACAGTGACGGGCGGCGGGCAGCGCGTCATCGCGCCGTCTATCGGTCGCCGAGGGTGACGAGGGCGGCGTCATCGCTCGGTCTATCGGCAAGGTGTAGGGCGAGGGCGGCATCCACAGGTCCGGCATATGCACACGGCCACAGGATGGCCGCGTGCTCGTGGTCGTGTGCCGGGAATCAGTCAGCTGGTTCGTTCATCGCACGCCAACGTTCGACCCCGCCGCGGGTCTCGAGCGAGATCCAGTCGTCGGCAACGAGCGCAGCGAGCACCTCGCCCTGGTCGGTTTCGCCGAGACCCTGGAGCGGGAGGTCGGCGATGGGGCCAGCGACGGAGAGCACTGTCGCCACATAGGCGCACGCCATCGCCGTTCGGCGGAGGTCGTCAGGCAGCGCGCTGACAGCTGCCCACGACTGGATTGCCGCCCATTGTCCGTACTCGGGATGCTGGCGCTCGACTTCGAGCGCGCCTCGCCGGACGGGTTCCGGCCTCAACGCCCCGGCACTCCACAGGCTGGTCTGCCGCGCCGCAGCCTGCTCCGTGTGCACCCGGGGCCGAGGAACGGGCACCGCAGCGGGAGGCGTCGTGGCGCGGGCCGGGCGCCATACAGCTCGGCGTTCCCGGGCTCGCTGCTCGCGGACCTCCCGGCGTGCAGCGGCTTCCAGCCACTCGGCGTGCAGCGCGGCGGCGCGTTCCGCTTGCGCGCTCTTCGCGCGAGCGCTCACTTCGAGCCACAGGCGATGATGTTCGTCGTCCGCATTGGTCATCTGCGCCCGGAGTCCCGGCAGGTCGATGACGCCGGACGCCGCCCGGGCATTCGCGATGGGCCACCGGGTCTCGACGATCGCCTGCCCGTGCAGCAGCCTCTCGGGATGGGTGCCGCGCGCCTGCAGGCGCTGGGTGACAGCAGGCCCGTCGCCGAACGCAACGGTGCCCGCCGACGGGTCAATGAGGAGCATCGGGTGCCGCCGTGCGAGGACGGCCTCGAAGACCGGAGGCAGGGCCCGGGTGCGGTCGTCCACGGCGTGCCCTCGTCCGACCCGGTCGTAGCGGCGCCCGCCGAAGAGCCACACGTCGCGAACGCCGGCCGCTTCGTAGTCGGCGTGCCGCGCCGCCCAACTCTCTTCTGTCAGGGCGGCGAACTGGACCTCGTACCCGACTCGCTGCCCGTCCAGGAGCCTCAGGAGGACATCCGGGCGTCGCCCGTTCTCAAGCTCGATCGTGTCCACGTCGATGTGCGCCGTCGGGTATCGGGTGCGCAGCCACATGCCCACCAAGTTCTTGGCCGTGTGGTGCTGGATCGTCTCGGCAGCGTGCCGACCCGCTCCGTGCCTGTGGGCGAAGTGATCTCGCCTCGAGCCCGCGCGCACGATGAGTCGGCGGTCATCGCAGTCGCCGATCGGACAGACGAGTCGCCCCTCACGCGCGTCGTCGCGGAAGGCGTCCGCCTGTGCCTGGCCGAGGTAGATCAGCGGCGCCTCATCCGGCAATCGAGTGTCACGAGCAAAGACCTGGGCCGTCGTGACCTCCGGGTGGCGGCGCCCGACTCGAACGCGCCCCTCGCTCATACAGTCGTATCGGTCATAACTGCGGTGTCCTCAAGCACGGACGGCTGCTCCAAAGCGCCGCGACTCACCGGCGACGGCGAATCGGCGTCCCCGTCATCACTGTGTCTATCGGCGTGGTGTATCGCGAGAGCCTTCACTGGCCGGTCGTCAGGCGATTGGGAATGCTTGCGCGAGGCGGCGATGGATCTCGTCGACTGACGTCGGCGCGAGCGCGCCTTGGGCGGTCAGCCGTTCGTAGGCCTTCCTCGGCCAGAGGACGTCGACGGCGTCGATCTGGAACGAGCCGCCGAACAGTGGCCAGTCGGCGTCGACGAAGCAGAGCATCCCGCGCACAGGGACGTCTTCGAGACCGGCGGCGGCGAGTGCGTCCAGGACGAGCCCGACCTGCTTGTGCACGCCCTCGACGAGCTTGGTGCCGTCGCGGGAGCCGATGACGAGCCGGGACGTGCGCGGGCGGATGATGCCGCCCTCGACCCGCAGCGTGGGGCGTCGCCCGGCGTAGCGCTTGGCGTCGATGACGTAGACGCCTGCGGGGGCCACGGCGATGTGGTCGATGTTGGCCCGGGTGTGGGGGATCCGACGGTCGTGCAGCATGCGGACGCCCTTGTCGGCGAGGGAGTCCAGGCCGCGCCCGAGCACCTCCTCGCCCTTGGCGCCGCGCGCCCACGCGGTCGTGCTCTGCGGCTCCTCGGAGATCGCGAGGAGGAAGCCGCCGATCCGCGGGTGCGCGTCGCGAACGCGCTTCTCGCGAGCCGCGCTGCGACGCTCGTACTCTCGGCGCGCCGAGCTACCCGCCGCACCGGCTGCGACCTGGGCGGGTGGCAGGGGAGAGGACTCACCGGCAGCGTCCTCCGGCGCCGTCTCGAGCGGCGCGGGTGCCGGGCACTGCACGCACGTGACCGACTTCGTGCTCCGGTCGTAGACGCCTGTGGTCCCGGCCGTCAGCGCCGTCCCGCACGCGCGGCATGTGCCGGCGTAGCGCAGACGCATCGTCTTGGGGCCGGGGACCGCCTCGCCGCTGGTCGTCACCATGCCAGTGCATCGACAGCCTCACCGCAGTCCTGAACGCCCCAGATTCGCCCAGAAGCGACACTCTGTGCCGCCCGGCCGTCAGAACACTTGCGGGTCGCCCTGCACGTGCGGGCGGCGCTGGTGCGCGCGGATCGAGCGGACCGTGGCCCCGAGCGCACCGAGGTCGACCGAGGCCTCAACCGGCGGCTCCTCCTCGGGGTCGACGCCCTCGACCGTCGCGAGCCGTACGAGCGCGTCGACGTGCTCAGGCAGGAAACGGATCTTGCCCCGCCCGAACTTCAGATGCGGCACCCGACCGCGCCGCGCCTGCTCGCGCACCCACTCGACCGAGATGCCGAACGACTCCGCGATCTCCTGCGGGGTAGCCGCCGTGTATTCGATGGGCATCGTTGCTCCCTCCCGTCCTCATCGCGCCGCGTCGCGGACGACGCCGCAACGCCCTACCGGTGATCTGTGGACCACGTCCGCACGGGGCGGGCGTGTGTGCCGCCGGGGCCGTACCGCTGACGCGCACCCTGCCGGGTGATCGCCAGGCACCGCGCGATGTCGGTCCACGGGACGCTCGACGCGCGCGCCCGCTCGACCTCGTCGGCGATCTCGGTGTCGAGCGCCTGCACGGCTGCTCGAGCCTCGTTGCGCCGCCGGACGAGTTCGCGCAGGGGAGCGGACTCGAACGGCGGGTGCGCCGGCCGGCGGCTGACCTTGTGTCGGTCTCGCGGACGTCGCGGCGCTGGTAGCGGCTTCGGTGTCGATGCCACTCGCGCCGGTGCCGACCTCGCCCAGGTCGGCTCCGACGATGCGAACGTCGCACCGGTGCCCAGCCACGCCGGCAGAGGTGCTGCCGGACCTGACGCCGCCGCGTCGCGCACTTCAGCCACCGCCAACTTCGCCCGTTCCCGGCGCATCAGGTCCCGTCGTCCCATGCCGATCACCTCCCCTCGACGGCAGGTGCGCGCGAGGCGGAGCTAGACGCGACGGTGCTCCCCACCAGGCGGCGGTGGCGAGGTGCGCTGTGCCGCGCTGCGACAACGGAGGTTGCAGATCGCTTGACTCATCTGGCACCACCGGCCCTGAGGCACGGTTCGCATGTTCAGCGCGGAACGCCCTCCAAGAGGAGGCCGAAGGCGCACTTGACTGCGATCGAGCTCTAGCCTTCGCCGCGTACCCACGGGTCGTTCGATCGTGTCCGCCGCTCAAGACGGTCGACCGTCTGGTCGATGCTGAGTCGACCGACCCACCTCAAACGAGGGCAGGACGAACTTGCGCATCATCAACTCAGCCGGAACGGTGCCCGACAGAGATGCCAGCTATGCGACGTTGCCCCGAGTGATCCTCTGGTGGCCGACCGTCGATGCTGGAGCGAGCAGTTCCCCGACGACTAGGAATTGGTGAGGCGTTGAGTAAGCTGCAAGGGACTTCGTCAAAAGTCCGCCTGTCCAGGCTCAAGATCGAGAAGTTCCGCGCGATAGGCAGCGCGGACATCGAGTTTGGCGAGATGGTGGCGCTGGTCGGTCAGAATGGCGCTGGCAAGTCATCCGTCTTGCGCGCGCTGAATGCGTTCTTCAATTTTGAGCGTGAGCGCGGCGATTTTGAGGCCCGCCGTCACGACTTCACCAAGACGTCTCAGTCGGTTATTGAGGTCACCCTCACCGGCCTCTTCGGGGCTGACCTTCCGACCGTCGAGCAGGGTGGCGACGAGGTGCGTGCGCGCCTGAAGTTCAGGCGTCAAGAGAAGTGGGAGTGCTGGTCTGAAGGTCGCTGGCAGGCAATGCCGCAGGGATTTCATGAGGCTCTTCGCAAGCACTTCACGTTCGCGCTCGTCCCGGTGCGTCGAGACCACCAGGTTGCCCACGATCCCGCCGGGGGCCTGCTTGAGAGGGCAGTCGAGGAATGGGTGACAAATCACAGCCAAAGAGACCGTCGGAGCCCTCAGATCGCACAGGTTGCCTCGACTCTCCAGAAGCGGTCACTTGCGGGCTTAGAACGTCAACTCCAGAAGATCGCTCCCTTTAGCGGACCATTTCGATTCGAACTGAAGTACACCACGCCCCCGGACTACCGGTTGCTCCTCCAGAATCTCGCGCTCACGGTATGCGAAGGCGGGCAGTCAATCCCGCTATCGGACAGCGGAAGCGGCACACAGAGCATGGCGGTGTTCGCGCTCTACGCATATCTCGCGGAGCTCGAAAGCACGACCTACCTGCTCGGGTTCGAGGAGCCGGAGCAGAACCTGCATCCCCAAGCGCAGCAGCAACTGATGCGGAACCTAGCAAGGCTAGGGCTTCAGGTTGTCTTCACGACCCACTCGCCAACGATCGTCGACCTACTCGACCACGACGATGTCGTTCTCTGTAGGCGAGTCCCTGGGAAGTCCCGCGACCTGGAGATCCAAATCTCCCAGATCCGCGATGACTTCTTCGCGGAGCGCGGACTGGATCGCGAGAAATACTACAAGTTCCACCGACGTCGAAACTCGGATTTTCTGTTTGCGGACTACGTCGTGGTCACCGAGAGTCCGATCGACGCACTCGTGGTTGAGCAAGTGATGTCTGACGCGGGGGTGGAGCCCGGCGAGAATGGAATCAGTTTCGTGGCGCTGGACGGCGTTGAGGCGATCCCCTACATGTATCATCTGCTCAAACAGCTCGGAATCGGTGCAGCGTACGTCGTCGACAAAGACTACTTCCTGCCATACCGGACAGCGAATCGCCGGAAGGACAGCTTGGACTCGCGGGGCTACCCACAGTATAGCGAGGTACCCAAGTCTCGGACGCTGCTGGATGACTTGTTTCCGAAGAGAGCGGCCCGAGACGCGGTTGTTCGCCAGTTGCACTCCAACCACACTGAGGCCATGCGGACGCTGAAAGAGGTCGGATTCTTCTGCTTTCGGTTCGCGATTGAGATTGATCTCGTTGCAGCTGCGGCGCCACGTGAGAGGCTATATGACCACTTCCGCATCTCGCTGCAGGATCGGACTGAGTCGGCACTACTGGTTGATCGCGCAGGTGCGCTCAAGTCCCAGGAGGCGCTGCTCAAGGCGATCGCTGGCCTTGATTCGCGACAGTTGCCGGTTTCGTTCAAGTGCATCAGGCGTGAACTGCCACGACTGGCAGGCGCGACGCGGGTTGCCGAGCGGCGCTGACCGCACGGGTGACTCCGTTCGCGTCACCTGCGGAGTCTGGGCGGCCGAGGAGATCTTCCGCAGACTGGGCTGACCCGACTCTCGGCGTTGGGCTCGGCGCATCGGCATGTGCGCCGAGGTTCGGGTCTTCCGAGTAGGGAGTCGCCTCACCCAGCGGGTGGGGGAACCTCGCCGCGCCCGGCGCTGGCTTCAACCTGTTCAGCCTCACAACGCTCGCTCGCACGGACGAGCTCCGCATGGAAGTCCTTGGCCCGCGGTCGAGCTCGACACAGGCTGTTCGAGCCGGCCGGTCTGCCGCGCCGGACAGTTGATAGCGGCCTCGCCTGGTATGAGAGCCTCGTCTGGGGCGCGGTCACCCGCGAGTCGGCGAGGAGCAGATGGGCCAGCGAGCTACGACCTTGCCGGACCCGCCGGACCCCGCACACCGATGCCGACTTGCTCACCAGACCGACAAACGGCGGCGACGAACTGCCTTCCGCCGCGCTGATCGAGTCCATCACCCTGGGTGGACCCCCAGGGAGCGCGAGCTGCCCGGCATCTTGGCCCGACGTCGGACCCCTGGGCGCCTAGGGGGACACATCGCCGAGATGCCGGTCGATCGTGTCCAGCACCTACGTGACTTCGCTGTCGGACCCGCTGCCCGGCGCCAGCCGCTTCACGCCCGGATCCCACTCTTGTGTGCGATCAGCCCCACTGCCTCCCTATTGCTGCAATGCTGAGCGGGTGCCAGCTTCCTTCGCCCCTGACCTCTGCGGATACCGGCCCATCAACGGAAATCCGAATACATCCGACAATAACGACCAACAGTCTATTCGACTCGGGCGTGCACTATTCGGTCGACTCGGCGTTGCGACAGGAGCCCCTGGGCCGAGTGACCCGGGTGCGGCACTTGAGAAGGCGGTGGCCGCCGATCTTGCCCGGCTCCGGCCGGACCTGCAGGTATTGAGCTCAGGTGCCGCGGCGGAGTTCGAGCAGTACGAGCACCTCGGGGTCTTCAGGACGTTCAAGCAAGCAATTGGGAAGGCGCCCGCTGACCTGGCCTCACTGGTTGAGTCACTCGAGGCGTTGCCCTTGGGCCGCGAGCGAACTTCCGCGCTCCGAAAGGCGCGAGCGCTTGCGGGTCGGGTTTTGAAGCAGCAGGACGCGATCTCGGCTCTGCTCCGCGACACGGCTGAGGAGTCGCTGCTCGGGATCGATCTGACCGTGGCGAGTGCCGGGGGCGCTGGGAAGCCACGGCTCGAGGTCGCACTCTCGGCCAAGTGGTCGCTCCGCACTGATCGTGCGCAGGATTGTGTGTCCCAGGGAGCCAAACTGGTCTCGCAGCGCCGCGGGCGGATGCCCCATTTTGCCGTGGTCACCATGGAGCCGCGGCCTGCGATGCTGCGGATCCTCGCGGACGGCTCGGGCGCCGTTGACTGCGTTTATCACCTCGATCTTCCCGCGCTTGAACACGCGGTGCGGCTAGAAGCAGCGGCGGCAACAGCCGCGCGTTGGCCTCCGCTCGAGACGTTCGAGCGGTTGTGCGCCCAGCGCCGCCTGCGGGACTACGACGAACTACTCAACGAGGTTCGGCGGATCTGACCGCTCGGCGGACTGCCTCTGAGCGGGCAGGGATGTGCCGAGGGCGTGGGTGATCGCGGCGAACGCATCGTCGGGCGCTGTGTGTTCCCAGAACCGCAGGACCGTCCAGCCGAGTTCCATAAGGTGGGCAGTTGTGCCCTCGTCGCGGGCCCGGTTCGCGCTTAGCTTCTCTGCCCACCACGCTGTGTTGGTAGCCGGGACTTGGCGATGCGTTGAACATCCGTGCCAGAAGCATCCGTCAACGAAGACCGCGACCTTTGCTCGGGTGAAGGCGATGTCGATGGATCGCCGCGGGTACCCCGGGACCGGGTAGACCACGCGATACCGGTACCCCGCGGCGTGCAGGCGCCGCCGAAGAGCGAGTTCGGGCCCGGTGTCGCGCCTGGGGTGTCGGCGCATGCGAGCGGACACCCCAGGCGAGCTCGGAACCGGCCGCGCCGTCATCTCACGGATTCGGGGACGACTCCGCGCGCAGGATCTGCTCATGGACGTGCAGCGCAATGGCCTTCGCGAGCAGTGGAGGAACTGCGTTGCCGATCTGCCTTGCGACCTCTGTCTTAGTTCCGTCGAACTCGTAGGAGTCTGGGAAGGACTGGAGTCGCGCCGCTTCACGGTGCGTGATTGGCCGGTGTTCCTGTGGGTGGAGGTAGCGCCCCTTCTCCGGCTTGAAGAACTCGGTCCTGATCGTGACCGATGGGCGGTCCCACCAGAGCCTTCCCATGACGTCGGTGGTGCCGGTCGGCTTGTTGCGCCAGCAGTTAGGCGTGATATCCCACCGGTTCTTGGCAAGGTCGAACCGGTTCCCGCCAGCCGGGATTGCCTCGTACCGCTCGATGGAGGTGGGCCGCGGCTGCCGGCGGAAGTGCAGATCCTGTCGGTTGCTCTCGTCGAGCCCGATGTCGACGGCCTCGGGCATGGGAACCAGGCCCCCAATTGCATCGCGCACGGTCCTGTAGGGGAGCTCGCTCATGCTCTCAGGCCCGTGAGTGGGCATGGGCGGCCAGGGCAATGAGTGGCCGGCCTGCAACTCTCCGCCAGCGCGGACGGCGACGAAGATCCCTCGACGGCGACGTTGCGGCACACCGTAATCGGCGGCATTCAAGACCCCGAAGCCGTAGCTATACGCGCTCAAGATCGGATCGCTCGCCATCAGTCGGATCAGGCGCGCGAACTGGGCGGACCGCTGGAACTCGGGCACGTTCTCAATCACGAATGCCTTTGGCTCAACTTGACGCACCGCGCGTAGGTACTGCTGCCATAGTTCATTCATCTCCGCCCGGCTGGCATCGTCGCGGTCGCGGCCCAGTGGGGAGAAGCCCTGGCAGGGCGGCCCACCGATGATGACTTCGGCGGGTTCGAACTGCTCAAGGTCCTCGATCGGTCCCGCATAGACGGGCGTCCCCAAGTTGCGCTTGAACGTGCTCGCCGCAGCCTCATCGATCTCAACGGCGAAGGTCGAGCGGAAGCCGACGCCCGCCAGCTTGAAGCCCAGTGACAGCCCCCCGGCCCCCGCGAAGAGGTCCAGGGTGCGCAGGTCTCTCATCGTGGTCCTCCGTCGCTCAGTGCAGGCCGGCACACCTGGCCGGCCACCTTCTGGGGCGAGTCAAGCAGCCGCCACCGACACATCATCCACGGTCGCGGTCGCTCGCCCGCACATCGACTCGCAGCTGCGGGCGGAACCCCGGTTGCCGGGCGCTGTGGACGGTCCCCGGGCGTGCCGCAGTCAGTCGGGATCGCCGAGCGATCGGCTCCGTGGCACGCGAGGAGCGCTCGGGACCCACTCCTCAGGCTCGGCGAGCCGCCACCTTGCGCCGTCGGCTTCGAAGGTCGCGGGATCAGCGCCATCCGCCGGGGCGACGCGCGCGGAGACCCACTCGCCGCTGCTCGGCTCAGGGAGTCCGAGGGTCCTCGCCACTGCCACGTCCCATTCGTAGTGGCCGAGCACGATGATCCCTTCGCCGCCCAGGTACCTCTCCTCACGGGCCATGCGTGCCCGGCGGGGACCGTCCTTCTGCTGTGCCACCGTCAGGACCACGTCACGGCGGATGATGCGACCCTGGACCGACCTGAACAGCTCGTTGATCCGCTGTTGGCCATTGCGATGGGTGAAGATCCTCTCCACAACAGATCCCGGAAGATGCAGCAGGAGGTTCTCCGGGAGATCCCCGTTCTGCCAGAGCCATCGGATGCGCTCCTGGCCGGACTTCAGCATCTTCTTCTTCCGATCCCGGTTACCGGCGCCGCGGCCGAGGTACCGGGGGTCTACGCGCCAGAGGCCAGCCGACCAGAGGCTCGCCTGGTCATCGGTCCAGGTAAGCAGGACCAGGTGGCCGAGCGACTCCAGGGGGAGTTCCCAGCCGCCCATGAACATCGAGTACTTGCAGTCCACCTCATGGTCCGCAATGCGGTAGTCCATTTCGGAGCCATCGGCGAGGTCGAATGCCTTGCCGAGATTGATCTCCACGATGGTGCCGACATGTGTCTTCTCCGTCTTCCGGAGATCGGCATACCGGAATCGCATCGTGCGGGGGCCGTCGAGCACTTGGTCGAGCGAGTCGCGGAGCACGCTCGCGAACTGCTCACCGCTCGGGTCCCTGCGAAGGAACCACTCGGCTACATCCTGCAGTTCGTGGTCCTCGTTGGGTTCTGGGAGGTCCTCGACTGCAGGGTGCAAGTCGTCCTGTTCGACCGGACCTGGCGCCGGATCGTCGAACAGGTCGAACAGCAACTCACCCGCCGCGTCGGACACGACGTGAGCGTAGCGAATCTGCTGGTCAAGGTTCGTATCCTGACCCGTCGCGTCGGCTATCGGTGGGAGGCGGCATGGCGGACGTAGACCACGCCGTTGTCGAAGCGCCCTTGGCCGAGCAGCTCGAGGTCGAGTCGTACGCCCCGAGGTAGTGCCGGCTTGCCGCCGCCCACGATGACCGGGCACAGCAGCAGCACGCATTCGTCGACCAGGCCGTGCCGGAAGGCCTCGGCTGCGATCCCTGCGCCCCCGATGCTCAGGTCCCGCTCTGACGTCTCCTTGAGGCGTCGAACCGTCTCGGGGTCGAACTGGCGCTCGATCCTCGTGCGTGCGGTCGACACCTCGTGGAGGGTGGTGGAGTAGACGATCTTGTCGGTGTCGCGCCAGATGTCGGCGTACTCGCGGACCACCGGGGGCTCGTCCGTGAGCCAGTCGTCGTCTTCCCAGACGCGCATCGTCTCGTACATTAGGCGCCCGTAGAGCGACGTGCCGATCCTCCGTTCGTGCTCGTTCCAGAAGGCGTGCACTTGCTCGGTGGGCACGGACCAGTCGAACGCACCGGTCTCGTCCTCGAGGTAGCCGTCGAGTGAGATGTTGGCCGCGTAGATGAGTCTGCCCATGGTGCCCTCCGCCCGGACGAGGGCTCCAGGGTCCAACGCCACACCGGCACGGGCAACACCTCGCGCGCCAGCGGCCGGCCGCGTCGAGGTGCCAGGAGCGAGCTCAGGCCGACGGGCTGTGCGGCTCGCTGAGGCGTCGGTCCGGCGCCGCACCGTCCCGGCGGCGGGTGCGCTTCGCCGCGTAGAGGGAGACGTCGGCGCGGTGCAGCAGATCGTGCACGGTGTCGTCCCTGCCCGCGACGGCGATCCCGGCGCTCCATGGCGCCGTCGAGGCCGACTGGGTGCGGGCGACCCAGTCGGTGGCGCGGGTCTCGTCGTACCCCGGCAGCAGCACGACGAACTCGTCGCCGCCGATGCGTCCGATCACCGGTGGTGCCCCGTGCTCCGACGAGCGCCAGGTCGCCACGAGCGAGACGAGCACCTCGTCGCCGGCGAGGTGTCCTCGCGTGTCGTTGATCAGCTTGAAGTCGTCGACGTCCGCCGAGACGACCGCCAGCGCCATCCCGGTGCGCCGGGACTCGTGCAGCAGAGTCGCCAGGCTCTCCAGCAGCGTCCGACGGGCGAGCGCGCCGGTGAGGTCGTCGGTCGTCGCGTGGTGGCGCAGGCGGTGCGTGACGTAGCCGAGCAGCGAGGTCGAAGCGACCGTCATCACCGTGACGGCCACCCAGGTCATCGGGTGGAACTGCGCTGGCGCGGCCACCATGCCGACGGTGATCGTCGCGAGGGCGAGTCCGACGAGGGGAACGGCCTGCGGCGCCGGGAAGGCGAACGCGGCGAGCTGCGCGGCGGTGATCAGCGCGAGCGCGATCGAGACCAGGCCCTCGGCCGTCCGGCACGCAGCCAGGAGCACACCGAGCCCGACGATCGCCAGCGCGAGGATCAGGGGCCGCACCCAGGCGCGCTCAGGCAGCAGCACCGTCAGCCCGGACAGGACGGCCAGGAGCGTCCCGACCGTCAGCCAGGGAACGACGGAGGCGTGCGGGTTCACCGACCAGCGCAGCGCCGCGAAGATGATGACCGCCATGACGGCGAGGGTGAGGGCGAGCAGGCCACGGGTCCCGTGCAACCAGCGGATCGACGCGTCGACGAGACCCATGCCTCCGGCATCGGCACGCGGGACCCCGCGCATGACGCGCACGACGTGTGAGGCGCAGCACCGTCGCCACCAGCTGCCAGCTGGGAGCTCCCTCGCGCCCGTCTCCTACGCGGCTCTCGGACGCCTGTCGGTCAGACGGAACAGGTGAACGAGATCACCTTTCCTGCGGCACTGGCGTAGGCGATCTCCCGGCTGGTGGACTCGCCGACGTACCCGCCGGGGTTGACGACCAGAACGCGGTCGGCCAGGTCGATCTTGCGCAGGTGGAGGGCGCCCAGCGCGCTCTTCTGCTCACTGGTGATCGGCTCGTCGGTTTCGCACGGTGCGAGGACGATGACGCCGGCGAGGGTCAGATCGCGATTCGCCGCGCGCATCGCCGCCGCGAACCGGGTGGAGCCGCAGATGCAGACGATCTCGGGTCGGTCGGTCACGGTTCAGTCCTTCGGTCGAATGGCATCTGTCGGTGTGCAGGCTGACATGGCAGCGCTGGTCGGGCGGACTCAATGGGCGAGGTGGCACTTGCTGGTCGGTGCCGATCTGCGCGCTGTGCGCGCTTGGGGGTCCCGGAGGCCTCGCGTTTGACCACGTCAACCGAACGTGGTCGACACGCCCCAAGGCGTTCTGAGGCCCTCGTAACGTCCCAGGTCACGGCATTGCGTCTTCGGGCCTCTTGTTGACACGGCTCCTTCGATTCCCGCCTCCTCCTCGGCGCAGTCGCAGGCAGGCGGCACGGTGGGGGCCGCTCAAGCGCTCGTGAGGCGGCTGTAGACGTACATGTCCTTGTACCGGTCTCCGACGAGCTCCCAGCCGCGCAGCAGGCCTTCGCGCTCGAACCCGCACGCCTCCGCGGCTCGCCACGACCCTGTGTTCCACGGTTCGACGAACAGCTGGAGCCGGTGCAGGACGGTGAACGAGCTCGCCCACGTCGTCACGGTGGCGAGTGCGTCTCGGGCGTACCCGCGGCGGCGGAACTGGGGTGCGACCCAGTAGCCCATCGTGGCCCGGCCCAGGTGAGCCTCGCGGGTCCATAGCCCGATCTGGCCTACGCCCTTCCCGCTCGTGGCGTCCGCGATGGCGAACGAGTAGCCGGCACCCTCCTGCAGGCGCCCGCGCTGCCGAGCGATGTACGCGGCCACGTCCTCGGCGTCGCCGTCGGGCGGGACCGTCGTGATGAGCGGGATGAGCGCGTCGGAGACGACGGAGGTGACCAGGTCCTGATCGCCTGACTCAAATGCTCTGAGGACCACGAGGGAGCCGTGAAGTCGCGGCATCGTCATCGGAAGCACGCGGCCCATGGTTCCCGGATCAGCGGGCAGCGACAACCGGTTCGACCTCCACGGAGCAACTCCGCGAGTGAAGGCCGGCAGCGCTCTGACCTGCCCGTCAGGCGAGTAGCCTGCCGCCAGTTGTCCATCGCAGCGGGGCCGTCACGTCACGACGTCAGAGACCATGACCACGGAAGATCTCGACGAGAGCGCTCGACGCCAGGGCAACCTCAGGTATCTGCTCAACCTGTGGGATCCCATCGGGGTCGCCGACCTCGTCCAAGACGAGTACGACTGCCTGCTCGCCCCGCTGTGGCGACGCCTCTCCAGCGGATCGTCACGTGCCGACATCAGCGAGTACCTCTGGTACGAGCTGGAGGAGCACTTCGGGCTCGACCCGGCCGCGCACGGCGTCGACGCCTTCGCGAACCGGCTCGTCGCGCTCGCGGGCGCGTGGGACGGCATGACCCGAGAGCGATAGGGGAGATGTCGAAGCTCCTCCTGCGACGATCCGGCCACGATGCGCACGCTGAGCGATCGGCCGCTCCCTCCCGCCCGGATCATCGGCGGCAGTGCGGCCGGCGTGATCGCTGCGTCAGTCAGTCGTGTTCCGTCGCCGATGTAGCCGATGTAGCCGGGCGGTCGTGGGCGTCCGGCACGGGGTGCGCGATCCGGTTGCGCAGCAGGTCGAGGGCGTCAGCGAGGGTGTCCCCGGGTCGGTGAGGTAGGTGGAGATGCTGATCCCGGGTGCGATTGGCGCGGCAAAGGTCATCGGGCCGACCACGGGGTGGTTGAGGTGCTTGAGGCCGTCGTTGTGGGTGCGTACCCGGTGGTCGCCCCACCGGGTGCGGGGGTCTGCCCCCGGTCTGGTTGACACTCGGGGTTTGCGGTAGTCAGGCCGCGTCTGCGGCCGTGTAGATCATCTCAAACTCGACGGGCGTGAGTTTGCCGAGGGCGCGTTGGCGGCGTCGGCGGTTGTACTTGGTCTCGATCCAGGTCACGATCGCCAGGCGCAGGTCGTCGCGGGTGTGCCAGCGGCGGGTGTTCAGGACGTTCTTCTGCAGCAGGGAGAAGAAGCTCTCCATGCTCGCGTTGTCGCCCGCGCCGTAGGAGCGGCCCATCGACCCGACCAGGCCGTTGTTCGCCAGCAGCCGCTGGGTCGCCTTGGCACGGAACTGGCCGCCTCGGTCCGAATGACACACCGTGCCGGCCGGTGAGCGCAGCGCGATCGCGTTGCGCATCGCCGCCCGCGCGAGGGACGACTTCATGCGCGAGTCGATGGAGTACCCGACGATCTTGTTCGAGTAGACGTCCTTGATCGCGCAGATGTAGAGCTTGCCCTCGGCGGTGGGGTGCTCGGAGATGTCCCACAGCCACACCTGGTTCGGGGCGTGCGCGACGAACTCGTGACGGACCACGCCGTGCTCGTCGACCACCGCGAGCAGGTCGTCGTGCGGCGCGGGGCCGGCCGTCGCGGGCTTGGACCGCTTCTTGTGGTGGCTGGCGGTGATGCCGGCGATCCGGCACAACCGGTGCACCCGGTTCTCCCCGACGCTGATCTTGTGCTCGTCGGCCAGCTCGTCGGTGATGAACCGGTAGCCGAGTGTCGCGTCGTCGCCATGGATCTCGTAGATCGCGGCAAGGACGTGCGCGTCGTCCCAGTCCCGGTCGCAGACCGGGTTCTTGAGCCACTTGTAGTACCCCTGGGTCGACAGGCCCAGGACCCGGCACGCCACCGCGACCGGCACCCTGATGCGGGCGCCGGCCGCGGCCATCTCACGGACGAGCGGGAAGACTATTTTCCCGGCAGACCCGCCTGCGCGAGGTAGGCGGCCGCGCGGCGCAGGACCTCGTTCTCCTGCTCCAGCACCCGGATCCGCTTGCGCGCCTCACGCAGCTCGGCGCGCTCGGCCTGGGTCGGCCCGGACCGTCGGCCGTCCTCGACGTCGGCCTGCTTCATCCAGTTCGACAACGACCCTTCGGAGATACCGAAGTCCTTCGCGATCTGCGTCAGCGGCACCTGCCCCTTGCGGGCCACGGCCACGACGTCGTCGCGGAACTCCTTGGGATACGGCTTTGCCACGGGGACATCCTTCCAGCGAGGACCAGATCCTCACAGGTCAGGTGTCAACCAAACTCGGGGCAGACCCCGGAACTGCGGGCTCTGCGTGGTGACGCGGCCGATCAGGGCCATGAGTGCGGTGCCGGACGACGCGTACGACCAGGCGCGCTGGCGTCCGGGACTGGAGGCGGCAGCCGCTGCCGTGGCCACGGCGATCTTCGGCGACAGGCGTGCAGCGCTCATGGGAATGACCGCCGCCCGTGTTCTCGGCGCCGCGCCACGCGCGCGCGGCCACGCCACTATCGCTGCCCCGCGGCGCCATCGCGACGTGACGCTGACCGATCGTCGCGACGCCGTCGTTCAGTTCGTGCACCGCGACATCGATGCGATCGAGACCCAACCGGCCGCCACCGAACTCGGTGTCACGCTCGTGACGACGCCTGAGCAGACCCTCGTCGACCTCGCACGCGATCACACGGTGAATGCCGCCGAACGGCACGCTGCGATGCGGGTGCTCGGACGGGCAGCCGACTGGGATCGTGTCGAGGCCCTGGCCGCGGCTCAGCGAGGGCGAACGGTGACCGAGCCGGTCCTGAAGCGCATCAGGAGCGAGGTCGAGGAGTGACTGAAGCGGCGATCTACGACGTCGCCGACCAGTTCGGCGTCGACCTGGAGCAGGTGCGACGCGACCACGTGATCTCCCACGTCCTGGCATCGATCGCTCGGCGGGCGCAGGACAGGTTCATCTTCTTCGGAGGGACCGCCCTCTCGCGCACATGGCTCCCCGACGTCCGACTGAGTGAGGACGTCGACCTCATGGTGATCGGTCGGCGCCGGGACGGCGGCGACGCGCTCGCTCTCGCGGTCGAGGCGGATATCGCCAAGCCGTTCTGGGAGCGACGTGGTCCAAGGACCCACGCGAGACGCGCGACGCCGAGGACGTCATGCTGACGACCGGAACGGGTGCCGTCATCAAGTTCCAGCTCGTCGACACCGTCGGTCGACCGCCGTGGCCGACGGCGCTCGAGCCGATCCTCCAGAGGTATCCGGATGCTCCGCCTGCGACCCTGCGCGTGCCCACCCCGGGCGCCGCGGCGCTGCTCTACAGGCCCGTGGTGCCCACCCCGTACTCGGCCTGCTCCGGTGTGAAGCCCTCGTAGATCAGCTGGTCGAGCAGGCCGGATCGCGAGAACGAGGTGAACTCCAGGTAGCTCGCCGCCGTGGCTGCGGCTTGCGCGTTCCAGTCGACACCGCCCTCGGCTTCCAGGCGGGCGAGGGCGAACTCCCCGTCGGCCGTGGCATAGCCCTCGTACTCGAGCTGCTCGATGAGGCCCGTGCGTGAGAAGTCGGTGAAGTCGAGGTAATTCACGGCGGATCGATACGCGTTCTGCTGCGCCACCGAGCCGATTCGCGCCGCCTCTGCGGCCGCAGCCGCTGCAGCGGCCGCCTCGTCGGCGACGCGCTGCTCCTCAGCCAGGCGGTCCTCCTCGGCCTTCGCTGCCGCTGCTGCGTCCTCCTCCGCCTTGCGATCGGCCTCGGCCTGGGCGCTTGCCTCGTCCTCGGCGGCGATCTCCTCAGCGGTCTTGGCGTCCTTCTGGGTCTCTTGCGTCGAAGCGACGCCGGGGGATTCCTCGTCGTCGTTGCCGCCATTCAGGGCGCCGATGAGGATGAAGAGCACGACGACCGCGCCGATGCCGGTGAGGACCTTGTGGCGGGCCGGCCAGGACGAGCCTGTCGGTCGGTCCAGGGGAGAGCTCTCGAGCGGTGGTGCCGCCGCTGGGTCATCGATGCCGTCCTCGACCCACAGCTGCCAGCCTTGTGGCGGCGGTCCCCATGAGGGGTCGGGGGCCCAGCCCGGCGCCGGCGTCCAGCCGACAGGTGGAGCGGGCCAGTTCGGCGGCGGGTTGTAGCGAGCGGTCATGGTCACTCCACTGTCGTGGTTGCAGGCGCGCGATCCCCCTGCTGGGCGCGGTGCATCCATCACGTTTCCACCCGAGGCGCGGTGACGTGCCTCGGGAGGGGGTGAATATGCGCCGTCCTGCGGCATTCGGGTGAATGTGCGCCCGTCGGGGCGTTCATCCGGCTGGCCTGTTCATCCGGAGTGAACAGAACCTGGAAATGAACGCCGCCGACGGGTGCGACGCGCAAGCGCGTGACCGCGTTCTCTTGGTCAGGTGGACGACGGTGGCGTCGCTCGGATCACGCGCCTTCTCACCGTGCTGAACGGCCCCAGGTCAGGAGTCCTCGCGCAGGTTCTCGATGCACGCGGTGAGGCTCTCCAGCAGCGCCTGCTGGCGGTCGGGGGCGAGGTCGGCGCACATGCGCGTCTGGACCTCGAGGACGGCGGCACTGGCCGACTCCAGGTGCTCGCGTCCGGCGGGGGTGAGCTCGGTGGGCAGCTCGCGTCCGCGCGGCGCCGTGGCCGGTCGCGTGACGAGCCCGCGTTCCTCGAGGCCGCGCAGGACGACGTTCATCGACTGGCGGGTGACGAAGACCCCGCGGGCGAGCTCGGCGTTGGAGAGCCCGGGGTGCTGCCCGAGCAGCTCGAGGCAGGCGTACTGCGGCACGGTCAGGTGCAGGGGGCGCAGGGCGGTGTCCATCGCGCTGCGCAGCGCGACGGCGGCCTGCTTGAGCACGTAGCCGACGGCGCTCTCCACCGGGCCCAGGACCTCGCGTTGTTGCATGTCAGTATCCTGACATACAGTCCGAATGTCAGGACATTGACATACCGAGGAGATCGCCATGACCGTCACCGGACCCGACTTCATCGCCCTGCAGGTGCGCGACCTGGAGCGCGCCGCCGGCTTCTACGAGGAGCGGCTCGGCCTGCGCCGTGCACCGTTCAGCCCGCCGCACGCCGTCGTCTTCGCCACCACGCCCGTGCCCTTCGCGGTGCGCGAGACGCAGCCCGACGTCGACCTGGACGCCGGCGGGCGCGCCGGTCTCGGCGTGGCGCTGTGGCTGCACAGCACCGACGCGCAGACGCTGCACGACGCGCTCGAGGCCGTCGGGGTGCCGATCCTCACGCCGCCGTTCGACGGGCCGTTCGGCCGCACGTTCGCCTTCGCCGACCCGGACGGGTACGCCGTCACGATCCACGACAAGCAATGAGCCTCGTGCCGGCGAAGGGTGCCGGCCCCTGCGGACGGGCCCCCGCGGGAGTGCGTCGCCCGGCACGGCGTGCCTACCGTGGGCCATGGGGCAGGCACCGCGGACGGTGGACGGCTACCGAATCGAGCCGCTGAGCGCCGACACCTGGGAGGCGTTCGCCGGCCTGGCCGAACGGCACAACGGGGTCTGGGGCGGGTGCTGGTGCACCTACTTCCACCAGTACCCCGACCCGCCCGAACGACGGGAGCTGGGCAACCGCGAGTTCAAGCACCAGCTCGTCCTGGACGGGCGCACGCACGCGGCGCTCGTGCTCGACGGTGACCTCGCCCTCGCCTGGGCGCAGTTCGGGCCGGTGGCCGAGCTGGCGAACATCCACCACCGCAAGGAGTGGGAGCACGGGCTCGTCCGGATGCCTGACTACCGGATCACCTGCCTGTTCGTGGACCGCTCCTCCCGGCGTCACGGCATGGCCGCCGTGGCCGTGCGCGGGGCCCTCGCGCTGATCGCCGAGGCCGGGGGAGGGCTCGTCGAGTCCTACCCGCACGACCTGCCGCCCGAGAAGAAGACCTCGGCCTCCTTCCTCTACAACGCCACCCGGAGCATGTACGAGGGGCTCGGGTTCACGTACCAACGCCCCAAGGGCAAGGGCAACTGCGTCATGACGAAGCAGGTCGAGCCGCTGGGCTGAGTTCCGTCCCGCACGCGCCGTCGGGTGGGGTACAGGGGGCGCCTGGGCCGCTCATACGGTCGTCCCAGACTGCGTCCCTACCGTCCCGGACATGGCCACCCCCACCGACAGCCCCCGCCGTGCGCGCCTGCCCCGCGCAGGCGTCACGGCAGGCGTGCTGGCCGGGGTGGTCGCCCTCGTGCTGGTCGTCGCGCTGCTGACGTCACGGTGGGGCGGGAGCGGTGACGCGGCGGCTGCGGCGACTCCCACCCCGACGCCCACCGCGACCGCCGAGGCGAGCGTCGCCGACGTGTACGAGGCGGTCGCGGCGTCGGTCGTCGTGGTCCGCACGGCGGACGGGGCGCTCGGCTCGGGCGTCGTGGCGGCGGACGACGGGTCGATCCTCACCGCGGACCACGTCGTCGCCGACGGCAGCGCGATCACCGTGACGTTCGCCGACGGCACGCAGTCCGCGGCCACGGTCGCGGAGGCGGACACCGCCACGGACGTGGCGACGTTGACGCCGGAGACCTTCCCCGAGGTGCTGGTCCCGGCCACGGTCGGCGGCGGCGTCGAGATCGGCGCCGACGTCATCGCGATCGGCAACCCGCTCGGCCTGACGCTCAGCGTCTCGACAGGAGTGGTCTCCGGCCTGGACCGCACCAGCACCAGCAGCACCGACGGCGCCCAGCTGACCGGCCTCATCCAGTTCGACGCCTCGGTGAACCCGGGCAGCTCCGGCGGTCCGCTGCTCGACGCGGACGGCGTCGTCGTCGGCATCGTCGTCTCGATCGCCGACCCCGGCCAGGACGGCGCGTTCGCCGGCATCGGGTTCGCCGTGCCGATCGGGACCGCGCTCGGCTCCGGCGGCGAGGGCGACGGCCAGGGCCCGCAGATCTGATGACCCGCACCGCACACGACAGGAGCGTCATGACAACCCCCGAGAACCCGCTCGAGCAGGTGCTGTACGAGGTCAAGCGCGTGATCGTCGGGCAGGACGAGCTGCTCGAACGTATGGCCGTCGCCCTGCTCTCCGGCGGGCACCTGCTCGTCGAGGGCGTGCCGGGACTGGCCAAGACCCTCGCCGTGAAGTCGCTCGCCGGCGCGATCGGCGGGCAGTTCCAGCGCATCCAGTTCACGCCCGACCTCGTGCCAGCCGACCTGGTCGGCACCCGGGTGTACCACCAGCACTCGGGGGACTTCCAGACCTCCCTCGGACCGGTGTTCGCCAACCTGCTGCTCGCCGACGAGATCAACCGGGCGCCCGCCAAGGTGCAGAGCGCGCTGCTCGAGGTCATGCAGGAACGCCAGGTGACGATCGGCCGCGAGACGTTCCCCGTGCCGCGCCCGTTCCTCGTGATGGCCACGCAGAACCCCATCGAGTCCGAGGGTACGTACCCGCTGCCCGAGGCTCAGATCGACCGGTTCATGATGAAGGTCGTCGTCGGCTACCCGGACGGCCCGCAGGAGCACGCCGTGGTCGACCGCGCGCTGCGACCGGCCGTGCCCGTGCAGGCCGTGCTCACGCCCGAGCACCTGATCGCCATGCAGGCCCAGGTGCAGCAGGTCTACGTCGACCCCGCGATCGTCGACTACGCGGTCCGCCTGGTCACCGCGACCCGCTCGCCCGCACTGGCCGGCCTCGGCGACCTCGACCGGTACGTCACCTACGGGGCGAGCCCGCGTGCGTCGATCGCGCTCGTGCTGGCCGCCCGGGCGCTGGCCTTCCTGCGCGGACGCGAGTGGGTGCTGCCGCAGGACCTGTCCGAGCTCGCGCTCGACGTGCTGCGCCACCGCGTCGTCGTCTCCTACGAGGCGCTCGCCGACGGCCTCGACGCCGACACGATCGTCCGCCGGGTGCTGGCCGCGGTGCCGGCGCCGACCGTCGTCCTGCAGGACCGCTGAGCCGGTGACGACCACGCCCGGTTCCCCCGCAGCGCCCGCACGCGCGGCGCACGACGGACGAGACGCACGCCCCGGGCGCCGGGACGCGGCCACCGACCGGTTGCTGCGTCGGCTCGAGTGGCGCGTCGTGCGCCCGCTCGAAGGTCGGCTGCAGGGCGCGTACCGCACGACGCAGCGCGGGTCGGGCTTCGACCTGGCCGGGCTGCGCGCCTACGTCGAGGGGGACGACGCGCGGCACATCGACTGGAACGTGACCGCGCGGATGAACGAGCCGCACGTGCGCGAGTTCACCGAGGACCGTGAGCTGACGGTCTGGCTCGTGCTGGACCGCTCGACGTCGATGGCCGCCGGGGTGCCCGGCCGGGGCAAGGACGACGTGCTCGTCGAGCTCGCGCTCGTGCTCACCCGGCTGTTCGCCCGCGGCGGCAACCGCGTGGGGGCCGTCCTGTACGACACGGGGGCGGTGCGCGTCGTGCGCCCGGGCTCCGGTCGCACCCAGGCGCTGCTCATCGGCGAGGACCTGGCCCGCACGGCGCCGCACGGCCGCACGGGCGAACCTGCCGCCCGAGGGGCCCGGCGTCGTCGCGGGCGTTCCGCCGCGTCCGCGCCCGGCACCGACCCGGCGCCCGGCACGACGACCGACCTGGCCGCCATGCTCGCCTCCGTCGCGTCGGTCGCGCGGCGCCGCTCGCTCGTCCTGGTCGTCTCGGACCTCATCGGCACCGGCGAGTGGGAGCGTCCGCTGCTGCAGCTCGCGCACCGGCACGAGGTGGTGGCGCTGCGCATCGTCGACGCGGCCGACGACGACGTCCCGCAGGCCGGGCTCGTCGTCGTCGAGGACGCCGAGACGGGCGAGCAGCTGTTCGTGGACACCTCGGACCCGCTGTTCCGCGCCCGGCTGCGTGCCGGCGTCGACGCACGGGACGCCGCGATCCTCGCGGGGACGCGACGTGCGGGCGTGCCCGTGCACCGCATCACCACCGATCGGGACCTCGTCGGCCAGCTCGTCGACGTCGTCGCCCGCACCCAGGCGAGGCCGGCATGACGTTCGCCGCCCCGCTCGTGCTCGTCGTCGGGCTGCTGCTCGTCGCGGCGCTCGTCGTCGCCCTCGTGCTCCTCGGACGCCGACGGACCGCCGCGCTCGCCGCCGCGGGCGTCACCCGCGCCGGATCGGTGCGTCGGACGGGCGTCTGGCTGACCGTCGCCGGGCTCGCCCTGCTCGTCCTCGCCGCCGCGGGACCCACCGCGGCCGTGCCCGTGCCCCGGGCCGCCGGGACCGTGATCCTCGCGATCGACGTCTCGGCCAGCATGGGGGCCGACGACGCCGCACCCACTCGCCTCGCCGCCGCCCAGGCCGCCGCCCTGGCGTTCATCGAGGCCCAGCCGGCCAGCGTCGACATCGGGGTGGTCGCCTTCCAGCAGGGCGCGCTGACCACCGCACTGCCCAGCGCCGACCACGCCGCGGCGGCCGCCGCGGTCGAACGGCTGACCGTCCAGGGCGGCACGTCCCTCGGCGAGGCGATCCTGACCTCGCTGTCGGCCATCACCGGGCAGACGGTCACGGTCGCCGAGGACGGCACCACCCCCGAACTCGGCTACTGGGGCTCGGCCACGATCGTGCTGATCTCCGACGGGGAGTCCGAGAGCGGCACCGACGTCGAGACCGCCGCGACCGTCGCGCAGAGCGCGGGCGTGCACGTCGAGACCGTCGGCGTCGGCACTGCCGAAGGTGCGACCGTCGAGGTCGACGGCTACCAGATGCACACCGCGCTCGACGAGGACACGTTGCGCACCGTCGCGACCACCACGGGCGGGCAGTACCGCCTCGCGAGCGACGCGGACGACCTCGACGCCGTCGCCTCGGGCATCGACCTGCGGCTGGAGACCGCCGACGAGAAGGTCCCGCTCGCCGGGGCGGTCATCGCGCTCGCGGTGCTGCTGCTCGGCCTCGGCGCGGTGCTCACCGTGCTGCGCACCGGAAGGGTCGTCTGATGTCGCTCGCCTGGCCGTGGGCGCTCGCCGCGCTCGGAACCGTCCCCCTGGTGCTCGCCGTGGCGTGGCTGGTGCGCCGTCGTCGCCGCCGGGCCGCCGTGACCGTCACCTCGCTCGCGCTCGTGCGGGCTGCCGCCCCCGGACGCGGACGGTGGACGCGCCGCATCCCGGCCGCGCTGCTCGTCGCCGGGCTCGCGGTGCTCGGCGTGGGCGCCGCCAGGCCGCAGGTGTCCGTGCCGATCGCCTCGAACGCGACCACGATCCTGCTCGCGTTCGACGTGTCCAGCTCGATGTGCTCGACCGACGTCGACCCGAACCGTCTCGTCGTCGCGCAGGAGGCCGCCACCGCGTTCGTCGAGTCGCAGGCAGGCTCACGCATCGGTCTCGTCGCGTTCTCGGGCGTCGCGGGCGTGCTCGTACCGCCCACGACCGACACCGACGCGCTCGTCGACGCGATCGCCGGGCTCACCACGTCCCGCGGCACCGCGATCGGGCAAGCCATCCTCACGTCCATCGACGCGATCGCCGAGGTCGACCTGTCGGTCGCCCCCACGGGCGTCGAGGTCACCGACGAGGACACCGCGCAGCCCGCCGCCGCGATCGTCGTGCTCACCGACGGAGCGAACTCCCAGGGAGTCGAACCCGTGACCGCGGCCGAGCAGGCGACCGCGCGCGGCATCCCCGTCTACACGATCGGGTTCGGCACCACGACGCCCGCCGCAGCCGTGTGCGACGCCTCGCAGGTCGACGCCTCCAGCGGTGCGGCCGGCGCGAACGCCGGCGGGGGAGGAGGTGCGGGGCCCGGCAACCAGACGATCGACGAGGCCACGCTCACCGAGGTCGCCGACTCGACGGGCGGGGAGTACTACCGGGCGGAGAACGCCGACGAGCTGAGCTCGGTCCTGACCGAGCTGCCCAGCACCCTGAGCGTCGTGCACGAGGACCGCGACGTGGCCTCGTGGTTCGCGCTCGCGGGCGGGCTGCTCGTCGCGGCGGCCGTCGCGCTGTCCCTGTGGTGGGGGCGCGTGCGCGCACCCCGGACGGTCACGCCCCGCCGGCCCTGACCTGGTCGCGGCCGTCGGCCTTGGCCCGGTACATAAACCCGTCCACCCGACGCAGCACCGAGGCCGGGGTGTCATCGGGCCGCAGGTCGGTGACGCCGAAGCTGGCGGTGACCCGCACACCGAGGGTCGCCTCCAGCTCCTCGGGCAGGTTCTGCCGCAGCCGTTCGGCCAGCGCGAGCGCCCCCTCGTGGTGCGTGCCCGGCGCGACGATCACGAACTCCTCGCCGCCCAGGCGTGCGAGCAGGTCACGGTGGGCGAGGGTGCGGCCCGTGATCTGGGCGACCAGACGCAGCACCTGGTCGCCCAGCTCGTGCCCGTACGTGTCGTTGACGCGCTTGAAGTGGTCCAGGTCGAAGTACACGACGCCGACCGGGTGCGCCGGGCCGAGCAGCCCGGCCTGGTAGCCGAGCTCCTCCATGAGCCGACGCCGGTTCGCGATCCCCGTCAGCTCGTCGAGGTAGGCCATGTCGCGCATCCGCGAGGCGGTCGCGTCCGCCCGTTCGGCATCGGCCACCGCCGAGGCGACGTGCTCCTTGGCGCGCGAGAGCACGAGCAGCAGCACGAGGAACACACCCAGGTACACCCCGTACCTCACGGACTGCCAGACGTACTCCCCGCCACCCGGCCGCCGGGAGAACGCCGTCGCCATCGCCCCGGTCATCACGCCCGAGTAGAAGGCGCCGTGCAGGAGCGCCGTCCGGGTGCGCTGGAACAGGAAGCCGACGATCAGGCAGACCACCACGCCGAGCAGCGGGGTCGGGATCAGCGACGCCCACGCGGTCGCGACGTCCGGCTCCCGGCCGATGCGGCCCACCGCGACGACGACCCACCCGATCTCGAGGAGCACGAGGATCGTCAGCGCGGTCCGCAGCGCCCATGCCGGGCGGCGCAGGAGGATCCACCCGAAGACCAGCAGCACCGCGCCGAGCGGCGGGTAGCCCCAGCGCACCCACACGTCGTGGGGCCCGTCGCGGAACCAGGTGGCCGCGATGATCGGGGCGCCGACCACGATGCCGAACGCGACGACCCGGCGGGCGAGCCAGGCCAGGTCCTGGCCGCGCAGGAGCGAGACCCGCCCCGATCTGCTCGCCATGGGTCCTCGCCTTCCGCCGCGGGGCGTCGGTCGTTCGCCGTGCCGGTGCGCTCCCGCAGGTCGCACGGCCGCAGCGAGCCAGTCTCGCACCGGCCTGACCGCCCGCGACCGCCCGGCAAGGGTGAACGGGAGCCGTCGGTCAACTTCACCCGCACCGCGGCGCAGGTGCATCGCTCGTGTGCGGGCCGGGTTCGCCGCCCTGGCTCGCGAGGGTGGCCGGGCGGGCGTCAGCGGTCGGTCGTCGGGGTCCCGTACCGGTCGGCGAGGTTCGCGCCGATCGCCGCGAGCGCGGCGCGTACGTCCGGCGGTCCGAGCACCTCGACCGCGTCGTGCCACCCGGCGAGCCGGCGGGCCAGCATCGTGGCGGTGTCCGAGGTGACGGTGGCGCGGGTCCGCCCGTCCGGTTGCACCTCGCCCGGGCTGAGGTGCCGTCCGAGCACGTCGCCCAACGGCGCCAACGCCCACGGCTCGACCAGGACGTCCGCGCTGACGCGGGCACGCAGCTCCTCCACCTGGGCGCGGGCCGCGGCCCACTCGGCGACGAGGTCCAGGTCGACCGGCCGCTGCGCCGGCTCGTCGGTGACCTGCACGTCCTGCATGCGTGCCACGCGGAAGGTCCGTCGTCCGGTGGCTGTCCCGGCGACGAGGTACCAGGTGCCGGCCTTCTCGACGAGTCCCCAGGGGTCGACCGTGCGGCGCTGCGGGTCGGTGCGACCGCGCCCGTCGACGTACGCGAACGACACGCGACGGCGGGCCACGACGCCGTCCTCGAGCACAGCACGGGCATCGGCGTCCGCCCCGCCGGCAGCCCCGGCTCGCTCCGGCGGGGGAGCGGCACCCCACCGGGACGGGTCGACGACGAGCGCGGCGCCCGCGGCGCTGGCCTGCTCGCGGAAGCTCGCGGGGAGCGCCCGCACGAGCTTGCGCAGCGCGCCGCGGACCTGCGGGTCCGCCGAGGACGCCGGCCCGAGCAGGAGGAAGAGCGCGCGCACCTCGGGTCCGCTGAGCCCGCTCAGGTCCGTGCGGCCGCCGCCGAGCAGGGCCCAACCGCCGCCACGCCCTCGCTGCGCGTAGACCGGCAGACCGGCCGTGGACAACGACTCCAGGTCGCGACGCGCGGTCGCCACGGAGACCTCGAGCTCGGCCGCGACCTCGGGGGCCGTGACGTGCCCGCGCGCCTGCAGCAGCAGGAGGGTCGCCACGAGCCGGTCTGCGCGCATGCTCCGATCATCCCGCAGAAACTATGCAGGAGATGAGCACTTCTGCGGCGCAGGGTGGTCCCACCACCGACAGAAGGAGACCGACATGTTCCGCGGGATGGCCACCATCAACCTGTACGCCGACGACCTCGCCGCCGCGCGCGCCTGGTACACCGACCTGCTGCACCTCGAGCCGTACTTCGCGCGCGAGGGGTACGTGGAGTTCCGCGTCGGCGACGACCAGGACGAGCTCGGGATCGTCGACGCCCGCTTCCGCGGCCCCGGGGACACCCCCGGCACCGGCGGTCCGATCACCTACTGGCACGTCGACGACGTGGACGCCGCGCTGGCCGACCTGCTGCGCCGCGGGGCCACGGAGCACGACCACGTCCGCGAGCGCGGGGAGGGGTTCCGCACGGCCTCGGTCGTCGACCCGTTCGGGAACCTTGTCGGCGTCATGGAGAACCCGCACTGGAGTTCGCGGCACGGGTCGCCGGTCGCGGGGTGACGGGCCATCCTGGCCGCGGCGACCTCGTATCGATCAGCATGTCGAGAACGGCGGTCCGGCTCCGACGTCCTCGGTGCAGGGCGCGCACGGCGCCGTCGCGACGAGAGCACGGAGGACCACCCATGAAGTACGTCATCCTCATCCACGCCAACCCCGAGCCGTGGGGCCACCCGACGGGCGACTTCACCGCCGAGGGCCGGGCCATGGACCCCGCCGAGCGCGAGCGGCGCCGTGGCACGTTCGAGACCCTCATGGGCGAGATCTCCGCCTCCGGGGAGCTCGTCATGGCCGAGGCGCTCGCCGCACCGACCGCCTCGACGGTCTACCGGTGGGCCGCGGGCGGCTCGGTCGCCACGGACGGCCCGTACGCCGAGACGAAGGAGCAGCTGGCCGGCTTCTTCCAGGTCGACTGCGCCACGCGCGAGCGCGCCGAGGAGATCGCCGAGCGGTTCGCCCACCCGGGCGACGTCATCGAGCTGCGTCCGGCGATGTGGGGCGACGGCGACGACCGGTGACCTCGGCGTCGACGACCGGTGAGGACGTGTGGCGTGCCGCAGCGCCGCACGTCCTGACCGCGCTCGTGCACCGGTACGGGGACTTCGACCGGTGCGAGGACGCGGTGCAGGAGGCGCTGCTCGCCGCCGCGCGCCAGTGGCCCGTCGAGGGGCTCCCGCGCGATCCGCGCGCCTGGTTGGTGACCGTCGCCTCGCGGCGGCTCATCGACGGCTGGCGGGCGGACCGTGCCCGCGCCGCACGCGAGGAGCTCGCTGCCGCCCGCACGCCCACGGACGCGTGGCTGGCGCCCGCGGCCGACCAGGTCGTCGACGGCAGCGACGGCAGCGGCGGCAGCGGCGATGGTGACGACTCGCTCGCCCTGCTGCTGCTGTGCTGCCACCCGGCGCTGGCCGCGCCCTCGCAGGTCGCCCTGACGCTGCGGGCCGTCGCCGGGCTCACGACCGCGCAGATCGCGCGCGGGTTCCTGGTGCCCGAGGCGACGATGGCCCAGCGGATCAGCCGCGCCAAGGCCCGGCTGCGCGAGGTCGGTGCGCGGTTCGCCCCGCCGCCGGCCGACGAGCTGCCGGCGCGGGTCGCCGTGGTCGCGCAGGTGCTCTATCTGACGTTCACCGAGGCGCACACGGCCACCGCCGGCAGCGACCTGACCGATCCTGGGCTCGCGGCGGAGGCGCTGCGCCTGACCCGGCTGCTGCACGCGCTCGTGCCCGGCGACGACGAGGTCACGGGCCTGCTCGCGCTCCTGCTGCTCACCGACGCGCGCCGGCCGGCGCGGACCCGGCCCGACGGGTCGCTCGTCCCGCTGGCCGAGCAGGACCGTGCGCTGTGGGACGGCGCACGCATCGCCGAGGGGGTCGCCCTCGTCGAGGCCGTCCTGCCCGCCGGACCCGTCGGGCCGTACCAGCTGCAGGCGGCGATCGCGGCCGTGCACGACGAGGCGCCCAGCGCAGCGCAGACCGACTGGGCGCAGATCGACCTGCTCTACCGGATGCTCGAGGCCGTCGCGCCCGGACCCGTCGTGACGCTCAACCGCGCGGTCGCGGTCGCCGAGCTGCAGGGCCCGGTGGCGGCGCTGGCCATGGTCGAGCCGCTCCTGGCCGAGCCGGGGCTGCGGCGGCTGCACCGGGTGCACGCCGTGCACGGCCACCTGCTGCTCGCCGCCGGACGTCCGCAGCGGGCGCGGGAGGCGTTCGCGCTCGCGGCCTCGCTGGCCACGAGCATCCCCGAGCAGCGCTACCTCAACGGCCGGGTGGCGGACCTCGCGACGCCTGCCGCGAACACCATCGATCCATCATCTATATAAATCACTGATATGGTCGGGTCGTGCCTGACCCCACCGGGACCTCCCTCGACCAGCTCGCCGCGCGCCTCGTCGTGCACGGCAGCCGGTTCGCCCGCTACGCCTCGCGCGGACCGGGCGAGCGGCGCTCGGTCGTCGCCGTCCGCGTCCTGGCCAACCTCCAGCACGAGGGGCCCCTGCGCATCGGCGAGCTGACCGCCCGCGAACGCATCTCCCAGCCGGCCATGACCTCCGCGGTCAACCGGCTCGAGGAGGACGGTCTGGTCCTGCGGCGCGCCGACCTCGACGACGCGCGTGCGTGCGTCGTCGAGCTGACCGACGCCGGCCGGGCCGAGCTCGAGGACTTCCGCGGGCGCGCGGCCGAGCGGGCGCGCCCCGCGCTCGAACGGCTCAGCGCCGAGGACCTCGCGGTGCTCGACCGGGCGGCCGACCTGCTCGAGCAGCTCAGCGACCCGCGGTCGACAGGCACCACCACCGCCTGACCGGCGGTGCGACACATCCAGGGCGGCCCCGACGACGTGCGCCGAGCGCGTCGTCGACGTGCCCGCGCGCGGACGCCCGGGCCGTGCACGAGGCACGAAGGAGCGGCATGAGCACCCTCGCCGAGACCGACCCCGACACGGGGCACCAGACCCGGACGCCCACGGACGCACCCAGGGCCGGTGCGCCCGCGCCGTCGATCCTGCGGCAACCCGTCGCCGTGTGGGCGATCGCCTTCGCCTGCGCGGTGTCCTTCATGGGCATCGGGCTGGTCGACCCGATCCTGCCCGCGATCAGCTCCGAGCTCGACGCGACGCCCTCGCAGACCATGCTGCTGTTCACCAGCTACCTGCTCATCACCGCCGTCGCGATGTTCTTCACCGGTTTCGTCTCCAGCCGGCTGGGCGTGCGGCGCACCCTGCTGGTGGGCCTGAGCCTCGTCGTGGTGTTCGCCGCCCTGGCCGGTGCGTCCGGCACGGTCGAGCAGATCATCGCCTTCCGCGGCGGGTGGGGGCTTGGGAACGCCCTGTTCATCTCGACCGCGCTCGCCGCGATCGTCGGTGCTGCCAGCGGGGGCAGCGGGCAGGCGATCATCCTGTACGAGGCGGCGCTCGGCGTCGGCATGGCGGTCGGGCCGCTGCTCGGCGGGGTGCTCGGCGAGGTGTCCTGGCGCGGACCGTTCTTCGGGACCGCCACGCTCATGGCCGTCGGGTTCGTCGCCTTGCTCGTGCTGCTGCGGGCGCCCGCCGCACCCGCGCCGCGCATCGGCCTCGGCGCCGGGCTCGCCGCGCTGCGCAACCCTGCGCTGCGCACCCTCGCCCTGACCGCGCTGTTCTACAACTTCGCGTTCTTCACGCTGCTCGCCTACTCGCCCTACCCGATCGAGGCCGCCGCGGCCGCAGCCGGGAAGGACTTCGGGGCGCACGAGCTCGGACTGGTGTTCTTCGGCTGGGGACTGGCGCTGGCCGTGTCCTCGGTCTTCGTCGCGCCGCAGCTCACCCGCCGGGTCGGGCTGCGACCGGTGCTGTTCACGATGTTCGCGCTGCTCGCCGCCGGGTTCGTCGTGATGGCCGTCGGGGTCGGGTCGGCGTCGGTGCTGATCGGCACCGTCATCGCCTGCGGGCTGTTCCTCGGGGTGCTCAACACGGCGCTCACCGAGACGGTCATGGAGGCGACCGACCTGCCGCGCTCGGTGGCCTCCTCGACGTACTCCGGGGTGCGGTTCCTCGGCGGGGCGATCGCCCCGGCGGTCGCGGGCCGGATCGCCGACCGGCTCGGAGCAGGTGCCCCCTACTGGTGCGCGGTCGCCTCGCTCGGCGTCGCGATCGTGGTGCTCGCCCTCGGCGGACGCACGCTCGCGCACGTCGGCCACCGGCCGCACGCCGACGCGCAGGGCGAGGCGCAGGCCATCACGGTCGGCGACGAGGTCTGAGCGCCGGCCCGGACGGGACGGCCGCGCTCAGCCGCGCGTGTGGGTCGTGGCGATGTCGACCTCGTTGCCCTCCGGGTCGGACAGCGTCCACCACTCGGGGGCCCACTCCTCGGTGACCAGGCGTCCGCCCGCGGCGAGCGCGGCCGCGATGCGCGCCTGCGCCTGGTCGTGCGGGACGTACACGTCGATGTGGATGCGGTTGCGCTGCGGGCGCGGGGCGTCCATCTGCTGGAACCAGAACGGTGCACCGCGACCCCGGGGGTCGAGCAGGTCCGTGCCGCCGCGCACGTCGTAGCCGAGCACCGCGCGCCAGAACGGCAGCACCGCCGGGATGTCGAGCGCGTCGACGGCGACCTGCACGGTCTGCACGCCGCTGGGGTCGGCAGGGATCTCCAGCGTGCGGGCCACCGCGGAGATCTCCCGGGCGAGCGCGAGGTCACGCGTGCTGAGCCCGGGCCCGTCGGGGCCGACCGTGATGAGTCGCACGGTGACGCCGTCGTGCCGCAGGTCCAGGTCGGGATGGTGCGCGTCAAGGGCGGGCAGCGCACTGATCGCCTCCGCGAGCTGGGCGCCGACCGCGAGGGTGCCGGTGCGGAAGACCGTGCAGGCGCCCTCGCCGATGACCCGCCAGTCGTCGACGCCGTCGGCCTCGTGGAACTGCTTCGGGGTGATCCGGTCCGGCATGCGGGCCACGCTAGACCGGGCGTCGGGGACGGGCGAGGGGAGCGGGCCGACCGGGAGGTGGTCGGCCCGCTCCCCTCGAGGGCGGTGCGGTGGAGCGCCGCGACGGTCAGACGCTCACGGTCTCCTCGGCGCCCTCGACCGCGCGGCCGTCGGGCGTGAGCACGTCGATCGTCGTGGGCGTCGGGCGGCCGTCGGCGACGGGCGTCCCCCACACGGGGTGGCCGTCGACGAACGGCAGCACCTGGGCGCGCGCGTGCCGGTTCGGGTCCCACAGCGGGTCGCCGATCGTGTCCTCGTACGAGCGGGCGTGGTAGATGAGCACCGTCTCGCCGTCCTCGGTCTGCGTGAACGAGTTGTGGCCGGGGCCGTACACGTCGACCGAGGGGTCGGAGACGAACACCGGGTCGGGGTGCTTGGTCCAGGACGCGGCGTCGAGCAGGTCGGCGCCGACCGGCGCGGTGAGCAGGCCCATGGCGTAGTCGATGCCCGTCGCCGCGCCCGAGAACGTCACGTGCACGACGCCGTCGCGGACCAGGACGGCCGGGCCCTCGTTGACCCAGAAGCCCTTGATCTCCCAGTCGAACTCCGGCTTCGAGAGCAGCACGGCGGGGGAGCCGAGCGTCGTCGGGTCCTCCATGCGGGCGATGTAGATGTTCGAGTGCCCGCGGATCGCCAGGTCCTGCTGCGCCCAGACCAGGTACTGCACGTCGTCGAGCACGAAGCTCGTCGCGTCGAGCGCGAAGGACGCCCAGCCCGTGTCGAGCTGACCGCGCTCGACCCAGGTGCCCGTCAGCGGGTCCTCGTCGGCGCACTCCAGGACGAAGACGCGGTGCGCGAACGTCTCGTTGGCGCCGGGCGCGTCGACCGTGCCGTGGTCGTGCGGCGCGGCGGCGAAGTACAGGTACCAACGCCCGCCGACGCGGTGCAGCTCGGGCGCCCAGATGAGGTGCGAGAGGGGACCGGACTCGTGCTTCGTCCAGACGGTGTGCTCCGGGGCGTCCTGCAGGTCCTCCAGCCGCTCTGCCCCGCGCAGCACGATGCGGTCGTACCGCGGGTGCGAGGCGGTGAACAGGTAGCGGCCCTCGTGGCGCAGCACCCAGGGGTCGGCGCGCTGCAGGACGAGTGGGTTGACCAGCATGAGGAGGCCTCCGGCGGTGGACGTGAGGGGTGACGGCGCAGTCGCTCCCGGGTGACGGCGGCGTCGCCTGGTTGTACCGGAGCGTCACTGTACAACGTTGTAGAGAGATGTGCGACCCTCGTGGCACGAGGCGTACGGGCGACAGTGACCGCAGTCTGCTCAAGTTCTGACCCCCCGCGGTCGATGCCGCGGTGTCGACGAGCGGGGGCTGCTGTGACGCAAGGACCGGCGAGAGGGCGGCGCTCGCCCCGGGATGCGGCGATCGCCTGGCTGGTGCACCCGGTGACCTGTGCGGCCCTTGTGCTGCTGCTGGTCAACGACCGAGTACTCAAGGACCGGTGGGGCTCCTGGTGGACGGGGAAGGCCTCGGATCTCGCCTGGCTCGTGGTGGCGCCACCGCTGGTGGCGGTACTGACCGCAGGCGTGACGACAACGCTCCCGAGGCGACCTGACGGGCGCCCCTCGTTCCCATCGCGGCGACCGCAGCATCGAGACACGGCCGCGCTGGCTCTCACCGGACTCGGCTTCGTGCTCGTCAAGTCGACGGAGGCAGGTGCCGAGGCGGCGTCCGCCGTCCTGACCGCACTGGCGGGCCCGAGCTTCGTCCGGTGCGACCCGACCGATCTGCTGGCTCTGCCGGCGCTGCTCGTGGCCTGGGCGGTAGCACGATCCACGAGGGTCGGCGTCGGACGCCGGGGCGGGCTGACGAAGGACGTGCGGTGGCTCGTCGTCCTGCCCGTCGCTGTGCTGGCAACCGTCGGGACCAGTCAGGCGGGGCCGCCGAGCACGCGTGACGTGGTGGTCGTCGGGGGCGATGTCGCAGTCCTGGACGGCGGGTGGTCCACGTCTGTCGACGGGTCGCACTGGCAGGAGGTCCCGTTCGGGGAGGCGCCTGCGTTGCTCGGGGAAGCCGCCAGCGGGGATGCGGCTCCGGCCACGACCGCGTGCGTACCCGACCTGCCCCGCGTCTGCTTCCGCGCGGTCGAGGCGGGGCTCGGGGTCCTGCGCAGCGACGACGGTGGTCGCACCTGGAACCTCGAGTGGTCCGTCACCGGCGAGGAGCTCGCCGCGCTCGCGGAGCGGTACGACCAGGACGACCCGCACCTGCAGACCGTCGCGGTCGCCGTCCAGCCAACCGCGACGGGGTACCGGGTCTACGCGGCCGGTGACGAGGACGGCCTGGCGGTGCGGGACGAGACCGGGGCATGGGAGCGGATCGGGTTCACCTACTACGGCGGCACACCGGCAGTCCCGCTCCCGCAGGTGTCGATCCCGAGGGAGTATCCCGTGCCGCCCGGTGTCTTCGTGGGCCTGCTGGCGGTGCTGGGGGCGGCCGCCCTGAGCAGCACGGGCGCCACGGTCGTGCCGTGGTCGCGCCGCGAGCGGACCGGTCGTCTGAGCGCTCTCGTGGCCGCGCTCGCGCTGTCCCTGGCGGCCGGGCTGAACAGGATGTGGTCGGTCACCCAGGGGCAGACGATCGAGGTCGACCTGATCCTGGTGGGGTCGCTCGTCCCGTACCTGGTGGTCGGCGGGCTCGCCTTCGCGGCGGCGACCCTGGCGATCGCCTCGGCCGGGCTCCTGCGCGGGGGGGAGGCGGCCGCGTTCGCCGCAGCCACCGGGCTGGGCGTGGCACTCGTCGTCGGGACCGTCACCCCGGCGGCGCTCCTCGCGCTCCTGGCGTTCGTGGTCTTCGCCGTCGGCGCCCTCGTCACCCGGTGGGCGGCCCGCAGGCACGCAGGTGGCGAGGCAGAGCCGCCGGTCGACCACTGGCGCTGACCGTGTGCCCGTACGCTGCGCGCCATGGCCGTCGTCTGGACCACCGCGTTCCTCGACCTCCCGCCTGCGCGGCACGCCGCCGGCGTCGCGTTCTGGTGCGCCGTCACCGCGACGACGCCGTCGGCCACGCGGGGGGACGAGGGGCAGTTCGCGACCCTCGTGCCTGCCGAGGGCGACGCCTACCTGCGCGTGCAGCGACTCGGTGACGTCCCGCGCGTGCACCTCGACCTGCACGTGGAGGACCTCGACGCGCACACCGCGCTCGCCGAGCGGCTCGGTGCGACGCTCGTGCTGCGGGCCGGGCACGTCGTGCTGGTCTCGCCAGGGGGCTTCGTCTTCTGCCTGGTGCGCGACCGGGGCGAGCGGACCCGACCGGCGCCTGTGACCGGTGCGCTCGGGGCCGTGGCGATCGTCGACCAGGTGTGCCTCGACGTGCCGCCGGACGCGTTCGAGGTCGAGGGTGCGTTCTGGTCGGCGCTGACCGGGTGGGCGCTGCACGCCGGGTCGCGACCGGAGTTCGCCGCGCTCGAGCGCCCCGCCGGCATCCCGCTGCGATTCCTGCTGCAGCGGCTCGACGACCCGGGGCCGCGCCGCTCGGTGACGGCCCACCTCGACCTGGCCTGCGGCGGTGGGCAGGCCGAGGTCGCGGCCGAGCACACCGCGCTGGGTGCACGCGTGGTCGGTGCGGGGCAGTGGTGGACCGTGATGCGCGACCCGGCGGGTGCGTCGTACTGCCTGACACCGCGCGACCCCACCACCGGCACGGTCACGCCCGCCCCCGCGTCCTGACGGACCGACCGGTCACCCGGCCGACCGTCAGGACGGGGTCGCTCAGAGCACCTGCCGCAGGTTCGCCCGCGTGAGGTCGAGCAGCTCGTCGCCCCGACCCGACAGCAGCGTGCGCAGGGCGTAGAGCGCGAAGCCCTTGGCTTGGTCGAGCTTGATCGACGGCGGGATCGTCAGCTCCTGCCGCTCGGTCACCACGTCCAGCAGCGCCGGGCCGTCGTACGCGAACGCCTCGGCCAGTGCACCGGGGAGGTCCTCGGACCGCTCGACGCGGAACGCCTTCAGCCCCGCCGCCTCGGCGATCGCCGCCAGGTTCGGGTTGTGCAGGTCGGTCGCGGTCGTGACGAACCCGGCGGCCTTCATCTCCAGCTCGACGAAGTTCAACGAGGAGTTGTTGAACACGACGACCTTGACCGGCAGCTTGTTCTGGGTGAGCGTCAGCAGCTCGCCGAGCAGCATCTCGATGCCGCCGTCACCGGAGAGCGCCACGACCTGGCGCCCCGGGTACGCCGAGGCGACTCCGACGGCCTGCGGCAGTGCGTTGGCCATCGACCCGTGGATGAACGAGCCGATGAGCTTGCGGCGTCCGTTCATCCGCAGGTAGCGGGCGGCCCAGATGACCGGCGAGCCGACGTCGGGGATGAACACCGCGTCGTCCGAGGCGACCTCGTCGACGAGCTTGGCGACGTACTGCGGGTGCAGCGGCTGGGACCCCTTGCGCGGGGTTGCCAGGTCGTCGAGCTTGGTGCGCGTCTTGGCGTAGTGGGCCAGCGAGTCGTCCAGGTGCGAACGGTCGGTGCGGGGTGCGAGCCGGGGGAGCAGGGCCTGGACGGTGTCCTTCACGTCGCCGACCAGCCCGAGCTCGAGCGGGACCCTGCGGCCCAGGTGCTCGCCGCGCAGGTCGACCTGGATCACGGTGGCGCCCTCGGGCAGGAACGGGCGGTACGGGAAGTCGGTGCCGAGCATGAGCAGCGTGTCGCACGCCTCCAGCGCCCGGTAGCCGGAGGCGAACCCCAGCAGGCCGGTCATGCCGACGTCGAACGGGTTGTCGTGCTCGATGAACTGCTTGCTGCGCAGCGTGTGCACCACGGGGGCGCCGAGCCGGTCGGCCAGGGCGACGACTTCGTCGTGCGCGTCGGCGGCACCGGCCCCGGCCAGGATCGTCACCTTCTTCGCCGCGCCGAGCAGCTGTGCGGCGCGTGCCAGCTCGTCGTCCGAGGGCACCACGTGCGGGGTGCCGGCGCGTACCGCGGTGACGGTGGTGTGCACGGCCTCGGCGAGGGCGACGTCACCGGGGATGACGACGACCGCGACGCCCTTGCGCTCGACAGCGGCCTGCATGGCGGTGCGCAGGATGCGGGGCATCTGGTCGGCGGACGCAGCGTACTCGACGTACACCGAGCACTCGCGGAACAGGTCCTGCGGGTGCGTCTCCTGGAAGTAGCTGCTGCCGATCTCCGAGGTGGGGATGTGCGCCGCGATGGCCAGCACGGGCACACGGGAGCGCTGCGCGTCGTACAGGCCGTTGATCAGGTGCAGGTTGCCGGGCCCGCAGCTGCCGACGCACACGGCGATCTCGCCGGTGAGCGCGGCCTCGGCTCCGGCCGCGAACGCGGCGGCCTCCTCGTGCCGGACGTGCACCCAGTCGATGCCCGAGCCGCGCAGCGCGTCGGTGAAGCCGTTGAGCGAGTCGCCGGGGATGCCGTAGACGCGCTGCACGCCGCTGGCGGCGAGGGTGTCGACCATGTTCTTGGCGACGGTGACCATCGGGGTCTTCTCTCTGGTGCGGGGTGGGTGGGGTGGTGCGGGCGGTCAGGGTGCGGCGATGCCCGACCAGACGAGGTCGCAGATGCGTTCAGCGAGGTCGTCCTCGAGGGGCGCGTGCCCCCACACGAGCCGGTGGTAGACGGGCGCGAAGAGTGCGTCGGTGACGATCTCGACGTCGGTGCCGGCCCGCAGGCTGCCGTCGGCGATGCCGCGGTGCAGGTGGTGCACGGCGTGCTCCCGTCGCGGGCGCAGCCAGGTGTCGAGCATCGCCTCGCCGACCGTGCGGTCCGAGCTCGAGGCGGCCATGAGGCCGCGCAGCAGGGTGCCGGCGGCGGTGTCCCGCAGCAGGTGGACGAGCGCGTCGACCTGGCCGGTCAGCGCCTCGCGGACCGGGAGCGCGTCGTCGAGCTCGATGCTCTCGTGGAAGTGCTCCAGCAGACCTTCGAGCAGCACCGCGGAGGGGGAGGGCCACCACTTGTAGAGCGTGGTCCGTGACACGCCGGCGCGGGTGGCGATGGCGTCCATCGTCGGTGCCGCGGCGTCCTCGAGCGCGAGCTCGGCGGCGGCGTGCAGGACGGCGAGGCGCCGCTCCTGGGACCGCGGGCGACCGGGCCTGACGGCCTGCGCTTTACTGGACACGGTGTTCACTATATGACCGTGCGTGCCGGCCGGCGTCGTGGCGCTCGTCACTCCCGGTGCGGCAGCGCGTCCTGACGCAGCAGCGCGAGCAGCTCCTCGTGCGGTCCGACCACGAACGCCTCGTCGCCGGCCTCGAGCGTCGTCCACCGCCGTACGGCCCGGTGCGCCGACCGTTCGTCCGCGTGCCGCACCGACAGCACCCGGCTGCGGCCGGTGAGCGCATCCAGGCGCGCCCCGTCCAGGCCCCCGCCCGGCGTCACGTGCACCCGGGCGTGCAGCAGCGGCACGTCGCCGGCGAGGAACGTGCCCAGCACCTCCAGGCCCAGGGCGGCGCCGACGAACCAGGGGGCCGCCAGCTCGTCGGTCGAGCGCACGTGCGTGAACCCGAACGCCTGCCGGACCGTCGCCGCCAGCCGACGGTCGAACAGGCGCATGGCCACGGTCACCCCGGTGCGCTCGCCCAGCCAGTCGCGCACCGCGAGCGCGACCTCGAGGTTCGTCAGGTCGTCGGAGGTCAGCACGGCCACCGCGCGCGCCCGGTCGAGGTTGACCAGCTCGAGCGTGCCCGCCAGCGTCGCGTCACCGAGCACGACCTTCGCGCCCAGCGCGCGGGCCTGCGCGAGGTACCGGTTGCTCTCCTCGCTCTCCACGACGACGACCGGCGTGCCGGCCGCCACCACCGACTCCACGACCCGCACGCCCACCGATCCCAGCCCCACGACGACGACGTGCCCGCGCAGCCCCGTCACCTGCCCGTGGCCGAACGACTCCTGCAGCCGCTGCGAGACGAGCAGGTTCGTCAGCAGCGCGTACGTCAGCGCGGCCAGCACCGCACCGGCGAGCATGAGCAGCACCGCGTAGGCGCGCAACCAGTCCGGCTGCTCCCGGAAGCTGAAGTCGCCGTAGCCGATGGTGCCGATCGTCTCGGCGGTGAAGTACAGGGCGTCGAGCGGGGTCATCCGGGTGCCGTCGGGCTCCTGGTACCCGGCCATCAGCACGAGGACCGAGGCCACGCCGAGGATCACGAGCGCCGCCAACGCCCGGCGCAGGCGCGCGTCGGTGGCGCGCACGACCGCCTGGCTCCAGTGCCGCACCCGGCCGCCGGGCAGCCGTCGGGTCCGGGTGCGCGGATCGCGGGCCGGCGGATCGGACGGGCGGGACGGGGTCGGACGGATCGGCGCGCCGCCCGAGGGTCGCGTGCGCACCGCGTCCCACGCGGACGCCGGGCCGAGGAGGCTGACCGCGTCCCCGGTGCGCACCGGCAGGTCCCGGCCGGGGCAGACGGCAGGGTCGTCGGGCTCGCCCGGCCGCTGCACCGACAGCGGGACCAGCTCCTCGCCGAACAGGTCGCGCAGCAGCCCGTCCCGGGCGGCCTCGACCGTCCGCACCTGCACGACCTCGTCGGCCACGCGCAGCCCGTGCCCCTGCTCGCCCAGGCACGCCTCCACGATGGCCGGCGAGGCGATCGTCGCGACGTCCAGCACGAGCACCCCGGCGTCAGCGCGCACGGCCCGGGCGACCGCAGGGTTGCGGATCTGCGCGACCACGGTCAGCTCGGGGCGCAGTCGTCGCGCGAGCAGCGCGGTCTCCAGGGCGCCCAGGTCGGTCGCCGACAGGCACACGACCGCGCGGGAGTCGCGCAGCCCGGCCGCGCTGAGCGCCGCCGCGGCGCCGTCGTGGTGCGGGACGACGACGGCACCCAGGGCGGTCGCGGCCTGCACGGCACCCGGCCGGGCCCCGTCGTCGACGGCGACGACCTCCAGGCCGAGCGCCACGAGGTGCTCGATCACCCGCAGACCGAGGCCTTCGAGCCCGTGCACGATCACGTGCCCACCCGGACCCGCCGGCAGGTGCTCCATGGCCGCATGATCCCGCACCTGCGGAGCCGTCGCGCGGGGCGCGCAGGCCGCCCGATCCGCGGTTTCACCCGGATCTGCGCCTCGCCCCGCCCGCCGTTCGGCCGATCGGGGGATACGGAGGCAGTCCCACCCGCTGCCGCAGCCGCCAGACCGCTGGCCCAACGAAGCGAGCCCCCGATGTCGACATCGCCCGCCGCACGTCCCCGCCGGTCGTTCTCCGACCTGAGCGTCACCGTCAAGTTCTCCGCCGCGCTCCTGGTCGCCGCGCTCGTCAGCGTGATCATCGCGGCGCTCGGCATCCGAGCGCTGGCCGGCGCGGACCAGGACTTCGACTCGCTCAAGACGGAGAACCTGGGCGGGCTCGTGCTGTCCGCGCACTTCAAGGAGTCGATGCTGCAGATGCGGCTGGACGCCACCTCGCAGGCGTTGGCCCTGGACCCCGATGCGATGGACGCCTACGAGCAGGCCGTGCGGGACGACGAGACCGCCGCCCGTGAGGCGCTCGCCGCCTACGTCGACCTCGGCCAGAGCGGGAGCACGCAGGAGGCCGCCGACACGATCACCGCGGAGCTCGACGCGTACTCCGCCATCGTCTACGACCAGCTGTTCCCGCTCGGCCGGGAGAACCGCTACGCCGAGTGGATGACCCTGCGCAACGACGAGCTGGTCCCGCACGTCAAGGCGATCATGGACGCGCTGAGCGTGATCGACGAGGTCGAGACGACCGAGGCCGAGGAGGCCACGGCCGCCGCCAATGCCGAGTACCAGCGCAACCGCCTGATCTCGATCGTGCTGACGGTCGGCGGTCTGGCCCTGGCGCTGACCCTGGGCCTGTGGGTGTCGCGTTCGATCGTGCGCGGGCTGCGCCGCGTGCAGGACGTGGCCACGGCGCTGGCCGACGGCGACCTCACGGTCACCGCGGACGTGCGCACGGGCGACGAGGTCGGCGCGATGGCCGGCTCGCTGGACGCCGCCGTCGTGAACCTGCGCTCGCTGATCGCCACCGTGGAGGAGTCGTCCTCCTCGCTGGCCGGCGCCGCGGAGGAGCTGTCGGCGACGACGACGCAGATCGCCTCGGGTGCCCAGGAGACGTCGGCGCAGGCCGAGGTCGTCTCGGGCGCCGCTGGCGAGGTGTCCGGCAACGTCGCCTCGGTCGCCTCGGGGGTCGAGCAGATGGGTGCCTCGATCCGCGAGATCGCGCAGAACGCCTCCCAGGCGGCGCAGGTCGCGACCCAGGCCGTGACCGCGGCCCAGGGGTCCAGCGCGACGATCGCGCGGCTCGGGGAGTCCTCGCGGGAGATCGGCAACGTCGTGAAGGTCATCACGAGCATCGCGGAGCAGACCAACCTGCTGGCCTTGAACGCGACGATCGAGGCTGCGCGTGCCGGTGAGGCGGGCAAGGGCTTCGCGGTCGTCGCGGGTGAGGTCAAGGAGCTCGCGCAGGAGACGGCGCGTGCGACCGAGGACATCGCCCGGCGCGTGGAGGTCATCCAGGCCGACACCGAGCAGGCCGTCTCCGCGATCGGGGGGATCGCCGCCATCGTCGACTCGATCAGCGGCTTCCAGGACACGATCGCCGCGGCCGTCGAGGAGCAGACCGCGACGACCGCGGAGATCAGCCGGTCGGTCGCCGAGGCGGCAGGCGGCTCGGAGCAGATCGCGCAGAACATCTCGGGCGTCGCGGCCGCGGCGCACCTGACGACGACCAGCGTGGATGAGTCCCGGGCCGGTGTCGCCGACCTGGCCCGCATGTCCGGTGACCTGTCCACGCTCGTGGCGCGGTTCCGGGTCTGAGCCGGGCGTCGCGGGCCAGGTGGCGCGCGTCAGGCGTTGCGGGCCAGGTGGCGCGCGCGTCAGAGGGTGACGACGACCTTGCCCTGCGTGTGGCCGCCCTGCACGTACACGTGCGCGTCGGCGACCTCCGCGAGCGGGAACGTGCGCTCGACGCGGGGCGTGTAGGCGCCGTTCTTGCCGAGCTCGGCTGCGGCACGCAGGCGCGTGGAGTCGTTCTCGGCGCTGACGAGCCGGGCCCCGAGCGAGGCCGCGGTGTAGTCGGCGACCGTCACGACCTGCGCGGCGTCGCCGACGATCGCGACGAGGTCGGCGAGCGAGCCGGAGCCAGCGGTGTCGAACGCGGCGTCGACGCCCTGCGGGGCCAGCGCGGCCACCCGGTCGGCCAGGCCCGGGCCGTACGTGGTCGGCACGGCACCCAGGCTGCGCAGGAACTCGTGGTTGCGCTCGCTGGCGGTGCCGATGACGGTCGCGCCGCGGGCCACGGCGAGCTCGACGCCTGCGCTGCCGACGCCGCCGCCGGCACCTTCGATGAGCAGCGTGCGACCCTGCAGGTCGCCGAGCGCGTCGAGCGCGCCCGCGGCGGTGGCGGTCGCCAGCCCGGCGGCTGCGGCCTGCTCGAGCGACCAGGTGGACGGCACGGGTGCCCAGGCGGTCAGCACGGCCAGCTCGGCGGTCGTGGCGGCCAGGCCGCCCAGGCCCCAGACGGTGTCGCCGACCTGGACGTCGGTGACGCCCTCGCCGACCTCGTCGACGGTGCCCGAGGCGTCGCGGCCGGGGATCGCGGGCAGCGGCACGGGGTAGACGGCCTCGAGGTGGCCGGCTCGCAGCTTCCAGTCGATCGGGTTGACGCTGGCCGCGGCGACGCGGATGCGGATCTCGCCGGGGCCGGCGTGCGGCTCGGGGGCGTCCTCGACGGTCAGCACCTGGGGCTCGCCGAACTGGTGGAAGCGCGCTGCGCGCATGGGGTCCTCCTCGCTGGGTGCTCGCCGTGGCGGCACGATGACTTGCTACGGAAAGTCATCCTTCGTCGAATGACTTTCCGCGTCAAGTCATCGCGGCGTATCGTGACGCACATGACAGACGCCGACGAGCCCCGCTGGCTCACGCCCGGCGAGCAGCGCGCCTGGGTCGCGCTGGCCGGCACCGTCATCTGGCTGCCCGCCACGCTCGACGCCCAGCTGCAGCGTGACGCCGGGATCAGCCACGCCGAGTACCAGGTGCTCTCCTGGCTGTCCATGAGCACCGACCGCACACGCCGTATGAGCGAGCTCGCCGACACCGCCAACGTCACGCTGTCGCACCTGTCCCGGATCGTCGCGCGGCTCGAGCAGCGCTCCTGGGTGCGCCGCACGCCGGACCCCGCCGACGGCCGCTACACGCTCGCGATCCTCACCGAGGACGGGTGGCGCAAGGTCGTCGCCAGTGCCCCCGGTCACGTCGCCGCGGTACGCGAGCACGTGTTCGACCAGCTCACACCCACCCAGGTCGCCCAGCTGGAGGAGATCGGCGCGCAGATCTTCCGGCACCTGCGGCCCGACTGCGCGACCGGGCACGTGGCACCCGTCGATGCGGCGGCTGAGGCCGCGAGCCCCGGTCAGTCGGCGTAGGCGCTGATCTGCTCGGCCTCCGACGCGATCGTGCCGGAGTCCACCAGGTCGCTCGCTCCCTGCTCGAGCACCTGCTGCCACCGGGTCACCGTCTCCTCGAGCACGCCCGAGTCGTACAGGTCGGCCTGCAGGTCCGTGCGCGCCTGCTCGTACAGGGCCGTGAAGTCCGCGTTCGCCAGGAAGCGCTGCACGAGCGGGTTGTCCCCACCCGCCGCGGCACCGCCCGTGTCAGCACCGCCCGTGTCAGCACCGCCCGCGCCCGCCCCGCCGGGAGCGCCGCCCTCGCCCGACGGCCTGTCGGGCGCACTGTCGCCGCCGGGGCCGACGGGTCCGTCGGTGGGCATGCCGGCGGGCATGTCGCTGGGCATCTCGGTGGGCAAGTCGGTGGGCATGTCGGTCGGGAAGCCGCCGGGCATGTCCGTGGGTAGGTCGGTCGGCACCTCGCCGCCGCCTCGAACGCTCCCTGCACCTCCGGCACCCTGGGCGCCACCTGCGGCAGGGGAAGCACCGAAGGCCAGGTTGTGGTCCCACGCCACGCCGGTCGCCACGCCGGTTTCGCTGTCGACGTAGAGGTAGGAGTTGTTGCCGGGGCCGTCGATGTCGTCGAAGTTGTCGACCAGCTCCTCGAAGGCCAGGTAGCGGGCGAAGGACTCGACGTCGAGCAGCTCGGGAAGCCGCTGCGCGACCTCCTCGTCGGTGCCGTTGTTCACCAGGTCGAGCAGGGCGATCAGGGGCGCGTAGTCCTCCTCGCCCGCCTCGACCTCGAACGCCGTGCTGTAGTCGCCGTCCTCACCGCGCCACGACCAGTCGCCCTCGGCGTCGGCCTTGTAGAGCGTCCCCTCGGTGCCGGCGAAGTTCTCCTCGACCCAGGTGTCGTCGAGGTTCTGCAGCGTCAGTCGCAGCGTCTCGTCCCCGCCGTTGACCGAGAACCGGGTCGCGATCGCCTGCTCGGAGGCCAGATCCGCGTCCTCGAGCAGGTCCAGGGCGACGAACTCGTTGAGCGCGGTCCGGCTCGTGCTGGAGCGCACCACGAGGTCGGTCCAGCCGTCGAGCTCCTGCCCGTCGACGAACTTGTCCAGCCGGATCCGCCATGGCAGGTCCTGCGCCGGGGTGTCGGTCGAGATCTGCTTGAGCGAGGAGTTGCCCTTGAGCTTGAGGCCGACGTCGGAGAACGTCTCGCCGTCGATCGTCACGTCACCGCTGATCCACTCCTTCTCGCCGGAGTCGAGGTAGGTCCCGATCGTCGCCGCGACCGCGTCGTCGTCGACCTCGACCTCGATCGAGTGCACGGCGGTGGCGTCCCAGAGGCCGTCGGTCGCGGTGGCGCTGCGCTCGCCGTCGTCGGTGGTGCACCCGCCCAGCAGGAGTGCCGAGGTCAGGGCCATGGTCGTCGCGGTGGTCAGGGCTGTGCTGGCGGGCCGGGACGTGCGGGTGCGTGGCATGCGAGGACACCACCAGCAGCGCCTGGGTGCGCGCCCAGGTGGACCTGTGGGAGGCCTGTGCGCAGGCCCAGGTGCCGGCATGACTTCACGGTGACCGCTCTGGCCGGGCCGGTGTGGGTCCGCGTCGTTACCTTCGTGGCATGAACCTGCTCCTGATCCCCGGATTCTGGTTGGACGCGGCCTCCTGGGCCGGCGTCGTCCCCGCGCTCGAGGCCGCCGGCCACCGGGTGCGCGCGCTCACCCTGCCCGGCCTGGGCTCGGTCGACGAGGACCGGGCGGGCATCGGTCTGGCCGACCACATCGCCGCGGTCGTCGCGGAGATCGACGCGATCGGCGCCGAGGACGGACCGGTGGTGCTGGTCGGGCACAGCGGTGGCGGCGCGATCGCGCACGGGGCCGTCGACGCACGGCCCGACCGGGTTGCGCACGTGGTCTACGTCGACTCCGGCCCGTTGGGCGACGGCGGCGTGATCAACGACGAGCTGCCCGTCGTGGGCGACGAGATCCCGCTGCCGGACTGGTCGGTCTTCGACGAGGCAGACCTCACGGACCTGGACGACGCCCTGCGCGCGCACTTCCGGGCGATCGCGATCCCGCAGCCGGCACGCGTGGCCAGCGACAAGCAGGTGCTGCACGACCCCCGGCGGTTCGACGTGCCCGTCACGGTCATCGCCTGCGAGTTCCCGACCTCGACGCTGCGGGACCTGATCGCGCAGGGACACCCCTACGTGGCCGAGCTCGCCCGCGTCCACGACGCGACGCTCGTCGACCTGCCCACCGGGCACTGGCCGCAGCTGACCCGACCGGCGGACCTGGGGGCGGCGATCGTCGCGGCGCTCGCCTGAGTCAGGCGGTCGCGGCGGCGACGGGCGCGAACGGGGTCAGCTCCTCGCGGCCCTGCTCGATGCGCACGCACGTGCTCTCGGGCACCTCGCGCCACGCGCCGCGCAGGTCGCCGAGCGGTTCGGAGACCACGAGCCGCGCGCTGTCCGACAGCTCGTGCAGCGTCGGGTTGTCGGGGTACTGCTCGCGCAGCACGGCCACGTCGGTGCTGTGGAACAGCGAGCGCGAGCGGCCCTCGCTGGAGTAGCGGAACGCCCACAGCCGCTGCCCGTCGGTCGTGCACACCGTCATCTGCACGGGGAACGGCACGTGCTTGCGGGCGGCGGCCGCCTCCACGAACCCGACCGCACGGGCCACCGCGGCGGGCGGGTCCTGCTCGAGCCCGAACGTCAGGGCCAGGTAGAAGAGCACCTCGGAGTCCGTCGACCCCGCGATGAGCGGGAACAGCTCCGGGTCGACGGCCAGCACCAGGTCGCGCTTGTAGGCGTGGAAGTCGGACAGCACCCCGTTGTGCATCCACAGCCACGGTCCGTGCCGGAACGGGTGGCAGTTGGTCTGCTGCACGGCCGAGCCGCTGGACGCCCGGATGTGCGCGAGGACGACCCGCGCCCGGGCGTGCGCGGACAGCTCGCGCAGGTTCTGGTCGTTCCACGCCGGTTCGGTGCTGCGGAACAGCCCGGGCACGGGGGAGTGGTCGTCGTACCAGCCGACGCCGAAACCGTCCCCGTTGGTGGGCTCGGCCCCGAGGTGGCTGTGCAGCGACTGCATGACGAGGGAGTTCGCCGGCTTGTACAGCAGGTCCTCCACGAGGACGGGTGATCCGGTGTACGCGAGCCATCGACACATGTCGGCCTCCTTGCCGCGCGGTCCGTCCGCGGGACGCTGACCGGTCCGCACCCTCCAGCACAGCAGGGGTCGCGCGGCTTGTCGCCCGGTGCGGCACACCGCGTGCTCGGTCCCGGGCGGCGGCTCACACGTGCCAGGTGCGCCGGTACTCGCGGACGGCGCTGTGCACGGTCGGGAAGAAGTGGTCCGGCCCGAAGCGTGCGCCGACCCCGTACCGGACGAGGCGGTCCTTGACCGGGCCCTTCATCTCGGCGAACACCAGGTCGACGCCCAGCCGGGCCAGGTGGTCGTCGAGCTCGACGAGCTCGTCGATGGCGGTGGAGTCGACGCCGGTGAGCGGTTCGGCGGCCACGACCACCTGGTGCACGGGCGCGGGCGCGCCCTCGACGACATCGCGCACCCAGGTGTCGAACAGGTCGCCGTTGGCGAAGAACAGCGGTGCGTCGAACCGCACGATGACCAGACCGGGCACCCGCTGCCCCTCGGGGTGCCGGCTCAGGTCGTGGTAGCCGGGGACGCCCTCGAGGCTGCCGAGCTCGGCGCGGTACGGGTCCCACGCGTGCCGCACGAAGTCGGCCAGCGACAGCGCGATCGCCACGAGGATGCCGGGCAGCACGCCGACGAACGCCACGCCGAGGAAGGCCGCCAGGAGCAGTGCAGCCTCGGTGCGGCTCATGCCCACCAGCCGCACGAAGGTGCGCACGTCCACGAATGTCGAGGCGGCGGCGATGACGACAGCGGCGAGCGCGCTGGTCGGCAGCGTCGCGGTCAGCCCCGGGACGAGCACCATGAACGCGACCAGGGCCGCCGCCGCGACGACGCCCACGAGCTGCGTGCGGGCCCCGGCCTGCACGGCGACCGGGGTGCGGGACGCGCTGCTCGAGACGGGGAAGCCGCCGAGCAGTCCCGTCGCGGCGTTGGCCAGGCCGAGCGCGCCCATCTCCCGGTCGCCGTCGACGCTCTCGCCGCGCACGCCGGCCAGCGTCCGGGAGAGCACACCGGTGTCGGCGAAGGCGATGAGCGCGATCCCCGCGGCGGGGGCGACCAGGGCCAGCACGTCGTCGGACCGCACGCCGGCGAGCGCGGGTGCCGGCAACCCCTGCGGCAGGGCGCCGACCACGGGCACCTGGTCGGCGAGCCCCAGCGCCGCCGTGGCGACGGTGGCGGCGACCACCGCGATCGCGATGCCCGGGACGGGTGAGCGCAGCATGCGGGCGAGCACGATCACGGCGAGCGAGCCGACGCCGAGCACGGTGGCGGCCACGTCGAGCTCGCCTGCCGCCACCGCCTGGACGGTCTGACCGAGCTCCTCCCAGATCGAGCCGCCCGGCACGCTCACGCCCAGCAGCCGGGGCAGCTGCGAGGTGATCACGACGAGCGCGATCCCGTTGAGGTAGCCGACCCGGATCGGCTTGGACAGCAGGGCGGTGACGAACCCGAGGTGCAGCAGCCGGCCGATCACGAGCATCGCGCCCATGAGCAGCGCGAGCGTCCCGGCCAGCGCGACCGCCCGGTCCGGGTCGCCGAGCGCGAGGGGCAGCACCGCGGCGGCGATCATGGGCGCGAGCGAGGAGTCGGGTCCGAGCACCAGCACGCGGGACGGCCCGACGAGCGCGTAGACGGTCAGCGGGACGATCGTGGCGTACAGACCGGTGACCGGGGGCAGGCCGGCCGCCTGCGCGTAGGCCATGCCGGCGGGGATCGCGAGGGCGACGAGCGTCAGCCCTGCGGTGAGGTCGGCCCGCAGCCACGCGCGCTCGTACCGTCGGGCCGTGGCGATGCCGGGCAGCAGCCGGTCGAACCGCCCTCGGTCCATCCGGTCAGCGTAGGGCGGACCGGTGTCCCTCCGCCCGGCGACGGCTCGCCGCTGACGGTCGGGCGACGCGCCGATCGGTCCTGTCTCGTGGCCATGGTCCTGGGTCGTGGGGGTGAGATCGGTGGTCGGATGGTGCTGCTGACCCCGCACGGGCAACCTGGGGGGTGACCGGGAGGCGCGGGTCGACGGCCCGTCGCCGGGACGAGGAGAGGTTCGACGATGATCGTGCTCTGGGACCTGGACGGGACGTTGCTGCTGGACACCAGCCCGCAGGGGGGCGAGAGCGTGTTCGGGCAGGCGCTGAAGGACGTCAGCGGCCTCGACGACGTGGTGGTCCCCGACCGGCAGGGCAAGGTCGACTGGCAGATCCTCGACGAGATGCGTCGGGAGAACCAGGTCGGCGCCGAGCTGGCCGGCCCCCTGACGACGCGCTTCCTCGAGCTGTCGGAGCAGTGGTACACGACGCCGGAGAACGCGTGCGTCGCGGTGCCCGGTGTGATGGACGCGGTGCGGGCGGTGCACGAGCACGGCTGGAGGAACGCGCTGATCACCGGCAACTCCAAGCCGCGCGTGCGCGTGAAGCTGGCCAGTGCGGGCTTCGACCTGGACGCGTTCGACTGGGGTCACTCGTTCTACGGCTCGATCTACCCCGACCGTGCGGCGCTGGCCCGTGCGGCGCAGCGCGCGGTGCCGAACGGCGTGCTGGTCGGCGACACCGGCGGTGACGGCGTGGCGGCGAACGCCGGCGGGTTCGCGTTCGTGGCGGTGACCACGGGCGGGACGAGCGCGAAGAAGCTCTCGAAGTTCGGGCCGGTGCTCACGGTCGACGACTGGGCGACACAGCTCGAGGACTTCCTCGCGACGGTCAAGCGGCTAGCGAAGTAGCGGCCGGTCGACGGCGGTCCGCCCCTGGTGCTCCGGGGCGGACCGCCGACGTCGTCCTCAGGCCCTGCGGCGCAGCGCGGCCGACGCCGCCGCGACGCTGACGACGCACCAGACCGCGAGCACGACGAGCGACCGGCCGGGCACGTCGAAGGTGTCCTGCGCGAGCCCGGTGCGCATGAGCTGCGCCATGGGTTCGACGGGAAGCCACTCGTGCGCCTGCTGCAGCCAGCCGGGCATGCGGTCGGCCGGGTAGCTGACGGGGGAGAACAGCAGCACGACGAAGATCAGCACCTGCGTCATGAGCATGGCCAGCTGCGCGGGCAGCACGCTGGCCATGGCGTAGCCGACGGCGGCGGCCGTGAGCGAGACGAGCACGGCGGCGCCGACGATCCAGGGGGCGACGGACAGCGTCAGGTCGAACCGCAGCGCGCCGGCCACGACGCCGAGCACGGTGCCGGGCAGCGCGAGCAGCGTCCAGACGAGCAGGTCTCCGGCGAGGAACACCCAGCGCGGCACGGGCAGGGTGCGCAGCCAGTCGAGGGAGCCCTCGGTCTTGGCGGTGACGAGCATCTGCGGGGTCAGCACCAGGCCGACCGTGATGAGCGTGATCGTCGGGGCACCCGTGGCCAGGTAGAGGGCCGTCTGCGGGTCGGGCTCACCGATGAGCAGCCCGTAGCCGAGGATCGTGGTGATCGCGAGGAGGATCTGCACGATCACGAGCAGGGGCAGGAACTGCGCCTGGCGCCGCAGCTGCCACTGGGCGAACAGGCCGAGCTGGCGGACCGCGGTCATGCTGCGACCTCCGTCCGTGCTGCGCCTGGTGTGCGGGTGATGGGGTCGTCCTGGTCGTGCGTGTCGGTGTCGTGGCCGGTGCCGACCAGGCGGACGTAGACGTCCTCGAGCGAGGCGGGGGTGAGCGCGTACCGCTCGACGGCCCCCGTCTCGACGCGACCCTGCGCCCAGCGCACGACGTCGGCGGCGCTGGCGGCGACGACGGTGCCGAGCGCGCGCAGGCGTGAGGTACGACCGGGCGTGACGCCGTCGGGCCAGTCGGGTTCGGCCCCGGGGGCCAGGTCGAGCTCGATCGTCAGCTCGCCGCGCAGCGAGGCGGTCAGGCCTGCGGGGGTGTCGGCGGCGATCACGGTGCCGTGCTCGAGGATCGCGAGGTGATCCACGACCCGTTCGGCCTCGCGGACGTTGTGGGTGACGAGCAGGACGCCGGCGCCGTCGTCGGCGAGCGCGCGGATCTGGTCCCACAGCAGGCGGCGTCGGACGGGGTCGACGTCGTTGGTGGGTTCGTCGAGCACGACGAGCCGACCGGGGACGACGGCGGTCATGGCGAACGCGGTGAGCCGGGCGACCCCGCCGGAGATCTTCTGCGCCGGGGTGTCCGCCCACGGGCCCAGGTCGAGGGCGTCGAACAGGTCGGCGGTCCGGCGCACGACGTCGGCGCGTCGGCCTCCGCGGATGCGTCCGACGAGCTGCACGGCCGAGCGCGGCGTCAGGCCGGTGATCGGCACGTTCGCCTGCGCCTGGATCGAGGCGCGGCGGCGGGCCAGGTGCGGCTGGGCGACAGCGTCGATCCCGTCGAGCGTGATGGTGCCCGAGTCGGGGCGCACGAGGCCGACGACCTGGTTGACCAGGGTGGACTTTCCTGCCCCGTTGTGGCCGAGGAGGCCGACGACCTGGCCGGCGTCGACGTCGAGGTCGATGCCGTCGTTGGCCTGCACCCCCGACCCGCCTCGGTAGCGCTTGCGCAGCTCACGGATGGTGAGCACGGTCCCCGTCGTCATGCGTCCTCCTCGTAGATACCGATCGGTACATTCGAGAAGGTATCAGATGCCGGGCGGTAGATACCGCTCGTTCAGATACCCATCGGTACGAGGTTCTGTATCGTGTCCGCATGGCCCGCCGCACACCGGACGACGACTCCCTCAGCGCAGCCACGCGCGCGCTCGCCGACGCGACCGCGACGCTGAGCAAGATCATCGGCAAGCAGGTCGCCTCGGTCGGCACCGAGGTCACCGAGACCGTCGCCGCCTCCCTGCGCGAGGCCTCACGCGGCCTGGCCGACGCGTCCGAGTCCGTCGAACGCAGCACGCACGGCCTGCGCGCCGACGAACGCCGCCGGCAGAAGGTCGACCGCACCCGCGCGGACCTGCTGGCGGCGGCCGGCCGGGTCTTCGCCGCACGCGGCTACGAGGGCGCCTCGGTCGGGGACATCGCGATCGAGGCCGGGTACACCAAGGGCGCCCTCTACGCGCACTTCGGCTCCAAGAGCGCGCTGTTCCTGGAGTTCGCCCGCGTGACTCTGGAGCACGAGACCCGGGACGGGCAGGAGATCGACGACCTCGCCACGACGCTCGAGGCGTCGATGGCGGCCACCGTCGGCGACCCCGTCACGCTTGTGGCCCTCGAGATCATGGCCTACGGCATCCGGCACCCCGAGTCCCGGCCCGAGCTGGCACCCCTGCTGCGCGCGTCCTGGGACTGGATGGCCGAACGAGTCCGAGACGACCGCGTGCGGCGCGAGCGCAGGGCCGCCGGGGTCGCCGGGCTGCCGGCCGTGATGCCCGCACCCACCGCGCAGGATCGCGACACCGCGCTCGGGCTCGTCGCCTCGACGAACCTGGCGGTCATGTTCGGGGCGCTCGCGCACGACCCGTCGGAGGCGACCGCCGCCGGCTCGCGGCTCGTGCATCGGCTGCTGGAGGACTGAGACCCCACGGCCGGATGGCCCGTGGGGTCGACGCCCCGTCCGTAGACTCCAGGCGTGCAGTGCGACTACTACGACGCCGGTCGGTGCCGTTCCTGCACCCTCATCGAGCAGCCGTACGACGCCCAGCTGCTCGCCAAGGAGCAGCACTGCCGCGACCTCGTCCCCGGTGCCGACGTCGTGTGGCTGCCCCCGGTCGCCGGCCCGGAGCAGGGCTTTCGCACCAAGGCCAAGATGGTCGCCGGCGGCACGCTCGACGAGCCCACGCTCGGCATCCTCGACGCGGACGGCCGCGGCGTCGACCTGCGGTCCTGCGGTCTGTACCCGGCGGACCTGCAGCGCGCGTTCCCGGTGGTCGCCGCGTTCGTCACCCGGGCCGCGATCACCCCGTACGACGTGCCATCGCGGACCGGCGAGCTCAAGCACGTGCTGGTCACCCGCTCGCCGGACGGAGAGCTCATGGTGCGGTTCGTGCTGCGCTCGCAGGAGGCCGTCTCCCGGATCCGCAAGCACCTGCCCTGGCTGCACGAGGCTCTGCCCGCGGTCCGCGTGGTGTCCGTCAACCTGCTGCCCGAGCACCGCGCGGTGCTCGAGGGCGAGCGCGAGATCTTGCTCACCGAGGCCTCCACCCTGCGCATGCGGGTCAACGACATCGACCTGCACCTGCGCCCGCAGAGCTTCTTCCAGACCAACACCGACATCGCGGCGGCGCTCTACCGTCAGGCGCAGGCCTGGGTCGACGCGCTCGCACCGGCGTCCGTGTGGGACCTGTACTGCGGTGTCGGCGGGTTCGCCCTGCACTGCGCCCGCTCGGCGGCCGGCACCGAGCGCGACGTCGTCGGCATCGAGACCAGCAGCGAGGCCGTCGCCAGCGCCCGGCTCAGCGCGCGCGAGCTCGGGCTCACGCGGGTGCGCTTCGAGGCCGGTGACGCCACGGCCTTCGCCCTGGGCTCGTCGCACGCACCCGACCTGGTCGTCGTGAACCCGCCGCGCCGGGGGATCGGTCCCGAGCTGAGCAGGTGGCTGGAGGGCTCGTCCGTGCGGCAGGTCGTGTACTCCAGCTGCCACGCCGAGTCGCTCGCCCGGGACCTGGCCGCCATGCCCTCGCTGCGACCGAGTCGGGCCCAGCTGCTCGACATGTTCCCGCAGACCCCGCACTACGAGGTCCTCACGCTGCTCGAACGCCGCTGACCGTTCCCGGGACGGGCGGGCGATCCGTCGGTACGGTCGGCGGGTGAGCACGCCCGTCGTCGACCCGCTGCCGGAGGGTGCCTGGAGCGGGTCGGTCGCCACGACCGCGTCGGTCGCCACGGTCGCCCCGTCGGGACTGCCCGGCTTGCTCGTGCGGGGTGTCGTGGCGCTCGCCCTCCTCATCGGCTGGGTGCAGGTCTACGCCTCGCCGGTCGAGCGGGACCTGAGCGACCTGTACGGCGCGCTCGAGGCCGGGCAGGTGACCTCGGTGACGATCGAGCGTCCGCGGGAGGTCTGGTCGGACGGGCAGGGCACGTTCGCGGTGCGGTGGTCCGGGGCAGGGCGCCCGGGGTCCAGCACGTACCGGTACGAGGTCTCCAGCGACCCGGCCGTGACGGCGGTGGACCAGGGCGAGGTCATCGCCTCGCTCGCCGCGCAGTCCCCGCAGCAGGTCGACGTCACGTGGCACGCCGGGCCGTTACCCACCGGGCACGTCCCCCTGCTGGGTCCGCTCGGGGTGCTCGGAGGGCTGCTCGTCCTCGTGCTCGGCCCGCAACCGCGGCTCGCCACCCGATGGGCGTGGTTCTGGCTCGCGACGATCACGCCCGTGTGGCTCGCGTTCGTCGTGCTCGAACCGGTGCCCTTGTGGCGGCGCGTGCCGGCCCCCTCACGGCCGGGGCGGCTCACCGGTGGTTGGGCGTTCGTCCTCGTCCTGGTCCTGAACCCGCTGCTGACGGCCTTCGTGCCCGGGTACGCCGATCTCTGGTGAGCCCCTCGAGGACGGCGGATCCCTCAGCCGCGGTCACGGCGTGCCGATGATCCTGGACGAAGGTCCTGGTCCCGACCCGAGCGAGGAGTGCCCCCGTGCCCGAACGCGTCGTCTCGTTGGCCGCGGAGATCAGCGCGGTCACGGCGAGCAAGCTCGGCGGGATCGACCGCATGGCCACGAGCACGAAGATGCTCGCGCTCAACGCGCTGATCGAGGCGACGCACGCCGGCGAGAAGGGTCGCGGGTTCGCGGTCGTCGCGCGTGAGGTCGGTCAGGTCGCCGAGCAGGCTCGTGCGCTGGCCACCGCGCTGACCGACGAGCTCGAACCCCGGATCGAGAGCCTGACGGCTCTGGGCACCGAGCTGGTCGCGCAGGTGCGGGGGCAGCGGCTGGCCGACCTGGCGCTCAACGTCATCGAGCTGATGGACCGCAACCTGTACGAGCGCAGCTGCGACGTGCGCTGGTGGGCCACGGACTCCTCCCTTGTCGACGCGCTGGTCGACGCGCTGGCCGACCCTTCGGCGGCGGCGCGGGCGGGGGAGCGCCTGGCGGTGATCCTGCGCAACTACACGGTCTACCTCGACCTGTGGCTCGCCGACGCGGACGGGAAGGTCGTCGCGCACGCGGCGCACGGTCGCCCGGGCGTGGTCGGCGCGGACGTGTCGCACGCGCCCTGGTTCCGGGCGGCGATGGCCACGACGGACGGCGACGACTACGCCGCGCTCGACGTCGAACGGCACGCGGCCCTGGGGTCGACGGTCGCGACGTACGCGACCGCGGTCCGGGCCGGTGGTGCCACGCACGGGCGGGCGATCGGCGCGCTCGGGGTGTTCTTCGACTGGGAGCGGCAGGCGCAGGGGATCGTCGAGGGCGTGCGCCTCTCGCCCGAGGAGTGGGAGCGCACGCGTGTGCTCGTCGTCGGCCGCGACGGCACGGTCCTGGCCGCCTCCGACCGGCGCGGCGTCCTGGAGGAGCGGATCGACCTGCGCACCGGGGGACGGGCCTCGGGCTCCTACGAGGAGGGTGCGCGCACCGTCGGCTTCGCGGGCACGCCGGGGTACGAGACGTACGCGGGTCTGGGCTGGTCCGGGGTGCTCGTCCAGGGCTGAGCGCGTCCGCCCCTCAGGACGAGACGTCGGCCGTGGTGAACCGGCTCCACGCCAGGGCGCCGAACACCGCGACCCAGGCGGCCTGCACCGCGAGCCCCTGCCCGAGCACGTCCCAGCCGACGTCGATGCGCAGGAACTCGGCGAAGTCGAACCAGTGGTGCGTGAGCAGCCACGGCTGGATCGCCGAGAGCTGCGGGAGCGAGTCGAGCACGGAGGAGACAACCGCGACGACCACGGTCGCGGCCATGGCCCCGACCGGGACCTCGGTCAGCGTCGAGAAGAACAGCCCAACGGCGACCAGCCCGGTCAACGACAGCGCCACGTACCCGGCCACGCCGAGCATCCGCAGCACACCGTCGGCCAGCGGGACGGTCGACCCCGACAGCAGCGTGACGTCCGACCAGCCGAACAGCACCGCCCCGGTCACGAGCGCGACGAGCGTGACTGCCAGGACCGCGGCCAGCGCGAACGCGAGCGCGGTCACGGCCTTGACGAGCAGCAGCCGTGTACGGCCGACGGGGACGGCCAGCAAGTAGCGCAGGGTGCCGGCGGAGGCCTCGCCCGCGATCGCGTCGCCCGCGACGATCCCGACTGTCAGCGGCAGCAGGAACGGCAGGCACAGGAACAGCGAGGCCACCACGAGGAACAGCCCGTTGCCGGTCACCCGGGCGACGAACCCGGGCCCTTGACCGCCGAGCGCGGAGTCCTGCGTGAAGTAGAGCACCAGGCCGAGCAGCAGCGGCACCAGGGCGAGGCCGGTGAGCAGGGCGAGCGTGCGCTTGCGCAGCAGCACGAGCCGCAGCTCCGAGCGCTGCAGCCGCCACCCGGCGCCGCGGACCACGGGCACGGGCGGCAGCGCGGTGCCCGTCGCGGGCGCGGCGGTCGTGTCAGCGGGCGACATCGAAGCCCTCCCCGGTCAGCTCGACGAAGACCTGTTCCAGGCTCGGGGTGCGCACCTCGAACCCCACCAGCTCGACGCCGGCGTGCACGAGCGCCGCCGACGCCTTGGCCGGTGGCACCGGGCCGAGCGTCCCCGTGACCACGGCCCCCTCGACCGCCACCTGCTCGACGCCGAGACCGACGAGGACCTGGGCGGCCTCCGAGGCCTGCGACGTGGCCGTCGTGACGACGACGCGCGGGGCGCCGTGCTCCATGAGCAGCTCGCGCGGCCCCTGCAGTAGCAGGTGCCCGCGGCTCATGATCCCCACGTGCGTGCACACCTGCTCGATCTCGGCCAGCAGGTGCGAGGAGACGAGCACGGTCGTGCCCGCGGCCGCCAGGTCGCGCACCAGGTGCCGGACCTCGCGCGTGCCCTGCGGGTCGAGACCGTTGGTCGGCTCGTCCAGGATCATCAGGTCCCGTGGGCGCAGCAGAGCCGCAGCCAGGCCGAGCCGCTGCTTCATGCCCAGCGAGTACTGCCGGTACGGCTTGAGCGCCGCGGCGCCCAGACCGACCCGGTCGAGCGCGTCGTCGGTGCGACGTCGGGCGGTGCGCGGGTCGGCGGTCGCGTCGGCGGCGTCCAGCCGGGCGAGGTTGGCCCGCCCCGACAGGTACGGGTGGAACGCCGGACCCTCGACGAGTGCGCCGACTCGTGGCAGCACCGACGCGGCGGCCTGCGGCATCGGCCCGCCGAGCACCCACGCCTCACCGCTGGTGGGCCGGACCAGGCCGAGGAGCATGCGGATCGTGGTCGTCTTGCCCGACCCGTTCGGGCCGAGGAACCCGTACACCGCGCCGGCGGGCACGTGCAGGTCGATGCCGTCGACGGCCGTCTGGCCGGTGCCGGGCCGACCGAACCGCTTGGTCAGCCCGGCGGTGACGATCGCCTCCATCAGGCCGCCGCGCGCAGCGCCTCGGGGGCCACCGAGCCCACGAGCACGCGGCCGTCGTCGGTGACCAGCACCGACAGCAGGGTGGACGACAGCAGCCGGCCCTCAGGGACGGCGCTGGTCAGCTGGCTGTACAGCGCGGTCGTGTCGAGCTGCATGCCGTGACCGCCGTCCTCGTCGGAGGGCATGAACTCCCCGATGAGGTCCTGCGCGCTGTCCGAGCCGAACGTCTTCTCGACGGCGCGCCCGGCCGGGGTGGAGGTCGGGTCCCCGGCGAGCAGACCGGCCACGTCCACGTCCGAGAGCGTGACGACCGTGGACCAGCCCTCACCGGCGACGGCGACACCCTCCGGGAGGCCCGCAGCCGTGCCGACCGCGGGGGCGTCGGTGTGCTCGGGCAGCGGGACGACGACCTCACGGGTGCTCGCGCCGGCCGGGGCCGAGTACGTCAGCACCGCGTCGGACGGGGCGTCGTACGCGATGTCGGTGAAGCCGAGCTCGAGGGAGGGCGCCGAGCCGTCGGCCGTGCTCCACACCTGCACGCGCAGCGGCACCGAGGTGCGGGCGTCGACCGCCACGACGACCTTCGCGACCAGCGTCGCCGGGTCGTCCGGCGTGACGACGAGCTGGTGGGCCGCCCGTCCGGCGATCGTGAGCGACTCGCCCAGGGTCACCGTCGAGTGCTCCGAGGCGTGCTCGAGGATCTGCGCGGCCGCCTCCTGCGGAGTCGGCAGGTCGCCGGTGACCGTCGGGTCGAGCGCGTCGGCCATCTGCTGCTGTGCCGAGGCGTAGGCGGCCTGACCGGCGGCGTCGAGCGTGTAGTGCACGGACTCGTCGTCGGCGCTGGAGTACGTCCAGGCCTCCGGGCCGTCGCGCACCACCGAGTACTCGCTCGCGGTGCCCAGCAGCGACACCCGCGACCGCTCCGCGCCGTCGGTCCACACCCGCAGCGTCGACGAGCCGGACAGCAGGTCGATCGGGTCGGCCCCCGTCATCTCGTTGATCGGCAGCTCGGGGAGCCCGAGCCGCGCGGTGTAGACGACCGTGCCGGACAGCGGCGTCGGTTCGGCCTGCAGCACCGTCGCGACCAGCTCGGCCGGGTCGACCGGCGGCTGGACGGCCTCGCCCGCCGAGGCGAGCAGCGGCGGCGCGGCGAACGCGGCGGCCACACCGACGGCGACGACCGCCGGGACGGCCCAGCGGGCGCGGGTCGAGAGCGTGCGGGGGCGCGGTGAGGGAGCGGACGGTGTGCTCATGGCAACCACCCTGCCTGACGGTGCCTGAGGGGACGCTGAGAAGCCCCCGCGGCCGGTGCGGGGTGTGCGGCGCAGCCCGGTGGGATGCTGCGGGGGTGCGCGTGCTGGTGGTCGACGACGAGGTCACGCTCGTGCGCGCCCTGCGTCGGGGGCTGACCGCCGAGGGGTTCGCGGTCGACGTCGCGCACGACGGCGACACGGGGTTCGACCTGGCCGTGGACCACGACTACGACGCGATCGTGCTCGATGTGATGCTCCCGCGCCGCAACGGCTACGACGTGGTGACCGCGCTGCGCGCCGCCGGGGTCTGGACGCCCGTGCTGATGCTCAGCGCCAAGGACGGCGAGCACGACGTCGCCGACGGGCTGGACGTCGGCGCCGACGACTACCTGACCAAGCCGTTCTCGTTCGTCGTGCTCGTGGCCCGCCTGCGCGCGCTGGTACGTCGACCCGCGCAGGCCCGGCCGGCCGTGCTCCAGGTCGGCGACGTGGTCCTGGACCCTGCCACCCGCGAGGTCGCCCGTGCCGGCCGACCCGTCGAGCTCACCGCGCGCGAGACCGCCCTCCTGGAGTACCTCATGCGGCACGCCGACCGCGTCGTCGGCAAGGTCGAGCTGCGCGACCACGTCTGGGACGGGCCCGGTGAGGACGTCAACGTCGTCGAGGTCTACGTCGGCTACCTGCGCCGCAAGCTCGGCCGCGACGCCGTGACCACGGTGCGCGGCGCCGGGTACCGGGTGGGCGCGTGACCGGCCGTCCGTCAGGTGTGCGCGGCTGGTGGGGCCGGTCCCTGCGACTCCGCCTCACGGCGGTCACCGCCGGGCTGCTGTGCCTAGCGCTCGTCGCGGGCGCCGTCGCCCTCACCGCCGTACTGTCCCGCAGCCGCGTCGCCGCCCTCGACGACATCGTCCGCGCCCGCGCGACCACCGTGGCCACCCTGGCCGCCGAGGACCGCATGCCCGACGCCCTGCCCGTGGCCGAACCGGGCGAGATCGTCCAGGTGCTCGACGCCGACGGCCGCGTGCTCGCCACCTCACCCACCGCCAGCCGCACCCTGCCCCTGCTCCCGCTCACCGAGCTCAGCCGCCTCGCCGGCGACGTGCCCGCCGACCAGGTCGCCCTCGCCACGACGACCGCGTCCGGGTACGACGGGTCCGCCCGCGTGGCCGTCGTCGGCGTCGAGGTCGCCGGGTCGCCCGCGACCGTGGTGGCGAGCATGCCGCTGCAGGAGGTGCAGGGACTCCTGTCGGCGTTGCGCGTCTCGCTCATCGGCGTCGTACCCGTGCTCACCGCGCTGCTCGCCCTGGCCGTCTGGCTCGCCCTCGGACGTGCCCTGCACCCCGTCGACCAACTGCGCCGCGCCGCCGAGCAGGTCGCCGTCACCGGCGGCCCCGGCGCCCTGCCCGTGCCACGCGGCGACGACGAGCTGGCCGCCCTGGCCCGCACCCTCAACCGCATGCTCGACCGGCTCGAAGAAGCCTCCGCCCGGCAACGCAGCTTCGTCGCCGACGCCGCCCACGAGCTGCGCTCACCCATCGCCGCACTTCGAGCCGCCCTCGACGTCGCCCGGTCCCACCCCGACTCCTACGCGCCCGGCGAGCTCGTCGAGGAGCTCGCGGGGGAGGTCGCCCGCATGCAGGCGCTGGTCGACGACCTGCTGCTGCTCGCCCGCGTCGGCTCCCGGCCTCTGCGGGCCGCCCGGGTCGACCTGCGCGAGGTGGTCGAGCAGGTGCTTGCGGCTCCGGGGGCACCCTGGACGACGGTCGCTGCCGGGGTGGCTGGCGCAGCGGGCACCCCCGGCGTGACCGTGCAGGTCATCGGCGACGGCGTCGCGACGGCGGATGCCGGGGCACTCGCCCGTGCCGTCCGCAACCTTGTCGAGAACGCGGCGCGGCATGCCGCCAGCGCGGTCCAGGTCACGCTCGACGCAGGCCGGGTGATCGTCGACGACGACGGCTCGGGCATCGCCGAACCAGACCGCGAGCGCGTCTTCGAACGATTCGTGCGGCTCGACGACTCCCGCCAGCGCGGTGCGGGCGGCGCCGGGCTCGGGTTGGCGATCGCCCGAGAGCTCGCTCGCGAGCAGGGTGGGGACATCGCCCTGCAGCCAGCTCCTGCGGGCGGACTGCGCGCCGTTCTCACTGTGCCGCGCGGCTGAGCTGGGGCGATGCCCTCACGGGGAGGCTGGGGAAGGGGACGGTCACGCAGTCGGCGAGGATGCCACGCCACGCGCTGAACCCCCAGAGGAAGCGGTCCGACGCCGCCGGACCTCTACCTTGGGCGCATGGCCTCGACGACCGACTTCGAGCTGGTTCCGGTGAACGGGCGGCTCAAGTTCACCGACGCGACCTGGGACAAGGCCCTCGTCCACCTGCTTGAGTTCCAACCCGCCAAGCGCGTCGTGCTCGTGGGTGAACCACCGAGCGCGATTCGCGTCACGGCCTATGGAGACGGATGCGTCCCCGAGATCGCACCGGCGATCCTTGCCCGGCTGAGTGAGCTGGCCGGAGTCGAGCTCAGGCTCGTAGCGCCGCCGGGTCCGTGAGGCGCCAGTCGGACCGCGCTCGGCGACGTCGGGGCGTGGTCGTCGAGTTGCCGGCCGCAGGCACGCCGGGCGTGTGGCGGGGTGCAGTAGTCGACGCTTTTCGGGTCGCCGGCGCAGATGACTCACCACCGCGCTGACCGCGCCGGCGGGGTCCTCGCCGCAATCGTGGTCTGGCTTCGGAGTGCGACCATCGAGAGATGACGATGATCCTCGGCGAGGGCTGGACGATCGAGCGCGTCCGCGGTCACTCCGGCGACGCAACTGCAGAGCTGCTCTCACTGGACCGGAGCACGTACCTCGACGATGGCCACGATCTCGTTCCGCTCACCCCCCGGGCGATCATCAAAGTCGGCGGGCTGATCCTCTTACGGCACGACGAGGACTGGTACATGGGCGAACTCGACGACGACGGCACCGTCGTTTGCTGGAGCGCCTACGCGTCTGACCTCGGTGACGCCATCAACGCGCTCTGACCTGCAGCGCTACCCCCAGGGACGGCGAGATGGGGGACACGCCCTAAGCCGCCAGGTCGTGCCACGCAGCGCGTGCTGTGCCGCTGGCGCTCGCAGCAGAGGTGATCGCCGCGTTCGTGGCTGTGCAGTTCGCCCAACTGCCGTAGGGCTTGATCAAGTCGCCGACGGGTGACCAACCGCCGATGCGCACCGGTGCGCGGTGCTGGCGCCACGCGGCGTCCTCGCCTAGCGTGTGCGGCGTCAAGGCAATGAGCCACACACCGGCGCCGCGCATATGAGGCAGGCCCAGGTGCGGACCGGAATGTGAGTCCGGCGCGCACTCTTCTCTGGAAGAGTCGCCATGCCGACCTGCTCCAAGATCCCTTACCCGACTCCTCGCGCTGCCGCTCGTGCGCTCAAGTACGTGCAGATGGCCCTGCGAGCAAGGGGACGAACGTCGCCGGTCGCGGTGCACCCGTGCACCCATTGCGCTGACCAGTGGCACCTCACGTCGCAACCTGCCAGGTCAACGGCATCCCGGCGGTGGCAGGCCCTGGCCGGGCTTCGGTGAGCACCGGCTCGCCACGGCAGTTTCTGCCGCTTCGGTCCGAGATCGGGCTGGCATCCTCAGGGCGTGACAGGTGAGCGAGTCGGCGCCGGAGATCTGGTCGAGTGGCTGACGGACGTCGGACCGGCGCCCAAGCAGGTCGGCGCGCTGCTGGTGCTGGGTGGTTCCGACATCGACGTGATGGACGTCGAGCGGGTGCTCGTCGAGCGGTTCGGGAAGCTGCGACGGTTCGGTCAGCGGCTCGAGCAGTCCGGGCGGGGTCGCCCGCGGTGGGTTGATGCCGGTGCCCAGTCGGTCGCCGGTCAGGTCAGTCGTCTCACCTGTCCGGCGCCAGGTGATCAGGAGGCGCTGCTGGCGGTGGCGACGGCGGCGCTGACCCGGCCGCTGGACCGGTCCGGGCCGTTGTGGCGTGCGGAGGTCGTGGACGGGCTCGCGGGCGGAGGCGTGGCCGTCGTGCTTGTTCTGCACCACGTGCTGGCCGACGGGCTCGGTGGGTTGGCGGTGCTGTCGCGCCTGGTCGACGACTCGTCCGAGCCGGTGCCAGCGGGCGGGGTGGTGGGGGCACCCGGAGCCCCGCGGGGTTCGGGCGCGCCGAGGCCGGTGGTCCTGCCGGCCGATGCCTCGGCGGTGCGGGTCCGTCGTCGGGTCGGGGCCCCGCGCACCTCGCTCAACGTCCCGACCGGCCCGCGGCGGGTGACGGTCGTCGTCGAGGCGGACCTCGCGACGACGAAGGCCGCGGGGCGGACGCGCGGCGCAACCGTGAACGACGTCCTGCTGGTGGTCGTCGCCGGGGCGGCGGGCCGATTGCTGCGGGCTCGGGGGGAGGACGTCGACGCGCTCGTCGTGTCGGTCGCGGTGGCCACCCGCGCGCCGGACGCGGCGCACGGGCTCGGCAACCATGTCGGCGTCATGCCCGTGCGGGTGCCGTTGCATGGGTCGGCGGGGGATCGGCTGGCGGCTGTCACCCGGCAGACACGGCGGCACAAGGGGCATGCCCGTCGCACCTCGACCGCGCTGGTCCGGCCGCTGTTCCGTCTGGCCGTGGCCACGGGGACCTACCAGCGGGTCATCGAGAACCAACGGCTCGTGAACATCTTCCTCACCAACATGATCGGTCCGACCAGCCCGATCACGTTCGCGGGTGCGTCTGTCGAGCGGCTGGTGCCGATCGTCGTCGGCGCCGGGAACGTGCCGACGGCGTTCGCCGCCCTGTCCTACGCGGGCACGCTCACGGTGTCCGTGGACGTCGACCCGGACGCCGTGCCGGAGGTCGAGGCGCTCACCGCGGCGCTCAACGACGAGCTGCAGGAAGTCCTCGCGCTGGCGCCGCCTGAGCCCTCCTGAGCGTGAGGGTGTCGCCTGCGCCTCAGTTGACGATCCGGACGGGGTCGCCGGCGAAGAAGCGCTCGACGCACTCCACCGTGCCCTCGGCCATCCGCCGCAGGGCCTGCGGGGTGCGGAAGCCGAGGTGCGGCGTGAACGTGGTGCCGGGCGCCTGGAGCAGCGGGTCGTCGGCGGGCAAGGGTTCGGGGTCGAACACGTCGATCGCGGCGAGCAGGTCGCCACGGGCCAGCCGGGTCGCGAGCGCGCCGGGGGCGATGAGCTCGCCGCGGGCGGTGTTCACCAGGATCGTGCCGGGTCGCAGCAGGTCGAGCCGCTCGAGGGTCAGCAGGCCGCGGGTCTGCGGGGTCAGTGGCAGGTGCAGGCTCACCGCGTCGCACGTCGCGAGCAGCTCGTCCAGCTCGAGCCAGCGGGCGTCCGGGCCGGCCAGGGCGGTCAGGTCCGGGTGGGGCGAGCGGTCCCACGCGTGCACGTGCATGCCCAGCGCGGCGGCGATCTGCGCGAACGTGCGTCCGATCCCGCCGAAGCCGACGACGCCGATCCGCATGCCGCCCAGTTCCGGGCCGAGCATGCCCGACCAGTCGCCCGCGCGCACCGTCCGGTCGCCGACCGCGACCGAGCGGGCCGCACCGAGCAGCAGCGCGAGCGCGTGCTCGGCCACCGCCCGGTCGCCGTAGCCGGTGACGTTCGAGACCGCGATGCCGTGCTCGCGTGCCGTGGGCAGATCGACGTAGGAGGCCGCGCCGGTGCCGGTGAACGCCAGGAGCCGGGTGCGTCCGCCGATCGCCCGCAGGGTGTCGGACGTCAGGTGGGTGGACAGCAGCCCGGCGTCCGCGTCCGCCAGTCGTGCGCGGACCTGCGCGTCGTCCGGGACGTCGAGGTGCACGGTCAGGTCACCGACCGCCTCGAGCCGCTCGCGCAGGGGCGAGGCGTCGAAGAGGGCGGCCAGGCCGCCCTCACCACTGGGACACACGATGCGGGGACGGGCGCTCACGCGTGCAACGTAGCGGCCGCACGTGTCGGGCACGTGTCGCCCCCGGGTGCGCGCGGGCTCAGGTGTCGCTGCCCGAGGCGCTTCCGGAGTCCGTGCCCGAGTCGGTGCCCGAGCCGGAGTCGGGTGCGGTGTCGGTGCCGCCCTGACCCGTGCGGTCGTCGGGTCGTGTGCCGTCCTCCGGCATGCCGGGGCGGTCGCCCCACCCGTCCTCGCCGGGGGTGAACTGCCCCTGGTCGCCGCCGCCTGCATGACCGACCGCGTAGCCGCCGCCGAACCCGGCGCCCGCGGCCAGGACGACCGCCACAGCGCCCGTGATCACGGGATGGGTCGCCAGCGAGGCACGGATGCGGGCGAGGAATCCCGTGCTCGGCCCGGACGCGCCGGTGGCCGTGCCCTCGTCGGTCGCCGTGCCGGCGGCCGCGGCCAGGGCGAGGAGCGGGTCGGTGGTGGCCGGGGCGGGTGCCGCGATCCCCGGTGCCGAGGCCGGCGGCTGGGTGACCGTCGTCGGGTCGACCGTCTCGACCGGCGCGATCTGCTCGGTGGCCTCGAGGTCCGGCGCGTCCGGATCGGTGGGCGGGGTCGCAGGCAGCGGTGCCGTCGCGCGGGCGTCGTCGGCGGTGCCGCCGGGTGTGCCGGCGGTCGGTGTGGTGGTCACGAGTGCCTCCCAGCAGGTGACAGGGGTGTCGAACGGTTGACCACCACCGTGATCGACCCGGCTGGAGCCGCGCCGGGTGCTACCGATGAGCCCGCTGTGAACGCCCGTGGCCTGCAGGCGCACGGGTGCGGTGGAAGGGTGGGTCTGGAGCCCTCGACGACGAGGGCCCGGGAGGGTCGAGGAGCGGTATGCGCAACCAGGTCCAGCTCATCACGTACGCCGACCGGCTCGGCGGCACGATCGCCGGCACGGCCCAGGTGCTGCACGACGTCTTCGGCGACAGCGTCGGCGGGGTGCACCTGCTGCCCTTCTTCACCCCGTACGACGGCGCCGACGCCGGGTTCGACCCGGTCGACCACACGGCCGTCGACCCACGGCTGGGCACCTGGGACGACGTGCGCGCCCTCGCCCGCGACCGCGACGTCGTCGTCGACGTGATCGTCAACCACGTCTCGGCGGACTCCGCCGCGTTCGAGGACGTCGTGCGGCGGGGCCGGGCCTCCGAGCACGCGGCCCTGTTCCTCACGTTCGACGATGTGTTCCCCGACGGCGCGCACGAGGCCGACCTCGCCGCGGTGTACCGCCCTCGGCCCGGACTGCCGCTCACGCCGATGACGCTCGGTGGCGAGCGTCGCCTGGTCTGGACGACCTTCACGCCGCAGCAGGTCGACATCGACGTGCGCGCCGAGGCGGGCCGCGCGTACCTCACCCAGATCCTCCGGACCCTCGCCGACGCCGGGGTCAGGATGATCCGGCTCGACGCCGTGGGGTACGCGATCAAGACCGCCGGCACGACCTGCTTCATGACGCCCGAGACGTTCGCGTTCATCGACGAGCTCACCGCGCAGGCCCGCGGGCTCGGGCTCGACGTGCTCGTCGAGGTGCACTCCTACTACCAGCGGCAGGTCGAGATCGGTCGCCGCGTCGACCGGGTGTACGACTTCGCGCTGCCCCCGCTCGTGCTGCACGGGCTGTTCACGGGAGACGGCGCCCCGTTGGCCCGGTGGATGCGCGAACGGCCCACCAACGCGGTCACGGTGCTCGACACGCACGACGGCATCGGGGTCATCGACGTCGGCCCCGACCAGACCGAGCCCGACCGTCCCGGCCTGCTGCGGCCCGGGCAGATCGACGCGCTCGTCGAGGGCATCCACGACAGGTCCGCCGGCGCCTCACGCCTGGCCACCGGGCAGGCCGCCTCGAACCTCGACCTCTACCAGGTGAACTGCACGTTCTACGACGCGCTCGGGCGCGACGACCGCCGCTACCTGGCGGCGCGGGCGCTGCAGTTCTTCACCCCGGGGATCCCGCAGGTGTACTACGTCGGTGCGCTCGCCGGGCGCAACGACCTCGAGCTGCTCGACGACTCCGGCGTGGGCCGCGACATCAACCGCCACCGGTACACCCGCGAGGACATCGACGCCGAGGTGAGCCGACCGGTCGTCGCCGCGCTGGTCGCGCTCATGCGGCTGCGCAGCACGCTCGAGGTGTTCGACGGCGTCTTCGCGTTCCGCACCGAGGACGACGACCACGTCCTGCACCTGGACTGGTCCCACGAGGCACGCTCCGCCGCCCTGCAGGTGGACCTGCGGACGGGCGACTGCGTGCTCGAGTGGACGGACGGCGCCGCGCACGGCCGCACGACGGACCTCCTGGAGGACCCGCCGCACCGCTGACACGGGGCCCGACCCGCCGCGCCGGTGCGCGCGAGCCGCTCAGCCCAGACCGAGCACCGACGTGATGGTCCGCACGACCCCGTTGCGGGTGTTCGCCGGGGCGACGAACCGCGCCTGCTCGCGCACCTGCGGGTGCGCGTTGTCCATCGCGAACGAGAGGTCCGCGGCCGCGAGCAGCCCGAGGTCGTTGAGGTAGTCGCCGAACGCCATCGTGTGCTCCGGCCCGATGCCGAGGTCCGCCTGCACCTGGCGCAGCGCGGCGCCCTTGTCGGCCGTCGGGCTCATCACGTCGACCCAGTGCGCGCCGGAGACGACCACCCGGTGCAGGCCCTCGAACGGGCGCAGGGTGTGCGCGACGCCGTCCTGGGCGGACCCGAAGTCGTAGACCGCGACCTTGAGCACCTCGTCGTCGACCTCCCGCAGGTCGTCGACCACCTCGAGCCGGGCGTAGTAGGTCCGCGCCTGGTCGAGGAAGACCTCGTCGGTGCGCTCCACGTACGCCGAGTCGATCCCGCAGACCACGGCGCCCACGTCACCGCCGAGCACGGTGTGCCGGCGCACCGCATCGACCAGCGCGTGCATCGTCGGCAGGTCGATGCCGTCGGAGCTGACGCGGCGGCCGTCGCGCACGACGTACGCACCGTTCTCGGCGATGTAGACCAGGTCGTCCCGGCCGAAGCGTTGACGCAGGTTGGCGTACTGCCGGCCGCTCGCCGGGCAGAACGCGACGCCGCGCCGGTCGAGCTCGTCGAGCAGCGGCCACAGCGAGTCGTCGATGCGGTCCTGGTCGTCGAGCAGCGAGCCGTCCATGTCGACGGCGATCAGGCGCACGTCGGGGACGGCCTCGAGGACGGGGGGTTCGAGCACGGGGGTCACCGGCCGATCCTCCCAGGACCGGCCGCCGCGCCCGAAACCGGTCCGCCGACCGGGCGCACGTCCGGCTGACTTCGGGCTCAGGCCCGGGCTCAGGCCGGGCCCATGTGCGGCTCAGGCGGGCGTGCCCGCGATGTTGACCAGCCACGGCACGCCGAACTTGTCGACCAGCATGCCGAAGGAGTCGCCCCACGGCGCCGTGCGCAGCGGCTCGGTGATCGTCGCGCCCTCGCTGAGCCGGTCCCAGTAGCCGCGCAGCTCGGCCTCGTCCTCGCCGCTGAGCGAGACCGAGTGGTTCGTCCCGGGCGTCAGCTCCATGACGTTCGGGGTGTCCGCGGCCATGAGCGTCAGGCCGCCCTCGGTGAGCAGCTGGGAGTGCATGATCTTGTCCTGCTCGGCCGGGTCCTCACTGGCGTGCATCTCGGCGAACGTCATCGACGTGAGCTCACCGCCGAAGACGGACCGGTAGAACTCCATCGCGTCCTTCGCCTCGGAGCGGAAGCCGAGGTACGGGTTGAGTCGCGTGGTCATGGGGGACCTCCTCGCGTGCCGTGGGGTGATGTGCCCTCCGAGTATCGAACCGACCGCCCACACGCGCACGGGCGCGGCACCTCGTCTGCTGACGACCGGAGGCGGCGGGCCCGAGTGGTGGCCCGCGCGCGGGTGAACCCGCAGGTGAACGCTCATGCGCCCGAACTGGGTGTCGATGGTCGGGCCTGCAGGGGTCGGTCCCCGGCCCGACACGAGATCAGGAGCTCCCCGTGCGACTCAGCCGTCGCGAAGACCGCACCGCCGCGGTCGCCGGCACCACCGCCTCCCAGGGATCGGACGGATCGGTGGGCGTCCCGCTCGCCACGGTCCGTCGGCTGATGAACCGAAGCGACGACCTCGGCCTGGCCGTGGAGGACCTCGCAGAGTCGTGCGAGCGCGTCAACGCCTCGACGAGCGACACCGCGCGTGCCGCCGTGTCGGCGAGCGCCGCGACCGCCCAGGTCGAGGCCGGCTCCGGCCAGGTCGCCGCCGCCGTGCAGCAGATGGCGGCCGCGATGCGCGAGGTCGCCCAGTCGGCCGCGGCTGCCACGACCGTGACCGGACTGGCCGCCGAGGCGACGCACGACGTCCGGGACTCCGTCGAGCGGCTCGCCGCCTCGACGACCCAGATCGAGGGCGTCGTCGGGATCGTCACCGGCATCTCCGACCGCACCCGCATGCTCGCGCTCAACGCGACCATCGAAGCGGCGCGCGCGGGCGAGGCAGGCAAGGGCTTCGCCGTGGTGGCCGAGGAGGTCAAGAACCTGGCGGCGCAGTCGGGCGACGCGACCACGCGGATCGGCGAGCAGCTGGCCGACCTGACCGCCGACAGCGAGGGCGTGCGGACCGCGGTCGACCGCATCGACGAGATCCTCGGGCGAATCGAGGCCCTGCAGCAGACGATCGCCGCGGCCGTCGAGCAGCAGACCGCGGCGATCGAGTCGATCACGCGGTCGGCGACCGAGTCGGCCGACGCCGCGCGCGACCTGGACGGTGCGGTCAGCGCGTCGACCCACGCCGCGCGTGACGCCGCGGAGGCGATCGGGCGGGCGATGCAGTGGCTCGGGCGCGTGAGCACGACCGTGCGCGAGCAGCGTGAGGAGATCGCAGGCCTGAGCTCGGGGATCGAGGTGCACCCGCTGCGGGCCGCGCTCGTCGCGCACGCGGCGTGGAAGCGACGGCTGCGCGAGTCGATCGACACCGGGCGGATGCCGCAGGGCACCACGATGGCCGCCGCCGGGCGCGACGACGCGTGCGCGTTCGGGAAGTGGCTGCACGGTGCCGAGGCGCGCGCGCTCGACGCGACGCGGTGCCGGACGGTGACGGGGCTGCACGCCGAGTTCCACAGGTCCGCCGCGCGCGTGCTCACCGAGGCCACCGCCGGCCGCGCCGACGCGGCACGGGCGGCGATGGCCGCCACCGACGGGTACGCCGGGGCGGCCTCGGCCCTCACCGACGCCCTCGTGGAGTGGGCGGGTGCCGTCGAGGGCCAGCGGCGCGACGCCGCCTGACCACCTCCGTGGGGGAGGCGATCACCCGGCGAGCACCCCGCTGACCGCGCCCGTAGGCCACACCTGCTGATCAGGCCGGCCGATCACACCCGGCCGTAGGTCGCCCCGCGGGTCGTGGCGTTGTTCAGCGCGAACTGCAGGACCTTGACGGTCTGCGGCCCGGCGATCCCGTCGAAGTCCAGCAGCCGACCGATGAGGTTCTGCTGGTGCACGGGGTTCATCGCGTTCCGCAGCCAGAACTGGCGGACCTGGATCGTCCGGGGTCCCTGGTCGCCGTCGACCGCCAGGGCCGGCCGGCCGGTGAGGTTCTGCACGTGACCGCTCGCGACCACCGAGTTCAGGAACGTCTGGTCGGCGGCGATGAGCGCCGAGAACCCGGGGCTGATGGTGAAGTCGATCGGCGTGCCCATGACCTCCTGCCACCGTCCGATCGTCGCCGGACCCAGCTGCCCGTCGAGCACGAGCGTGAGGGACCCGTCGGCGTTGCGCGCCTGCGCGGGTGCGGGCGCCGCGCCGTGGGTGGCGGCGTAGGCGGGCCGACCGTAGCCGACGATGAACGAGCGCCGACGCTTGCGCGCGCACAGACCGCCGTTGCGCTGGTCACCCCCGGGTCCGGAGGTGTTGCCCTCGATCGTCTGCACCGAGCCGTCGGCCCCGACCTGCTCGACGAGCGCGACGTGGCTGATCCGGTCCGGACGGCCAGGGAAGTCGAAGTAGACGACGTCACCCCGGTCGACCCCGCCGAGCCCGGCGTGCCAGCCGCCGTGCGTGCGGAACCACTGCGCCCCGGCGGGCGTGTAGGCGTGGTGCGGGATGATGTCGCGCGCGCCGGCCTGGTCGGCGACCCACGAGACGAACATCGCGCACCACGGCCCGCGGGGGTCGCCGTACCAGGTGCCGAACCGTGACGGGGTGCCCGGTGCGGCGAAGTAGCCGATCTGCGACGCGGCGGCACCGATCACCGCGTCAGCCGTGGCGGTCATGGCTCCGCCTCGGTCGGTGCCGTCAGACCGAGGTCGTCGGGCGTCTGCTCGGGGTCCGGGTACTCGTCGGGCGGGAACGTCGTGGGCTCGAGGAGCGTGGCGTCGCGGCTCGTCGTCGCGACGGCGACGGCCGGACTGGGGGAGTGCGTGGTCATGGCCTGACACCTCTCGTGGGTTCACCTGGTGGGAGGACCCCGCGTCGTCGGCCTGTCGGTCGGCGTGCGGCCGTCCACCCGGAAGGAGGCGTCGGGACGCGGGGCAGATACACCTCGGGAGCGCGCAGCGGTGCGCCGCGCGGCGCACCGTGGGGGCGAGTGCCTCCCGACCAGCGGGTCGGCCCGCGTTCTGCCACGATCGGAGCAGCCACGATCGGGAACGTCGCCGGACGAAGGGTCGTCACATGCCGCACTCGCTCAAAGCCTCGGACGCGCCGACGGGCTTGAGCATCCGGCTGGACCGTGTCGCGCACGGCGGCATGTACCTGCGGGCGTGGCGGATGACCCTGGACCGCTCGACGCAGGTCACCGGCGAGCGGCGGCACGACATCGTCCTGGTGCACGGCCTGGGGGTCAGCTCGCAGTACTTCGAGCGCCTCGCGCTGCGGCTGGCCGACGTCGGGGTCGTGCACCTGCTCGACCTGCCGGGGTTCGCCGGGGTGCCGCGTCCGGCCAGGCAGCCCTCCATCGAGGACTTCGCCGCCCTCGTCGCCTGGTGGGTGCGGCGCGAGGCGCTCGCGGCCCCGGTGCTGGTCGGGCACTCGATGGGCTCGCAGATCGTCACCGAGGTCCTGGCCACCGAGCCGGACCTGGCCACGCACGGCGTGCTGATCGGCCCCCCGGTCAACGTCGCCGAGCGTTCGGCCGGCCGGCAGGCGCTGCGTCTGGTGCAGAGCTCGGTGCGCGAGTCCTCCCGCACGCGGCGGATCGCCCTGTCCGGCTACGCCCAGTGCGGCCCGTACTGGTTCTCCCAGGTGCTGCCGCGCATGCTCGCGTACCCCATCGAGGAGCGCATGGCGAAGGTCGACGCCCCCACGCTCGTGATCCGCGGTGAGCACGACGCGGTCGCCCCGCGCGACTGGGTCGAGATGGTCGCCCGGGCCGCCCCAGCCGCAGGCACCGCGGAGGTGCCCGGTGCCGCGCACGCGGTCATCTACGACCACTCCGACGCGGTCGCGGCGCTCATCCTCGACCACATCGCGCGCTGAGGCGGTCGATCCGGCGATGAACCACCCGACGCACCACCCGTCCCGTCAGCCGGTCAAGCGGGCGGCCGGACGCCCGGTGCACCCGGGGCTGCTCGTCCGACGTGGCGCCGCGTGGGCCGCCGACTACGCGTGGATCGGGGCGGCGCAGGCCCGGGCGGCGATGCGTCGGCTCAAGCCGTCCGAGCTGACGTCCGGGCACCGCGACCCGGTCGTCCTGCTGCCGGGCATCTACGAGACCTGGGCGGTCATGTCCCCGTTGGCGCTCGCGCTGCACGACGCCGGCCACCCGGTGCACACCGTGCCGGCGCTCGGGCTCAACCAGGCGAGCCTGGCGCACTTGGCCCGGCAGGTGCAGGCGCGGATCGACGCGCTCGGGATCGACCGCGCCCTGCTCGTGGCGCACTCCAAGGGTGGTCTGATCGGCAAGCTCGCCATGAGCTCGCAGGACGCCGAGGACGAGGACCGTGTCACCGGACTGGTGGCCGTCAACACCCCGTTCTCCGGCTCGGCCTACGCCCGCTGGTTCCCCGCCCGGCCCGTGCGCGCGCTCTCCCCGCGCGACCCGCACGTGCTCGCGCTGGCCACCCGCGAGCACGTGCACGACCGGATCGTGTCGGTCTACGCGCGGTTCGACCCGCACGTGCCCGCGGGGAGCGAGCTGCCCGGGGCGAGGAACGTCGAGCTGCCCGTCGACGGGCACTTCCGGGTGCTCGCCGACCCGCGGGTGCACCAGGCGGTGCTGGACGCGATGGCCCACCTGGCCGGCCGCGCCGACCCGGGCGAGGACCGGGACGAAGACCGATCAGAAGTCCGACCAGAAGACCGAGAAGAACGGAAGTGATCCGATGGCCACACCCGTGATCGAGCGTCGCCGCACCGGCTGGGACGTCATCCTGGGCATCCTGCTCGTCATCGGCGGGTTCGTCGTCCTGGGAGACGTCGTGCTCGCCACAGCCGTCTCGGTCCTCGTCATCGCGTGGACCAGCCTGTTCAGCGGCGTCGTGCTGCTGGTCGGCTCGTTGTTCCGGATCCGGTCCGGCGGCGCGTGGTCGGCGGCGATCGGCGGCGCCGTGCTGGCGGTGCTCGGCATCTTCATGCTGCGCAACCCGGTGATCGGGGCGGTGACCCTCACGCTCCTGGCGGGGGCGCTCTTCCTGGCCGGCGGGCTGGCGCGGATCGTGGCGGCGGTCCAGTCGCCGACGCACAAGGTGATCCTGACGATCAGCGGCGTGATCTCGATCGGCCTGGGCGTGTACGTGCTCATCAACCCGGCGGCGGCCACGCTCGTGCTGCTCGGGGTCCTGCTGGGCGTGCAGATCCTCGTCGAGGGCCTCACGCTCATCACGCTCGGCCGCATCCACCTGCGGGACGCGACCGCCTGAGCCCTGCGGGGCCCGCACACGGTGACGGGGAGGTCGGGGAGGACGCGGGCGTCGCGTCCTCCCCGACCTGGTCCTCGCTCCTCAGGCCCCCGCGGCTGCGGCGTGCAGCGCCGCGATGACGACGGCTGCCGAACGGTCGGCGGCGTCGTCCACGTGCGTCAGGAAGTCCGAACCCGCGACCGGCCCGCACAGGTCCGAGATCCCGCGGACCGACAGGAACGGCACGCCGTACAGGTGGCAGGTGTGCGCCAGCGCCGCCGACTCCATGTCGGTCGACAGCGCGGACGGGAACGCCGAACGCACCTCGTCGACCAGGGCGGCGTCGATGAACTTGTCGCCCGAGAGCATCGTCCCGGGGCGCACGTGCAGGCCCGGGGCCTCGGCCCGCAACGCCGCGGCCAGCAGCTGCTCCTCGGCGCGGTAGACCTCGGGCATGCCGGGCACCTGGCCGAGGGAGTAGCCGAAGGCGCGTGCGTCGGCGCCGGAGTACACGTAGTCGGTGCCGACGACGACCTCGCCGACCCGCACGTCGACCCCGAGCCCGCCCGCGCTGCCGGCGGAGATCACGGCGCGCGGGTGCGTGCCGTTGATCGCCACCGCGGCGGCCGTGGCAGCGTTGACCAGGCCGATGCCGCACTGCACGAGCAGCACGCCGCGCTCCCCGAACGCGACGACGCGGTGCGAGGCCTGACCGACCCGTGACTCCAGGCCGACGAAGTCGGCGCGCTCCAGGAACGGGGCGGCCTCGTCGACCATCGCCGTGACGACGACGGCGTCGACGGCGATCACGCGGTCACCGTGCTCCACTCGTCACGCGCCGCGAGGAACGTGCGCGCGGCCTCCTGGGCTCCGGTCAGCGTGTGGTTGGCGCCCCAGCCGCACTGGACCTCGTTGGCGGCCGGCACCTCGGTGGCGGTCGTGACGTCCTCGAGCGTGGACTGCACGAGGTCGAGCACGGCGTCGTAGTCCCACGTGCCCTGCAGGATCAGGTAGAAGCCGGTCTGGCAGCCCATCGGCGAGAAGTCGATCACCCGGTCGGAGTGGTTGCGCGAGTGCTCCGCGAACAGGTGCTCGAGCGAGTGCACCACGGGCATCTCGAGGTGCGCCCTGTTGGGCTGCGTGAAACGCACGTCGTACTTCTGGATGACGTCGCCCGCAGGCAGCACCTTGGTGTCCGCGAGGCGGACGTAGGGGGCCAGGACGGTCCGGTGGTCGAGGTTGAACGACTCCACGTTCATGCGCTGCTGATTCACATCGGCCATTGTGCCCCGGGAGGGAGCCCCGGGAGCAGGGGTGCGACGCATCGGTCGTTCGTGACGGGCCCCGTCACTCCCAGTGCGCCGGGCGGGCGACTCCCGGAGGCAGCACGGTGCGGGCGTCGCCGCGCGCGCCGGCCAGCTGGGGTCCCAGCGCGTACAGCGAGCTCGACAGGTCCGCACCGCGCAGGTCCGCCCCGCGCAGATCCGCGTACCGCACGTCGGCGAGCCGCAGGTCGGCGCCGTGCAGGTCGGCCCCGAGCAGCAGCGCGGCGGACAGGTCGGTGCCGCGCAGGTCCGCCCCGGCCAGCCGCGCGCCCACGAGATCGGCCCCGGACCGGTCCGCGGGCCGCGTCCGGTCGAGGTGCTCGGCGCGCACGAGCGCGCTGGCCCGCCGGAGCAGGTCGTCGGTCGCCCGTCCCCGCGAGGAGATCTCCTCGTCGATCGTGACGAGGGCCTCGGCCGGGCGGGCGGTCAGCCGCTCGACGGCGAGCGCGGCCTCGTGCAGCTCGGTGCGCAACGGTGCGGTCGCCGGTCGCTCGATCGCGTCGGCGAGGTACCAGAGCAGCTCGTGCAGCCGGCGGACCGTCGCGAAGGTCCCGAACATCGGCTGCGCGAGGGCCGCGTCGTCGCGCCACGTCCGCCCGCCGAACGTCACCTGCGTGACCTGCTGACCGGCGCCGAGGCAGTCGAACGTGGTGCAGCCCGCCATGCCGCGCGTGCGCAGGTCGGCGTGCACACGGCAGCGGAAGTCCTCGGCCAGGTTCCGGCACGGGGTTCCGGCGGCCTTGTCGAACGCGAACTCCGAGGAGCGGTGGAACGGCAGGGCGACGCAGCACAGCCCCGCGCACCGGGCGCAGTCCGCCCGCAGGCGCGCCCGCGGGTCGGGTGCGGCCTCGTCCGTGCTCTGACCCGTCGCCCGCCCGAGGTCCCGGTCAGTGGCCACGGAGCTTCTCGATCTGGCGTCGTTCGCGCTTGGTCGGCCGACCCGCGCCGCGGTCACGCGCCCCCGCGACGACCGCCAGCTCGCGGGGCACCGGCGCGGGGGAGCGGTCGAGGTAGCAGGTCACGGCCACCGGCGCGCCCACGCGCTTGACGATGGTGCGCTGCACCACGACGATCCGCTCGCGTTCGCCGCCGCGCACGTGCACCTCGTCACCGGGCACGACCATGGTCGCGGGCTTGGCGCGCTCACCGTTGACCCGCACGTGCCCGGCCCGGCAGGCGGCACCGGCGGCCGAGCGCGTCGCGAACAGTCGCACCGCCCAGCACCAGGCGTCCACGCGCGCGTGCGTCACCTCGGCCATGCCCCGACCCTCTCACGCCTGCCACGGCGGCCGGACGCCGCCGAGCCTCCCTCAGCGCGCGCGTCGACCGCTCGTCGCGACCCGCTCGAGCCGTTCGAGGAGCTGGCGCGCCCCGTCGGCCGCGTGGAAGTCCTCGAGGTGGCGCCGCCTGTCCTCGTCGGAGGCGTAGGACGTACGCATGGTCACGCGGGTGCGGCGCGGCAGCGCCTCGTCCTCGTCGAGCAGCACGACCGTGCGGGACGGACCCAGTCCCCACTCCTCGGACCCCTGGTGGACGTAGGTGAGGCCACGCGTCGGTCGCACCTCGTCGAACAGGTACAGGTTCTCGTAGTCCGTGCCGTCGGGGCTGTGCATCACGACCTCGAAGCGCCCGCCGTCGCGCAGCTCAAGCAGGCGCACCGTGCTCGTGAACCCGTCCGGTCCCCACCACGCCGCGACTGCGGACGGGTCGAGCCATGCCGCCCAGATCGCCGCCGCGGGCGCCGCCATCACGCGGGTGAGCTCCAGGTCCGGTGCGCCGTCGGGTTCGCCCACACGAGGATCGTACGGAGGGTTCGCCAGCGGCGCCGTGCCGGGCCAGCCGCGGCTCAGCGCCGCACGGGGACCTGCGCGTCCACCCACGACAGCATCGTGCTCAGGTAGGTCTCGCGGGCGGGCGTCGTCGACAGGCTCAGGTCGTGGATGCCGCCGGGCACCGGGACGTACAGGACATGACGGCCGAGCGTCGGGGCGCGCTCGGCGATCCGCCGCACGTCGAGGATCGTGTCCTGCGCGTCAAGCTCGGGGTTGTCGGGGGTGTTGGGCCCGGAGCGTTCGGCCGAGCAGACGAGCACCGGCACGCGCAGGTCGAGCCCTCGCCCGACGAGGGCGTGCCCGCGGCGCACCGCCCGCAACCAGCCGGCCCGCACCGGGAAGCCGGACGGCGGCTTGAGGGCGAGGTCGTAGTCCCAGCGACCGCCGTGCTGCACGTGCAGGTGGTGGGAGTAGGCCGAGGGGCCGTCGGCGAGCACCCGCAGGGGGGAGCGCGGCGCCCAGAAGTCCAGCGCCCGGGTCGAGATCACGCGCGCGAACCAGCTGGCGTCCAGGTCGAGCCACGGGCTGTTGAGCACGAGGGCGTCGACGAGCTCGCTGCCGGTCGCGGTCGCGGTCCACAGGCTCGCGGACAGGCCGCCGGTGGAGTGCCCGACGAGGACGACGCGTTCGTGCCCGAGCTCCTCGCGCAGCAGGCGCACGGCCGCCTCGAGCTCCTCGTGGTACTCGGTGAGGTCGTCCGTGTAGTGCGGGACGTCGCCGGGGCGCGTCGAGCGACCGCAGCGGCGCAGGTCGAGCCCGTAGAACGTGACGCCGCGTGCGGTGAGGGCGTCGGCGACGTGCGCCTGGAAGACGTAGTCGTTGTAGCCGTGCACGTGCAGCGCGGCGACGGCCGTCGTGGGGGCGAGGGGTGCGCGCCGCAACAGCGTGGCCACGGGTTGCCGACCGCCGCGCGGGTGCAGCGCGAGGGTGCGCGCCTGCCAGCCCGGGACGAGGCGGTCGGCCTCCCACCCGTCTGCGAGGGGACCCGCCGACGCGGTCATGGCCGTGCGACCGGTCCGCTCAGGCGCAGGGGGAGGAGTGCGACCAGCCCGGCGAGGAGCACCACCATGATCCCCAGGATGCCCCAGTGCTGGGATCCCGACACGGTGACGGCGACCGAGAACGCGAGCGGGGCCATGAAGCTGGCCGCACGCCCGGTCGTGGCGTAGAGGCCGAACAGCTCGCTCGTGCGACCGGCCGGTGCGAGCCGGGCGAGCTGGGAACGGCTCGAGGACTGCGCCGGACCGACGAACGCGCACAGGGCGAGCCCGCCGACCCAGAACGCCCCCTGCCCCGCGTCGTGCAGCGCGAACAGGGCGAGCCCGGTGACCAGCAGCCCCACCAGCGAGGCGACGATCACAGCCTTGGGGCCCACCCGGTCGTCGAGGAACCCGGCGAGCACGGTCGAGAGCCCGGCGACCACGTTGGCGGCGATGGCGAACAGCACGACCTGCGAGGCGTCGAACCCGAACGTGCCCGAGGCGATGACCGCGCCGAACGTGAAGACCCCGGCCAGCCCGTCGCGGTACACCGCGCTGGCCAGCAGGAACAGCAGCGTCGACCGCGACCCGCGCCACAGCCCGGCGACGTCGCGGGCCAGCGTGCGGTACGAGGCCACGACACCCGGCCGCGCGGTCGTCGAGGCGGGGGAGTCGGGCAGCGCGAGCCGCACCGGCGTCGCGAACAGCGCGAACCAGCCGGCCGCGACCAGCACGGACACGCGCACGTCGAGGCCGCCCTCGCCGGTCACGCCGAACCAGCCGACGTCGGGGTTGATGAACCCGACGAAGAGCACGAGCAGCAGGACGATCCCGCCGAGGTAGCCCGCACCCCAGCCGAGCCCGCTCACGCGCCCGAGCGTGCGGCCCGAGGCGATCGTGGGCAGCAGTGCGTTGTAGTGCACCGACGCGAGCTCGAACGCGACGTTGGCCAGCGCGAGCAGCGTCAGGCCGAGCAGCACGTTCGCCGCCAGAGCGTCCGGTGCGGGGCGCACGAGGAACATCGCGGCGCAGAGCAGCACGGTCACGGCCGTGAGGCGACCGAGCCGGCGCAGGTGGCGACCGGCGGCGTCCGCGCGGGCACCCACGACGGGCGCGACGAGGGCGATGAGCGCCCCGGCCGCGGTCAGACCCCAGCCCAGCCACGCCGAGTGCGTCGCCAGGACCGCGGCGACCGCGTCGGTCGCCGGCCCGCCGTCGGCACCCTCGATCCCCGCCGCGGAGACGAGTGCGGGGTCGACGAACGCGTCGGAGGTGAGCCACCGGGTGAACACGAACGTCGTGATGACCGCGTTGAACGCGGCCGATCCCCAGTCCCATGCCGCCCACGCGGCGATCTGCCCGGGGCGCCGGTGCACCTCCGTGGTCGCGTCGGATCTGATCGACGCCGGAGTCGGGGCTGCGGCCGAGGCGGTGGCCTCGGGAGGATCCGCGGTGACCGCGGCGGGCGAGGGCTCGGCGGCGGCCGTGGGGAGGGTCACGCGGCCAGGGTAGGAACGCCGAGGGGCCCGTCGCGGTGTGCGGCGGGCCCCTCGGGCAAGTCGTCACGCGATGTTCGCCGGCCGGTCCCTGTCGGGTCGCCCGGCCGTCACGATCAGGCCTCGGGACGGGTGAGCCGGACCGTCCAGGCCTCGGGGCCCTCCTCGAGCCAGGTCACGGTGACCGGCTCACGGGCCTCGAGCTGGGCGATCAACGGCAGCGGGGCGTGCGGGGCGACGAGCACGAGCGATCCGCCGGCCGGGATCGCACCGTAGGCGCCGAAGACGGTGGCGTGGCGGATGGCGTGCGGGATGGTGCGCACGTCCAGGACCGGGTCGGCCTCGTCGTGGCCGCCGCAGTCGCACGTGTGGGCGGCGGGCTCGGCGTGCGGGGCGGTCGTCAGGATCTCGACGGGTTCGGTGGGCACAGCGTTCCTCCTGGAGGGGGTGGTGGGTGGTCGCCCGCGCATCGAGCACGGGCGACCCGGGGGGTCGATGGTCGAGGTGGGTCAGTGCCGCCCGCTCGTCGTGCCGGGGCGTTCGGCGCGCTCCCAGCCGGGCCGCACGGCCCGCGAGCCGATGCGCTCGTCGCGGGTGCGGTAGACGATGTACGGCCGCACGACGTACCCCAGCGGTGCGGAGAACACGTGCACGAGCCGGGTGAACGGCCACAGCGCGAACAGCAGCATCGCGGCCACCACGTGCGCCTGGAAGAACCCGGGCACGCCGGCCATGAGCGAGGCGTCGGGACGGAACGTGAGGATGCCGCGGATCCACGGGGAGATCGAGCCGCGGTAGTCGTACCCGCCGCCGAACACCTGGAACAGCACCGTGGCGATGGTGCCCAGCAGCAGCGTGCCGCCCAGCACCACGTACATGAGCTTGTCGGTGCGCGTCGTGGCCAGGAACACCGGCCCGACCGTGCGCCGGCGGTACACGAGGATCGCCAGCCCGGCCAGGGTGAGCGCCGCGGCGATCGAACCGGCCCACGTGGCCACCAGGTGGTAGGCGTGCTCGCTGATGCCGATCGCCTCGAGCCAGCTCCGGGGGATCAGCAGGCCGACGACGTGCCCGCCGATCACCATGAGGATGCCGATGTGGAACATCGGTGACCCCGCGCGCAGCAGGCGGCTCTCGTAGACCTGCGACGAGCGCGTCGTCCAGCCGAACCTGTCGTAGCGGTAGCGCCACAGGTGCCCGACGACGAAGACGGCCAGCGCGACGTACGGCAGGACGACCCACCGCAGCGTGTCGAGGGTGCTCATGCGGGGACCTCCGCGTCCCGGACGGTCGGGAAGGGCAGCAGCGGCGCGGACAGCCCGACCATCTCCGAGGGCGGTCCGGCCTGCACGAGCGCGCTGAACCGCTCCGCCGTGGCGGCGTCCACGGCCGGCAGGGTCAGGCACACAGCGTCGAGCAGGTGCGCGTACGGGCTGGGCACGGAGTGCAGGGCCGAGCGCAGCACCTCGATGCCGTCCCGGTGGGTGCCCAGCAGCGCGTCGGCGATCGGCCCGGGGTCGCGGGCGGACAGCTCCAGGGCCGTGGGCAGGTAGTCGGGCAGCTCGTCCTCGCGCGGCTCCCAGCCGCACGCCCGGTACGCCTCGACGAACGTCACCAGCGCCATGCCGCGGCGGCGGGTGTCGCCTGAGGAGTAGTACGTCAGGTAGAGCGCGCACCGGCGCTTGAGGTCGAACGTGGACACGTAGTGCGCCTGCTGCTCGGCCAGGGTCCACGGCTCGTCCAGGAACCGGCCGAACGCCTCGGACACCGGTCGGGGCAGCGAGGCGGTGGCGGTGCGCAGCAGGTCACCCTGCTCGTGCGTCGCCGGCGTGGGGTAGTCCAGCAGCAGCGCGGCGGCCATGTGCGCGACCGTGCGCTGCTCGGTGTCGACGCGCACGGGGTGCAAGAACGGCAACGACTCGCGGCGGGCCATCAGTGCTCCCCGCCCGGCGCGTCCGGGCCCGAGCCGTAGCCCGGCTGCCCGGGAGGCGGTGGGAACAGTCCCGGGGGTGCCCCGTTGCCGTCCCAGTTGAGCAGGTTCACGCGCGAGGGCGTGTCCGCACCGGCCGGGCGGTCAGCGGTCTGCCGGTTCTTCAACGCGTGGAACGTCTCCACGGTCGCGCGCTCGGGGTGGCCGCTGGACGAGCCGAACGGTCCGGGCCCACCCATGCCGGGCCCACCGTCGGTGTCCAACGAGCAGCCGCTGGCGATCTCCTCCAGGTGCCGGGCCGTCTCGGCGTGCGCCGCGGGGATCACGTACCGGTCCTCGTACTTGGCGATCGCCAGCAGCCGGTACATGGCCTCGATCTGCGCGCCGTCCATGCCGACGGCCCCCGCGATCCGCGGGTCCTGCTCGACGCCGAGGTTCACGTTGCGCATGTGCGCGCGCATCGCGGCCAGCCGCTGCAGCACGCCCGTGACGGGGGCGGTGTCGCCCGCGGTGAACAGCCCGGCGAGGTACTCCACCGGGATGCGCAGCTTGTCGATCGCGGCGAACAGGGTGCGCGCGTCCTCCCCGTCGTTGCCCGAACCCGTGACGACGTCGACCACGGGCGACAGCGGCGGGACGTACCAGACCATCGGCATCGTCCGGTACTCCGGGTGCAGCGGCAGGGCCACCTGGTACGTCGAGATGAGCGCCCACACCGGTGAGCGTTGCGCCGCGGTCACCCAGTCGCGCGGGATGCCCGAGGCGGTCGCGGCGTCGACCACGGCCGGGTCGTTCGGGTCGAGCAGCACCGAGCGCTGCGCGTCCAGCAGCTCGGTGGGGTCCTCGACGCTCGCCGCCTCGAGCACCTTGTCGGCGTCGTACAGCACCAGGCCCAGGTAGCGCAGCCGGCCCACGCACGTCTCGGAGCAGACCGTCGGCAGCCCGACCTCCAGGCGCGGGTAGCACATGGTGCACTTCTCGGCCTTGCCGGTCTTGTGGTTGAAGTAGACCTTCTTGTACGGGCAGCCCGACACGCACATGCGCCAACCCCGGCACGCGTCCTGGTCGACCAGCACGATGCCGTCCTCGGCCCGCTTGTACATCGCGCCCGACGGGCACGAGGCCACGCACGACGGGTTCAGGCAGTGCTCGCAGATGCGCGGCAGGTAGAACATGAAGGCCTGCTCGAACTCGGCCTGCACCTTCTGGCTCATCCCCGCCAGGATCGGGTCGTCGGCCATCGTCTCGCCCGAGCCGCCCAGGTTGTCGTCCCAGTTGGCCGACCAGCGGATCTGCATGTCCTTGCCGGTCAGCAACGACTTGGGCCGGGCCACGGGCGTGTGCTCGCCCTGCGGGGCGGACAGCAGGACGTCGTAGTCGTACGTCCACGGCTCGTAGTAGTCGCTGATCTCCGGCAGCGTCGGGTTGGAGAAGATGTGCGTCAGCTTGGTGAACCGACCACCCGAACGCAGCTTGAGCCGGCCGCGCTTGTTGCGCACCCAGCCGCCGCCCCAGCGCTCCTGGTCCTCGTACGTGCGCGGGTAGCCCACGCCGGGGCGCGTCTCCACGTTGTTGAACCAGACGTACTCCACGCCCGTGCGGTTCGTCCACGCCTGCTTGCACGTGACCGAGCACGTGTGGCAGCCGATGCACTTGTCGAGGTTCATCACCATCGCCATCTGCGCCATGACCCTCATCGGTCCGCCCTCCGGCCGGTGTCCTGTGCGACGAGCTCACGCATCAGTACGTCACCTCCTGCGCGCGGCGACGGATCGTGGTGACCTCGTCGCGCTGGTTGCCGGTGGGGCCCAGGTAGTTGAACGCGTACGACAGCTGCGCGTACCCGCCGACCAGGTGGCTGGGCTTGAGCAGCACGCGGGTCAAGGAGTTGTGGATGCCGCCGCGCAGGCCCGAGGTCTCCGAGCGGGGCACGTCCACCGTGCGGTCCTTCGCGTGGTACATGAACACGGTCCCGGCGGGCATGCGGTGCGAGACGATCGCCCGCGCCACGACGACGCCGTTGCGGTTGTACGCCTCGATCCAGTCGTTGTCCCGCACGCCGATCGTCGTCGCGTCCTGCGGTGACATCCAGATGGTCGGGCCGCCGCGCGAGAGCGAGAGCATGAACAGGTTGTCCTGGTACTCGGAGTGGATCGACCACTTCGAGTGCGGGGTCAGGTAGCGCACGGCGACCTCGGCGTGACCCTCGGACCCGGGAGCCCCGGTCGGGTCCGTCGAGCCGATGCGCGCGTCGCCGAACAGCCGGTGCATGTCCAGCGGCGGCCGGTACACCGGCAGGTTCTCGCCGAGCTCACCCATCCAGTCGTGGTCCAGGTAGAAGTGCTGACGGCCCGTGAGCGTGTGCCACGGCTTGAGGTGCTCGACGTTGATCGTGAACGCCGAGTACCGCCGCCCGCCGTGCTCCGAGCCCGACCACTCCGGGCTGGTGATGACCGGCACGGGCCTGGCCTGCACGTCGGGGAACGTGATGCGCTTGCCCTGGTGGTCGCGGGCGAGCGAGGCCAGCTCGGTGCCGGTGCGCTCCTCGACCTTCTCGAACCCCTGCACGGCCAGGCGGCCGTTGGTGGTGCCGGACAGCGCCAGGATCGTCTCGCACACGTGCCGCGCGGTGGTCAGCCGTGGCCGGCCCGCGGCCGAGCCCTCCGCGACGACGCCGTTGAGGCGGGCCAGCTCGGCGACCTCGACGTCCGGCATGAACGGCACACCCTTGGTGAGCATGCCGGCGCTCGCGGTGAGCGGGCCGAGCGCACCGAACCGGTCGGCGAACGTCGTGTAGTCCCGTTCGACGACGACCAGCTTGGGCATGGTCAGACCGGGCACCAGGGCGGCGCCGTCGACGACCGTGCCGTGCGGGGTGGCCAGCTCGTCAGGCGTGTCGTGCAGCAGCGGCACGGCCACCAGGTCGCTGCGCGCCCCGAGGTGGTCGACGGCCAGGTCGGTCACCGAGCGGGCCAGCGTGGCGAAGATGTCGAAGTCGGTGCGCGTCTGCCACGGCGGGGCGATCGCCGGGCTGAACGCGTGCACGAACGGGTGCATGTCCGTGCTCGACAGGTCGTCCTTCTCGTACCAGGTGGCCGCTGGCAGCACGACGTCGCTGAACAGCGTGGTCGACGTCATCCGGAAGTCGCTGGTGACCAGCAGGTCGAGCTTGCCGCGCGGTGCCTCGTCGCGCCAGGTCATCGACACCGGCCGCCGGTCCGGCCCGGACTCCTCGGCGCGCACCGCCGAGTCGGTGCCCAGCAGGTGCCGCAGGAAGTACTCGTTGCCCTTGCCCGACGAGCCGAGGATGTTCGCCCGCCACACGGTCAGCACCCGCGGGAAGTTCGCCGGGTCGTCCGGGTCCTCGCACGCGTAGTGCAGCCGCCCGGCCTCCAGCTCGGAGACCACGTGCGCCGCGGGGTCGACCCCTGCCGCCCGGGCCTCGTCGACCAGGTCCAGCGGGTTGCGGTCGAACGTCGGGTAGGAGGGCATCCAGCCGCGCTTGGCGGACTCCACGAGGCAGTCGGCCGTGGTGCGCCCGGCGAACAGGCCCTGCGCGAGCGGTGAGGCCAGCTGGTCGGCGGCCAGGCCGTCGTAGCGCCACTGGTCCGTGCTCAGGTACCAGAACGCGGTGCCGATCATCTGCCGCGGCGGTCGTGCCCAGTCCAGGCCTCCGGCGTACTGCGCCCAGCCGGTCACGGGTCGGCACTTCTCCTGGCCGACGTAGTGCGCCCAGCCGCCGCCGTTGACGCCCTGGCAGCCGGTCATCGTGACCAGCGCGAGGAACGTGCGGTAGATCGTGTCGGAGTGGAACCAGTGGTTGGTCCCGGCGCCCATGAGGATCATCGAGCGCCCGCCCGACTGCTCGGCGTTCTGCGCGAACTCTCGCCCGATCCGCGCGGCCGCGGCCGCGGGCACGGAGGTGATCTCCTCCTGCCAGGCGGGCGTGCCGGGGGTGGAGGCGTCGTCGTAGCCGGTGGGCCACGTGCCGGGCAGGCCGTCGCGGCCGACGCCGTACTGGGCGAGCATGAGGTCGAACACCGTGGTCACGACCCGGTCGCCGATGCGGACCGTGGGCACGCCGCGGCGCACGACCCCGGCTCCGCCGGTGTGCTCCTCGCCGGTCTGCGGGGCGACGTCGAACCGCGGCAGGTCGACGGCCACGCCCTCGACCCGGTCCGCCGCCGCACCGGCCGCGAGGTCCGCGATCGACAGCACGGGTGACAGGTCGCCCAGGTCGAGGTTCCACGTCCCGGCCTTCGCCGGGTCGAACCGGTGGCCGAGCGTCCCGTTGGGCACGTGCGGCACGCCATCGCCGTCGAGCAGGACGGTCTGGAACGCACGGTCGCGCCCGTCACCGAGCCCGTCGATCGCGTCGGCGGTGAGGAACTTGTCGGGCACCCACGCGTCGCCGTGGCGGCGCAGCGTCACCAGGTGCGGTGCGTCGGTGTACCGGGTCATGTAGTCGGCGAATCGTGCCGTGCGCCGCTCGACGAGGAACTCGCGCAGGATCACGTGCCCCATGGCCATGGCCAGAGCACCGTCCGTGCCGGGGTGCGGGGCCAGCCACTCGTCGGCGAACTTGGTGTTGTCGGCGTAGTCGGGCGAGACGGTGATGACCTTCTGCCCGCGGTAGCGCGCCTCGGCCATGAAGTGCGCGTCGGGCGTGCGCGTCACCGGCACGTTCGAGCCCCACATCATCAGGTACGAGGCGTTCCACCAGTCGGCCGACTCGGGCACGTCCGTCTGGTCGCCGAAGACCTGCGGCGAGGCCACGGGCAGGTCCGCGTACCAGTCGTAGAACGAGAGCATCGTGCCGCCGAGCATCTGCACGAACCGTGCGCCCGCGCCGTGCGACACCATCGACATCGCGGGGATCGGGGAGAACCCCGCGATGCGGTCGGGCCCGTAGGCCTTGATGGTGTGCACGTGCGCGGCCGCGACGATCTCTGCGGCCTCCTCCCAGGAGGCGCGCACGAGCCCGCCCTTCCCCCGTGCCGCCTTGTACGAACGGGCCACCTCGGGATCGGCGGTCAGCTGCGCCCAGGCGGTCACGGGGTCACCGGTGCGGGCCTTGGCCTCGCGGTAGGCGCGCAGCAGGGCGCCGCGCACGTACGGGTACCGGATCCGGGTCGGGGAGTAGGTGTACCAGCTGAACGCGGCGCCCCGGGGGCACCCGCGCGGCTCGTACTCGGGGGAGTCCGGGCCGACGGAGGGGTAGTCCGTCTGTTGCGTCTCCCACGTGATGATGCCGTCCTTGACGTAGACCTTCCAGGAGCACGAGCCCGTGCAGTTCACGCCGTGCGTGGAGCGGACCACCTTGTCGTGCGACCAGCGGTCCCGGTAGAACGCGTCGCCCTCGCGACCGCCCTGCAGGAACAGCGTGCGCAGGTCCTGCGACACCTCGCCGCGGCGCAGGTGCGAGCCCAGCCGCAGCAACGCGTCGACGGCGCGGTTGTCGGTCCCTGCGGGGGACGTGCCGGTCGATGCCATGGGGACCTCCGGGCCTGCGGGTTCGGGACGGGTCGTGCGGGCTGGTGCGGGTCAGCTGGGCTTGGGGGCGCCCGGCCGGGCGTACTGCACCCAGGTCAGGACGGTGCAGCCGGCGAAGTACACGGCGGCGCCGATGAAGAACGCCTGCGGCGACCACACCGACAGCGCCATGCCGACCAGGAACGGGCCGAACGCGGCGATCGAGGCGGTGAACCCGATGACGCCCCCGGCGCGGCGGCGGTCGAAGATCATCGGCATCTGCTTGAACGTGCCGGCGTTGCCGATGCCGGCGAACGTGAAGATCGCGAGCATGCCGACCAGGAACCAGGTGAACTCGCCCACCGCCTCGGGGGTGAGGAAGAACGCGGTGAAGACCGTGCTGATCGTCATGCCGATGCCCGAGACGAGCGTCCACACCGCGCCGCCGTACCGGTCGCACAGCGGCCCCCAGGCGGCCCGGGTCAGCGAGCCGAGCAGCGGGCCGAGGAACGCGAACTTCAACGGGTCGGGTGCGTCCTCGAACCCGCCGTACAGGTTGAGGATCATCAGGCCGAGCTGGGCGGCGAACCCCGAGAACGCCCCGAAGGTCATCGTGTAGATCGCCGTCATGAACCAGGTGTGCTTCTCCCGGAAGATGTCGAGCTGCTCACGGAAGTTGGCCGTCACGGGCACCCGGCGCAGGAACACCGCGGCGAGGACCATGCCCAGCAGGACCCAGGGGATGAGCACGAGCCCGGCGTTGTGCAGCCAGATGTTCGTGCCCTCGGTGGTCTGCTGCGGTGCCAGGGCCGTCGTGCCGAGCAGGCCGAAGCCGACGACCCACGGCACGAGGAACTGGATGAGGCTGACGCCGAAGTTGCCGATCCCGGCCTGCAGGCCCAGGGCCGTGCCGGCCATCCGCTTGGGGAAGAAGTAGCTGGTCGAGGGCATGAACCCGGAGAACGCCCCGCCGCCGACCCCGCACGCGACGGCGAGCAGCAGGAGCACCGAGTACGGCGTCGAGGTGTCCCGCACGGCCAGCGTCCAGCCGATCATCGGCAGCAGCAGCAGCGTGGCGGAGCCGCCCACGAGCGTGCGCGTCCCGGTGATCGGGGGCAGGAACATGTAGACCATCCGGAACAGCCCACCGGCCAGACCGGGCAGGGCGACCAGCCAGTAGAGCTGCCCCTTCGTCAGGTCGAACCCGATGAGGTTCAGACGGGGGGCGATCGCACTGACCAGGTACCAGACGCAGAACGCCAGCATCAGGTTGTACGTGGTGATCCACAGCGTGCGCCAGGCGATCCGGCTGTCCCAGGTCGCCTCGTTCTCGGGGTCCCAGTTCGACAGGTCGGGGCGCAGCAAGGTGGGTGACGTCATCGTGGCCCTCCGGGGACGGCAGCGGTGCCGACCCCGTCGGTGGGGCCGTCATCGGCAGCATGGCCCGGGTGCGCAGGGGGTGCCAGGCGAAAGCCCGTGAATAATCGTCGACGAGTCGTGGACCCGAGGCGGGGCGACCTCAGCCGGTGGCGGCGACGACGTCCTTGCGCAGACGCAGCACGCAGTGGTGCGGCCCGACGAAGGGCTGCAGGTCGGTGGCCACGACCGGGCCGCCGGTGGCCTCGAGCACCCCGCGGACCAGGCCGAGGTGCACGCTGCACACGACCTCGGAACGCTCACGGGCCAGGTCGAGGAACGGGCACCGCCACAGGTGGAAGTCGAGCCCGGTGTCGTCGGCGTCGAGCGTCGGGTCGAAGCCCAGGCGGTCGAGGTGGGCGTCGACCGCGTCGACCTGCCGCTGGACGAGGTCCTCGTCGCTCAGGCCGCTCGTGTCGTGCTCGGCGTCCTGGCAGCCCGGTCGGCACTGGCCGGGCTTGCGCCGCGCGTGCCGCAGCGCCAGGGTCCGGCCGGCCTCTTCGGCCGAGCGCCGGGGGGAGTCGAGCTGCTTGCCGTAGCCGTCGAGGAGCACACGCGTCAGCGCGGCGCGCGCGATGGACTCCTCGAGCCGGACCGCGGCGACGGGGTCGGTGCGCACGTCCTCGGCCTGGGCGATCCGGTAGATCATCCGGGGACGTCCCCGGACCGTGCGGACCTCGGGCTCCCGGAGCACGTAGCCGTCGCTCACGAGTCGCTGCAGGTGCTCGCGCGTGGTGTTCTGGTGCAGGCCGGTGAGGGTGGCGAGCTCACCCACGGTCTGCGGGCCGCCGCGCTGGAGCAGGTCGAGCAGGTCCACGCGGCTGCCCGACGCGAGCGTGCGCGCTGCAGGGGAGCGACGGGCCGACATGACATGAGTATCGACGGGGAAAAACCGGGGGATCTGGGACCGGGGTCCCTGACCGCGGCCTGACCTGTTCGATGACCCGGCGGAGCCGTGGCGCACGGGACCGACGTCCCAGGCGTGCAGGCCAGCGGATACCTACGGTTCGTTCCGTGGAAATGGCTCCCCGCGCGTCAGCGGGCTCCCGCCGCCTCGTGCTGCTCGTCCCGGCGGGGCTCGCGCTGCTCGCCGGCATGGACGCGGCCCTGATGCTGCTCGGCCTGCCGGCCCCCGTGCGGGTCGACCGGCTGCCGCAGGTCCACGGCATGCTCATGGTCCTCGGCTTCGTCGGCACCCTCATCGCGCTGGAACGTGCGGTCGCGCTCGGCCGCGGCCCCGCGTTCGCCGCACCCGCGCTGCTCGGCGCCGGCGGGTTGCTCCTGCTGACGCCGCTGCCCGTGGCCGTCGGGCAGCTCACCCAGCTCGCCGGGACGCTCGCGTTCGCCGGGCTGTACGTCGCGATCTGGCGCCGCCAGCAGGCCGCGCCCGTGGCCGTGCAGGCGCTCGGCGCTGTGCTCGCCGTCGGAGCGAGCGCCCTGTGGCTCGCCGGGGTCGCGGTGCCGGGACTCGCCCCGTTCCTCGTCGGATTCCTCGTGCTGACCATCGCCGGCGAACGGCTCGAGCTGCTGCGGGTCGGCTTCCCACCCGCGCACGCCGAACCCGTCGTGGTCGCCGCCTCGCTCGCCCTGGCCGGCGCGGTGCTGCTCGCGCTGCTGTGGCCGTCGGTCGGGTACCCCGTGCTCGGCGCGTGCCTGCTCGCGCTCGTCACGGCGCTCGTCCGCTACGACGTGGCCCGCCGGACCGTGCGGGCCGCCGGCCTGCCGCGATTCAGCGCGCTGGCGATGCTCGCCGGGTACGGCTGGCTGGCCGTCGCCGGCGGGACCTGGCTGGTCGCCGGTCCGGTGCCCGACGGACCCGCGTACGACGCCGTGCTGCACGCCGTCTTCCTCGGGTTCGTGCTCTCGATGGTGATGGCGCACGCGCCCGTGATCCTCCCCGCGGTGCTGCGCCGCCCCCTGCCCTACCGGTCGGCGATGCTCGTCCCGCTCGCCGCCCTGCACGTCACGCTCGCGCTGCGGGTGCTCGTCGGCGACGCCCACGGCAGCGCGCTCGCCGTGCAGGTCGGCGGGGTCGGCAACATCCTCGCGGTGCTGGGGTTCCTCGCCCTGGCTGTGCACGGGACGGTCCGGGGCCTCGCACGCCCCGGCACAGGGGCCAGCACAGCGGCCGACACAGCGGCGGCCACGGCGACCGGTCGGACGCAGGTGTCGGCATGACCCGCGCGACCTGGCACCTGCGGGCGCACGTGCCCGTCGCCGCCTGGCTGCTCGCCGCCGTCGTGGCGACCCTCCTGCACCGGCAGGTCGCCGCGTCCGGCTGGCTCATGGTGCACCTGCTGCTGCTCGGCGCCGCCAGCACCGCGATCCTGGTGTGGAGCCAGCACTTCGCCGACACGCTGCTGCGCCGCCCGGCCCCCGGCGGACGGCGCCTCCAGGTCGTCCGGCTGACCGCGCACACCCTCGGCGCCCTGCTCGTGGTCGTCGGCGTGCTCAGCGTCCGTTGGTCGCTGACCGTGCTCGGCGGGGCCCTGGTCGCCGTCGCCGCGCTGAGCCAGGTCATGGTGATCCGCAGGCAGTCGCGGGGTGCGCTGCCCTCCCAGTTCGGTCCGCTCGTGCGCTACTACGTCGCAGCCGGTGCGGTGCTGCCGCTCGGCGTGGCCGCCGGCGTGCTGCTCGCGCGGGGCACCGCGGGTGACGAGCTGCACGGACGGATCTACGTCGCGCACCTGACGTTCACGCTGCTGGGCTGGGTCGGCCTGACCGTGCTCGGCACCCTGCTCGTGCTGTGGCCCACGGTGCTGCACGCCCGGATCGAGCCGCAGGACGCGACCGCGGGTACCCGCGCGCTGCCCCTGGTCCTCCTCGGACTGGGGGTCGTCGCTGTGGCGGCCGCCACGGGCTGGCGAGCGCTCGTCGGGGTCGGCGCCGCGGTCGTCGCGGCAGCGGTCGTGCTCGTCGTGCTCATGATGGTGCGCCAGGCCCGGACCGCCCCGCCCCGGACCTACGCCGGCTGGAGCGTCGCGGCGGCCACGGCGTGGTTCCTGGTCGACGTCGTCGCGTTCGGTGCGGTCGTCGTCCTCGCGCCCTCGTGGGCTGCCGCCGCCGAGGACGTCCGGGTGCTGGTGGCCCCCTTCGCGGTCGGGTTCGTCGCCCAGGTGCTGCTCGGCTCGCTGTCCTACCTGATGCCCGTCGTGCTCGGCGGCGGCCCCGCCGTGGCCCGGCGGACCGCGGCCGAGCTCGACCGCGGGGCGCTCGTGCGCGTGCTGCTCGTCAACGGCGCTCTCGTGCTCTTCGTCGCCCCCGTGCCGAGCGCCGTCCGGGTGCTCGTCTCGGTCGTCGGGCTCGGGGCGCTCGCGGCCTTCCTCGTGCTGGCCGCCCGGGCCGTGGCGGCCGCCCGGCCGCACGCCGACGCGTCGCCGTCCCGAGCCGGGGGAGTCGCGGTGGACGAGCCGGTCCTGCCGTCCCGCGCCGGCGCCGCCGCACTGGCCGTCGCCGTCCTCGCGCTCGCGGTCGTCGGCGGCGTCGCCGTCGACCCGGCGGCTGCCGGTCTCGCGCTCGCCGCCGGCTCGGCTCCGGACGCCGGCACCGCCGCGGCGACCGGCCTGACCACCACGGTGACGGTCGAGGCCGGCGACATGCGGTTCACCCCGGACAGTGTCGAGGTGCCGGCCGGGAACCGCCTGGTCGTCGAGGTGACCAACACCGACTCGACCGTCCACGACCTGGTGCTCGCCTCGGGCGCCACCTCCGGACGCCTCGCCCCCGGCGCGTCCTCGCGCGTCGACGTCGGGGTCGTCACCGGCGACCTCGAGGGGTGGTGCTCGGTCGCCGGGCACCGGCTCATGGGGATGACGCTCACCGTCGTCGCCGTCGACGCAGGCGGCACCGCCACCAGCGACGCGGCCACCGACGACACGACGACCGACCAGGCCACGACGCACGACGGCATGGACATGCCCGACCGTGACCCCGCAGCTGCCCCCACCACTGCCCCCACTGTTGCCCCCACCGCCGCGTCCGCCGCAGCGGACATCGACATGTCGGCCGCGCCCGCCCCTGGCTTCCAGGCGCACGACGCGACCCTCGAGCCCGCCGAGCACGACGGCGACGGCCCGACAACCCACCGGATCACCCTCACCGTGCAGGAGGTCGAGCGCGAGGTCGCACCCGGCATCACGCAACGGCTGTGGACGTTCGGCGGGCAGGCGCCCGGCCCCGTGCTGCGCGGCGCGGTCGGCGACACGTTCGTCATCACCCTGGTCAACGACGGGTCGATCGGGCACTCGATCGACTTCCACGCCGGCGCCCTCGCCCCGGACGACGTCATGCGCACGATCGCCCCGGGGGAGCGGCTGACCTACACGTTCACGGCCACGCGCAGCGGCATCTGGATGTACCACTGCTCGACCATGCCGATGAGCGCGCACATCGCCAACGGGATGGCCGGTGCGGTGGTCATCGACCCGCCCGGCCTGCCGCAGGTCGACCGGGAGTACCTGCTGGTGCAGTCCGAGTACTACCTGGGCCCGCAGGGCGGCGAGGTCGACACGACCCGGCTGGCCACCCAGGTCCCCGACCTGGTGACGTTCAACGGGTACGCCTGGCAGTACCGGCACGAGCCGTTGGTGGCGACCACGGGCGAGCGGGTGCGGATCTGGGTCCTGGACGCCGGACCGAACCGGCCCAGTGCGTTCCACGTCGTCGGCGGCCAGTTCGACACCGTCTACCGCGAGGGCGACTGGGTGCTGCGCGACGGCGGCTCGACGGGCACGGGTGGTTCGCAGGTCCTCGCGCTGCAGCCGGCCGAGGGCGGCTTCGTCGAGCTGACGTTCCCCGAGGCGGGCACCTACTCGGTGGTCTCGCACATCATGGGCGACGCCGAGAAGGGCGCCGCGGGCAGCCTCGTCGTCACCGACCCGACCGGGTAGCGCGCCTCGGGGGGTGCTGGACGGAGCGCTGACCAGGACGGTCGTCCGGCGGGCGAGTCGGCCGGACGTACGGTGGAGGCATGTCCTCACCGGCTTCCTCCGCGTCCACCTCCCGTCCCCGCGTCGTCGCCGTCACCGGCGGACGGGTCGTCCCCGTCGTCGGCGACCCGATCGAGGGCGGCACCGTCCTGGTCGTCGACGGCCGCATCACGCAGGTCGGCGCCGACGTCGTCGTGCCCGAGGGCGCGCAGGTCGTCGACGCGACCGGCCGGTGGGTCCTGCCCGGGTTCGTCGAGGCGCACGGTCACGTCGGCATCGACGAGGAGGCGCAGGGCTGGGCCGGGGACGACACCAACGAGATGACCTCGCCGAACACCGCCGGGGTGCGTGCGATCGACGCGGTGAACATCGACGACGAGGGCTTCCGTGACGCCCTGCTGGGCGGCGTGACCTCGGTCGTGGTCAAGCCCGGATCGGGCAACCCGATCGGCGGGCAGTCGGTCGCGCTCAAGTCGTGGGGCGGGCGGACGATCGACGAGCAGGTCATCAGCGACGCCGTGTCGGTGAAGTCGGCCCTCGGCGAGAACCCCAAGCGCGTGTACGGCGACCGCAAGCAGACGCCGTCGACCCGGCTCGGCGTCGCGTTCGTCATCCGCGAGGCGTTCACGAAGGCCCAGCACTACCGGGCCGCCCGCGCGGCCGCCGAGGCGAAGGGCGAGCCGTTCGCCGTGGACCTCACGCTCGACACGCTGGCCCGGGTGCTCGACGGCGAGCTCGTCTGGGACCAGCACACCCACCGGCACGACGACATCGCCACGGCCGTGCGCCTGTCGGAGGAGTTCGGGTACCGGCTCGTGGTCAACCACGGCACCGAGGCGCACAAGATTGCCGACGTGCTGGCCGAGAAGCAGATCCCCGTGATCTTCGGCCCGATGCTCACCAGCCGGTCGAAGGTCGAGCTGCGCGACCGGGCGATCGTCAACCTGGCGACGCTGGCCGCCGCGGGGGTGCGCGTCGCGATCACCACCGACCACCCGGTGGTGCCGATCAACCTGCTCGTGCTGCAGGCCGTGCTGGCCGTGCGCGACGGGCTGCCCCGGCAGACCGCCCTCGAGGCGCTGACGATCAACCCGGCGACGTTCCTCGGGCTCGAGGGGCGCATCGGTGCGCTGACCCCGGGGCGCGACGGCGACGTGGTGATCTGGTCGGACGACCCGCTGACCACGGACGCGCGCGTCGAGCACGTGCTCATCGAGGGCCGCACCGTCTACACGTGGGACGCCGCCGAGCGCCGGGGCCACGTCGTCGAGCGCGCCGAGCGCTTCGCCGGCTGAGCTCGGCCCGGGTCGGCGCCCGGGAGGCTGAGACACCGCGGGGCCCCGGACGCGTCGTCCGGGGCCCCGCGTGTGCCGGCTGACTCAGCCGCGCAGCTCGAGGTACTTCGCGATGAGCGCGCGCGTGGACGGGTCCTGCGCGTCCAGCGCCGCGGCGTCGCCCTCGACCGCCGGGGCGATCTCCATGGCGAGCTTCTTGCCGAGCTCGACACCCCACTGGTCGAAGGAGTCGATACCCCACACGACGCCCTGCACGAACGTGATGTGCTCGTACAGCGCGATGAGCTGGCCGAGCACCGACGGCGTCAGCGAGGACGCCAGGATCGACGTCGTCGGGCGGTTCCCGGAGAAGACGCGCGCGGGCACGATCTCCTCGGCGGTGCCCTCGGCGCGGACCTCGTCGGCGGTCTTGCCGAACGCGAGAGCCTTGGTCTGCGCGAAGAAGTTCGCGAGGAACAGCGCGTGCACGTCCGTCTCGCCGTCCTTCAGCGGGTGCGCCGGGTTGGCCACCGCGATGAAGTCCGCCGGGATCAGGCGCGTGCCCTGGTGGATCAGCTGGTAGAACGCGTGCTGGCCGTTGGTGCCCGGCTCGCCCCAGAAGACCTCGCCCGTGTCGGTCGTCACGGGCGTGCCGTCCCAGCGGACCGACTTGCCGTTCGACTCCATGGTCAGCTGCTGCAGGTACGCCGCGAAGCGGTGCAGCGACTGCGCGTAGGGCAGCACCGCGTGGGTGTGCGCGCCGAGGAAGTTGACGTACCAGATGTTCAGCAGGCCCATGAGCACCGGCACGTTCTGCGCGAACGGCGTCGTGGCCACGTGCTCGTCGACCGCGTGGAAGCCCGCGAGGAAGTCACGGAACCCGTCGGGGCCGATGGCGATGGCCAGCGAGGTGCCGATGGCCGAGTCGACCGAGTAGCGGCCGCCGACCCAGTCCCAGAACCCGAACGCGTTGGCCGGGTCGATGCCGAACGCGGCGACCTTGTCCAGCGCGGTCGACACCGCGACGAAGTGCTGCGCGACGGCGGCGGTACGGGCCTCGTCGGTGTCGGCGATCGCACCGGCTGCTGCGAGCTGCTCCCACAGCCAGGTGCGGGCCAGGCGCGCGTTGGTCAGCGTCTCCAGCGTGCCGAACGTCTTGGACGCGACGATGAACAGGGTGGTCGTCGGGTCCAGGCCCTCGACCTTCTGCGCCAGGTCGGTCGGGTCGATGTTCGAGACGAACCGCACCTCGAGGCCCTCGAGCACGTACGGCTTGAGCGCCTCGTACGCCATGACCGGGCCCAGGTCCGAGCCGCCGATGCCGATGTTCACGACCGTCTTCACGCGCTCGCCGGTGACACCGGTCCACTCGCCCGAGCGGACCTTGTCGGCGAACGCGGCGACCTTGGCCAGCTCGGCCTGCACGTCGCCGTCCACGTCCTGGCCGTCGACGACCAGCGCGGGGGAGGCCCCAGCCGGGCGGCGCAGCGCGGTGTGCAGCACGGCGCGGTCCTCGGTGACGTTGATGTGCTCGCCGCGCAGCATGGCCTGCAGGCGGTCGGTGAGGCCGACCTGCTCGGCGAGCTGGACCAGCAGAGCGAGCGTCTCGTCGGTGACGAGGTTCTTCGACAGGTCGACGTGCAGGTCGGCCAGGGGGAGCGACAGGCGCTGCGCGCGTGCGGCGTCGGCGGCGAACCAGCCGCGCAGGTCCGGGGTCAGCGCGGCGTGGTGCTCCGTGAGGGCCTGCCAGGCGCTGGTCGTGGTCGGGTCGATGGGCTGCGTGGGCACGGGGGTCTCTTTCGGGACGTGGGGCGCGGAACGTCCACCGTATTGCCCCGAGGCCTCGCGGTGCACGGGACGTCGGTCCGAGCCGCCCGCGCACGGCGGTGCCGCCCCGGGAAGGACCCCGGGACGGCACCGGTGAGACGCGTGCGTTCCTACTTGTAGAGGACCGCGGACGCCGTGTACCCGCAGGCCGTGCTGGGCCCGCTGCTGACGAGCGTGGGCTCGCCGGAGGTCACACCCTTGTACTCCTGGCAGATGGCGACCTTCTTCGAGGTGTCCCCGATGATCGTCACCCCGGTGAGAGTCGCTTTGTCGCCCAGGTTCGGGTTGATCCCGACGAGCGACTTGGCCGGTGCGGTGATCTGCACGTTCTGGACCTTGACCGTGCGGGCGTACTGCGTGGAGCAGTTGCCGCACGAGCGGTAGAGCTTGCCGATGTCCGAGGCCTGGAAGTTCTTGATCACCATGGTGCCCGGACCGTTGTGCTGGAACACCTTGTCGGAGGCGCTGCGTGCGCCACCGCCGTCGATCGTCATGACCTGGCCGCTGATCTTGCCCTTCTGCGTGGCGGCGTCCTCGCCGACGTCCTCCCACCACACGTTCTGGATCGTGCAGGTGCCCAGGCAGTGGATGCCGTCGCCGGCATCGGTGCCGATGATCACGTTCTTGATCGTCGCGCCGTCGGCCAGCTCGAACATCGGGGGCTGCGACTCGTCCTGCGAACCGTCGCTGATCCCGTAGTAGCGCACGAGCTTGCCGTCGAGCGTCCCGGTCACCTTGATCGTGGCGGTGACCTTCTTGGTGCCGGTCGCCGTCGGCCACGCCGGGAACGTGCCGGTGGTGGCCGTCGCCGTGGGGCTCGCTGAGGCGGTCGGCGTGGCGGTCGGCGTGGCGCTCGCGGACGGTGCCGTGGTCGGCGTGCTGCTCGAGCCGCTGACCTTGACGAGCGTGAACTGCTGCTCGTTGGCGTTCGTGTCGGTGCCCTGCGTGATGAGCGCGCCGTCGGCCTTCGAGGCGCCCTCGACCTGCAGCGCCTTGCCGGTGGCCTTGTTCACGAGCTTGATCCGGCCGGAGGAGCCGGCGACGAGCGAGAACAGCTGGCTCGCGCTGCCGGACGAGGTCTGCTGCGTGGCGTGCGCCGTCGAGGAGGTGCCGATGAAGACCACCAGACCGGACGAGCGCGACGTGAGCTGGTAGTAGCCGCCGGTCGCGGGGACGAGCTGGAACTGCTGGTTCGTCGCGGTCGAGACGGTCGACTGGACGATCGAGGCGCCCGTCGTGGTCGACTTCCCCTCGATGTCGAGCGCCTTCTTGCTGCGCCAGTTGACCAGCTGGTACGAGGCGGTCGTGTCGACCGTCGGCGTGGCCGCTGTCGCGGTGGTGGCGACCGCGACACCGGTCAGCGCGGTGAGGGCGCCGACCAGGGTGGCGGCGACGGCGGCGCGGAGGCCTGGGCGTCGTCGGGTGGGGCTGTGCATCGAACTGTGCACGTTCACATCCTTTCTCGGACCGGTCCCCGTCCAGGTGGGACAGGGGGCGTGCGGCAGGGCCGCGTGAGGGGCTGGACCCCCGACCGGTCGGCGGGGGAGCAGGTGCGGACGAACCTAACCAGGCGCCCGATATGTCGCAATCATCCGGATCGCTTATGGGAGGACTCTCATGAGTCGGGGCGCCGGCACCCGGGCTCCGTAAGGTGGTGGCATGTCCCGCGTGCCCACCTCGGTCCTTGCCGCGCTCACGCTCGTCGTCGGCTTCGCGGTCGCCCGGGGGAGCGACCTGCGGGCGCTCGGAGGTCTCGTCCTGCTGGCCGGGCTCGCCTGGTGCCTGGTGCGTGAGTGGCGCCGCACGGCGTGGTGGCGGCTCGCCCTGGTGGTCCTCGCGGGTGCGCTGTGCTTCGTCGCCTCGCACGTGCTGGCCGACCCGCTCGGTGCCTGGCCCTCGGTGCTGCTGTGCGCCGGCGCCCTGGGTCTCGTGACCGTGCTGCTCGTCGATCACCCGCGGCGGCGTGCCAGGCCGGTCGACGGCCGGCCCCTCACGCGCGGGGAACGTGTGACGGAGTGGCTGCTCACCTTCGTCGGGCCCGCGCAGCTCGGTGACCCGCGGCGGCCGGTCCGTCGTGCCTCCCCCGTGGAGCAGGCGCGCGAACAGGACCTGCGCACGAACCTGGTGCGTGAGGTCGGGCCGGACGGGCGCACCTACCTGGTCGAACGCGCCGACCCCGACCGGTGAGCGGTGGTCGACCGGGATCGGGTCGGCTGGACGTGAGGGTGCAGGTGAGGGGCAGGATGGTCCCGTGCCGACCGACGTGAGCTCCTCGTCCGCGCAGCTGGTGTGCTGCGGCCTGGTCACCCTCGACGTCCGCCAGGTGGTGGATCGGTTGCCCGGCCCGGACGAGAAGGTCGTCGCGGATCGGCTCGCGGTGGCCTTCGGTGGTCCGGCGGCGAACGCGGCCGCGACGGCCGTCGCCCTGGGTGTTTCCGCACGCCTGGTCACCGCCCTCGGTCGCGGCGCCCTGGCGGACGTCGTCCGGGCGGGCCTGCAGGCAGCGGGCGTCGAGCTGGTCGACCTGCTCGGGGACGAGCCCGGGACCCCGGCCGTCTCGACGGTCCTGGTCACGCGGGGCACGGGTGAGCGTGCGGTGGTCTCGACGAACGCGACGGGCACGCGCGCGCTGGGCTCTGTGGCGGGGTCGGCCGCGGGCTCGGCGGCCGAGGAGGCCCTCGACGGTGCGACGGCGCTCCTTGTCGACGGGCACCACATGGAGGTGGGGACGGCGTTCGCCCGGCTCGCGCGGAGCAGGTCGGTGCCCGTCCTGCTCGACGGCGGCAGCTGGAAGGACGGCACGGCGGCGCTGCTCGCGCACGTCGACCACGCGGTCCTCTCGGCCGACTTCCGTCTGCCGGCCGACCCGTCGGCGCCCTGGGCGGACCGGACCGGGGCCGCTCCGGAAGGTGACGCGCTGCTGTCGGCGGTCGCGGCGCTCGGCCCACGGACGGTCGCGCGGTCGGCGGGACCTGGTCCGGTCCGCGTGCTCGTGCACGAGGGGCGCCCCGGTGTCGCGGTGCCCACGGATGCCTCGGGCCGTGCGCGTTCGGGTTCGCTGCGGGTGATCGTGCCCGAGCGTGTCGATCCCAGGTCGGTGGTCGACACCGTGGGGGCCGGTGACGTGCTGCACGGGGCCACGGGGGCGGGGCTCGCGCGGGGGGTGGACCTGCCGTCGGCCCTGGTCGAGGGCGTTCGGTGGGCGACCGCCTCGGTGCGTCACGCGGGTGCCCTGGGCTGGGTCGAGGGGGTCCGCGGGCGCCTGTGATTCGGCGGTGTGAACGACAGATCACGATGTGATCACGGTCACGATGCGCGGTTGACACTCGTTAGTAAGGAAGGTCTACTAACAAATGTGACTGCGACGACGAAGCCGCTCCCGGCCGCCGGCCGAGGCATCGGCAGGGCCCTGCGCCCCACGGCCAAGGTGCTCCCCGAGCACGCCCGTGCGCACAACCGCTCGCTCGTCCTGCAGCACCTGTTCCACTTCGGCCCCTCCTCGCGCGCCGACATCGCCCGCAGCACCGGGCTGACCCGCGTCACCGTCTCCGACCTCGTCGCCGTCCTGCTCGCCGAAGGCCTCGTCGAGGAGCTCGGTTTCCGCAACGAGGGCAAGGTCGGCAAGCCCGCCATCCTCGTCGGGATGCGCACCGACGACTTCCAGATCGTCGCCGCCGACCTCACCGACGACGAGAACCTGCGCGCAGCGGTCATGACGCTCGTCGGTGACGTCGTCGCCCGGGGGAGCGCGCACCTGGACGGACGGACCGGGGCCGACGCGGTCGCCACGCTCGAGCACCTGCTGCGCGAGATGCTCGCCGCCGCCACCCGGCCCGTCATCGGCGTCGGCATCGCCTCGCCCGGCGTCATCGACGCCGACGGCCACGTGCTCGAGGCCCCGAACCGCGGGTGGTACGACGTGCCCCTCGCAGTCGACCTGGCCGCCACGCTCGGCGTGCCCGTGCACGTGGCCAACGACGCCAACACCCGCGCCCTCGCCGAGTTCACCTACGGCGCCGGCACCGGCGACGGGACCATGGTGGTCACCGTCGGCCAGGGCGTCGGCGCGGGGATCGTCGTCGACGGCGGGCTCGTGCGCGGCCGACGGCACGCCGCCGGCGAGATCGGACACGTCACCGTCGTCGACGAGACCACCGTCGGTGAGACCCCCCAGCCGTGCGCGTGCGGACGCGCCGGCTGCCTCGAGACCGTGCTGAGCGTGCCGGCCCTGCGCCGCCGCATCGCCGGTCTCGACCCCCAGGCCACCGACGCCGCGCTGGCGTCGGTCGGACGGATGCTCGGACTCGTCCTCGCACCCGTCAGCAGTGCGCTGAACCTCGCGGAGATCGTGCTCTCGGGCCCGCCCGAGCTGCTCGACGGACCGCTGCGGGAGGCGACGCTCGACACCGTCCGGCACAGGACCATGCCTGCCATCGGGCAGGACCTGATGGTCCGGATGGCCTCGCTCGACGAGGACGCGGCGCTTGCGGGCGCCTCGGTCCTCGTCCTGGCCGGCCAGCTCGGGGTCTCGTGAGGACCCCGAGCCGACCGCTTGCAGGTCGGTAGCACCACCCGGCGACGTCAGACGACGTCACCTCGCTCATGGGAGGAACCCCAACGTGAAGATCCTACGTTTCGCCGCCCTCGGCGTGGCGGCCACGCTCGCGCTGACGGCGTGCTCGTCCGGTTCGAGCGACGAGCCCGCCGCCGGCAGCACCTCGGACGGTGCCGCCGAGGCCGCAGACATCACCCTCTGGCTGGCCGGTGCCGACACCCCGCAGGAGCTGCGGGACTACCTGGTGGACACCTTCGCCGAGCAGAACCCGGGCTCGACCCTCACCATCGAGGAGCAGACCTGGGACGACCTCGTCACCAAGCTCACGACCGCGCTGCCCGACGCGGACAACACCCCTGACGTCGTCGAGATCGGCAACACGCAGTCGCCGACCTTCACGACCATCGGCGCGTTCCGCGACCTGACCCCGCTGTACGAGGAGCTCGGCGGGTCCGACCTGCTGCAGTCCTTCGTCGAGGTCGGCAAGGCCGACGGCAAGAACTACGCGCTGCCGTACTACTTCGGCTCGCGCTACATGTTCTACCGCGCAGACCTGTGGTCGGCGGCGGGGCTGCCCGTGCCGACGACGCTCGCGGAGTTCTCCGAGTCCGCCAAGGCGCTCAAGACGGACACCACGTCCGGCTTCGCCATCGGCGGCCAGGACTGGCGCAACGGCATCTCGTGGGTCTTCGCCAACGGCGGCGAGCTGGCCACCGAGGACGGCGGCGAGTGGACCTCGACGCTCTCGGACCCCAACACCATCAAGGGTCTCGAGCAGTGGCAGGACATCTACCAGGGTGCCTCGAACCTGCCCTCGACCGAGCGTGACGTCGCCTACTGGGACTTCCTCAACGACGGCACGGACGGTGCCGCCCCCGCCGCCGCGACGATCATGGCTCCGGGCTGGGCCCGCTGGTCGATCGGCGACATGACCACCAACGACGCCGGCGAGGAGGTCCGTGACGGCATGGCCGACACGGCCAAGTTCGACATCTTCGCCCTCCCGGGCGTCGACGGCGGGGTCGCACCGGTGTTCGCCGGTGGGTCCAACCTCGCGATCTCGGCCCAGAGCCAGCACCCCGAGCTGGCCGAGAACCTCCTGCGGATCATCTACTCCGAGGACTACCAGACGATGCTGGGCAAGAACGGGCTCGGCCCGGCCAACTCCCAGTACGTGTCCTCGCTCGGCGACGACAAGTTCGCCCAGACGATGATCGAGACCGCCGCGAGCTCCAAGCTCACCCCGGCCGCACCGGGCTGGGCCGCGATCGAGGGCGCCAAGGTCTACGAGGAGCTCTTCCAGAAGATCGCCGACGGCGGTGACGTGACGCAGATCGCCGCGCAGTACGACGAGAAGCTCACGCCGATGCTCAACGGCCAGGGCTGACACCTGCCCTGACCGCCGGCAGGTCCGGACCGTCCGCGGGGGCACCCGCTCCCGCGGACGGTCGACCGGGCCGCGCCCGGAACGCCGGCGAAGACCGGCGAAGGAGACCCCATGACGCACGACGTGGCCCTCGACGGGCCTACCCGGACGGAGCAGGCGACGACGCCGCCCGCGATCCGGCACCGGCGGACCCCCGCCACGCCCTACCTGCTGCTCATCCCCACCCTCGCCGTGCTGCTGCTCGGGCTCGGCTACCCGCTGTACTGGCAGGTCATCACCTCGTTCCAGGAGTACGGCCTCGCCCAGCAGTTCGGGCAGCCGCCCACCTGGGTCGGGCTGGACAACTACGCCCGCATCTTCACCGACGACGCGCTGTGGGCCGTCGTCGTCCGATCCATCGCGTTCTGCCTGGTCAACGCGTTCGTCACGGTCGGGCTCGGGCTGGCGTTCGCGCTGCTCATGCGGGCCGTGCACCCGGTGATCCGGGTCGTGCTCCAGGTGGCGCTGCTGCTCGCCTGGGCGATGCCCATGGTCGCGGCGGTCACCGTGTGGAAGTGGCTCTTCGACTACCGCACCGGTGTCATCAACTGGCTGCTCGTGCAGCTCGGCTTCAGCGACTTCGCCGGCCACGCGTGGCTGTCCCAGCCGTTGTCGTTCTTCTTCGTCGCCACCGTCATCATCGTGTGGATGTCGGTGCCGTTCGTGGCGCTGTCGATCTACGCCGGCCTGACCCAGGTGCCCGACGAGGTGCTCGAAGCCGCCAACCTCGACGGCGCCCGGCCGCACCAGGTGCTGCGGCACATCCTGCTGCCGATGATCCGGCCGGTGATCTCGATCGTGCTGCTGCTGCAGATCATCTGGGACCTGCGGGTGTTCGCGCAGATCCGCCTGCTGCAGGACGCCGGGGCGCCCGTCTCCGAGACGAACCTGCTGGGCAACTTCATCTTCGAGCTGGGCATCGGTCGGCAGGACTTCGCCGGGGCCGCAGCCGTGTCCATCTTCGTGCTGCTGCTCACCGTCGCGCTGAGCTGGCCGTACGTGCGCAGCCTCATCAAGGAGGACGCAGCATGAGCCGCCGCACCCTCGGCCGGGCCACGCTCGGTCTGCTCGCCGTCGCCATCGCCGTCGTCTGGGCCTTCCCCGTGTACTGGATGGCGCTGTCGGCCGTCACCCCGTCGGCGCGGCTGCGTGCCACGACGCCGACGTTCTGGCCGAACAGCAGCTCCACCTGGGCGAACTTCTCCGCCGTGCTGGACGGCAGCGGGTTCGGTGGCGCGCTGCGGATGAGCCTGTCGGTCACGCTCGTGACCGTCGTGGCCGTGCTCGCGTTCGCGTTCCTGGCCGCGCTGGCGATCAGCCGGTGGCGGTTCCGCGGTCGCGCGGCGTTCGTGCTCACCGTGCTGTTCGTGCAGATGCTGCCCGCCGAGGGCCTGTTCATCGCGCAGTACAAGATGCTGGCCGGTGCTCAGCTGCTCAACACGGTCATCGGCGTCTCGGTGCTGTACACCGCCGCGGTCGTGCCGTTCACGGTGTGGATGCTGCGCGGGTTCGTCGCCGGGGTCCCTGCCGACCTGGAGGAGGCCGCCATGGTCGACGGGCTCTCGCGGACCCAGGCGTTCCTGCGGATCACGTTCCCGCTGCTGGCCCCCGGGCTCGTCGCCTCGGGCGTGTACGCGTTCCTGCAGGCCTGGAACGAGTTCACGGTCGCGCTGGTCGCGCTGCCGGCCGAGTCGGCGCAGACGCTGCCCCTGTGGCTGCGCAGCTTCCTGGCCGCCTCCGCGAACCGGGGCGTCGACTGGGGTCAGGTCATGGCCGCCTCGACGCTCATCGCCGTGCCCGTGATCGTGTTCTTCCTCATCGTGCAGGGGCGGATGACCTCGGGCCTGGTCTCGGGAGCGGTGAAGGGCTGACATGGACGCCATGACGACGCCCCCGCCTCCCGGGGGCGCGGCCGGCGCGTGGTCGGTCGGCCTCGACGTGGGCGGCACCAAGGTGCAGGCCGTGCTGCTCGACGAGCACGGAGGCGTGCACGACCGCCTGCGCGTGCCCACCCGTCGGGGCCTGGTCGGCGTAGCAGGTTCGGCGGCCGAGGCCGTCGACGGCGTGCTGCGCGCCGCTGGGGTCGCGTCGGCCGCGGTGCGTGGCGTCGGGGTCGGGCTGCCCGGGGTCGTCGACCCCCGGCGTGGCACGGTCGAGAACGCGGTGAACCTCGGCATCACGCGGCGCGAGCCGTTCGCGACCGTGCTGCAGACCATGCTCGGCGGCCTGCCGGTGCTGCTGGAGAACGACCTGAACGCCGCCGTCCTCGGTGCCGCGCACGTCCTCGACGTCGTCGAGGGGCAGCAGGTCGACGACCTGGCGTTCCTCGCGCTCGGCACGGGCCTGGCGGCGGGGCTCCTGCTGCACGGCGACCTGCGCCGGGGCGCGAGGAGGGCTGCCGGTGAGATCGGGCACCTCATCTACGTGCCGGGTGGTCTGCCCTGCCCGTGCGGGCAGCGCGGGTGCCTCGAGCAGTACGCGTCCGGCTCGGCGCTCGACGCGGCGTGGCCCTCCACGAGCGCCCGCCCGGCGCCCGTCGAGCTGTTCGAGGCCGCCGCAGGCGGCGACGAGCGCGCGCTCGCGGTGCGCGAGACGTTCGTGCGGGCCGTCGTCGCGGCGATCCGCGTCCTGGTCCTGACCTGCGACCCCGAGCGCATCGTCGTCGGCGGTGGTGTCAGCGAGCTGGGCGAGCCCCTGCTCGAGGCGATCGTCGCCGAGCTCGACCGACAGGCCAGGACCTCGCCGTTCCTGGCCACCACCGCGATGACGGACCGGATCCGGCTCGTCCCGCCCGGGCTGCCCGTGGGTGCGGTCGGCGCGGCCCTGGTGTTCCGAGCCCCCGCCGAGGGGCGTACCGAAGAGGTGGGTGTCTGATGGAGGTCGTCATCGCGGGGGTCCCCGAGCTGGCGCGACTGGCTGCCGACGCGATCGAGCGCCTGCTGCGCGCACGCCCGGACGCCGTGCTCGGCCTGGCGACCGGGTCCAGCCCGCTCGCCGTGTACGACGAGCTGGTGCGCCGGCACGAGCAGGAGGGCCTGTCCTTCGCGCAGGCCCGGGCGTTCATGCTCGACGAGTACGTCGGTCTGCCGGTCGACCACCCGGAGCGGTACCGCAACGTCATCGAGACCGAGCTGGCCGGCCGCGTCGACCTGGCTCCCGGCTCCGTGCGCGGGCCGGACGGCCTGGCCGCGGACCTGCCGGCCGCGTGCGCGGCCTACGAGCAGGCGATCGTGGACGCCGGCGGTGTGGACCTGCAGCTGCTGGGCATCGGCACGGACGGCCACGTGGCGTTCAACGAGCCGGGCTCGTCGTTCGCGTCGCGGACACGGATCAAGACGCTGACCCACCAGACCCGGGTGGACAACGCCCGGTTCTTCGGGGGCGACGTCGACGCGGTGCCGCAGCACTGCCTCACGCAGGGTCTGGGCACGATCATGGCCGCCCGGCACCTGGTGCTGCTGGCCTCCGGTCGGGGCAAGGCGGAGGCGGTGCACCAGCTCGTCGAGGGCCCGGTCAGCGCTCTGTGGCCCGCCACGATCCTGCAGCACCACCCGCACGTGACCGTCCTGGTCGACGAGGCCGCGGCGAGCCGCCTGCAGCTGGCCGGGTACTACCGCGAGACGTTCGACGCGAAACCCCGGTGGCAGACGATCTGACGACTCGTCGGACCCCCGACGTAGACTCCCCGCCATGAGTGAGCCGTTCCCGCCGAGCACCGGACCCGACGACCCGTCAGGCCCGGACCAGGGCACCTCGACCAGCGTCCTGGAGCGCACCGAGGCCCACGAGGAGCTCGAGCCGGGCGACCACGAGCGCTTCGCGCACTACGTGCGCAAGGAGAAGATCACCGAGTCGGCGCTGTCCGGCAAGCCGGTGATCGCGCTCTGCGGCAAGGTGTGGGTGCCGGGACGGGACCCCAACAAGTTCCCGGTCTGCCCGGTCTGCAAGGAGATCTACGAGGGTCTGCGCGCACCGCAGGACGGCGACGACTCCGGGGGTTCCGGTGGCGGTTCGGGTCGACGCGGCTGGAGCGGCTTCGGCCGCGGCTCCTCGGGCGGGAAGTGAGCCCGGCCCCGCGCCCGTCCACCACCACGACCCACGCCTCGACGTCTGCGGCATCGAACCTGCCGCCGGCGTTCCCCTCACGTGCGCCGTGGGGGACCGCCGGGCGTCTGCGTGCGTGGCAGGCCGAGGCGCTCGAGCTCTACCGGGCGCGTTCGCCGCGGGACTTCCTCGCCGTGGCCACCCCGGGTGCGGGCAAGACGACCTTCGCGCTGCGCATCGCCACCGAGCTGCTCGAGGCGCGCATCGTGCGTCGGGTGACCGTCGTGGCTCCCACCGAGCACCTCAAGCGGCAGTGGGCCGATGCGGCCGCACGGGTGGGCATCACGCTCGACCCGAACTTCAGCAACGCCCAGGGTCGGCACGGCCACGGGTTCGACGGTGTCGCGGTGACCTACGCGCAGGTGGCGAGCAAGCCCGCGCTGCACGCGGCACGCACGCAGGCCGCACCGACGCTCGTGATCCTCGACGAGGTGCACCACGGCGGCGACGCGCTGTCCTGGGGTGACGCCGTGCGGGAGGCGTTCGAGGGGGCCACCCGCCGCCTGTCGCTGACGGGGACGCCGTTCCGGTCGGACACCGCGGCGATCCCGTTCGTCGAGTACGCGCCGGACCGGGAGGGGATCCGGCGCTCGCTGGCCGACTTCTCCTACGGCTACGGCGACGCCCTGCGCGACCACGTCGTGCGGCCGGTGATCTTCCTGTCGTACTCCGGCTCGATGCGGTGGCGCACGAAGGCCGGCGACGAGATCTCCGCCCGCCTCGGCGAGCCGCTCACCAAGGACATGACGTCGCAAGCCTGGCGTACGGCGCTGGACCCGAACGGTGAGTGGGTGCCCAGCGTGCTCGCGGCCGCCGACCGTCGCCTCACCGAGGTGCGGCGGACCGTGCCCGACGCGGGTGCGATGGTGATCGCGACCGACCAGACCGATGCGCGCGCCTACGCGGGTCACCTGGCGCGTCTGACGGGGCAGTCGCCGACCGTCGTGCTGTCCGACGACGACGGGGCCAGCGACCGGATCGACGAGTTCTCCGCGGGTGAGTCGCGCTGGCTCGTCGCGGTCCGCATGGTGTCCGAGGGCGTCGACGTGCCACGGCTCGCGGTGGGCGTCTACGCCACGAGCACCGCCACCCCGCTGTTCTTCGCGCAGGCCGTGGGTCGGTTCGTGCGCGCACGCCGCCGCGGCGAGACTGCCTCGGTGTTCCTGCCGAGCGTGCCGCAGCTGCTCGCGCTGGCCAACACCATGGAGCTCGAGCGCGACCACGCCCTCGACCGGCCCAAGACCGGCGAGGAGCAGGGCGAGGGCTACAACCCGGAGGACGCGCTGCTCGCGGCGGCGAACTCCGAGCGCAACGGACCCGACGCGGTCGGCCCGGACGGCATCCAGGGCTCGTTCGAGGCCCTCGAGGCGCAGGCCGAGTTCGACCGCGTCCTGTTCGACGGCGGCGAGTTCGGCACCGGCGCCGAGGTGGGCTCCGACGAGGAGCTCGACTTCCTGGGGCTTCCCGGCCTGCTCGACGTCGACCAGGTCTCGACGCTGCTCAAGCAGCGCCAGGCCGACCAGCTGTCCAACCGTCGCCGGGCGAAGGCAGCCGAGGTCGCCGCCGTGCCTGCCATGGACCACCGGCGGCAGGCCGAGCTGCGCAAGGAGCTGTCGCAGCTGGTCGGTGCGTGGTCGCGGCGCAGCGGGCAGCCGCACGCCACCGTGCACTCTGAGCTGCGCCGCCGCTGCGGTGGCCCGGAGGTCGCCCTGGCCGACCCCGAGCAGCTGACCGCACGGGTCGACCTCCTGCGCGGATGGTTCGTCGGTCGGACCTGATCGTCTCGTCCCGTGGACGGTGACAAATCCGTCGGAGCGGGGTGATCGGCCGCGTCCTCGCAGGTCAGGCGATCGCGCCGCGGGCGTGGATAACACGACGTGGTGGTGGCGCAACTCGGTCGTCCCGGTTGGACTTCGTGCGCCGCAGCCCCACAGGATCGAGATGGGGGGACGCCGCTGGAGATCCCGGCGGCGGACCGGAACGAAAGGGGCTCACCATGCCCAGCTGGCTCGTCCTCATCCTCGTCGGCGTCGTGCTCGTCGTGCTCGGCGTCGCCACCTCGATCGGGCAGTTCCTCATCTGGATCGGTGTCGCGGTCCTCGTGGTCAGCCTGATCCTCGGACTGGTCGGCCGAGGCCGGTCGCGCGTCTAGCGTGCGGCCAGCCGACGGTGACCGTGCGACCCGCTCGACTCAGTCGAGCCGCACGGTCACCGTCGGCAGGGCGGCCTCGTCCGCCGACAGGCGTCGGGCCCCGCGCGGGAGCTCGTCCCGGGACGACCGGTGCCGCGCAACCGCGGTCCGCACACCCTCCGCGCCGGTCCACCGGGGGTCCACCTCGCCGTCGACCACCAGGGGGACGTGCAGCCCCCGCAGGTCGGGCTCCGTCGCCCGCCAGCCGCGCACCGCCTCGTCGGGCCCTGCGACGAGCACCTCCTCGACCGCCCGGCCGTCCGTCCCGATCCGCCGCGCCGCCGACTTGCGGCCACCCACGCTTGCCTTCGCCCGGGAGACCTTCGCCACCGGCTGCAGCACGCCGTGGGCGTCCTCGCGAGCGACCATCTTGTAGACCATCCCGCAGGTCGGTGCCCCCGACCCGGTGACCAGCGACGTCCCGACGCCGTACGCATCCACCGGAGCCGCCGCCAGGCCTGCGATCGCGTGCTCGTCCAGGTCCGAGGTCACCGTGATGCGGGTGCTCCGGGCCCCCGCGGCGTCGAGCTGCGCCCGGACCTCGGAGGCCAGCAGCGTCAGGTCCCCGGAGTCGAGCCGGACGGCACCCAGCTCGGTCCCGGCGACGGCGAGCGCGTTCTCGACCCCGCGCCGCACGTCGTAGGTGTCGACGAGCAGCGTCGTGCCCGTGCCCTGCGCCGCGACCTGGGCGCGGAACGCCGACAGCTCGTCGTCGTGCAGCAGCGTGAAGGCGTGCGCGGCCGTGCCGATCGTGCTCAGCCCGTAGCGTCGCCCCGCCTCCAGGTTGGAGGTGCCGGCGAAGCCGGCGACCACGGCGGCGCGGGCTGCGGCCACCGCGGCGTCCTCGTGCGCGCGGCGCGCACCCATCTCCAGGCACGGGCGGCCGATCGCCGCGCTCGTCATGCGCGAGGCGGCCGAGGCGACGGCCGAGTCGTAGTTCAGCGTCGAGAGCAGCAGCGTCTCGAGGAGCACCGCCTCGGCGAACGAGCCCTCGACGACCACGACCGGGGACAGCGGGAAGAACACCTCACCCTCGGCGTACCCGGTGATCGAGCCGGAGAACCGGAAGGCGGCGAGGAAGTCCAGCGTGCGGTCGTCGACGACACCCTCGTTCGAGAGCCACTCGAGCTCGGCCGGACCGAACCGGAAGTCCTCGAGCTCCTCCAGGAACCGTCCGGTGCCGGCCAGCACCCCGTACCGGCGGCCGGCGGGGAGCCGACGGGTGAACACCTCGAACACGCAGCGGCGGTCCGCGGTGCCGTCGGCGAGCGCCGCCTGCAGCATCGTGAGCTCGTAGCGGTCGGTCAGCAGTGCGGTCGAGGGGGACGCCGGGCGGTGGCCGGTCGGTGAGGACAAGGGCATGCCGACACCGTAGGACCTCGCGTCGATCCCTCACCGCGCAGGTCGCCCCGCGCGGTGGGCCGCAGGGGCCGCGCCTAGAGTGGACGGGTGCCCGCCATCGCTCCCGAGGAGACCGCTGAGCAGGCGGCGTCGACCTCGACGGCCGACCCGTGGGTCGCGATCGTGTGGAACGACCCGGTCAACCTCATGACCTACGTGACCTACGTCTTCGAGAGCTACTTCGGCTACCCGGCCGAACGCGCGCACCGGCTCATGCGCCAGGTGCACGAGGAGGGCCGGGCGGTCGTCTCGACGGGCAACCGGGAGGCGATGGAGGTCGACGTGCAGGCCATGCACGGGTTCGGGCTGTGGGCCACGATGCAGCGTTCGGGCGACTGATGCGGGCCTTCGAGCGCTCGGACGCCCCGGCGGTCGGTGCCGATGGCGCCACCCGTCCTGAGGTCGGGTACGTCGCCCGGGTCGACCGGGCCGAGCGGGCGCTGCTCGCGGTGCTCGCCGCCGACGTCGCCGAGCTGCTGGGAGTGCCCCGGGGGGTCGACGGCACGCCGCAGTGGCCCGTGCGCGAAGACCGGGCGGGGCCTGCGCTGCGGCTGCGCACGGGGCCGGTCGAACGACCCCGGGACGGTGCCGTGCGTCGGCTCCTCCCCGACGCCTCACGCGACGACGAGGAGGTCGCGGCCGAGTTCCGCCGCCTGACGGAGGACGACCTGCGCGCGGGGAAGGTCGCCCGGCTCGCGGTGCTCTGGGACCTGGTCACGACGCCGAGCACGGGCCCGGACGACGACGCCCTCGTGGTCCCCGCGGGACGTGCGCAGGAGGTCGTCGCGACGCTCACGGACGTGCGCCTGGTGCTGGCCGAACGGCTCGACGTGCGGACCGACGAGGACGCGGACACGCTCTACGACGTGCTCGACGACGAGCACGACCGGGCCGTGTCCGGCGCGGAGGACGACGCGACGGCGGACTGGGCGGGCGACTCGACGACGGACGGGACCGCGGACGACGAGCGCGCGGTGCGCCGCTACCTGGTCTCCGTCTACGGCGCGCTGGGCCTGCTGCAGGAGTCCCTCGTCGAGCTCATGCTCGAGGACCTGCGGCGTGGCTCACACCGCAGGTCCGGCCGGGGCGGTTCCACCAGCAGCTAGGCTCGGCGACGTGAACGACGCCCCCATCGGGATCTTCGACTCCGGCGTCGGGGGGCTCACGGTCGCCAGGGCGGTGCTCGACCAGCTCCCGCAGGAGTCGACGCTCTACATCGGTGACACGCTCAACACCCCGTACGGCACCAAGCCGCTCGCCGCGGTGCGCGCGCACGCGCTCGAGGTCATGGACGACCTCGTGGACGCGGGCGTGAAGATGCTCGTGATCGCGTGCAACACCGCCTCGGCCGCGATGCTCCGCGACGCCCGCGAGCGGTACACGCTGCGGCACGGCATCCCCGTCGTCGAGGTGATCCTGCCCGCCGCCCGTCGCGCAGTCGCCGCGACCCGCACGGGCCGGATCGGCGTGATCGCCACCAAGGCGACCGTGCAGTCCCGGGCGTACGACGACGCTTTCGCCGTCGCGCCCGGCGTCGAGCTGGTCACCCGGGCGTGCCCGCGGTTCGTCGAGCTGGTCGAGGCCGGGATCACCTCCGGCCCGGAGGTCATGGCCGTCGCGCACGAGTACCTCGACCCGGTGCGTGAGGCCGGGGTCGACACGCTCGTGCTCGGCTGCACGCACTACCCGCTGCTCACCGGCGTCATCTCCTACGTGATGGGCGAGGAGGTCACGCTCGTCTCGAGCGCGGAGGAGACGGCCAAGGACGTCTACCGCACGCTCGTCAAGCACGACCTCGAGCGCGACCCGGCGGCAGGAGCACCCGAGCACCGGTTCCTTGCGACGGGTGACCCGGTCTCGTTCCAGACGCTCGCGCGCCGATTCCTCGGGCCCGAGGTCGGTGCGGTCGAGACGAGGGCGGCGCTGCGATGAGGCTCGTCGTCGTCGGTTGCGCCGGGTCGTTCCCGCGCGCCGACTCGGCGGCCTCGGCCTACCTGGTCCAGGCCGAGGACGCCGCGGGGCGCACCTGGACGGTCCTGATGGACCTGGGCAACGGTGCGCTGGGGCCGCTGCAGGCGCTCACCGACCCGACCGCGCTCGACGCCGTCGCGATCTCGCACCTGCACGCCGACCACATGGCCGACCTCGTGGTGCTCAACGTGCTGCGCCGGTACCGGCCGCAGGGTCCGTGCCCGCCCGTGGACCTGTGGGGGCCCGAAGGCACGTGCGACCGGCTCGCGGCGTACGCGGGCAAGGACCCGGCGACGGACCCCACCGAGCAGTTCGTCGTGCACACCTGGCAGGAGGGCGTGCCGGTCGTCGTCGGACCGCTCACACTGGAGCCCGTGCGCGTCGAGCACCCCATCCCGGCGTTCGGCCTGCGCGTCAGCGGTCCCGGCGACGACGACCCCTCGCGGACCGTCACGCTCGCCTACACGGGCGACACCGACGCGTGCGAGGGCCTCGACCGGTTGGCCGCCGACGCCGACCTGCTGCTCGCCGAGGCGGCCTACGTCGAGGGCCGTGACGACCACCTGCGCGGGGTGCACCTGACCGGCAGGCGCGCCGGTGAGGCGGCGACGCGCGGAGCCGCGCGCCGGCTCGTGCTCACGCACCTGCCCGTGTGGAACGACCCGCAGGTGGCGCTCGCCGAGGCCCGGCAGGTCTACGCCGGGCCCGTCGAGCTCGCGGTCCCGGGCGCCGTGCACGTGCTCTGAGCAGCCGCAGCCCTCGGGGACGGCACGCGCGGCCCGGGTCGGACGGGCGCCCCGGTTAGGCTCGTCGTCATGACCTCCCACACCTCGACCACCTCGGCGCGCCCGGACGGACGTCGGCCCGACGAGCTGCGGCCCGTCACGATCACCCGCGGATTCCTCGAGGCGGGCGAGGGCAGCGTCCTCGTCGAGTTCGGCGGCACCAAGGTGCTCTGCGTCGCCTCGTTCACCGAGGGTGTCCCGCGCTGGCGCAAGGGCTCGGGCGAGGGCTGGGTCACCGCCGAGTACTCGATGCTGCCGCGCGCCACGTCGACCCGCTCGGACCGTGAGTCCGTGCGCGGCAAGATCGGCGGCCGCACCCACGAGATCTCCCGACTGATCGGTCGCTCGCTGCGCGCGGTCGTCGACGTCGCCGCCCTGGGCGAGAACACGATCGTGCTCGACTGCGACGTGCTGCAGGCCGACGGGGGCACCCGCACCGCCTCGATCACGGGCGCGTACGTCGCGCTCGCGGACGCGGTCGCCTGGGCGAAGGCCAAGGGCATCGTCCGGCCCGGGCGCACGGTGCTCAAGGACTCGGTGTCGGCGATCAGCGTCGGCGTCGTCGGTGGCGTCCCCGTGCTCGACCTGCCCTACGTCGAGGACGTCAAGGCCGACACGGACATGAACGTCGTGGTCACCGGTTCGGGCACGTTCGTCGAGGTGCAGGGCACGGCCGAGCACGCGCCGTTCGACCGCGCCGAGCTCGACGCGCTGCTGGACCTCGCGGTGGCCGGCACGGCCGAGCTCGCGCTGCTGCAGGCCGCTGCGCTCGCGGCGCCCGCAGCCGACGGCTCGGCCACGCGTGCCGGGGTCTCGGCGTGAGCGCAGCTCCCCGGCTCGTCCTGGCGACGCACAACGCGCACAAGATCGCCGAGCTGCGGGCGATCCTGGTCCCCGCGCTGCCGGGCCTGCTGCCCGAGCAGGTCGTCGGTGCGCGAGACCTGGGCGCCCCCGAGCCCGTCGAGGACGGGCTGACCTTCGTCGAGAACGCGCTGCTCAAGGCCCGGGCGCTCGCCGCGGCCACCGGGCTGCCCGCCGTGGCGGACGACTCGGGCCTGAGCGTCGATGTCCTCGGTGGTGCACCCGGCATCTTCTCCGCCCGCTGGTCGGGTCGGCACGGCGACGACGCCGCGAACCTCGCGCTCCTGCTGGCCCAGCTCTCCGACATCCGCGACCCGCACCGCGGCGCCCGCTTCGTGTGCGCCGCGGCGCTCGTGACCCCGGACGGGTTCGAGCACGTCGAGACCGGCGAGCTGGTCGGCACGCTGGCCACCGAGCCGCGCGGCACGCACGGCTTCGGCTACGACCCCGTGCTGGTCCCGGCGGGCGAGCGGCGGACCTGCGCCGAGCTGACGTCCCACGAGAAGCACGCGATCAGCCACCGGGGGCAGGCCTTCCGGGCGCTGACGCCGGTGGTCGTCCGCGTGCTGCACGGGTGAGCACGGGGTGAGCGCCGAGGCCGCACCGGTCGCCGACGCCTCCGTGCAGCTCGTGGCCGAGGCCGTGACATTCGGGTACCCGGGCCGTCCGGTCCTCGACCGGCTGGACCTGACGGTGTCCGCAGGCGAGCGGGTCGGGCTCGTCGGGGAGAACGGTGCCGGCAAGACGACCCTGCTGCGCGTGCTCGCGGGCGACCTCGCCCCGCTGTCCGGCGAGGTGCGCCGCACGGGCTCGCTGGCCGTGGTCGAGCAGGAGCTCGACGTGACCCCGGGGGACACCGTCGGTGCGCTGGTCGACGCGACGCTCACGGGCGTGCGGACCGTCGCGGCCGAGCTCGAGTCGACCATCGCCGCGTTCGACCACGAGGCGGGCGACCTCGCGCACCTGGCGGGGGTGCTCGCCCGCTACGAGCAGCTGGCGGCGTGGGACGTGGACCGGCGGGCCGACGAGGCGCTGACCCGGTTCGGCGCGCCCCGGGACCGGGACCGTCTGTTGGAGACCCTGAGCGTCGGAGAGCGGTACCGGGTGCGGCTGGCCTGCCGGGTCGCCGAGCGTGCCGACGTGCTTCTGCTCGACGAGCCGACCAACCACCTGGACGTCGCGGGGATCGACTACCTGACGGCGCAGCTGCGCGCCTGGGCCGGTGCGGTCGTCATCGTCACGCACGACCGCCGCCTGCTCGACGACGTGATGACCGCGATCCTGGACCTCGACCCGTCGATGGACGGCCGTCCTGCGCTGTACGGGTCGTCCCGGTACGTGGCCTACCGGTACGCCCGCGACCAGATGCTGCGCCGCTGGCGGGTCCGGTACCGGCAGGAGCGCAAGCGTGCCGAGCAGCTCGCCCAGCGTCTGGACGCCTCCTACGAGGGGCTGTCCGACGAGTGGCGCCCGCCGAAGGGCTCGGACAAGAACCGCCGGGCGACCCGCGCGCGGATCCACGTGAAGGCCGCCGACCGGCTCGTGCAGCGACTCGAGGCGCAGGCCGTCGAGGTGCCGGTGCCGCCGCTCGCGCTGCGCTTCCCTGACCTGCCCTCGCTCCCTCCCGAGCCGCGCCCGGGCCCGCTCCTGGAGCTGCGGGCCCCGCTGGTCACGGGTGCCGGGCGCGTCCGGCTCGACCTGCCCGGTCGGCGCATCGAGGTGCCCCCGTGCGGTCGGCTGCTGGTGACCGGGCCGAACGGCTCGGGCAAGTCGACGCTGCTCGCCGCGCTGGCCGGCACCGTGCGGCTCGAGCGCGGCACGCGTACCTCGACGCCCGGTGTGCGCGTGGGCGTCCTCGGCCAGGAGGGCGCCAGCGAGCACGCGACCTCGGCGGACGACACCACGACCGCGTTCGACGCCTACGCCCGGCACGCGTTGCGGCTGCTGCACGGCGGTGCGCTCGACCCGGCCCAGCTCGTCCCGGTGGCCGCCCTCGGCCTGCTCACCGAGGACGACCTCGACCGGCCGTTGCGTGAGCTGTCGGTGGGGCAGCGACGGCGCTTCGACCTGGCGTGCGCGCTGCTCGCGGCCCCGCACGTGCTGCTGCTCGACGAGCCCACCAACCACCTGTCGGTCGGTCTGGTGGACGAGCTCACGCAGGCGCTGCGGGCGACCTCGGCGCGGTCGTCGTCGCCACGCACGACCGTGCGATGCGGGCCGACCTGGCGGACTGGCCCGAGCTCAGCCTCTGACGGCGGCCTGAGCGGCCGCTGACGGGCCGTCGGCGCGTCCGGTCACGGCAGCCGGCCGACCCAGCCCATCGCCTGGCGCAGCAGCAGCCCCTGGCCGCCGTTCATCTCGACCTGGACCTGCTCGGCGCACGCCTCCTCGGGAGTCAGCCACGCCAGGTCGATCGCGTCGTGCTGCGGGCGGCAGTCCCCGGAGACGGGCACGACGTAGGCCAGCGACACCGCGTGCTGGCGAGGGTCGTGGTACGGCGTGACGCCCGGGGTGGGGAAGTACTCGGCCACCGTGAACGGCTGGGGTGAGGACGGGATCTGCGGCAGGGCGACCGGGCCGAGGTCCTTCTCGATGTGGCGCAGCAGCGCGTCCCGGATCCGCTCGTGGTACATGACCCGCCCGGACACGAGCGCGCGGGACATCACGCCCTCCGGGGTCACCCGCAGCAGCAGCCCGACCTCGACCACGTCGCCGGAGTCGTCGACCCGGACCGGGATCGCGTCCACGTAGAGGATCGGCAGCTGGGTGCGGGCGGCGGCGATCTGCGCGGGGCTGAGCCACCCGGCGGGGCGCTCGGGGTCGGGCGGGAAGTCGGCGGTCTCGGTCACCGTGCAGTTCTACCCCGACCGACCGGTCGGGGCCCACACGGCTCGCGGCGGGGAATACCGCGCGGGCGCCGGACGCTGCACGCACCGGACCACGAACACGCTAGGAGAGACCATGGCCACCACGGAGCTGACCGCGCAGACCCTCGGGTCGACCATCACCGACAACGACATCGTCCTCGTCGACTTCTGGGCGGAGTGGTGCGGGCCGTGCAAGCGGTTCGGGCCGATCTTCGAGCAGTCGTCCGAGGTGAACCCGGGCGTGGTGCATGCCAAGGTCGACACCGAGGCGGAGCAGGAGCTCGCGGCCGAGCTGCAGATCACGTCGATCCCGACCCTGATGGCGTTCCGCGAGGGCATCCTCGTGTTCCGTCAGCCGGGTGCCCTGCCCGCGCCGGCGCTCGCGCAGGTCGTCGAGGCGGTCAAGGGGCTCGACATGGACGAGGTCCGGGCGAAGATCGCCGAGCAGGCCGCGCAGTCCTGATCGGCCCGGCGGGCGGGTCCCTGCCCGCTCAGCGCGGCAGCAGCCGTGGGGGAGACGTGCGGGAGACGGGATTCGAACCCGCACGCCCTCTCGGGCACCAGGACCTAAACCTGGCGTGGCTGCCGTTTCACCACTCCCGCGTCGCCGTCGCCGGCGGGTGCGTGACGTCGCCGGTCGGGCGCTGGAAGTCTGCCACGCGCCCGGCCGTTGGCGTCCTGCCCGCGCGTCGGGCTCGGTCGTCCGGCTCAGTTGTCCGGCTCGGTTGTCGGGCTCAGCCGACGCCGAGCTCGCGCCGTAGCCGTGCCACGTGCCCGGTGGCGCGCACGTTGTACTGGGCGTGCGTCACCAGGCCCGCCTCGTCCACGACGACGGTCGAGCGCACGACCCCGGTGACGGTCTTGCCGTAGAGGGTCTTCTCACCCCAGGCGCCCCACGCCTCGAGCGTCGAGCGGTCGAGGTCGGAGACGAGCGGGAACGTCAGGCCCTCGGTGTCGGCGAACGCGGCGAGGGCACCGACGGGGTCGGGCGAGACGCCGACGACCGCGTAGCCGGCGGACTGCAGCGAGGCGAGCGAGTCGCGGAAGTCGCAGGCCTCCTTGGTGCACCCCGGGGTCGAGGCGGCCGGGTAGAAGTACACGATCACGCGCCGTCCGCGCAGGTCGGACAGCGTGAGGCTGCCACCGTCCGCGGTCGGCAGCGTGAAGTCGGGCGCGGCGTCGCCGACGGCGAGACGGGGCACGGGTGCTCCTGGGGTCTGAGGCGTGGTGGGGGTGGCCTGCGGACGTCCAGCCTACGTGCCGACCGGGGTAGCGTCGGGGCCGTGAACAGCCCTGGCGCGAACCGCTCGACCGGCCTCCCGGGGGCAGGACTGCCCATCCGGATGCTCAACGACCGTCTGCTGGTCGCGCTCGACGGGGAGTCCGCCGAGCGTCGCTCAACCGCGGGGATCGTCATCCCGGCGACCGCCGTGGTCGGCAAGCGGCTGGCCTGGGCGGCCGTGGTGGCCGTGGGGCAGCACGTGCGCCAGGTCGAGGTGGGCGACAAGGTGCTGTTCGACCCGGAGGAGCGCGCCGAGGTGGAGCTCGAGGGCTCGACGTACCTGCTGCTGCGGGAGAAGGACGTGCACGCGGTGGCGGAGCCGCGTGGGGTCGGCGAGGGCACGGGTCTCTACCTCTGACCCTGCGGCCGACCGGGTGGCTCGGGGGCTCATCTGAGTGATTTCTCATCCGCGAGGGGCTCCCAGGCCTTGCACACCTCCTGGCGTGATGCTCCGATGAAGGACCGCGGCACCACGGCCCGCGGGCCCACCGAGGAGGACGCCGCGTGAGCGAGCCCACACCCGACGACACGCAGTCGATCAAGGACCTGCTCGCCGAGCACGTCCCCCTCGCGCTGCTGGTCGACCTGCTGGGTGCCGAACGGCGCACGTCCTCCGAGATCCTGGCGGAGGAGGGGCTGCCCGAGGACGCCTGGTGGGAGGACTCGACCGACGACGGAAGCGGCGCAGAGGCAGGCCCCGGGAACGTCGAGAGGTGACGGGCGTCACGTCGTGGCCCGCCAGTTGGATTCTTCGGCCAGGAGGCTGCTAACGTTCTCAATCGCGCGCCATTAGCTCAATTGGCAGAGCAGCTGACTCTTAATCAGCGGGTTCGGGGTTCGAGTCCCTGATGGCGCACCAGCAAGGCCCCTGATCTGCGGAGACGCGGATCAGGGGCCTTTGTCGTCCGTACCCGCAGACTACGGTCGAGCGACCCCCGGCCGCCCGCAGGTCGACCTCGGCCGGGCGAGCTCGGCCGACGTCAGCCGACGGTCGCAGGTGACGCGGCGGTCGACAGCCGGACCTGGTTGCGGCCCGACTCCTTCGCCCCGTACAGCGCGGCGTCGGCCCGTGCGAGCGTCACGTCGACGCCCTCCTCGGGCACCCAGCCGGACACCCCGATGCTGATCGTCACCTGCGAGCCGGACATCGGTCCGTCCCAGGTGAGCGCGGCGACGCGCGCGCGCAGCCTGTCGCAGACCTCGGCAGCCCGGGGCCCGTCGAGCCCGTCGAGCACGAGGGCGAACTCCTCGCCCCCGTAGCGGGCCGCGAGGTCGCCGTTGCGCAGGCCGTCGCGCAGCGTGTGGGCCATCCGCTGTAGCACGGCGTCGCCGGTCTGGTGCGACCACGTGTCGTTGACCCGCTTGAAGTGGTCCACGTCGACGAGGGCGACCGTGAACACCGCGCGCTCCTGCACGCGCCGAGTCAGCTCCCGGTCGAGCGCACGACGGTTGGCGAGCCCGGTCAGGGGGTCGTGCGACGCCTCGTGCACGAGGCGGGCGTTGTGCTCCTCGAGCGCCTCGGACCGTCGGCGCTCGGCCTCGGCGACGCGCTCGGCCCGTTCCAGCTCCATGCGCGAGCCCAGCAGGACGGCTCGTCGCTGCGCCATGGCGTCGCCGGTGCGGACCGTCAGCTCGTGCAGCTCGTGCAGGGCGTCCAGGGCCGCGGCGAGCTCCCCGCGGGCCTCGTCGGCATCGACGAGCACCTGGAGCAGCCCGGCCCGCTCGGCGGGACGACGCAGCTCGTCGCACAGGACCAGCCCGGCGGTGGCCTCCTTGGCCGCCTCCGCGTACCGGCCGCTGCGGACCAGCCAGCCCGCGCGGATCCGGTGCAGCGCGAGACGCTGCATGGCGGAGGGGAAGCGGTCCAGCATGTCCTCGGCGGTGTCGAGCACCGCTCCGGCGGCCGGCAGGTCGTCAGCCAGCACGTGCGCCGCCACGACCGTGAACCGGGCGTCGATGGCGGTCCTGCTCAGACCGGACGCGTCCGCCTCCTGCACCGCCTCCAGCGCCAGCGCGAGGGCGCGCCGGGCGGCCGCACGGGCGCCGCGGGGGTTCTCCTCGGCGAGCCGGCTGCTGGTCTCGACGAACGTGCGTGCCAGGTGGGCGTGCGCGATCGACGCACGATCGGGGTCGCCGGCCTGCAGCCACAACCGGTGGGCCTGCGTGAGCACACCCGCGGCCTGCGGCGCGAAGTGCGGCATCGCGGTGTAGACCGTGCCCAGGGTCGTCAGGACGTCTGCGGTGCCGGCGACGTCGTCGGCCTCGCGTCGCAGCTCGACGGCCCGCGTCAGCAGGTCGACGGCGTCCTCGATGTTGCCGAGGTCGTGGTGGACGAGCCCCTGGCGGGCCAGCGCGCGCGACTCCCAGACGAGCTCGCTGGAGTCCCGTGCGAGGTGTTCGGTCCGGGCGGCGGCGGTCAGGGCGTCCGAGTCCTGCCCGAGGGCGTGGTGCGCGACGGCCGCGTAGTAGCTCAGCTGCATCTCGGCCTCGACGGCACCCTCGGCGCGGGCCTGGTGCACGGCGTCGGTCGCGCGCCGCACGCACTGGGACGCGTCGGAGTCCGCCAGGAACGCGAGCTCGTCGACCAGGGCGTCCCAGTCCGTCGGCCCGATCCGCTCGGCCTGCCCGTCGTCGGTCCTCATCGCGCCGTCGTCCGCTCCTTGCCTCCGCCGGGGGACAACCCACCCGGCCTCGTCCGGCACATCGGGTGTCGCGAGGGTCCGCTGAGGGGTCGCACCAGGTGAGAAACGGGTCGGCAGGGGGTGGAACCCCCCGGGGTGACACCGCCCGATACGCTCAGCGGGTGACGAACCCGACCGCCCGCCTCGCCCTGGCGACCTGCGCCGCCCTCCCGGACCTCGACAGCGACGACGCACCGCTGCGCGAGGCCCTGCGCAGCCGCGGCGTCGAGGCCGACGTGGTCGTCTGGGACGACCCGACCGTCGACTGGTCGACGTACGCCCACGTCGTGATCCGCTCGACCTGGGACTACACCGACCGGCCCGTGCAGTTCGCCGACTGGACGCGTCGCGTCGAGCGCACCAGCCAGCTGCACAACCCCGCGGACGTCGTCACCTGGAACATCGACAAGACCTACCTGCGCGACCTCGAGCGCATCGGCGTGCCGATCGTGCCGACGATCTGGCTGGACCCCGAGCGGAACTTCGACTCCCGGGCGATCCACACCCGGTTCCCGGCCTTCGGCGACTTCGTCATCAAGCCGACGGTCAGTGCCGGTTCGCGCGACACGGGCCGGTACGCCGCGGACGAGACGCCTTCGCGCTCGCTGGCCATCACGCACGCCAAGAACCTGCTCGGGGTCGGTCGGCGCGTCATGCTGCAGCGTTACCTGCGCCAGGTCGACACGGTCGGCGAGACCGCGCTGGTCTACGTCGACGGCGTCTTCAGCCACTCCGTGCGCAAGGGTGCGCTGCTCGACGGCCCGTTCCGCGCGGGCGAGACCGAGGGCGTCCTGTACCGCCGGGAGGTCATGGAGCCCCGCGAGGCGACCGAGGCAGAGCGGACGGTGGCCGACGGCGTCGTCGCGGCGCTCCCGCAGGTGCTGCCGCAGCTCGACGGACCGCTGCTCTACACGCGCATCGACCTCATCCCGGACGACGAGGGCAACCCGGTCCTGCTCGAGCTCGAGCTGACCGAGCCGTCGCTGTTCTTCCAGCACGGACCGGGCTCGGCCGAGCGCTTCGCGGACGCGGTGGCAGCCCGGTTCTGAGCCGGTGCTGACCACGGTCGGCGACCCGGTACACTTTTCGTCGTCCCTGGCGCACGCGCCAGGTCGTGGTGGCTATAGCTCAGGTGGTAGAGCACCTGGTTGTGGTCCAGGGGGTCGCGGGTTCAAGTCCCGTTAGCCACCCGTGAGCACGAAGGGCGTCGACCTCGCGGTCGGCGCCCTTCGTCGTTCCTCTCGTCGCCGTGCCGGCCGGCCCGTCAAACCAGTGGCCCACCGCCTCCTCGCCGTGGTCGACTCGGGCCCCCGCGGACGACCCGTGGGAGAACCGGAAGACCAGGAGGAACCAGGAATGACCCGCGAGCACCTGACCAGGACGCTCATCAGCTGGGCGTCGATCCTCGAGCCGAGCACGCGTGAGCAGGCCGTCAGGACCGCCTCGATGCCGTTCGTCTACCCGCACGTCGCACTCATGCCGGACGCGCACCTGGGCAAGGGGGCGACCGTCGGATCGGTGATCCCCACGCTCGGCGCGATCATCCCGGCCGCGGTCGGCGTCGACATCGGCTGCGGCATGATCGCCGTGCGCACGCAGTGGACCGAGCAGGAGCTGCGGGCGGCCGGTCCGCTCGCCCCGCTGCGCGTGGCCATCGAGCGAGCGGTGCCGCTGTCGGCCGGGCACCACAACCAGCGGGTCACGGCGTCCGCGGAGGCACGCGTCACCGCCCTGGAGGCGAAGGCCGCCGAGGCCGGGTTCGACCCCGGCTCCTACGCCGGGAACTGGCGCCTCCAGCTGGGGTCGCTCGGGTCCGGCAACCACTTCATCGAGGTGTCGGTGGACGAGGGCGGCGGCGTGTGGCTGTTCCTGCACTCGGGGTCGCGCGGTGTCGGCAACAAGATCGCCCAGCACCACATCAAGGTCGCCGCCGAGCTGTGCCGGCGCTGGTGGATCGACCTGCCCGACCCGGACCTGGCGTACCTGGTCGAGGGGACCGAGGAGTTCTGGGCCTACGTCCGCCAGCTGCGGTGGGCGCAGGACTTCGCGCTGCTCAACCGTGAGGAGATGATGGACCGCGTGGTCGCGGCGGTCGGCGCGCACATGGGGGCACCGGTCGTCGAGGCCGAGCGGGTCAACTGCCACCACAACTTCACCGAGCAGGAGGAGCACTTCGGCAAGCGGGTGTGGGTGTCCCGCAAGGGGGCCATCCGGGCCGCTGCCGGGGACCCCGGACTGGTGCCGGGCTCCATGGGGACCGCGTCCTACGTCGTGACCGGCAAGGGCGACCGGCTCTCGCTGAGCTCCTCGCCGCACGGCGCGGGTCGCCACCACTCCCGGTCCGCGGCACGGCGGCTCTTCACGCACGAGCAGCTGCGTGCGGCGATGGTCGGCATCGAGTACCGCGACACGGACGCGTTCCTCGACGAGATCCCGCAGGCGTACAAGGACATCGACGTCGTCATGGAGGACGCGAAGGACCTGGTGGAGATCCGGCACACGCTGCGGCAGGTGGTCAACGTCAAGGGCGACTGATCGCCGTCGGCATGCCGGGGGACGAGCGAAGGGCGCCGACCGCGTGGTCGGCGCCCTTCGGCGTGCTGGGGTCGGACGGCATCCGTGCGCCGCCGCGGTGGGTCAGGGCTGCAGGCGCGTGCCCTTGACCGAGGTCGCCACGACCTGGGCCGCGACGGCCTTCGCCGCGGCACTGTCCGGCCCCGGCTGCGCGGGCATGAGGGCCGCGCGGTAGTAGCGCAGCTCGTCGATGCTCTCGAGGATGTCGGCCAGCGCGCGGTGCCCGCCGTTCTTGGCCGGAGAGGCGAAGTACACCCGCGGGTACCAGCGGCGGGCGAGCTCCTTGATCGAGGAGACGTCGACGACCCGGTAGTGCAGGTGCCCCACGAGCTCGGGCATGTCCCGCTCGAGGAAGGCCTTGTCGGTGCCGACCGAGTTGCCGGCCAGCGGCGCCTTGGACGGCTCGGGGACCCAGGTGCGGATGTACTCCAGGACCGTGGCCTGGGCCTGGGCGAGGGTCGTGCCGCCCGCAAGGTCCTCGAGCAGGCCGGAGGTCGTGTGCATGGTGCGCACGAAGTCGTTCATCTGCACCAGCGCCTCGGCGGGCGGGGCGATGACGACGTCGACGCCGTCACCGAGCACCCGCAGCTCGGAGTCCGTGACGACGGCGGCGACCTCGACGAGGGCGTCGGCGCCCAGGTCGAGACCGGTCATCTCGCAGTCGATCCAGACGATGCGGTCGTTCGACTCGTGCCCGTTGGTGGTCCCGGGTGCAGGCGTGCTGGTCACGCGGCCAGCCTACGGCGCCCGAGGGGTGCACGGGCGACAGGGGTGGCTCAGCGGCGCCGGTCGTCCCGTTCGCGGGAGGACCCCGGAGGAGGGCCGGGGACGGTCGAGGCGATCCACGCGGCGACCGGCACGAGGACGAAGGCGCAGGCTCCGGCGATCAGGCACGTCCTCGGCGCGATCCCCGCCCAGCGCAGCACCAGCACCGCGGCGGCCCCGGCGGCCACGGCCTGCACCAGCCGTTCGACCCAGGTCGAGAAACGTGAGCCTCGGCCCGGGGGCGTGGCGGTCCGACCTCGGCCGCGGTCCTGAGGGCGGCCCCTGCCGCGCCTGCTCATGCCGTCGTACCCGCCCGCGGCCGGGCGCCCCTGCCGCGCGGCGTCGGCGGCGGGCTGACCTGGGCGGGCATGGGGTCATCGTTCCACGCGAGGCCGTGCGCGGGGGCGGGTCACGGCAGCGGGAACGCGTGCGGCGGTCCCCCCGGGCCGGGGAGACCGCCGTCGCAGGTCACCGCGCGACCAGGGCGGTCGGTGCGGTGCTGAGCAGGATCGAGGCCCACGTGCGCGACGGGGGTCGCCTCGAGGCGTCGGACGGCTGTCTGGCCGCCCGCCCGCGCGTGTTGGCGCGCTCGATCGCGGCCTCGGCGAGGCGGCGCTCGTGGTCCTGGCGGATCAGGTCGAAGGTGAGGGTGGGGTGCACGGGGGTCTCCTGGGCGTGAGCGACCGGACCCCTCGAGGGGGTCTGGACGATGCGGTTGCGGTGAGACCACGACACCACGGCGACCCCGCCCCGGGCACGTCATTTTCTCCGTGACGGGAGGCTCGCCGCCCCGGTGACGGCGGGGCGGCGGCCGGTAGAATTGACGGCGCACAGCGGCCCGGTCCTCATCGACCGGGGTCTGCGTCCGAGCCCCGCGGGGGTCGGCATCCTCTGGTTCGTCGCGGCCGCACGGCCTCGCGGCAGGCGCGTGCAGCACCCCGGGCGCCACCGCCCGGGAGCCTGGGCGAGAGGACGCACCATGACCGTGACAGCGACCGTGACGCACACCATGACACCGCCGCACCCCGAGGTCGCGACCGTCGACGAGGAGTTCACGCTCTCGGCCGGGGACGACGACGCCCCCGCCCCTCGCGTCGAGGCGGCCGGCGCGACCGCCGACCCCGTGAAGGACTACCTGCGCGCCATCGGCAGGATCGCGCTGCTGACGGCTGAGCAGGAGGTGGACATCGCCCAGCGGATCGAGGTCGGCCTGTTCGCCGAGCACCTGCTGGCGACGCCGGGGTCCGTGACCGACGCGACCCGGCGCGAGCTGGACGTCCTCGTCGCCGACGGGCGTCGTGCCAAGTCGCACCTCGTGGAGGCGAACCTGCGGCTGGTCGTCTCCATCGCCAAGCGGTACACCGGGCGCGGCATGCTCTTCCTCGACCTCATCCAGGAGGGCAACGCGGGCCTGATCCGGGCGGTCGAGAAGTTCGACCACACGAAGGGCTTCAAGTTCTCGACGTACGCGACGTGGTGGATCCGCCAGGCGGTCACCCGCGGCATGGCCGACCAGGCGCGCACGATCCGGGTCCCGGTGCACATGGTCGAGGTGATCAACAAGCTCGCCCGCGTCGAGCGGCACGTCTACCAGACGCTCGGCCGCGAGGCCACGACGGACGAGCTCGCCCTCGAGCTCGGGATCGATCCCGCCAAGGTGCTCGAGGTGCAGCGCCACCGACGCGAACCGGTCTCGCTGCACGTGACGCTCGGTGAAGACGGCGACGGCGAGCTCGGCGACCTGCTCGAGGACTCCGAGGCGGTCATGCCGTTGGAGGCCGTGAGCTTCGTCCTGCTGCGCGAGCAGCTCGGCGCCGTGCTCGACACGCTCTCCGAACGGGAGGCCGGTGTCGTCACCCTGCGCTTCGGGCTCACCGACGGGCAGCCCCGGACGCTCGACGAGATCGGCCACGTGTACGGCGTGACGCGTGAGCGCATCCGGCAGATCGAGGCCAAGACCATGGCCAAGCTGCGCCACCCGGCGCGCTCGCAGGCGCTGCGCGACTACCTGTGAGCGGGCCGCGGTGACGTCTGGGACGTCGTGGGTACGCGCCGCTGCGGTGCCCCCGGGCGGGACTCGATGTCTCGCCCCGGGTTCAGTGGAGGCTCTCCACGCAGGTGATCGCCAAGGTCCACCGGAACCCTTGCCAGCAGCGCATGTCCGGCCGGGCGGACCGGATCGCTGGCGATCAGGGCGGACCTTTGATCGCTGCCCCCGGCGGTGGCCCCGGGGAAGGAATCAACCTCGTAGCGATGGCCAAGAACACCAACATCGGCAACGGCCGCTTCGGTGCGATGAAGGCCGACATCCGGTCGATCGCCGCCAACCAGCCCGATGCGACCCTCCGACTCGAGGTCGACCTCGAGTATCCGGGTACGTCAGTGCGGCCCGCTACGCTCACTGCACAGTACTTCGTGGACGGTGTTCCCAACGGACAGAGGCTTTCCTGCAGTGAGCGAGTCTCGTGCCACCGCCATGTCGCCAGAGTTCTACCAAACGATCGGCTCGCAGATCGCTGCCGTGGCCCCTGCTGGCTGGACGCACGTGGCGATCCGGTACTCACAGGTCGCCCACGTTGGACAACCGTCAGCCATCGCGGTGCTTCGCGACGGCACCCGGGTGCCGCTGCCACGGGTGCCGATCAAGGTCATTCACGCACTCCATCAACTGCGCACGGCCTCGTACCAGCCGGGAGCGGGGACCTGGTTCGACGCTGACGTGGACGTTTGCGCTGACGGACGCATCACAGCCGACTTCAACTACGACAACCCGCCGCGGGTCGAGTTCGACCCCAGCGCGTACGCCGCCGACCTGGAGAAGTTCCCGCGCGCCCCAGCGGTGACCCCGGCATGGCTGGCGGACATCGCTGCGGCGCCGACCGGATGGCACGGGGCCCGCTGGCAGTTCGACCTCATGCCGACCGATGCGAACAGCAGCGTGGACATGGTCATCGATGCCACGACCACCGCCGAGGCGCATGTGTGGGCGGTGGCGATTCGAGAACGCCTCCAGACCGGAGGCTATGCAGTTCACGCCCAGTTCGACCAGGGGGAGGATGGGCGCGGCAACGCGACAACATACGAGGCACTCGTCGTCGAGGTCGGCGGCGGTTACATGTCGATTGCGTTCTTCAGGGACCTGATTCTGTGGACAGTCGACGTGGCTGCCGATGACTGCGACGCTGAGACGTTCCAAGTCGCCGCCCGCGCCGCGCTCGCAGCGATCGAGGCCACGAGCAACTATGTGCTCCCAGCCCAGGCCGCCAGCGCTTACGAGCGGACGCTACTCGGCCGGTAGCCCGACCCGGTTCCCAACTGACGGTGGCTACCAGCCGTTCGCCGCCGATGGCACACTTCCGTCCTCTGGACGCTCCGAGTACTACGCAGCGGGCACCAAGAGCCTGTGGAACATCGCGTCAGTTGTCGCCGGCCAGCCCGGCAGCCTGGCTGACACGGGCGGAAGGAACCTCTGTTGGGTGACTCCGAGTCGCACGCGCGCGAGGACGCGTCCGGTGCGGTTGCGGCACCGCGCCCTCGCCGGCGGACGCCGTGGGTGGTCGGGGCGGGTGCAGTGGTGTTCGTCGTCGCCGGGTTCCTTGTCAACCACGCGACACAGACCCGCCAGGCCGAAGACGCCGCCGAACCAACAGCATGGGACGCCCGCGAGGAACTCGAGGCGGTGATCGTCCAGACCGCCGAGGCGATCGATCTGCACGTGGCACCGGAGGTGGGTATCGACAGCGCCCAGGCGTGCGAACGCCGCGACGGGAGGATCGGTGTCTTCTACTCACTGGCCGCCATCAAGTCCGACGACGAGCTACCCGACACCGATGCTGCTCTGCAGACGATCTCGTCGCTGTGGACCGGCCTGGGCTACACCGGGAGCGACGGCGTGGCCGCCGGCGCGCTCGCGCTATCCGCGCGGACGCCCACGGGTGCCGTCCTGACGACCATCGCTGGGCCGGGTGGGATCTCCATCACCGGAGAGACGCACTGTGCACTCGTCGACGGCCGACCTGGATCGAGCACGCAGAGCCCCTGAGGCGGATGCTGGGGGGCCCGGCGGTGGCGCCTCCTCGTGGGTGGTCACCGGTCGGATGCGGGGCATGGAACCCGATCCCAACATCGCACCTGACGGCACCCTGGCACCCTGCGCCACGTCCACCTGACCCTCTCCGAGAGCGAGGCGCGCGGACTCGCCGGGCTGCTCGAGCAGGCCGTTCGAGACGCCGACGTCGACGACACCGGGGTGGGTGACGCGCTCGACGCTTCGGGTCGGCTCCTCGACGCGCTCGATGCGGGGGTGCGGGCACCCGTCACGTTCGGCCTGCCCGAGCACGACGTCATCCGACTGCCGCGAACGGGGATCGTGCTCTGCGGGCCGGCTTGCGTGGGCGCCCCCGGCAGGACTCGAACCTGCAACCGACGGATTAGAAGGCCGTTGCTCTATCCGTTGAGCTACGGGGGCCGGACGTGCGTCGACCAGCGTAGTCGTGACGGACGGGACCCCGGGCGGGTCCGTCCGGAGGGGTGCAGCGGTGCCCGGATCGTCCCTCGGTGACCGTTCACCCGCGTGTCACCCGCGTGGCGCGTTTGGCCTGGTCAGATCGCGCCCCGACAATGGACCCTGTGAGTGCGCAGGCAGACCCGCAGTCCGCGCCATCGGCGCGCCCTGCGTCGTCGGCCCACGAGGCCCTCGCGCGCGACGTCCTGGCCCGCCCGTTGGCGGCGCAGTCGCTGCTCGACGCGGTCCGTGACCTGCACCGCGATGTCGCCGCGACCACGTTCCCGCTGGACCTGTCGGACACCGAGGCGGCTGCGGCGTCCCGTGCTCGTCTCGTCGACCAGCTCGCCGAGCACCTCGTGCCGCGGCTGACCGAGCTGTCGGCGCCCGCGGTCGTGGTCGTGTCCGGCTCGACGGGTGCGGGCAAGTCGACGCTGGTCAACTCCCTGGTCGGCCGTGAGGTGAGCGCCGCGGGCGTGCTGCGGCCCACCACGCGTCGTCCGGTCCTGGTGCACAACCCGCTCGACGTCGAGCTGCTCTCGCACCACCCCGTGCTGGAGTCCGTCGAGGTCGTCGCGGACGAGAGCGTCCCGCGGGGCATCGCGCTGCTCGACGCGCCCGACCTGGACTCGGTGCTGGAGTCCAACCGCCTCTCGGCGCACCGGCTGCTGGAGGCCGCCGACCTGTGGCTGTTCGTCACGACCGCGGCGCGCTACGGCGACGCGCTGCCGTGGCAGGTGCTGCAGGCGGCCGTCGACCGCGGCACGTCGATCGCCATGGTGCTCAACCGGGTGCCGCCGGCCTCGTTGCCGACCGTGCGCGGCGACCTGCTCGAACGGCTGCGCGGGCACGGGCTGCAGGGCTCGCCGCTGTTCGTGGTGCCGGACGTCGGGCCGCACGAGGGGTTGCTCGCCTCGGCCGTCGTCGCGCCCATCCAGCGCTGGCTGCAGATGCTCGCCGGTCCCGACCGTGCCCGCACGGTCATCGGGCGCACGCTTCGCGGGTCCTTGTCCGCGCTGCGCCCGTGGGTCGACGAGCTGGCCGAGGCCGTCCAGCACCAGGCCGACGCGGCAGGTCGGATCGCCGACGCGCTCGACGACGCGCTCGTCGAGCCGACGGCTCAGGCGGTGGCCTCGGTGCGCGGGGGTGCGGTGGCCGACGGCGCCGTGCGCGCCCGCTGGGCCGAGCTGACCACACCCGGTGCTGCCTTCGCGGGCATCCCGCGGCCGTCGGGTCGGCTGCGTGGCTCGGCCCGTGCCGGTCGGGCGCGGGCCGTCGCGGTCGAGCCGCTGCTGGCCGACCTCGCCCGTGCCGTGACCTCGGCGATGGGTGCAGCCGGGACGCACACGGAGCGTGTGCTGCGCGCGCGGCTGGTCGGTCCCGGTGCCCCTGAGGGCGGAGCCTCGGTCGACGCCGCCTGGCCCAGCGGGGACAGCGTGCAGGTCCGCACGACCGCTGCCGAGCAGACGGCGCGCGCCTGGGTCGCGCAGGGCCCTCGCGCGGTGCGGGCGGCGCTCGCCGTGCCCCCGCCCACGACCACGCCCGAGGGCGACGTGCGTCGCGGTCGTGACGTCACGCGTGAGGCGCGCAGGCGCGCCAAGGCGGAGAAGATCCTCACCACCGAGGGCCTCGCGGCGATCGCCCTGGCTGGTGCCGCGGGCGTCGTGCCCGCCCGTGAGCTGCTCGCGGACGTGCTCGGGGCGGCCGGTTCCCAGGCGGTCGAGGAGCTGTCGTCCGAGCTGGTCGACCGAGTCGAGGCGCAGGTGGCGCTCGAACGGGCGCAGGCGGGCGCAGCGTTGGACGACCCGGACCTCGCCGACGACGCGGCCTCGCGGCTGCGGCTGCGGCTGGCCGTCCTGAAGGGACTCACGTGAGCACTGCTGAGCCGGTTCCGGTCGCCCGTGGCGCGTTGCACGGTGACGAGACGCTCGAGCTGGCGCACCGTGTGGTCGCGCTCGACGAAGCCCTCGTCATCGGGGCCGAGCGTCTCGAGCCCGCGGTCGTGGCACGCGTCGCGCGCTCGATCGACGGGGTGCGCGAGCGCATCGAGCTGGGTGTCGACCAGACGGTCGTCGCTCTCGTCGGGGGGACGGGCTCGGGCAAGTCCAGCCTGTTCAACGCCGTGTGCGGGCTCGACTTCGCCGACGTCGGCGTCAAGCGTCCGACGACCTCGCAGATCACGGCGTGCGTGTGGGGCGAGGACGGCGACCCGCTGCTCGACTGGCTGACCGTCGCCGAGGACCGCCGCATCGTGCGCGAGAGCCTGCTCGACGGTGACACCGAGGCGCCCCTGCGCGGCCTGGTGCTTCTCGACCTGCCCGACCACGACTCGATCGAGCCGGCGCACCGCGAGGTGGTCGACCGGTTGCTGCCGCAGGCCGACCTGCTCGTGTGGGTCGTCGACCCGCAGAAGTACGCCGACGACGCGCTGCACACCGGCTACCTGCAGCGGCTCGTCGGGCACGAGGCCGCGATGGTCGTCGTGCTGAACCAGGTCGACACCGTGCCGCCGGACGTGCGCGGCGACCTCGCGGACGACGTGGCGCGGCTGCTCGTCGAGGACGGGCTCACCGGGGTGGATGTGCGGCCGATCTCGACCGTGACGGGGGAGGGCGTCGCCGAGCTGCGGGACCTGCTCTCCGCCGTCGTTCGCACGCGTTCGCTCGCGGCCAAGCGTGCCGGGGCCGAGGTCAACGACGCCGCCGCGCTCGTGGCCGCGCAGGTCGGACTGCGCGAGCCGTCGCCGACGGCCCTCGCGGTGGGTGACGTCGTGGAGACGTTGGCGAGCGCCGCGGGCCTGCGGGCTGTGGCGGACGCCGTCGCGGCCGTCGTTCGTGGCGGTTCCCGGACCGTGCCGGCCTTCGGCGCGGTGCAGTCCGACGCCGTGGACCTCGCTCGTGCCGCGTGGCTCGCGGCTGTGACCCCCGGCCTTCCGCGGCGATGGTCGCGGGACGTCGCCGAGCGGGTGGCGACCCCTGCCGAGCTGCGGCTGGCCGTCGCGGACTCGCTCGCGGGGGTCGGCGTCGCGGCACGGCGTTCAGGCTGGGCGGCCACCGTGACGGTGCTGGCCGTGATCGCGCTGGGCGCGGGCGCGCTGCTGGCCTCGGTCGCCGTGGGTTCACGGTTCGGCGGTGGCGAGCCGGCCAACGGCTGGACGACCGCAGGTGCGATCGCCCTGGTCGTCCTGGGTGTGGTGCTGCTGGTCGTCGCCGGTGCCGTGCGGCGGGCGGCGGCCCGACGCCGGGCCTCCGGGGTGCTGCGGGCCGGGCGTTCGGCGCTCGAGCACGTGGCGGTGGTGCGGCTCGTCGAGCCCACGCAGGTCGTGCTCGCCGAGCACCGGCGCGTGCGCGAGCTGGCCGCCTCCGCCATCCGCTGAGCCACCCCCAGCCCCGGTCGGCGCCTGCGGGCTCTCCTGGGCGGGTCCGGTCGCGAACGGGACCGGACCCGACGTCGCGAGTCTGGCGCGACCCGCCCCGCACACCGCGAGGCCCGCGCCCTCGGAGGCACCCATGAGCACGCACTCCCTCGACCTGACGCTCGTCGGCTGGATCGCGACCCCCGTCCGGCACTACCCGGGCACCGACGGCGGCACGCCGTACACCTCGTTCCGCATGGCCAGCACCCGGCGCTGGTTCGACCGCGAGTCCGGTCTCTGGAAGGACGGCCGCACCGAGTGGTTCACCGTCAAGGCCTTCCGGGGCACCGCGCTCAACGCCGCGACCTCGCTGCGCAAGGGCGACCCGGTGCTGGTGCACGGCCGGATCGCCACCGAGGACTGGACGGGTGCCGACGGCCCCCGCACCACGCTCGTCATCGAGGCGGCCGCCATCGGCCACGACCTGACGTACGGCAGCGCGCAGTTCATGCGGACCGTGCACACCGGCGGGCAGGGTGACGCGGCGGGGGAGCAGACCGCCGCGATCGAGCCCGGCGACGAGCAGGAGCCGGGCCTCGACCCCGTGGACGTCTCGGCGCTCATGGCCCTCGACGACGTCGACCTGGTCGGCACGCTCGTGGCTGTCGAGGAGGAGGAGCGCGACCTGGCGCTGGCCAGGTGATCGCCTAGGCTGGGGGACCGGCACACCCGACGACGCAGCAGGTCGGCCCGCGACGCGCACACCTCGACGCCGGCCGACCTGCCACGTCCCCCCACCACCGAGCAGGCAGGCGGACACAGAGCCAGTGGCTGAGTTCATCTACTCCATGTACAAGGCGCGCAAGGCGCACGGCGACAAGGTCATCCTCGACGACGTCTCCCTCAACTTCCTCCCCGGCGCCAAGATCGGCGTCGTCGGCCCCAACGGAGCCGGCAAGTCGACGATCCTGAAGATCATGGCCGGGCTCGACCAGCCCTCCAACGGCGAGGCCCGGCTCAGCCCCGGCTACACCGTCGGCATCCTGCAGCAGGAGCCGCCGCTCAACGAGGACAAGACCGTGCTGGGCAACGTCCAGGAGGGCGTCGCCGAGATCCACGGCAAGCTCGACCGGTACAACGAGATCTCGGCCCTCATGGCCGAGCCGGACGCCGACTTCGACGCGCTGCTCGCCGAGATGGGCCAGCTGCAGGAGGCCATCGACGCGGCCGACGCCTGGGACCTGGACGCCCAGCTCGAGCAGGCCATGGACGCGCTGCGCTGCCCGCCGGCCGACGCCGACGTGTCCGTCCTGTCCGGTGGTGAGCGCCGCCGCGTGGCGCTGTGCAAGCTGCTGCTGGAGAAGCCCGACCTGCTGCTGCTCGACGAGCCCACCAACCACCTGGACGCCGAGTCGGTGCTCTGGCTCGAGCAGCACCTGCAGCAGTACCCCGGTGCGATCCTCGCCGTCACCCACGACCGGTACTTCCTCGACCACGTCGCCGAGTGGATCTGCGAGGTCGACCGCGGCCGCCTGTACCCCTACGAGGGCAACTACTCCACCTACCTGGAGAAGAAGGGCGCCCGCCTGGAGGTCCAGGGCAAGAAGGACGCCAAGCTCGCCAAGCGCCTCGCCGAGGAGCTCGCCTGGGTGCGCTCGAACGCCAAGGGCCGCCAGACGAAGTCCAAGTCGCGTCTGGCCCGCTACGAGGAGATGGCCGCCGAGGCGGACCGCACGAGGAAGCTCGACTTCGAGGAGATCCAGATCCCGCCGGGCCCGCGCCTGGGATCGGTCGTCCTCGAGGCCACGAAGCTGGAGAAGGGCTTCGACGACCGCAAGCTCATCGACGGTCTGAGCTTCACGCTGCCGCGCAACGGCATCGTCGGCGTCATCGGCCCCAACGGCGTCGGCAAGACGACCCTCTTCAAGACGATCGTCGGCCTGGAGCCCTTGGACGCCGGCGAGCTCAAGGTCGGCGAGACCGTGTCGATCTCGTACGTCGACCAGGGCCGCGGCGGCATCGACCCGAAGAAGACCCTGTGGGAGGTCGTCTCCGACGGGCTCGACTTCATCAAGGTCGGCAACGTCGAGATGCCCTCGCGCGCGTACGTCGCCGCGTTCGGGTTCAAGGGTCCCGACCAGCAGAAGCCCGCAGGCGTGCTGTCCGGCGGTGAGCGCAACCGGCTGAACCTGGCCCTCACGCTCAAGCAGGGCGGCAACCTGCTGCTGCTCGACGAGCCCACCAACGACCTCGACGTCGAGACGCTCGGCTCGCTCGAGAACGCGCTGCTGGAGTTCCCCGGCTGCGCCGTGGTCGTCTCGCACGACCGGTGGTTCCTGGACAGGGTGGCCACGCACATCCTGGCCTACGAGGGCACCGAGGAGGACCCGGCCGCCTGGTACTGGTTCGAGGGCAACTTCGCCTCCTACGAGGAGAACAAGGTCTCGCGCCTCGGCGCCGACGCCGCCCGTCCGCACCGGGTCACCTACCGCAAGCTGCGCCGGGACTGACGGTCCGGCCGTGAGCACGCACGCCTCGGCGGGAGCGGACCCGTCCGCCCTCGCCGAGGCGTTGCTCGACCTGCGTGCCCACCTGGGCCAGGTCGCCCTCCCGCTCGACGTCGCCGGTGCCCAGGAGGCCCGTGCGACGCGGGCCGCGGTGCTGCAGCAGCTCGACGACCAGCTGCTGCCGAGGCTGCGCTCGTCGGGTGCGCCCCTGCTCGCCGTGCTCGGTGGGTCCACGGGCGCGGGCAAGTCGACGCTGGTGAACTCCCTGCTCGGCCGGCAGGTCACCTCGGCCGGCGTGCTGCGGCCCACCACGCGATGGCCCGTGCTCGTGCACCACCCCGACGACGCCGGGTGGTTCTCCACCGAGCGCATCCTGCCCGGGCTCGCACGGGTGCGGGACGCCGCGTCCGGGAACCCGACCCTCGACGGCGCCGACACCTCTGACCAGGAGGCCGGCACCGCCGGTCGGAGCGGGGTGGAGGTCAGTCACCCCGCGGGGTTGCGCCTCGTCGCCGCCGAGGCGTTGTGGCCCGGTCTCGCCCTGCTGGACGCGCCCGACATCGACTCGGTCGTCGAGGAGAACCGTGCGCTCGCGGTCCAGCTGCTCGGCGCCGCCGACCTCTGGCTGTTCGTGACGACCGCAGCCCGGTATGCCGACGCCGTGCCCTGGGACCTGCTCGCCGAGGCCGCCCGTCGCTCCGTCGCCCTGGCGATCGTGCTCGACCGGGTCGACCCAGGTGCGCAGGAGCCCGTGCGCGCGCACCTGCGCGCCATGCTCGACGCGCACGGGCTGGCCGACGTGCCGGTCCTGCTGGTCCCCGAGGCGCCGCTGGTCGACGGGCTCCTGCCGGCGGTCGCGGTCGCACCCGTCGCACGGTGGCTGACCACGCTCGGGGCGGACGCCGGTGCCCGGGCCGCCGCGATCGGCCAGACGCGCGACGGGCTCCTCGAGGACGTCGTCCGGCGCGCGGGCCACGTCGCCGAGGCGGCCGACGCGCAGCGATCGAGCCGGGACCGGCTCCGGGCGCAGGTGGACCACGCCTTCTCCGCCGCCCTCGCGGACGTCGCCCGGGCGACGTCGGACGGCACGTTGCTGCGCGGCGAGGTGCTGGCCCGCTGGCAGGAGCTGGTCGGCACCGGCGAGCTGTTCCGTTCGTTGGAACGTCAGGTCTCCCGGCTGCGCGACCGGCTCGTCGCCGCGCTGCGTGGCCGGCCCCCGGCTGTCCCGGCGCTCCAGGAGGCGATCGGGCACGACCTCGACGTCCTCGTCGTCGACGCGCTGTCGACGGCCGCCGAGCAGGTGGCCTCGTCGTGGCGCGCCGACGAGGCAGGGGCCGGGCTGCTGGACGAGGTCGGCCCCGGCGACCGCGCCCGGCTGCGGGCCGACGTGGCGGCCGAGGTGCGGGCCTGGCAGGACGACGTGCTGGCGCTGGTGGTCGACGAGGGCGCGGGCCGGCGCACGGCGGCTCGTGCCTTCTCGCTCGGTGTCAACGGGCTCGGTGCGGCGCTCATGCTCGCCGTGTTCGCCTCGACGGGCGGTCTGACGGGTGCCGAGGTGGGCATCGCGGGCGGCGCGGCGGTCCTGGCCCAGCGCGTGCTCGAGGCGGTCTTCGGCGACGACGCGGTCCGCCGCCTGACCCGGACCGCGCAGGAGAGGCTCACCACCCGGTTGGGCACGGTGGCGGACCGGGAGTCGGCGCGGTTCGTCGTGCCGCTCGATGCGCTCGGCCTGGGCGCCGACGACGCGCGCGGGGTGCGGGACGCGGTGCAGCGTGTCGCGGCCGCCCCGCGGCCGCCCGTGACGGCTGGTGCGCCGGACGACGACCAGCGGCGGGTGGGGACGGCGTCGGTCGGCCGGTTGCGCGGCGCGGACCTCTTGCCCGGGGAGCCGGGAGCAGGGGGCATCGAACCGACCGGCGACGTCGGGCAGTCGACCGGTGCGCGCCGGTCGTGGCGCTGGTGGCGTCGCCGATCGCGGGACGAGCGGTGACGCGCGGGGTGCGCAGCGGTGACCTCGCCGACCGGGTGGACGCCCTGGAGCAGGCCGCGGCGGCCGGTGACGGTCGGCTGCCCTCCGCGCTCGTGGTCGACCTGACCGCGACGGTGGCGCGCGTGCGCGAGCGGTTGGCGCTCGCACCGGAGCGCACCGTGGTCGCCCTGGCCGGGGCCACCGGCTCCGGCAAGTCGTCCCTCGCCAACGCCCTGACCGGGACGGACGTCGCGCAGGAGGGGCTGCTGCGCCCGACGACGGCCGAGCCGGTCGCGGCCGTCTGGCCAGGAGCCGGACCGGACGACGGCACCGGCGCGGCCGAGGCGCACGCGTTGCTCGACTGGCTCGACGTGCGTGCGCGGGTCGAGGTCGCGTCCGGCGGGCTGCCCGGTCTGGTCCTGCTCGACCTGCCGGACCACGACTCAGTGGAGTCCGCGCACCGCGCCGTGGCCGAGCGGCTGTACGCGCGCGCCGACCTCATCGTGTGGGTGCTCGACCCGCAGAAGTACGCCGACGCGGTCCTGCACACGCGGTACCTGCGCCCGCTGGCCGGGCACGCCGCGGTCATGGTGCTCGTGCTCAACCACGCCGACCGCCTCTCCGAGGGTGATGTCGCGGCCTGCGTGGCCGACGTGCGGAGGCTCGCGGTCGAGGACGGTCTGGGCGCGGTGCCGGTGCTCGCGGTCAGCGCCCGGACGGGAGCCGGGGTGGACGAGCTGCGGGCACTGCTCGGGCAGGCCGCCGCGCGTCGCCGCGCTGCCGTCGCCCGCCTCGAGGCCGACGTCGCGGCGGGCGGCCGACGCGTGCAGGACGCGGTCCCTGCACCAGCCCGCACCGCCCGCCGCACGCCGCCCGACCTCGGTGAGCTCGTCGGCGCGTGCGAGGTGGCGGCCGGGGTGCCGCTCGTCGTCGAGGCGGTGCGGGGCTCTGCCGCGCGTGCGGGACGGGCCGCCACCGGGTGGCCGCCGCTGCGCTGGGTGCACCGGTGGCGGGCCGACCCGCTGCGGCGGCTGCACCTGCGCGCCGGGACGCCGCGCGAGGCGACGACCACGCGCACCGGGCTGCATGTGCCGCTCCCTGCTCCTCCTCGGCCCGGGTCGACGCCGGACGCGCAGGCCCGCGCGGGAGCGGTGCAGGCCGCCGGTGGTCCCGTCACTCGGGCACGCGTCTCGGAAGCGGTGCGCACGTACGTCCGTGCCGCGCTCGAGGGTGCCCCGCCGGCGTGGGCCGACGCGGCACGCGCGGCCGCGCCCGTCGACGCCCTGCCCGACGCGCTCGACCAGGCGGTGGCGGCCACGACGCTGCTGCCGGACCGCGCACCGCGGTGGTGGCGGGTGGCCGCCGTCCTGCACGGCGCGCTGCTCGCGGCGGCCGCCGTCGGTCTGCTCTGGCTTGGCCTGCTCGCCGTGCTGGCCTACCTGCGCCTGCCCGAGCCGTCGACGCCTCGGTGGGGCGGGCTGCCCGTGCCGACCGCGCTGGCACTCGGCGGCCTCCTCGCGGGTGTCCTGCTCGCGCTGCTGGCCTCGCTGCTCGTCGGCTGGGGTGCCCGACGCCGCGCCGCGGCCGCCGGCCGTCGCCTGCGTGCCGCGGTCCGTGCCGTCGCGAACGAGCGCGTCGTCGACCCGGTGGCCGCCGAGCTCGACCGTTGGACGCTGTGCCGGACGTCCGCCGACCGGGCAGCCGGCGCTGCCCACCGATCCCACGACCCGGAAGGGGCCCGATGACCAGGCTCGAGGTGCCGGTGCAGCTGCGCTGGTCCGACATGGACGCCTACGCGCACGTCAACAACGTCGAGATGCTGCGCCTGCTCGAGGAGGCGCGCATCGAGGTGTTCTGGAGCCACCCGCCGACGCCGGACGGGTCGGTGCGCCACTGGCCGACTGCCGTCATCGACGCCGCTCCGGGGGCTCCGCTGTCGACGCTGGTGGCCCGGCAGGAGATCGAGTACCTGCGCCCGCTGGCGTACCGCCGTCGGCCGGTCGTCATCGAGATGTGGTTGGGCCACCTCGGCGGGGCGAGCCTCGACGTCTGCTACGAGGTGCGCGACCTGCCGCCGGCCGACCCCGCGAGCGTGATCTACGCCAAGGCCGTCACGACCCTGGTCATCGTGGACGCGGTCACCGGTGCGCCGCAACGCATCGACGAGGAGGTGCGGGCTGCGTGGGCGCCCTACGTCGAGGAGCCGGTGCGGATGCGTCGCCGGGGTTCGCGCACCGACGCCTGACCCGGCCGGGTCGGGCGCCGTCGGCCCGCCACCAGGGTCAGCGCCCTGCGGCCGGACGGTCGGTCCTGGCCCGTTCGGCGGTGCGCGCCGCCCGGGCGATGTTGCGCTGCATGCCGCCGAAGACCAGGCCGTGGAACGGCGAGACCGCCCACCAGTACAGGTGACCGGCCAGGCCGTGCGGGTGGAAGAGCGCGCGCTGGGCGAAGACCGCGGGAGGGTCCGTCCAGGCGCCGGACCCGGGTTCGACCGACAGCTCCAGCCACGCCAGCCCGGGTAGCCGCATCTCCGCGCGCAGGCGGAGCAGCCGACCGGGCACGACCTCCTCGACGCGCCAGAAGTCGACCGCGTCGTCGACGAGCAGCCGGTGCGGGTCCCGGCGTCCGCGGCGCAGCCCGGGACCGCCGACGAGCCGGTCGGCCAGGCCGCGCGCCCACCACGCCAGCGGCCAGGAGTACCAGCCGTGCTCCCCGCCGACCGACTCGACGACGCGCCACAGCGCGGCGGGGGAGGCCTCGACCTGCACCCGCCGGGTGTCGACGTACAGCGAGCCGCCGGCCCAGTCCGGGTCGGTCGGCAGCGGGTCGCTCGGTGCTCCCGGCACGGCGGCGGACGACCACCGGGTCGTCACCGCGGCCTCGTGCACGCGTTGCAGGGCGAGCCGCACCGCCAGGTCGAACCCGACGAGCCCGCCGGGCGGGTCGGGTACGAGGGCGGCGATGTCGTGCTCGTCGCACACGACCTCGTGCACGAGCGACTCGACGAGCGGGCGGGCGAGTCCGGCGGGCACGGGGGTCACGAGCGAGACCCACAGGCTGGACAACCGGGGCGTGAGCACCCCGACCCCGACGATCACCCGTCGGCGCAGGCCCGCGACGGCGGCGTACCGCTGCATCATCTGCCGGTAGGTGAGGACCTCGGGCCCGCCGATGTCGAACCCGCGGTTCACCTCGGTGGGCATGGCGGCCGAGCCGACCAGGTACCGCAGGACGTCGCGCACGGCGATCGGCTGGATGCGGTTGTCGACCCAGCGGGGCACGGTCATCGCGGGCAGCCGCTCGGTGAGGTAGCGCATCATCTCGAACGAGGCGGACCCGGACCCGAGCACCACGGCCGCGCGCAGCACGGTGGTCGGCACGCCCGAGGCGAGCAGGATCTCGCCGACCTCGGCGCGCGAGGCCAGGTGCCGGGACAGCTCCTCGCCCGCCGGGGCGAGACCGCCCAGGTAGACGATGCGGCGCACCCCGGCCTCGCGGGCGGCGCGGGCGAACACCCGGGCGGTGTGCCGGTCGCGGGCCTCGAACGAGCGACCGGTGCCCAGGGAGTGGATGAGGTAGTAGGCGATGTCGGCGCCGGTGAGCGCCGCACGGATCTCGTCGAGCTCGGCGGCGTCGGCGCGGGCCGTCTCGACGTCGTCGTGCCAGGGTCGTGCGCGCAGCCGCTCCGGCCGCCGGGCGACGGCCCGCACGCGGTACCCGGCGGCGAGCAGCTCGGGCACGAGTCGTCCGCCGATGTACCCGGTGACGCCGGTGACCGCCACCAGCGGCGCGTCGGTCCGCGGACGGCCGTCGGGGCCGAGGCCAGGGACGAGGCCCGAGAGCGACCCCGCGACGGGTGCCGGGTCGAGCACCGGGCCGACACGGCCCGGGTCGGTCCGTGCGGCGGGCGTCATCCTCGCAGTCTGCGGGTCGGGCCGCAGGGTCGCACCCGGGGCCGATCCGTCCAGCGGGCCGGTCAGTCCAGCGGGACCCGGACCATGCCCTCCTGGGCGATCGAGGCGACCAGGCTGCCGTCCTGCCGGAAGACGCGCGCGGCGCCGAGCCCGCGACCGCCGTGCGCGTTCGGCGTCGACTGCACGTACAGGAGCCACTCGTCGACCCGGACGTCCCGGTGCCACCACATCGCGTGGTCGAGGCTGGCGATCGACAGCCCGGGCGTGGACCACGAGCGACCGGAGCGCCGCAGGATCGGCTCGAGCATCACCTGGTCGCACGCGAAGGCGAGCATCGCCCGGTGCAGCATCGGGTCGTCGGGCAGGGGCCCGCGCGAGCGCATCCAGATCATCTGGCGGCCGCCGAGCTCGCGCTCGTGGTGCGGGTCGGGCCTCAGGTAGATCGGGGGTCCGACGTGCCGCAGGTCGAAGGCGACCTCGTCGACCCAGAACTTGGCCACCGGGTGGTCGACCTGGGCGAACAGCTCGAATGCCGAGGTGAGCTCCTCGGGGCCGGGCACCCCGCGCGGCATCGGCTCGTCGTAGTCGAGCCCGGGCTGCTCCTCCTGGAAGGAGGCGATCATCGACAGGATCGGCACCCCGCCCTGCAGCGCGTGCGTGCGGCGGGCGGTGAACGAGCGGCCGTCGCGCAGCCGCTCGACGGCGAACGTGATCGGCTCGCGGTCGTCGCCCGCGCGCAGGAAGTAGCCGTGCATCGAGTGCGGGAGCCGGCCCTCGGGCACGGTCCGCCCCGCGGCGAGCAGCGACTGGGCGATCACCTGCCCGCCGAACACGCGACCGTTGGGTCGCGGCAGGCTCGGTCCGGTGAACTGGTCCGGATCGGCAGGGTCGGCCACCAGGTCGAGCGCGGCCAGCGTGGTGGCGATGGGGTCCGTGGTCATCGCGTCCTCACTCGTCGAACGTGTTGAGCAGGGAGTGGGCGGCGCGCTCCAGGTAGTCCCACAGCTGGGCGCGGTGCAGGGGGGCCAGGTCGAGCTCGTCGACCGCGGACCGCATGTGGGTCAGCCACCGGTCGCGTGCGTCCGGGTTGACCTTGTAGGGCGCGTGCCGCATGCGCAGGCGGGGGTGACCGCGCTCCTCGGAGTAGGTCGTCGGGCCGCCCCAGTACTGCTCGAGGAACGCCGTCAGGCGGGCAGCCGCCGGGCCGAGGTCGTCCTCGGGGTACATCGCCCGCAGCACCGGGTCGTCGGCCACCCCGCGGTAGAACGCCTCGACGAGCCGCACGAACGTGTCGTGCCCGCCGACGGTGTCGTAGAAGGAGTCCGATCTCATCGGCACATCCTCACACGGGCGTTCCTGGCGCCCGGGAAGGTCGGTCCGTCACAGGTCGAGCTCGGCGAGCACGGGCAGCTCACGGCGCACCGCGGCGCGCGCGTCGGCCGCCCGGGCCGAGGCCAGGGCCAGCTGGGCGAGCCGACGGCACTCCTGCGAGCTGGTGGCCGCGAGCACGGCCGCCACGTCGGGCAGGGCGCGCGGGGTCATCGACAACGAGGCGACGCCGAGCCCGACGAGCACGCAGGCCAACGCCGGGTCGGCTGCCGCCTCGCCGCACACGCCGACCGGTCGGCCCTGCTGGGCGGCCCCGGCGCAGGTCGCGGCGATGAGCGCCAGCACGGCGGGCTGCCACGGGTCCGAGAGCGCGGCGACGGCCCCCAGCAGCCGGTCGGCGGCCATCGTGTACTGGGTCAGGTCGTTGGTGCCGATGCTCGCGAAGGTCGCGTGCGCGAGGATCGGGCCGGCCAGCAGCGCGGCGCTCGGCACCTCGACCATGACGCCCGCCTGCGTGAGCCCGTGCCGTGCGCACGCGGCGACGAACTCCTCGGCCTCGTCGACCGTGGAGACCATCGGCGCCATGACCCACACGTCGGCCTGCTCGGCGGTGGCGGCGCGTGCGATCGCCGTGAGCTGGTCCTCGAGCACCTCGGGGTGCGTGACGGCGGTCCGCAGCCCGCGCACGCCCAGCGCGGGGTTGGCCTCGTCGCGGTCGGTGACGAACGGCAGCGGCTTGTCGGCGCCGGCGTCGAGCGTGCGCACCACGACCTTGCGGCCGGCGAACGCGGCGAGCACCTGCCGGTACATCGCGACCTGCTCGTCGACGCCGGGGGCCTCGGTGCGACCGAGGAAGCCGAACTCCGTGCGGAACAGCCCGACGCCCTGCGCCCCGGACGCGGCCGCCGCCGCGGCCTCCGAGGGGTCGCCGACGTTGGCGAGCAGGTCCACGTGCACGCCGTCGGACGTCCGGCCGGTGCCGTCGAAGGTCCGTGCCCGGGCGGCGCGCGATCGTGCGGCCGCGACCTGGGCCTCGTCCGGTTCGATCGTCACCGTGCCGGCGGCACCGTCGACGAGGAGCACGGTGCCCGCCGTGACGACGCCCTCGGCGCCGTGCGCGGCCACGACCGCCGGGATGCCGCGGGAGCGGGCCAGGATCGCCGTGTGCGAGGTGGGCCCGCCGCCGATGGTCACGATCGCGAGCACGGAGGCCGGGTCGAGGGTCGCGGTCAGCGCGGGTGCGAGGTCCTCGGCGAGCAGCACGTAGGGCACGTCGGACTCGGGCAGACCCGGCGCGGGCCGTCCGGTCAGGTCGGCGACGAGCCGGTCGCGCACGTCGGCGATGTCACGCGTGCGTTCGGCGAAGTAGCCGCCCAGCGCCTCGAACTGCCGGGCGACCTCCTCGGCGGCCTCCCACACGGCCCGCTCGGGCACCAGGTGCTCGCGCAGGACCCGGTCGACAGCGTCCGCGACCAGGCTCGGGTCGGCCGCGATCGCGGCCGTCGCATGGAGCAGGTCCCGGGCGTCGCTCTCGGTGACGCGTTCGGCCGCCGCGTCCAGCGACTCGCGCACGCGGGCCGACGCCGCAGTGATCGCGTCGACCGCCGCCTGCTGGTCGTCCCCGGGTGCCAGGCGCCTGCCGGACGGGGGTTCGGCGACAGGGTCCGGCATGAGCACCGCCGGTCCGACGACACGACCGGGGCTGACCCCGATACCGCTGATGAGCGTGCCCGCAGGGGCGCTCACGTGCGAGGTGTGCGTGCTCACGTGCGATGACCTCCTCGTCGTCGCACGCAGTCTCGTCCCTCCGGGCGCTGCGGCGCCAGCCGGGACGCAGCGCGTTAGGCTGGACGTCGCGCGTCGCCCGGTGACGCCTGGAGAACTGGGGAGTTCCATTGAGCAAGGCAGAGCAGATCCTCGCTGCGCTGGGCGGGGACGCCAACGTCGTCGACCTCGAGCCGTGCATCACGCGGCTGCGGGTCGAGGTCGGTGACGCCCAGCTCGTCGACGAGGCTGCGCTCAAGGCGAGCGGCGCGTTCGGCGTGGTCCGCTCCGGGCGCATCGTCCAGGTCATCGTCGGCCCCGAGGCCGACAACCTCGCCGCCGAGCTCGACTCCCTGCGCTGAGACCGGCCGCGCGCCGTGCAGCTGCTGAGCCCCGTCCCGGGTGTGGTCCGCGCGGTCGCCGACGTCCCTGACCCGGTCTTCGCCCAGGAGATCGTCGGCCCGGGTCTCGCGGTGGAGCCGTCGCGCACCCAGACGCAGGACGTGGTCGCACCGGCCGACGGTGTCGTGGGGGCGCTGCACCCGCACGCGTTCGCGCTCGAGCTGGGTGACGGACGCACGGTCCTCGTGCACCTCGGGATCGACACGGTCGCGCTGCGCGGCTCGGGGTTCACGCTGCACGTCGAGGCCGGTCAGCACGTGCGTGCCGGCCAACGGGTGCTCACCTGGTCGCCGCTCGACGTGGGGCTGGCCGGCCTGTCCACGCTGTGCCCGGTCGTCGCGCTGCAGGCCGACCCGTCCGCGGTGCGCCCGCTGGTCGCCCCCGGCGCGAGCGTCGCCGCGGGCGAGGCGCTGCTCGACTGGGTCGACTGAGGCGGGTCCGCTCAGCGGTCGTCGGGAGCCGCGCCCTGGGTGCCGGGCACCGGCGCGTCATCGTCCGGGGCCGAGGCCTGGCGTCCCGCGCGCAGCGCCGTGAGCCGGTCGAGCTGACCGGCCAGCGGGATGTCCGCCGACTCCAGCGCGGCACGGGCCTGCACCCGCAGCGCCCGGGCGACCTCCCACTGCATCGAGGGCGCCGTGCGGACCGACAGGCGCAGCGTGACCGCCTCGGACGTGAGCTTCTCGATGCTGGTGATCGTCGGCTCGCCGTCGAGGTACGTGCCCACGACCGGGTCGTCGGCCACCTTGGAGGCCGCCTCCGTCAGCAGCGAGCGGACCTCGTCGAGATCCGCGAAGTAGTCCACGTCGATCTCGACGACGGCCTTCGCCCAGCCCTGCGTCTTGTTGCCGACGCGCAGCATCGTGCCGTTGGGCACGTACCAGAGCGTCCCGTCGCCGTCGCGGATCTTCGTGACGCGCAGCGCGACCGCCTCCACGGTGCCGGACGCCGGGCCGACGTCGATCACGTCGCCCACGCCGTACTGGTCCTCGAGCAGCATGAACAGCCCGGACAGGAAGTCCTTGACCAGGCTCTGCGCACCGAAACCGATCGCGACGCCGAGCACCCCGGCCGAGGCGAGGAACGGCGCCACGTTCACGCCGAGCGTGTCGAGCACGAGGATCGCCACGGTCCCGCCCACGAGCAGGGTCGCCCCCGAGCGCAGGACCGAGCCGATCGTGCGTGCGCGCTGGGCGCGACGGGCGTTGGCGAGCGGGTTCGCAGCCTTGAGCAGGGCGGAAGCCATCTCGGACTCGCCGAGCGGGCGCAGCGGTCCGCGATCGAGCAGCGAGGAGCCGTCGGCGATGTGCTCGGTCACCTTGCGGATCACCCGTCGCAGGACGGCGAGGCTGATCGCGCCGATGACGACGATGAGGAAGATCCGCAACGGCACGCCGAGCAACCAGTCCCAGCTCTTGGCCGCGGCCTCGGTGACGTCGCCCAGCGGGTCGGACGTCGCCGAGGCGGAGGGCGAGGGCTCGGCGAGGCGCACGGACGCGACCAGCGAGCTCATCGGACGCCCTCGGCGGGTCCGTCGACCAGGGCGGCGTCACGGCCGGTGAGCCCTGTCCGGTCGGCGACGAACTGCAGCTGCTCGACCGTCAGCCCGATCGTGCGCGACAGCGCCCGGCCGCCGTGGCCGACCCCGGTCTCCCGGCGCACGAGCACGGGTCGGTCCTCGACGGGCGAGGAGGTGGCGGCCTGCAGTGCGGCGGCGAGCTTGCGGGCGTGCAGCGGGTCGACCCGGGTGTCGCCCTCGAAGACCGTGAACAGCGTGGCCGGGTAGGCGGTGCCGTCGACGACCCGGTGGTACGGCGAGTACCCGAGCAGCCAGTCGAGCTCCTCGGCGGTGCCCGCGTCCCCGTACTCCTCGGTCCAGGTGACGCCCAGGCCGAAGCGCTGGTACCGGACCATGTCCAGGAGCGGGGCCGAGCACACGACCGCCGCGAACAGGTCCGGCCGCTGGGTCAGGGCCGCGCCCACCAGCAGGCCGCCGTTCGACCCGCCCCAGCACGCCAGCCGGTCCGGCGTCGTCCACCCGGTCGCGACCAGGTGCTCGGCCACGGCGTGGAAGTCGTCGAACACGTGCTGCTTGTGGGCGCGCATGCCGTCGCGGTGCCACGACTCGCCCTCTTCGCCACCCCCGCGCAGGTTCGCCACGACGTGCACGCCGCCGGCCTCGACCCACGCGAGGGTGCTCGCCGAGTAGGCGGGGTCGAGGGAGATCTGGAAGCCGCCGTAGCCGTAGAGCACGGTCGGGGCCGGCGCGGTCGGGTTGGCCTCGGCGTCGAGCGCGTCGCGGCGGGCGACGACGAAGGCACGCACGGTCGTGCCGTCCGCGCTGGTGACCTCGATCTGCCGCACGACGACGTCGGGCAGGTCCGCCAGCGCTCCGGGGGGTGCGGCCCACAGCGAGGTCGTGCCGGTCGTGGTGTCGAGCCGGTGCACGGTCGGCACCGTGACGTGGTCGGTGTAGGAGAACCAGACGTCCGTGCCTCCGTCGGGGCGGGTGACCAGCCCGGAGATCGAGCCCAGCCCGGGAAGCACCACGGTGCCGTCCGCCCCGGCGAGGCGGGCGCCCGTCGACGGGTCGTGCACCGAGACCTCGCTGACGGCGTGCCGCCGCCACGAGGCCAGCAGGCGCACGGGCGTGCTGTCCGCGCCGCCGCCGTCGGTGAACGCGACGTCCTCGAGCACGGCCTCCGGGTCCTCGGCGAGCAGCGTGCGCCAGTGCTCGACGCCCGGCCGTGTCGGGTCGGTGACGACGAGCCGCCCCCGCGGGGCGTCGAGGTTCGTGTGCACGTACAGCCGGCCGTCCCGGCCGACCCACGCGCCGACCTCGGCGTCCAGGCCGACCGCGACCGGGACGAAGCGCGGAGCCGTCGTGGCACCCGGCTCCGACAGGTCGGCGATCCACACGTCGGTGCGCGGTGCGGTGCCCGCCGAAGCCGAGACGATCAGCCAGCGGCCGTCGCGCGAGACCGACACCCCGTAGTAGTTCGTCATGTCCAGGCCCGCACCGAAGACCTCGACGTCCTCGGCGGCGTCGGTGCCGACCCGGTGCAGCCACACGCGCCTGTGGTACTGCCGCTCGTCCTCGGGCAGCAGCTCGGGCGCCAACCGGCGCACGTAGTACAGCGCCGCCCCACCCGGCACCCAGGCGACGGGGGAGTACCGCGCACGGTCGACGGGCCCGTCGACGGCCTCACCGCTCGACACGTCGAGCACGTGCAGGACCGACTCCTCGGTCCCGCCGCTGGAGACCTGGTACGCGAGCAGGTCACCCTCCTTGGAGGGCTGCCAGGCGTCGAGCGTCGTCGTGCCGGCCGGGTCGATCGCCACGGGGTCGACCAGGACCCGCTCGACCGGGGTGCCGTCCGGACCGGGCTCGACGACGACCACCACCGCGTGCTCCTGCTCGCCCGTGCGGCGTGCGAAGAACTGCCGCTGCCCGCGCCACGCCGGCGCACCGACGAACCCGGCACCGAGCAGGTCCTTCAGGCGCGCGGTCAACGTGCCCGTCACGAACGGCCCGTCGCCCGCGTCCTCCCAGCGCTCGCGGTAACGGGCGTAGAGCGCGTCCTGCGCGGCCGACCACTGCTCCGTCTCGGGGTCGGCGGGGTCCTCCAGCCAGCGGTACGGGTCGGCGACCGGGCGAGCATGCAGGTGCTCGACCAGGTCGGTGCGGCGGGCCGGCGGGTAGTGCGCGGGGAGGGCCGCGGACGTGGTGCGCGTGGTCTCGGCGGTCATGGTCCGCAAGGCTACGACGTGCAGCCGTGCGGGGGTCGTGCCGTCTGCGCGAGGCAGCCGCCCGATCGTCGGGCCATGCCCCGAGGGTCAGCGGGTGGCCCGCAGGGCCGTGACGCGCCCACGCTGCTCCTGCGGACCCGTGGACCCTTCTGGCAGGATCGGGCCGTGGCCGACGACCAGCAGCGCCCTTCCGACGAGCTGCTGCGCCTGGCTGGCGCCTACGGCATCACCCCGGACTACTGGGGGTTCGACGGCACCCGCCGCGACGTCTCCGCCGACACGCTGCGCGGCGTCCTCGGGGCGCTCGGCGTCGACGCCTCGTCCCCGGCGCGGATCGCCCTGGCCACCGCGCACGTCGAGGACATGCCGTGGAGGCGCGTGCTGCCGCCCGTCGTCGTCGTCCGGCAGGGACGCCACGGCCACGTCCCGGTGCACGTCACGGACGGCGACCCCGTCGAGGTCTGGCTCGAGCTCGACCCGGAGGTCGGCGGCGGGCGACGGGAGATCGCGCAGGCCGACGTCTACGTCGAACCGCGCACGGTCGACGGGCGCCTCGTGGGGCGCGCGACGTTCACGCTCCCGGCGGACCTGCCGCTCGGTTGGCACGAGGTGCACGCCGAGGGGCCGAGCGCGCACGCGCACAGCCCGGTCGTCGTGACCCCCGCCCGCCTCGAGCTGCCCGAGGTGCTGCGGGACCGGCACGCGTGGGGCTTCATGGCCCAGCTGTACTCCGTGCGCTCGCACGCCTCGTGGGGCATCGGGGACCTGGCGGACCTCGCCGACCTCGGGTGGCTGTCCGGGCGACGCTGCGGCGCGGACTTCCTGCTGATCAACCCGCTGCACGCCTCCGAGCCCACCGTGCCCGTCACGCCCTCGCCCTACCTGCCCACGACGCGCCGGTTCGTCAGCCCGCTGTACATCCGCGTCGAGGACGTGCGCGAGACCGCCTACCTGAGCGCAGCCGACCGCTCGCTCGTCGAGTGGTCCGCCGAGACGGTCCTCGCGCTCGACACCGACCCGGGCCCCATCGACCGGGACGCGGTCTGGACGGCCAAGCGCTCCGCCCTCGAGGTCGTCTTCGCCGCCCCGCGCTCGGCCGCGCGTGAGGCCGCATTCGTGCAGTTCAAGGAGGAGCAGGGCTCGGGGCTCGACGGCTTCGCCCTGTGGTGCGCGCTCTCCGAGCGGTACGCCGGACGGGCCTGGCCCGTCGAGGCGATGGACCCGACCTCCACGCTCGTCACGGCCGCCCGTTCGGAGCTGGCCGAGCGCATCGAGTTCCACCGGTGGCTGCAGTGGGTCGCCGACTGCCAGCTCGCGGAGGCGCAGCAGGCCGCGCTGGACGGCGGCATGGCGCTGGGCATCATGCACGACCTCGCGGTCGGCGCGCACCCGGAGGGGGCCGACTCCTGGGCGCTCGCGGATGTGCTCGCCCGAGGTGCGACCGTGGGCGCGCCGCCCGACATGTACAACCAGCAGGGCCAGGACTGGTCGCAGCCGCCCTGGCACCCCGATGCCCTGGCACGTGCGGCCTACCGGCCGTACCGCGACATGCTGCGCACCGTGCTGCGGCACGCGGGGGCGATCCGCATCGACCACGTCATCGGGCTCTTCCGGCTGTGGTGGGTGCCCGAGGGTCACTCGCCGGCCGAGGGCGCGTACGTCCGCTACGACCACGAGGCGCTCGTGGGGATCCTCGCGCTCGAGGCGCACCGCGCCGGCGCGGTCGTCATCGGCGAGGACCTCGGCGTCGTCGAGCCGTGGGTGCGTGACTACCTGTCCGAGCGGGGCGTGCTGGGCACGTCCGTGCTGTGGTTCGAGCACGAGATGACCGGCGGGCCGCTCGCCCCCGAGCACTACCGACCGCTGGTCCTGGCCACGGTCACCACGCACGACCTGCCGCCCAGCGCCGGGTACCTGGCCGGTGAGCACGTCGCGCTGCGGGAGCGCCTCGGTCTGCTCACCGAGCCCGTCGAGACGGTCCGCGCCGCCGCCCGGGTCGAGCGCGAGCGCATGATCGGGCTGCTGCGCGAACGAGGCTTCCTCGGCGAGGATCCGTCCGAGCGCGAGGTCGTCGAGGCGCTGCACCGCTGGGTCATGGCGACCCCGTCGGTGCTGCTCGGCGTCTCCCTCGCCGACGCGGTGGGGGAGCGTCGCGCGCAGAACCAGCCCGGCACCGACCAGGAGTACCCGAACTGGAAGGTCCCGCTGGCCGACGGCTCGGGGCAGGTCGTGCTGATCGAGGACCTGTTCGACAGCCCGCGGCTGCGCTCGCTCGTCGCGGTGCTGCAGTCGCGGCGCTGACCTGCGCCGACGCATCGTCGACGCGGTCGTCGGGCACGGCCGGGCCTCGCCGGACGGGCCGTCGGGGGCGGGCCCGGTGCCGTGGCAGACTGCCGCGGTGGACGAGACGCGGGCGTACGAGCAGTCGGCGGCGGCCACGGCGTGCAGGATCAAGGTCGTCGGCAACTGCGGGGCCGGGAAGACGACCTTCGCCCGACGGGTCGCCTCCCGGCTGGACATCCCTCACCTGGAGCTCGACGAGGCGTTCTGGGGGCCGGACTGGCAGATGGTGGACGCCGCCGACGGGCGCGCCGCGGTCCGGCGCTTCGTCTCGGCGCCGCAGGCCGCGGCCGGTTGGGTCGTCGACGGCAACTGGAACCAGCGCCTGGGTGACGCCCTGCCGGTCGACCTGGTCGTCTGGCTCGACTTCTCGCGCCGAGTCGTCATGGCCCGGGTGGTCCGCCGGACCCTGGCGCGGGTGGCCCTGCGGCGCGAGCTCTGGCACGGCAACCGTGAGCGGTGGCGCTCGCTGCTGCGCCCGGAGCCGGAGGAGAACATCGTCCGCTGGGCGTGGACCCAGCACGACGCGTACCGGGACCGCTACCTGGCGCTGATGGCCGAGGGAACGGTCCCGGTGCTGCGTCTGACGTCACCGCGCGCGGCTCGCCGGTGGCTCGACGCCCTGCCCGGCTCGACCGCCTGAGCTGAGGGACGCCGGCCCCGCTCAGGCGCGCAGGCGGTCGGCTGCCTGCGCGGCCAGGGTCCGTCGGACACCGTCGCGGGACTCCAGCACGAGTCGGCGCAGCGCGGGGGCGGCGTCCTCGTGCTCGGCCAGCCAGGCATCGGTCGCACCGAGGACGTCCACCCGCTCGTCGTCGGCCAGGTCGGTCGGGTAGAGACCCACGACGATGTTCTGCGCCATCTCGTTGGTGCGGTCCGCCCAGACCTTCTCCAACGCGTCGAAGTAGGGCGCCACGAACGGGACGAGCAGGCCACGGTCGTGCACCCGGCCGAAGCCGCCGATGGTGGCGGCCTGCAACGCGTTCGGCAGCTCGTCCGCGTCGACCACGGCGGCCCACACGCGCTGCTTGGCCTCCGGTGTCGGGATCGCCGCGCGCGCCGCGGCGGAGGCCCGCTGACCCGTCGCGGTCGGGTCCGCGGACAGCTGGACGGCGACGTCCGTCTCGCCCGCGCGACCGCCGGCGACGAGCGAGGCCAGCAGCTCCCAGCGCAGGTCGGTGTCGATCGAGAGGCCGTCGAGGACCTGACGGCCGTCGAGCAGCGCGGCGACGGAGTCGAGCTGTGCCTGCGTGGAGGCGTGCGAGGCGAACGCCTTGACGAGCTGCAGCTGTGTGTCCGACCCGCCGGGAGCGGCCTCGGCGAGCGTGAGCAGGCGGTCGGTGGCAGCGACCGTCGTGGCCTCGCGGTGCTCGGGAGCCACGTACAGGTCGAGCGCGGTGGCGAGCTGGCGCAGCAGGACCAGGACCACGGAGGAGTCCGTCTCGTGCTCGATGTTGCCGAGCACGAGGTCGACGAAGTCGCGGGCCGGCGTCTCGCCGTCCCGGGTCGCGTCCCACGCTGCCGCCCACACCAGGGTGCGCGGCAGCGAGTCGTCGAAGAGGCCCAGCGAGGTGATCGCGGTGGCCAGCGACTGCGGGTCGAGGCGCGTCTTGGCGTAGGCGAGGTCCTCGTCGTTGACCAGCAGGAGGTCGGGGCGCGGACGGCCGACGAGTGCGGGCACGGGCGTGCGGGCGCCGTCGACATCGAGCTCGACGTGCAGGGTGCGCACGAGCCGCCCGTCCTGCACGTCGTACCCGCCGATGGCCAGGCGGTGCGGGCGCTGCACGGGGTGCGAGTCGGGCACCTCCTGCAGGACGGCGAAGTCGGTGATGGTGCCCTCGGCGTCCGTCACGATCTCCGGGCGCAGCAGCGTGACGCCGGCCTGCTCGAGCCACAGACCCGACCAGGCCGACAGGTCACGACCGCTGGTCACCTCCAGCTCGGTGAGCAGGTCGCGCAGCTCGGTGTTGCCCCAGGCGTGCTTGGCGAAGTACGCACGCACACCGGCGAAGAACTCGTCCTGGCCGACCCAGGCGACCAGCTGCTTGAGCACGCTGGCGCCCTTGGCGTAGGTGATGCCGTCGAAGTTGACCTCGACGTCCTCCAGGTCGCGCATGTCGGCCACGATCGGGTGGGTGCTGGGCAGCTGGTCCTGCCGGTAGGCCCACGACTTCTCCAGCGAGGAGAAGGTCGTCCAGGCGCTCGTCCAGCGGGTCGCCTCGGCGGCCGCCAGGGTCGAGGCGTACTCGGCGAACGACTCGTTGAGCCACAGGTCGTCCCACCAGCGCATGGTCACGAGGTCGCCGAACCACATGTGCGCGAGCTCGTGCAGGATCGTCACCGCGCGGCGCTCGACCGTGGCCTCGGGGACCTTGGAGCGGAACACGTACGACTCCAGGAACGTCACCGCGCCCGCGTTCTCCATGGCGCCGGCGTTGAACTCGGGGACGAAGAGCTGGTCGTACTTGGCGAAGGGGTACGGCACCCCGAACTTCTCCTCGTAGAACGCGAAGCCCGCGCGGGTCACGTCGAGGATGTTGTCGGTGTCGAGGTGCTGGGCCAGCGACCCGCGGCAGTAGACGCCGAGCGGGACCGTGCGACCGTCCGAGCTCGTCAGCTCACCGCGCTCCACGTGGTACGGGCCGGCGACGACCGCCGTGATGTACGAGGAGATGCGCGGCGTCGGCTCGAACGTCCAGGTCGCGGTGCCGCGGTCGACACCACCGTTGGCGTTCACGCCGTCCGGCACGGGCGCGGGCTCGCCGACCTGCGGGGAGTTGGAGACGACCTGCCAGTGCGCCGGGGCCGTCACGGTGAACGTGAACTGCGCCTTGAGGTCCGGCTGGTCGAACACCGCGAACATCCGGCGCGAGTCGGCGACCTCGAACTGCGAGTACAGGTACACCTCGTCGTCGACCGGGTCCACGAACCGGTGCAGCCCCTCGCCGGTGTGCATGAACGCGCACTCGGCGTCGACGACCAGCTCGTTCTGCTCGGCGAGCCCCTCCAGAGCGATGCGCGAGTCGGAGAACACCGCGGCAGGGTCCAGGGCGTGACCGTTGAGGGTGATCGCATGGACGGCCGGTGCGACGAGGTCGACGAACGTCCCGGCGCCCGGGGTCGCAGAGAACCGGACGACGGTGCGCGAGGCGAAGGTCTTCGGGCTCCTCGACAGGTCGAGCGTCACGTCGTACGACGCGGTCCGCACGACCGAGGCGCGCTCGCGCGCCTCGGCACGGGTCAGGTTCTCACCGGGCACGCGGGGTCTCCTTCAGGCTGTGCCGAGCGGCGCTCGGCGGGGAGCGGTCACGGCTCGTGGCCGCGACGATCATGCCACGGCACCCCGTGCCCGACCGTGCCTGTGCACAGGCCCGCCGGCTGCGCCGCCGCCGGGTGGGCACGGGGTGCAGGCGGGGTGCCGGTCGTGTGATCCTGGGGCGCGGCAGCCGGTGTGCCGCGCAGAGGAGGGGCATGGTCAACGGGGGTCCGCGGGAACGCGGCATGGGGCGAGGGATGCTCGCGTTCGTCGTCGCCGACGTCGTGCTCGTGCTCGCCCTCCTGGTGCTCGTCGGGGTCTGGGTCGCAGGGTCGTCCACCTCGTCGACCCCGGACGACGGCCCCGGCACCGCCGCGACCGTGGCCTCGTCCCCGTCGACGAGCACGGGCACCGCGGGCACGGCGCCGACCACGTTCCGGATGCCGAGCGGGAACATCGCCTGCACCGTCTCGGTCGACGGCGTCACCTGCACGATCGCCTCGATCCGCTTCGAGGCGCCCGTCGCGGCCGGGTGTACGGGGCAGACGGGGCACGTCTTCGTCCTGAGCACCGACGGCGTGACCGTCCCGTGCGTCGACGGCGCACCCCCGGCCGTCGCGGGCGACGACGTCGCGACCCTCGAGTACGGCTCGTCGATGACGGTCGGCGGTTACACCTGCACCAGCGCGACCGACGGCGTGACCTGCACGGGCGCCGACGGCGTCGGCTTCCGGCTCGCGAGCGGCGCCTGGTCGCAGCTGCCCTGAGACGACGCGGGGCCACCGGGTTCCCGAGCCGGACGAACGCGTTGGCATGATGAGCAGGCGCGACGCCGCCCGGCCCGCACCGCCCCCTCGCACCTGCAGGAGCACGCCCGTGACCTCGACGTCCCCGTCCGTCCCTGTCCGCCAGACCGCCGACATCTGGGTCGACCCCGCCTGCCCGTGGGCGTGGATGACGTCCCGATGGGTCGTCGAGGTGGAGCAGGTGCGCGACATCGACGTGCGCTGGCACGTGATGAGCCTGTCCGTGCTGAACGAGGGTCGTGACCTGCCCGAGGAGTACCGCCGGTTGATGGACGACTCGTGGGCGGCCGTCCGTGTGCTGACCGCTGCCCAGGAACTGCACGGCGCCGCGCACGTGCGCCCGCTCTACGACGCCCTGGGGACCCGTCGGCACCCGGGTCAGCGCCGTGACACGGCCGCCATCATCCGGGAGTCGCTCGACGAGGCCGGGCTCCCGGCGTCGTTGGCCGCGTACGGCGACACCGACGAGATGGACGGGCCGCTGCGGGCCTCGCACGCCGAGGCGATCACGCTCGTCGGCGACGACGTCGGCACGCCCGTGGTCGCCGTGAACGGCGTCGGGCTGTTCGGCCCGGTCATGACGCCGGCGCCCCGGGGTGCCGACGCCGGTCGGCTGTGGGACGGCCTCGCCCTGGTCACCGGCGTGCCCGGCTTCTACGAGCTCAAGCGCACCCGCACGAGCGGGCCCGTCTTCGACTGAGACGGGCCCGCCGCGCAGCCGTCACCAGATCCGCACGCGGTCCTCGGGTGCCAGGTAGAGGGCGTCGCCGGGCTGCACGTCGTACGCGGCGTAGAACTCGTCGACGTTGCGGACCACGCCGTTGCAGCGGAACTCGTTGGGGGAGTGCGGGTCGATCGCGAGGCGGCGCACGACCTCCTCGTCGCGCCCCTTCGACTGCCACACCTGCGCCCAGCCGAGGAAGACCCGCTGGGTGCCCGTGAGCCCGTCGATCACCGGGGCCTCGTCGAGCGGGCGTCCCAGGGCGATGCGGTACGCCTTGAGCGCGATCGACAGGCCGCCCAGGTCGCCGATGTTCTCCCCGATCGTCAGCGCACCGTTGACGTGGTGCGAGCCGTCGAGCTGCTGCGGGGAGAACGTGGAGTACTGGTCGATCAGGGCCTTGGTGCGCGTCTCGAACTCGGCGCGGTCCTCGGCCGTCCACCAGTCCTCGAGCAGGCCGTCGCCGTCGTACTTGGAGCCCTGGTCGTCGAAGCCGTGGCCGATCTCGTGCCCGATGACCGCGCCGATGCCACCGAAGTTGACCGCGTCGTCGGCGTCCGCGTCGAAGAACGGCGGCTGCAGGATCGCGGCCGGGAAGACGATCTCGTTCATGCCCGGGTTGTAGTAGGCGTTGACCGTCTGCGGGGTCATGAACCACTCGTCGCGGTCGATCGGGCGGCCGATCTTGTGCAGCTCGCGGTCCTGCTCGAACGCGAAGGCCCGTCGCACGTTACCCAGCAGGTCGCTCGCGTCGACCTCGAGGGCCGCGTAGTCGCGCCACCGCACCGGGTAGCCGATCTTCGGGGTGAAGGCGTCGAGCTTGGCCAGCGCCTTGACCTTCGTCTCCTGCCCCATCCAGTCGAGGGCGGAGATCGACTCGCGGTACGCCTCGACCAGGTGCTCGACGAGCGTCTCCATCCGCTCCTTGTGCGCGGCCGGGAAGTGCTGCGCGACGTAGACCTCGCCGACGGCCTCGCCGAGGACGCCCTCGACGAGCGAGACGCCGCGCTTCCACCGGTCCCGCAGCTCCTGGGCGCCGGTGAGCGTGCGCCCGTAGAAGTCGAAGTTCGCCTGCACGACCTCGTCGTGCAGGTACGGGGCACGGGCGCTGACGACGTGGTACGCGAGCCAGTCCTTCCAGCTCTCGATCGTCTCGGTGGACCACAGCCGGGCGAACGCCTCCGCGAACGAGGGCTCGCGGACCACGAGCTGGTCGAGCGCTCCGGCCGGTGCCCCCAGGGCGTCCGCCCAGGCCACCCAGTCGAACCCGGTGGCCTCGGCCGCCAGGTCGAGCAGGGTCCGCTTGTTGTAGGTCAGATCGGCGTCGCGGTCCTTGACGACGTCCCAGTGACCGGCCGCGAGGGCCGTCTCGAGCGCCACGACGCGCGTCGCACGGGCGTCCGCGTCCGTCTGGTCCGAGGCGACGCCGGCGAGCAGGAGCATGCGCGCCACGTGCGGCTGGTAGGCGCTCAGCACGGCCGCGTACTGCTCGTCGCGGTAGTACGACTCGTCGGGCAGGCCCAGACCAGACTGCGTGAGGTGCACGACGTACGTCTGCGGGTCCTTGGCGTCGTTGTCGACCCAGAACGCCACGGCGCCGGCCGCACCCGTGCGCTGCAGCTGCCCGAGGGCACGGATCAGCGCGGCCTTGTCGGTGGCAGCATCGACGACGTCCAGGTCGGCCCGCAGGGGGGTGGTTCCGGCGGCCTCCACCGCGTCGGTGTCCATGAACGCGGCGTAGACCGCGCCGATCTTCGCCTCCACGCCGTCGCCGTCCGCGTGCCCGGCGGCGGCCGTGATGATGTCGCGCACCCGCTCCTCGGACAGGTCGTGCAGCGCGCGGAACGCGCCGTCCATGGCACGGTCGGCGGGGATCTCGTGCGAGGCCAGCCAGCGCCCGTTCACATGGGCGTAGAGGTCGTCCTGCGGACGGACGTCGGGGTCGAGGGCGGTCAGGTCGATTCCGCTGCGCGTCATGGGTACACCCTAGGGACCGGTGCCGACGCGCCCGGCCGGTTCAGCCGTGGGCCGACGTGGCAGCCCCCGCCCGACGTGCGGAACAATGCCCGCATGCGCATCCACGTCGCCGCCGACCATGCCGGGTTCGAGCTCAAGGCAGCTCTCGTCGATCACCTGCGGGACGCAGGTCACGAGGTCGTCGACCACGGCGCCCACGCGTACGACTCCCAGGACGACTACCCGCCCATGTGCCTCGCGGCGGGCGAGGCGGTCGTGGCCGACCCGGGGTCGCTGGGCGTGGTGATCGGCGGGTCGGGCAACGGCGAGCAGATCGCCGCGAACAAGGTCGACGGCGTGCGTGCCGCGCTCGCCTGGAACCTGGACACCGCCCGGCTCGGCCGTCAGCACAACGACGCGAACGTGATCGCGGTCGGGGCGCGCCAGCACACCGTGGCCGAGGCGCTCTCGTTCGTGGACGCGTTCGTGGCCGAGCCGTTCAGCGGCGACCCGCGTCACCAGCGGCGCATCGACCTGCTCGCGCAGTACGAGGCCTCCCGCAGCTGACGCACCGCTGACCTGCCGGACGGACCGGTCCTGACCGAGGGTCGGGACCGGTCCGCGCACGGGCCTGCCTAGAACACCCAGGAGCACACCGGCGCGACCGGCCAGCCGAAGGCGGCCGATGCCCGGCCCAGCGCGGCGGCCTCACGCACGTCGACCAGCCCGGCCTGCGCGAGCCCGGTGAGCGCGCGCCCGCCCAGGTACGCCGAGCCCAGCTCGCGCACGTCCAGCGCGAGGTCGGCGGGGGCCTGCGTGCGCTCGACGTGCACGTCCGCCTCGAACGCCCGGGCCCGCACGCGCCACGTGCCGGTGTTCGAGGCCAGGCGTTCGTCGCGCACCGCGAGGGTCACGTCGACGTCGGCGGCGTAGCGGCGCGCGGCGAGCGCAGCGGGCACGTCGACCACGCGGACCCACACGTTGTCGCTCACGCGCCGTTCGCCGGCCCGGGTGTCGACCAGCAGGCCGAGCAGCGCGTCGTCGGTGGGGAGCATCCCGACGTGCACGCTCGCCATGAGGTCGAGGTCCAGCAGCCGGCTCAACAGCGCGTGCGCCGCGGCCGCGTCGAGCGCGACGGCCTCGCGCACGTGCACCGTGCCGCGCGGTCCGGCGTCCTCCCAGACGGACTTGCGCCGGAACAGCGCGTAGCCGCGCGGCTGCCCGTCCCGCTCGACGACGAGGATCCGCAGCGACTCCCCGCCGTTGCGCCACTGCGGCGGGTCGGACCAGAAGGAGGCCTGCAGCTCGGGCGTCTGCCGGGTCGCCCACCCCGGTCGGCCCAGGCCGCCGCCCGCCGCGCTGCCGGCCGCACGGTGCACGGTGTCGACCAGTGCGCCGTGCGCGTCCTGCGTCGCATGCTCGATGCGGGCCGTGTGCTCGGCCGACCCCGGGACGTCTCGCAGGGCAGCCCCGCGCGCGAGCGTGACCTTGATGTCGTCGGCTGCGGACCCGTAGCCGAAGCGGCCGTAGATGGCAGGCTCGGCGGCGAACAGCGCCGAGACGGGCTCGCCGCGCTCGACGCAGTCGGACAGGTGGCGGTCGATCATCGCCGAGAGGATGCCGCGACGACGCGCCTGCGGGTGCACCCCGACCCAGGTGAGGCCCGAGACGGGGACGGTCGCGCCGGGCACCGGGAAGGCGCCGAACGGGTACGACCCGTGGATGCCGAGGAGGGGGCCGTCCTCGACGTCCTCACCGCGCACGCCCCACGAGCGGTCCCACGTGAGCGGGAACGGCATCGCCTCGAGCTCGGCGACCGGGACGGTCCCCGGGAAGGCCCAGGTGTCCAGGTCGAGCACGGCGGGCTTGTCGTCGGCGGTGAGCGGGACGAACCGCAGACCGGTGGGCAGGGCGCGGGGGAAGGACGGGCTGGTCATGGGCTTGATCCTCGCTCGGCGCAGCGGGGGCCGCCAGGCCATTTCGGGGACCTGAGGCGTCCGGGCCCCACCGGTCGTGGCAGCGACGTGCCGACCCTAGGCTGCCCAGATGGCGACGCGTCCCAGCTCCTCCGCCGCCTCGGAGGCGGCGCTGCGGGCACGCACGCGGTGGCAGCGGATCGCCCGGCAGAACCAGGTCGCGCTGACCGGCGTGCTGGTGGGGCTCGTGCTCGCCATCGGGCTGGGCACGCAACGGGCCCCGGGGTGGTTCCCGGTGACGGCCTGCCTCGTCGTCGTCGTGCTCGCGGCGCTGCTGCTGCGCTACCAGGCGGTGCTCGTGGTCGGCATCGTCGCCGCCGGGATGACCTGGCTGCTGTGGTGGGGCGGCTCCACCGACGTGACCCAGGGCGACCTGCTCGCCGTGACGCTCGCCGCTGCTGCGTCGGCATGGTTCGCCCTCGGGCGGCAGGGGCCGCCGCTGCGCGGGGCGACCGGCGGGCTGATGATCGTCGACCTGCGCGACCGGCTGGCGGCGCACGGCCGCATCCCGGCGCTGCCCGACGGCTGGCGTGTGGAGTCGGTCGTGCGCTCGGCGCACGCGGACGCGTTCTCCGGGGACTTCGTGGTGTCGAGCACGCACCGGGACGGCCCCGAGCTCGAGATCGTGGTCGTCGACGTCTCGGGCAAGGGGCAGGAGGCCGGGGTGCGCTCGTTGCAGCTCTCGGGGGCGTTCGGCGGCCTGCTGGGTGCCATGCCGCGCGAGCAGTTCCTGCCCGCGGCCAACGACTACCTGCTCGACCAGGTGTGGGACGAGGGCTTCGCCTCGGCGGTGCACATGAGCCTCGACCAGGGCACGGGCGAGTACTGGGTCGCCTCGGCGGGTCATCCGCCTCCCGTGCACCTGCACGCCGGGTCGGGCGCGATCGAGGTGCTCGACACGATCGGCAGCCCGGCGCTCGGGGTGGTCGACGCCCTCGCGTGCCGGGGGGTCACCGGGCGCATCGAGCCGGGCGACATCCTCATGCTCTACACCGACGGCCTGGTCGACGCCCCCGGGCTGGACCTGGAGCAGGCCACGGACCGGCTGCTCGGCGTCGCCGAGGCGGTGCTGTCGACGCGGCGCGGTGGGGCTGACGCGGTGCTGGACGCGCTGCGCTCGGACGAGGGCGACGACCGGGCCCTTGTCCTCGTCCGCCGGGAGTGACGGTCCGGGCGTCGAGCGAGCCGCGGACGCGCGGTCCCGTCCGGCTCAGCCCGTCTCGTCGGGGAACCAGATGGCCCGTCGCAGCGCGACCCGCTCGCCGTCGGCCGACAACGGCGTGCCCTCGGCGCGCAGCTCCGTCAGTGCCCGCGTGCGATGGTGCTGCGGGGGTCGGCCTGCTGCGTCGACCACCCGCCACCAGGGCACGCCACCGCCCGCGCGGCTCATCACCTGACCCACCTGCCGTGGCCCACCGCGACGCGGGTGCCCCTGCGCCTGCATCCGTTCGGCGAGGACGTCGGCGATCGTGCCGTACGTCATCGCCCGACCGGACGGGATCTGCGCGACGAGGTCGAGCACCGCCTCGAGGTAGTCGTCGTCCACGGCGCCATCCTCACCCGTCCTGCCCGTGCCGTCTCAGAGGCGTGCCCGACGGGAGCTGATGACGCCCGTGTCGAAACCGGCCAGGTGCAGGCCGCCGTGGAAGCGCGCGTGCTCGATCTTCACGCAGCGGTCCATCACGACCTGCAGGCCGGCCGCCTCGCCGCGCCGGGCGACGTCCTCGTCCCACGCGCCGAGCTGCAGCCACAGGGTCTTCGCCCCGACCGCGATCGTCTCCTCGAGGACCGTGGGCAGGTCCTCGGCGCGACGGAACACCTCGACCAGGTCGGGCACCACGGGAAGCGCGTCCAGGCTCGGGTACACCGGGTGCCCGAGGATCTCGCGCACGCGCGGGTTGACGAAGTACACCTCGTACGGCGAGCTCGACAGCAGGTAGGTGGCCACGAAGTTGCTCGCCCGTGAGGGGTTGTCGGAGGCGCCGACGATCGCGATCGAGCGGGTGGCGCGCAGGATCCCCAGCCGCTCCGGGGCGCTCGGCCCGATCCAGGTGCGCGCGCTCATCGGGTCGTCTCCGTCCGGGTCGAGTCGGGTGCGGTCGTGGCGGGTTGCGCGTCGGGCGGGGCCACCGCGGTCGGGGTGCCCTCGCGGGTGAGCCCGGTCGCGGCGGACAACGCCTGGTCGAGGTCCCACAAGATGTCGTCGGCGTCCTCGAGCCCCACGCTGAGCCGCACGAGGTCACCCGGGACGCCTGCGGCGGCCAGCTGATCCGCGGACAGCTGCTGGTGCGTCGTCGAGGCCGGGTGGATGACGAGCGTGCGGGCGTCGCCGACGTTGGCCAGGTGGCTGGCCAGCTGCAGCTGCTCGATGAACGTTCGACCGATGTCGCGGGCGTCCCGCTCGCCGACGGGCGCGAGCCCGAATGCGAAGACCGAACCGGGCCCGAGCGGCAGGTAGCGGCGGGCGCGCTCGTGGTGCACGTGCCCGGGCAGGCCCGCCCAGCTGACGTACGCCACGCGCGGGTCGGCGTCGAGCCACTGCGCCACCGTGCGGGCGTTGGCCAGGTGGGCGTCCAGGCGCTGCGGGAGCGTCTCGACGCCCTGCAGCAGCTGGAAGGCGGACTGCGGCGACAGTGCGGGTCCGATGTCGCGCAGCTGCTCGGAGCGCAGCTTGGTGAGGAACCCGTACTCCCCGAAGTTGCCCCACCAGCTGACCCCGCCGTAGGAGGGGACCGGCTCGGTCATCTGGGGGAACTTGCCGTTGCCCCAGTCGAACCGCCCCGACTCCACGACGACCCCGCCCAGCGTGGTGCCGTGCCCGCCGAGGAACTTGGTCACCGAGTGGATGACGATGTCGGCGCCGTGCTCGATCGGGCGCACGAGGTACGGGGTGGCGAGCGTCGCGTCGACCACCAACGGGATGCCCGCCTCGTGCGCGACCTGCGCGAGCCCGGCCAGGTCGGCGATCTCGCCGGAGGGGTTGGCGATGACCTCGGTGTAGAGCACCTTGGTCTCCGGGCGGATCGCGGCGGCGTAGTCGGCGGGGTCGGTGCCCGGGACGAACGTCGTCTCGACACCGAACCGGCGCAGCGTGACGTCGAGCTGCGTGACGGTCCCGCCGTACAGCTGGGCGGAGGCGACCACGTGGTCCCCGGTTCCGACGAGCGCGGCGAAGGTGATGAACTCCGCCGACATGCCCGAGGCCGTGGCGACCGCACCGATGCCACCCTCGAGCGAGGCCAGGCGCTCCTCGAGCGCGGCGACCGTGGGGTTGCCGATGCGGGAGTAGATGTTCCCGTACTTCTGCAGCGCGAACAGGTTCGCGGCGTCCGCGGTGTCCTGGAACACGAACGAGGTGGTCTGGTAGATCGGCACGGCACGAGCGCCGGTGACGGCGTCAGGGATGCCGCCGGCGTGCAGCGCGCGGGTGCGGAAGCCGAAGCGGTGCTCGGTCATGGGCGGATGCCTCCTCGGGGGTGGGCGGCGACGACCGCAACGCCCGACTTCGGGTCGCGTCGCCGGTCCGGGTGTACGCGGGCTGGACCAGGGGATGCGTCCTCGGGTGGGGTGCCCCGGCACGTCGACGCCCGACGGTGCCTGCCATGTGAGACGCGATGCTCACGGGTTGGTCACACCGTAACGAGTCCGTCGTCCGGGGTGCGGCAGTCCCGACGGGTGGACGGACGTGACGTGGCGAGGCGTGCGGCGACCTCGCGCCGGGCAGGGGAGGGCCCGTCAGGCCAGCAGTGCGGCGATCGGCTCGAGCATGCGAGGGTCGGTCTGCACGAGCAGCGTCGTGATCGCCGTCGCCCGCCACGCGGGCAGCCGCCTTGCGATCTCCTCGGGCGGCCCGACCAGGGCGACGTCCTGCACGAGCTCGATCGGGACCGCGCCGGCGGCCCGCTCCCGGTCGCCCGCCAGGTAGTGCGCCTGGATCTCGTCGCACGCCTCGCCGTAGCCGAGCCGGTCGAGCACGTTGCGGTGGAAGTTGGCACCCTTGGCCCCCATGCCGCCCGCGTACAGCGCGATGAACGGGCGGATCTGCGAGGCCGCGGACTCCACGTCCGGGCCCAGCACGACCGGGACGGTGGCCGAGACCTCGAACTCCTCGACAGGGCGCAGACCCGGACCCCGCCGCGCGAACCCGTCGGCCAGCAGCTGCCGGTAGTCGTCGTCCATGCGCGGGGAGTAGAACATCGGCAGCCAGCCGTCGGCGATCTCGGCGGACAGGGCGACGTTCCTGGGCCCCTCGGCGGCCAGGTGGACGGGAAGGTCGGCCCGCAACGGGTGGACGGTGGACCGCAACGCCTTGCCGAGCCCCGAGCCCTCGCCCGCGGGCAGCGGCAACCGGTAGAACTCGCCGTCGAACGTGACAGGGCCCTGGCGGGCCAGCACCTGCCGGACGATCGCGACGAACTCCCGCGTACGGGCCAGTGGACGCGCGAACGGCTGGCCGTACCAGCCCTCGACGACCTGCGGGCCCGAGACGCCCAGGCCGAGCACCGCTCGCCCCCCGGACAGGTGGTCGAGGGTGAGGGCGGCCATCGCGGTGGCTGTCGGGGTGCGTGCGGAGATCTGCGCGACGGCCGTCCCCAGCCGCACGCGCGACGTGCGGGCACCCCACCAGGCCAGGGGCGTGAACGCGTCCGAGCCGTACGCCTCGGCGGTCCACACCGAGTCGAAGCCGAGGCGCTCGGCGGCGAGGACCGCGTCCTGCGCCCCGGCGGGGACGCCCGCCGACCAGTAGCCCGTGTGGTAGCCCAGCCGCATGAGGTGCCCCCGTCGCCGTTGACGTGATCGGCACGCCCGTCGCGGGCCGTGCGCGCCGTCAGGTTACCGGCGGGTACGGCTCCCGGACAGGCCAGCGGGTGGCCGGCTCAGATGTAGATCGCCGGGTCGTCGACCTCGACGTCGAACGGCGTCTCGGGCGCACGGCGGCGGACGACGGCCGGAACCCCGACGGCGATCGCACCGGCCGGCACGTCCTGGATCACGACCGCGTTGGCCCCGATCTGCGCGCCGTCGCCGATCCACACCGGTCCGAGCACCTTCGCGCCCGCGCCGACCACCACGCCGTCGCCGAGCGTCGGGTGGCGCTTGCCGCGGCGCATCGACTTGCCGCCGAGCGTCGAGCCGTGGAACAGCACGACGTCGTCGCCGACCTCGGCGGTCTCGCCGATGACGACGCCCATGCCGTGGTCGATGAACAGCCGACGGCCCAGCCGCGCACCCGGGTGGATCTCCACGCCGGTCAGGGCACGCGCCGTCTGGGAAACGAGCCGGGCCGGCAGGCGCAGGCCCGGCTCGTGCCACATCAGGTGCGCGAGCCGGTACGCCCACACCGCGTGCACGCCCGGGTACCCGAGGGCGACCTCGAGCAGCGTGCGCGCCGCGGGGTCGCGGTGCCGTGCGGCCTCGAGGTCCTCCCGCAGGGTGGCCCAGAAGTGCAGAGGTGCGGACATGGTGGCTCTCTCAGTCGAGCAGGTCGGCGTACAGCACGGAGGACAGGTAGCGCTCACCGAAGGACGGGATGATCGCCACGATCAGCTTCCCGGCGTTCTCCGGGCGCCGGGCCAGCAGGGTTGCGGCGTGCAGCGCGGCACCGGAGGAGATGCCGACGAGCAGGCCCTCCTCCTTGGCGGCGCGACGGGCCACGGCCACGGCCGTCTCGGCGTCGACGTCGATGATCTCGTCGTAGATGCTCGTGTCGAGGATCTCGGGCACGAAGTTCGCACCGATGCCCTGGATCTTGTGCGGGCCGGGCTGGCCGCCGTTGAGGATCGGCGACTCGGCGGGCTCGACACCGACGATCTGGACGCCGGGCTTGCGCTCCTTGAGCACCTGGCCCACACCCGTGATGGTGCCGCCCGTGCCGATGCCGGCCACGACGATGTCGACCTCGCCGTCCGTGTCGGCCCAGATCTCCTCGGCGGTGGTCTTGCGGTGGATCGCCGGGTTGGCCTCGTTGGCGAACTGGCGGGCCAGGATCGCGCCGGGGCGGGTCGCGACGACCTCGTCGGCCTTGTTGACCGCGCCCTTCATGCCCTCGGAGCCCGGGGTCAGGATCAGCTCGGCGCCGAAGGCGCGCAGCAGTGCACGACGCTCCTTCGACATCGTCTCGGGCATCGTCAGCACGACGTCGTAGCCGCGGGCCGCGCCGACGAACGCCAGCGCGATACCGGTGTTCCCCGAGGTCGCCTCGACGATGGTGCCGCCGGGCTTGAGCTCGCCGGACCCCTCGGCCGCGTCGATGATCGCGACGCCGATGCGGTCCTTGACGGAGTTGGCCGGGTTGTAGAACTCGAGCTTGCCGACCACCGTCGCCGGGGCGCCGTCGGTGATCTTGTTGATGCGGACGAGGGGGGTGTTGCCGATGAGCTGCGTCGCGTCGTCGTAGATGCGGGCCATGGTTCCTCTTCGGGTGGTGTGCCGCGTGCGCGGCTGGGGGACTGGACGGGAGGTGCACGAGCGGCGGTGCTGGGCCGTGGCCTCGGGACCGCGAGGGTCCCGAGGAGGTCGGCGTGGGGCGAGCGCTGGCGCGGGGGGACTGCGCCCCGGGGCGTGGGTGTCCTCGCGTGGAGGTCGGCCAGCGCTCTAGAGACAGCGACAGCAGGTGTGCGCGGCAGGGCGGCGCACGGCGTGGGCACGCAGGGGGGTGGCGGCGGTGCGGTTGCGCACGCTCCTCGCCTCCTCGTCCCTGGTCCACGGGCGTGCTGGCCCGGTCGCGAGGACCGGCATCGACACGCCGAAGTTGACTGACGGTAGCCCTAACGCCGTGACCCGCGCAAAGGTTCCCGATCGGCGGGACGTCCTCGCGCGCGGGACGTAGGTCACTCGCCGGTGGTGGCCGTGCGTCTAGCGTGAAAAAGGTCAGGAGTCGGCGAGGTCGCCGGCCCGCGGCCGGCGCCCCTCTCGGAGGAGGCACCATGCGCACCGTCGTCATCACCGGATCGGCCTCGGGCATCGGGCGGGCGACCGCCGAGCTGCTGCGGGCCCGCGGCGAGAGGGTCATCGGGGTCGACCTGCACGACGCCGAGGTCGAGGTGGACCTGGCGACCGTCGGTGGCCGCGCCTCGCTCGTCGAGCAGGTCCGTGCCCTGTCGGGAGGCACGATCGACGCCGTCGTGGCCAACGCCGGACTCGCGATCCCCACCCCGCTGACGGTGTCGGTGAACTACTTCGGCGCCGTGGCCACCCTCGAAGGCCTGCGCCCTCTGCTCGTCGGCTCGCCGGCTCCTCGTGCCTCGTTGACCAGCTCGATGGCCACGCTCATGGCCCACGACGAGGAGCTCGTCGAGCGGGCGCTCGCCGACGACGAACCCGGCGCGCTGGCCCGCGCCACGGTGCTGGTCGAGCAGGACAAGGGCGACCAGATCTACTCCTCGACCAAGGTCGCGCTGACCCGCTGGATGCGCCGGCACGCAGCGACCGCCGACTGGGCCGGCGCGGGGATCCCGCTGAACGCGATCGGCCCCGGGGTCGTGGCGACACCCATGACGGCCGAGATGACCGCCACCGCGGAGGCGCGCGAGCAGCTGCTCACCCTCGTGCCGATGCCGCTGCACGGGATCATGGGCCCCGAGGTCCCTGCCGCGCTGCACGCCTGGCTCGTCGGCGAGTCGAACACGCACCTGTGCGGCCAGCTGGTGTTCGTCGACGGCGGCTCCGACGTCGTGCTGCGAGGTGAGAGCGGCTGGTGACCACGGCCCGGCCCGCACGGCGGTCCGTGGGTCGACCGTGCCCGGCCGGGTGCCACCGGGGCGTGCGCGACGGGTCGCGCGGCGTGGGGCGTGCGGTCGGCGGGCACTAGGCTTCCTGTGCCACGGGGTGTGGCGCAGGTTGGTAGCGCGTCCGCTTTGGGAGCGGAAGGTCGTGGGTTCGAATCCCGCCACCCCGACCGTGTGAGCCGTCGGCGCCGTGCCGGCGCGAGCGGCAGGAGAACGGCCCGGCCCGTGAGGGGACCGGGCCTTTCCCATGCCCCGTCCGCGCCCTGGGCCCCCCGCCCGCCGTGCGGGGAACCGGCGATGACCCGCCCCGGGGTCGGCCGACCGGCACGCCGCTGCCTCGTCGGACGTGTCCGGGACGTGAGCGAGGATCGTCCGATCCAGGACCTCCGACCGTGCTGGCCAGGCGCGCGAGAGCGGTTTCACCCGGCTCTCGTCAAGGGTCGGCGGGCGACTGACCTGCGGGAGCGTGCCGCAATGTCATGGGGTGAAAGGCAAGGGTGACCTAAGTCCTATGACTCGATGTCGACCCGCCCGATGGACAGGTCGGCGCCGCACCCTGCGCCTCGGCCTCGTCGCCACGGGTCCCGACACCATTGCTGCCCTTGAAAGGGGCCCTCATGAACGAGCATCCCGGAACGCGTGGACTGCTGAGCTGGTTCACCGACCGCGGCGTGAGCACGAAGATCCTCGTCGCTGTCTTCACGGCCGCGGCCGTCGCCGTCGCCGTCGGCGTGCTCGGCATCTCCGCCCTCGGGTCGACCAACCAGGGGACCGAGACGCTCTACCGCGCCAACATGGGCCGGTTCGAGCTCGCCGCGACGATGCGCCGGGCGACGCTCGAGATGCGGATCGCGGTGATGAACCAGGTGCTCTCCGAGGACGAGGAGTCCCTGACGACCTTCGAGGGCAAGGCCGCCGACGCCGAGGCGGACGCGCGCACCGCGATGGACGCGTACCAGGCCACCGGTCTGGACAGCGCGCGCGAAGGGATGCTCGCCGACTTCTCCGCCGCGCTGGAGGAGTACGTCACCCTCCGCGACGAGCGGCTCTTCCCGGCCGGACGAGCCGGGGACCTGGCCACCTGGGCGGTCGCGCGCGACGACTCGCAGGCCGACATCCTCTCGATGATGGACACGCTCGCGAGCATGGTCGAGCTCGAGAAGACCGACGCGGCCGCCGCCGTGAAGGCCTCGACCGAGGCCTACGGAGCGAACCGCACCCAGGTCGTGGTCCTGCTGCTCCTCGGGCTGACCCTGGCCGTGGCGATCGGGATCGGCGTCGCCCGCAGCATCGTGCGGGGGATCAACCGTGTCCGCGCCGTCTCGGGTGCCCTCGCCGAGGGCGACCTCACCCACCTCGCCGGGCTCACCTCGCGCGACGAGGTCGGCACGATGGGCGGCTCCCTGGACGCCGCGGTCGAGCGGCTGCGGGGCATCGTGGGCACGATCGACGCCTCCGCAGGGTCGCTGGCCAGCGCCACGGAGCAGATGGCCGGCACCTCCCAGCTGATCGCCTCGGGCGCCGAGGAGACCGCCTCGCAGGCGGGCGTCGTCGCGGCCGCGGCCGAGCAGGTCTCCCGGAACGTGCAGACCGTGGCGTCCGCGTCCGAGCAGATGGGCGCCTCCATCCGCGAGATCGCGCACAACGCCTCCGAGGCCGTGCACGTCGCAGGCCGGGCGGTCGAGGCCGCGCAGGAGACGACCGGCACCGTCAACCGGCTCGGGGAGTCGAGTCGCGAGATCGGGGACGTGGTCAAGGTCATCAGCGGGATCGCCGGCCAGACGAACCTGCTCGCACTCAACGCGACCATCGAGGCGGCGCGTGCGGGCGAGGCGGGCAAGGGTTTCGCCGTCGTCGCGGGCGAGGTCAAGGAGCTCGCGCAGGAGACGGCGCGCGCGACCGAGGACATCGCCCGGCGCATCGAGATGATCCAGGCGGACACCGAGTCCGCGGTCACGGCGATCGGCCGGATCTCCGAGGTCATCGACTCGATCAGCGGCTACCAGTCCACGATCGCCTCCGCCGTCGAGGAGCAGACCGCCACGACCAACGAGGTCAACCGCTCGGTCGCGGAGGCCGCCACGGGTGCGGGGGAGATCGCCGCGAACATCGTCGGCGTCGCCGACGCGGCCGACGCCACCACCGCCGGGGTGGGCGAGTCGCTGCAGTCGGTCGGTGAGCTCGCGCGGATGTCGGCCGAGCTGCGAGGGCTCGTCGGCCAGTTCCGGATCTGACGCCCTCGGCTGCGGTGCCCCGAGGTGCAGGGGTCACCGCAGCCGGCGCTGTCGTCGCGCCGACGCGGCGCTCTCGCTCACGCCGTCCCATCGCTCACGCATCCCGACCACGCGCCGATGGGCAGGAGAGGTCGGTCCGTCGACCTGAACCGCGAGTCGCCGCACGGGCGGGTCCGGAGCCCGACCCTCGAGGAGGTCACCGATGCAGTACATCGCCACCGTCGTGCTGGCCACCGCCGACGCGGTCGCCGACGTCGCACCCCTGCGGTTGCGCCGGCCGTCCCTGCCCGCGGCCGTGCAGGCGCTCGGCGAGCTCGCCCAGCAGCTCGGCACGGCCGGCCCCACCCGCGTGCGCCGCGCGAGCGTGCTCGAGGTCGACGACGAAGGTCGCGTGCTCCGTGAGCTCGGGCTCGACGGCCGCCCGCTGGTGACGGCGGACCGCGAGTCCGTCGCGGCCTGACCCCGTCCGGCACGCCGGACGGACGGCGACCGGCCGGACCCGCGTGGGCCCGACCGGTCGCCGTCCGTGCGGTCAGCGCGTGGCGAGCGCCGCGACCTCCTCGGCCGTCAGGGCCGAGCCGTGCACCGAGAGCTCGTCGACGTCACCGGCGAACGGGGTGTCCCACCAGTTCACGCCCACCGCGAAGGTGCCTGTGGTCGTGGTGAAGACATCGGGGAAGCCCGTGCCGGTGAACTGCGGCACGCCGTCGACGTAGACGGTCACGTCCCCGGAGTCGACGGTGAGCGCGACGTGGCTCCACTGCCCGACCGGGATCTGCAGCGGGGTGCCGGCGTCGTACCAGGCCGACCCGGACCACACCATCGTGTTGCCGCCCACGCCGTCGTGGCCCTTGGGCACGACGCTGACCCAGCTGTTCGCGTCGCGGGCACCGAAGAACGCGGACGTGAACTGGGTGAGCGCGTCGGGCCGCAGCCACATCGACACGGTGTAGGTCGGCCCGCTGATCAGCCCGTCGGGCAGGCGGACGCCGCTCGCGCCGTCGAGGTGCACGGCCTGGCCCTGCACGCCCTCCACGTAGGAGACCGTGCCGCCGGTGGTGTCGACGCGGGCTCCGGTCACCGTGGCGGCCGGCAGCGCGCCCGTGGAGTCGGCCAGGTCGCCCTCGAACGACCAGGCGCCGATCGTGCCGCCCGAGGTGCGCTCCAGCACCGTGACCGTGAACGCGGCGGTCGCGGTCCGGCGGTCCTTGGTGATCGTCGCCGTGAGGGTCACGGTGGCGTCGCCCGCGCCGTTCTCGGGGCGGGTCACCTCACCGGTGGTGGACACGACGGCGGCGTCGCTGGACGCCCACGTGATCGCGACCCCGTTGGTGCCGACGGTCGGCAGGGTGAGGTCGGCGACCACGGCCGAGGTGTCGCCGAGGTCGAGGTCGGCCTTGACGGCACCGACGGCTGCCTTGGCGGACAGCGGGTCCACGTGGCTACCCCACAGGGACACACCTGCCGCCGACTGGACGGTGAACGTCACGACCCACTCCTGGCGGTCGGGTTCCCACTGCCGGGTGAACACCCCGTCGTAGGTCTGGCCGCCGGAGACGATCCGCGCCCGGTTCGAGCCCTTCAGCGTCCACGTGCCCTTCAGGGCGCCCGTGACCTTGCCGTTCTTCTCGAGCTTCACGGAGACGGACTCGACCGGCGTGGTGTTGATGGCCTTGCCGTGGTCGATCAGCGCGTACTGCCCGACGGCGTCCTCACGCGTGATCTTCGCGACGTGCGTCTTGGAGGTCGTGGCGGCGGCGCTCGCCAGCGGGGCCGGCGTCGAGCCGTCGTCCGCGTAGCGGTAGGGCGCCACGACGGGCCAGCCGGCGCTGTTGATGAACATCTCGTGCACCCGCACGTTGTGCGTCTCGCCCTGACCCGGGAACCGGGAGTGGAAGACGAGGAACTTGCGGCCCGTGGCCTCGTCGACGTACGTCGAGTTGTGGCCGGGGGAGACGTACCCGACGCCCAGGCCGGTGCCCGGGTCGCCGACCTCACGCTGGAACAGGTAGCTGCCCATGATCTTCACGCCGTACGGCTCGATGGAGGCGTCGTCGAACAGTGGCAGGCTCGGGTCGGCCTTGACCTCGCTCATGTCGTTGCCCTCGGCGTCCAGGTACGGGCCGTCGGGGTTCAGCGAGCGCGCGACGCGCATGTTGTAGCCGCCCGTGGCGTCCAGCCCGCCGAACGAGAGGAACAGGTAGTAGTAGCCGGCGCCCTCGTCGTACATGACGTTGGGCGCCTCGATGCGACTGTGGTTGCCGCCCACGAGGTGCTTGCCGTAGCCCTGGTCGGGCAGGGGCTTGCCGGTCTGCGGGTCCATCTCGAGGACGAAGATGCCGCCCGAGTACGAGCCGTAGACCATCCACAGCTTGCCGTCCGCGTCGTAGAACACGTCCGGGTCGACGACGTTGGGGTGCACCCGCGCGTCGTAGACGGTGCCGTCCTCGCTGATCTGGTCCCACATGCCGGACCTCAGCACAATGCCCAGGTCCTCGTAGGGTCCGTCGACGTCGTCGGAGACCGCGACGCCGAGCGCCGAGCGGGGCGAGTCGCCCTTGCACGCGTTGTAGTACATGTAGAACCGGCCGTCGCCCAGCTGGATCACGTCCGCGGCCCACAGCGTGTCGGACTGCGCCCACGCGAACGTCTCGGCGAGCTCGCTGACCACGTCGTCGAAGATCGGGTTGTCGGCGTTCACGCCCGAGGCGACCTGCTCCCAGGCCATGAGGTCGTCCGTCTTGGCGACCTGCAGGTGCGAGCCGAACACCCACACCTCGTCGTCCGCGACGACGACGGAGGGGTCGTGCACGGTCGCGTCGGCGAACGTGGGGGTCGGTGGGGTCGGGGTCCTGGGTGGTCCGGCGCTCGCGGCGACGGCACCCGTGGCCGTCAGTGCGGCGACGAGGGACAGGGTGGCGAGGTGGCGAACGGTCGTTCTGGCGCTCACATGGGTCTCCTGGTGCAGCGTTGGACGCAGGGGAGCCACACCGGGCGACGACGCACGCCGCTCCAGGTCCGGGCTCGCGCTGACCGTAGCGGCGGTTCTCTAACGTTGTAAAGGGGCAATGCGGATGTGGTGCGGCGGCCGTGCGCCACCTGAGCGCGCGGCCGCCTCGGGACGTTCCTCAGCTGGTGGCGGTCGTGCCCGACGTCGAGGCGAACGGGCTGGTCGTCTCCGGGCTCAGCGCCGCCACGCGCAGCCGGTAGATCGTCCCCCGGCGCAACGAGCCCAGCGTCACCTGCGTCGTCGTGGGCGGGACGCTCGTGGCCGCCCAGGTGACCCCGTCCGTGGACCACTCCACGCGGTAGGCGGTGACCGCGGGAGCGGCCGTCGTCGGAGGCGCCCAGGTGAGCGTCAGGCTCGTGGTCGTGCGCGCGGTGACCGTCGCGCTGCGCGGGGCCGACGGTGCGACCGCGGTCGTGACGCCTGCGGCGTCGCTCCACGGGCCGAGGAGCTTGTCGGCCAGGGCCGCAGTCCTGACCTGGTAGGGCGTGCCCGGCTTGAGCCCGACGAGCGTCGTGGTCCGGGCGTCGGCGGCGACGTCCACGGTCTTCCAGGTCAGCCCGTTGAGCGACCATCCGACCCGGTACCCGGTCACGGCGCTCGCCTCGCTCGGCGTCTGCCAGGTCACGGTCGCGGTCGTCATCGTGGCATTCACCCCGACGGCGGCCGGTTGCGTCGGCAGCGGCAGGCTCGTCAGCGGCACGGACGGCGCCCAGGAACCCGTGACGCCCTCACCCGCCGCCGCGACCCGGACCAGGTAGCCGGTCGCGGGGCTCAGCCCGGTGAGCGTGGCCGTCGTCGCCGAAGGCTCGGCCCGAGGGACGGTCTTCCACGTGAGCCCGTCGGTGCTGCGCTGCACGACGTACCGCTCGACGAAGCCCGCGGAGACCGACGGGGCCGCCCACGTGAGAGTCGCCGTGGTCGCGGACGTCGCGGTGACCGCGAGGGCGTTCGGTGCGCTCGGCGCCGCGGCGGTCCCGACCGCGAGCGGTGTGGACCATGCACCCACCGTCGTGCTCGCCGAGGCCGCCACGCGGAACCAGGTCGTCGAGCCCGGGGCCAGGCCCGTGACGGTGGCCGACGTGGTGGTCCGGGTCGTGGTGGCGACCGTCGACCAGGTCGAGCCGTTGGTCGAGCGCTGCACGGTGTACCCGGTCACGAGCGCCGGCGAGACGGTCGGGGCCGTCCAGACGAGCCGGGCCGTGCGCAAGGTGGTCGAGGCGCTCAGGGCCGGTGCGTCCGGCGCCGCTACGGTGGCTACCGTCAGGGTCGTCGACGCGGTGGCGCCCGTGGCGTCCACCCCGGTGATCGCGACGTCCAGGCTCGTCGCGGGTGCGAGCGAGCTGAACGTGATCGTCGGCCTCGTGACCACCGTCGACTGCCACGTGCCCGTGCCGACGACGCGACGCAGCACCGTCCACCGGGTGATGGTGCTGCCCGCCGTGCCGGCCGTCCAGGCCAGCTTGAGCGAGGTCGTCGTCGCCGTGGTCGTCACGTCGACCGCGGTGGTCGATGCGGCCGCGACCGCGCTGGAGAGCAGGAGCGTCGAGGCGGACCGTGCGTCGGTGACCACGGGCTGAGCGGCCGTCAGCAGGGCGAGCTCGACCTGCGCGGGTGTCGCCGCCGGCGACTGCGCCAGGTACAGCGCGGCCACCCCGGCCGCGTGCGGGGAGGCCTGCGACGTCCCGCTCATCGACGCGCCGGCGGCGTTGGTCGGCGAGGAGGACGGGATCGCCACGCCCGGGGCGAACAGGTCCACGCACGAGCCGTAGTTCGAGAACGACGCCCGGGCGTCGTTCTGGCCGGTGGCGCCGACGGTCAGCGCGGCCGGCGCCGAGGCGGGGGAGACCGTGCACGCGTCGGCGGACGCGTTCCCGGCGGCGGCGACGACCGTCAGCCCCCGGCCGACGAGCGAGGCGACGGCCTCGTTCAACGCTGCGGAGACCGGTCCGCCGAGCGACATGTTGACCACGCCCGGCGTGCCGGACGGGTGGTGGGCCGCGATCCAGTCGAGTCCCGCCACGATGCCCGTGGTCGCCCCCTGGCCGTTGCACGCCAGGACCCGCACGGGCACGAGGGTCGCGGCCTTCGCCACGCCCCACCGGGTCGAGCCGACGATGCCCGCCACATGGCTGCCGTGCCCGTGGCAGTCGCTCGTCCCGTAGCCGTCGGCGATCGCCGAGTAGCCGGCCGACAGACGCGTGCCCAGGGTCGGGTCCGGGCTGATGCCGGTGTCGACGACGTAGACGCGCACGCCGGCTCCGGCGCGGGAGTCGAAGGTGTACGCGTGGTCGAGCGGGAGCGAGCGCTGGTCGATCCGGTCCAGGCCCCAGGCGCTGTCGACGCCCTGGGTGTCGTTGACCGCGTACGTCTGGTCCGCCGCCACGACCTCGACGTCGGGCAGGAGCGCCGCGGAGGCCGCCTGCGCGGCGGTCATCTGGACGGCGACCGCGTCCAGCGCCTCGCCGAACTCCGCCCGCGGGTCGGCGCCGAGCTGCTCGAGACGGTTCGCGACCGCGCCCTGAGCACCGTCGTCGACCGTGACCAGGTAGGTGCGTGTGGGCGCCGCCGGTGCGGTCTCGGCGTGCGCGACACCCGGCGCGAGCGCGAGGCACAGCACGACGGTCGTGAGCAGGATGCGCCGGGTACGGCGAGGGGCGGAGAGCAGCACGCCCTCCTCATCGGGCGCCAGGGCGCGCGGCACGAGCCGTGAGGGGGTGGATTCCCGGGTGATCGTGCCGCTGCGGCCCGCAACCGGCGCCGCGGGCTCAGAAGTGGGGGAGCTCGGCGCGGGCGGACTTCTCGCGACGGCGGTACGAGGCCCGGAAGGCGACGACGACCGCGCACGGCCACACGAGTCCCGCCACGACCAGCAGCCACCACCACCCGTGGCCGTCCTCGTGCGCGACCACGGCGCCGAGCACGGCGGCGACCGGGCCGAGGACCGCCGCCTGCAACCAGGCCCGCCCTTCGAGGAACCCCTTGTACGTCCGTGGGCGGTCCCGGAACTGCAACCCGTAGGCGTTGGCTCCCAGCGCGTCCCAGACGTCGAGCGCCCCTGCGACGACCGCGGGGTCCTCGTGCGCGCCGACGGCGAAGACGAGTGTCTGCCAGCGGGTCCACGAGGCGTCCTCAGGAAGCTCGTCGAGCCGGTCGAGCCTCGCCAGGAGGTCGGGGCGCTCGCGCGCGAGCTCGACCACGCGGTCCCGCAGGCGGGCGTGCGCCGCCACCACGTCGTCATCGGGCATGCCGTCACGGCGCACCTCGAGCCGATCGCCCAGAGCCGTCCGCCGCCCTCGGGCCAGCGCTGCGCAGACGAGGGCGTCCGCGGCCACCGGGACCTGCCAGCCGTGGCGAGGGGGGACGGTGCGCACAGGGCACGCTACCGGAGCGGGCGCCTACCTGACCTGCGGTGATGCGGGGAGCGGACGACGGGAATCGAACCCGCGTAGCCAGTTTGGAAGACTGGACGTTGTATGCCTGTGACCTGCGCTGATATCGCTTGTCGATAGCAAGTCGGTACCCGGTCGGTATCGGGAGGTGGCGCGCGTGAAGTCGCAGCGCCGGACACTCCGCGCATGCGAGGTGGCCGATGGCCGACATCCAGGGCCGCTCAGTGTGTCGTCTCCTCGTTCGGCCCCCTGGTTAGGAGAGGTGCTCGTAGGCTCGTGACGTGGCCGACCCCGACGAGAGCGCGTCACCGGATGCGCAGCGCTGCTACGAGCTCATCGACGTGCTCGAGGCGGCGTGGACCGCGGGCCGTGACGTGGTCAAGGTCACGGCGGGCGTGGACCAGGTGTTCGCGCCGGTGTTGTTCGCGCACGTGGCCCACGCAGTGCAGCTCGCGAGCAGCGTCGCTCACCTTCACCGGGCCGGCAAGGGCGTCGCCATGATGCCGACGGTCCGCCAGGTGATCGAGTGCTCGATCAGAGCGGTCTGGCTGGAGCAGTACCGCGGGAACGTGCGTGCGGTCGTACGTGACGGGTACCGGCAGCGCAAGAACATGATCGACAGCGCTGTGGCGGCGACGTGGTTCGATCCGTCGGACGACATCGTCCAGAGTGCGGGTCGCATCCTCGAGGGAGACGACGACAAAGCGACGTCCGGACGCTCCTTCGAGCGGATCTGCGCGGAGTTGGTGGGCGGCGAGCGTCAGTACGCGCTATACCGCTTAGCGTCCGCGCTGACTCACCCAGGCACCGACCTCGTCGAGCTCTACATCGATGCGAGCGAGACTGCCAACAGCGGGATCGCCTTCCTCACCGTGCCGGACTTCGCCTCCGCCGATGCATGGCTCGGCATCGCCGCACAACACGCCCTGGTGGCGGTGTACGCATGGGATCGGGCGGAACTCGGTCGGCCCTACCGCACCCTCCTGCGACCGTGGGCGGAGGAGTTCGGCGTCAACCGCACGCAGCCTGGAATGACCGGGCTCGGGTTCCAGGCGGCGAACCGAGCGGAGACTCGGCGCCGACGGGCACGCAAGGCGAAGCAGCGCGGACGCTAGACGACGTCGGCGATCGAGCTGTCTCGCCCGTTGGTCGGGCAGGCGCGGTTCGAGCAGACGCGCCGTTCCTCGACTGGTGGTGTCGCGTCAGCGATGGATATGTCGCCGGCGACTCGAACGATGCGCACCAGTGACCCACAGGTGCGGCACGGGGATGTATCGGGTAGGTCTGTCATGCTCGCGCACCTAGCGGCCCTGGGCTCACCGGTCGCGCTGGGCAGCGGCACGACGCCCTGCCCGGCCGTCAGTGAGGAAGAGCGCCGGCCGGTGCGCGCTCCAGGGTGTCCCCCCTTGCCGGTCGACCGCGGGTATGGAGAGTACCGACACCCCGGCCCCGTACGCCGGCTACTCGCTCGCCCGGGTTCGCCGCGCGGGCGGTGACGAGACGCCTCGATTCGAGGCCGTCCTGACACTCGACGGGCGGCCTATCGCGCACGTGAGCAACGGCGGCGAAGGCGGGTGCCACCGGTACAGCCCGCTCGACGCCGGCGGGTGGTCGGCGATCGACGCGTTCAACGAGTACGCCCGGACCTGGAACCAGGGGAGCGAGCTGGCGGGAATCGAAGACGCCGACCAGCTCGCTGACCGGCTGCTGACCGTGCACCAGATGAACTGGCTCAGGAGCCTGCCGTTCGTGCTCGACGACGAGGACTTTTGGGTCAGCGGCGAGTACGCGCGGTTCAAGGGCGGCGTGCCCCACGAGCAGGTGCTCGCCGCGCTGCGCAGCCCACGTCGAACCCGGCTGGGGTCTCGCGCTCGACCTCGGCGGCGGCATCAACCGCTGGTCGACGCCGCAGCGCACCTGGATGGTCGAGCACGCCCCTACCTACGGCTGGGTGTCGCCGTCGTGGGCGCAGGTCGGCGCCGACAAAGAAGAACCCTGGCACTGGGAGTTCGTCGGCGGAGAGACCCCGGACGGTGCGGTATGAGCACCGAGACCCGGACCGGTACAGGCTGGCGGTGGGCGCGCCGGGTCCTCACCGTGACCCTCCTGGTGGTCGCTGTGATCGTGGGGATCAGCACCCGTGGGCACCAGCCCGCACCCACCGACGACCCCACCACGGTGGGGATCGTGCCCGACGCGCCAGCACCCACACCCACGGGGTCAGCGACACCGACGGCGACGGCCACCGAAGTGCCCGAGCCCGAGCAGGACACCGACGACGTGCCCGCGGATGGGCCTGTGCCGGAGCCCGACCCGGTGGCGATCGCAGACTCCGCGGCGGCGCAGGCGGCAGCGACGACCGCGGCGATGGCCTGGTGGGCCAGCGATCAGGACCAGGTCGACAGCGCCCGGCTGACGGGTCTGGTGACCCCGGACGCGGTGGTAGCTGACGGGCCCGAACTCGACGAGGAGAGCTGGTCGACCACGGCGAGCGTCTCGTACGTGGTGGTCGTGGACGGCTCGGACGCGGAGGTCACCTACCTGCTGGCGCTCTCCTACGAGGCGCTCATCCCGGCGTCCGGCGATGACCCGGCTGTGCGCCTCCGCGGCTCCACGACCCAGACCGTGACCGTGACCCGCCAGCCCGATGGCCGGTGGCTCGCCAGCTCGATCGAAGAGCCGGCATGACCGCCGGTGCGGCACCCGCAGCACCGGACCCCACCCAGCAGAGGAGCACGACCATGACCGAGACGACGGCCGAGACCCTGACCGAGACCCAGGCCGACCCAGCGGAGGAGAGGCTCGGTCACTGGTGGATCCGGCTGCTGATGACCGCCCTGGACGCCATCGACCCCCGCACAGCCATCGGCAGCCTGACGAGCGGCGACGGGTACGAGATCGGACGCCGCTGACAACCCGACCACCCTCCGCACCCCCCTCCCCGTCACGCTTCGACCCGCACCGGCCCTCTCTGGTGCGGGTCGTTGCATGCGCCCCGGCGGTGGGTCGGTGAGCGCGGTGGGGAGAGGGGAACGATGGTTCCGCTGTTGGGCGGTCGCGGGTCATCGGGGTGGGCCACGACGGGTGAGAGGGTGCTCCCCGACGTGGCCGGGTGGGGATGTGCGGCGGGGGGCGTTAGTGCAGGTCAGAGCAGGGACCGGAACTCCCCGGCACAGCGGTCGGACCACCGTGTGCCAATCGGTGGAGGCGTCAGCCTGACTCCAGGCTGCTCTTCCTCAGTCGTGCCGGCCCGGATCCCTTCAACGCGCACACCCGGTCAACTCTCGAGAAGTCAGGAGGCAGATGACACGAGTCATCGATAACCGGCACGGCGGAACCGAGTATCTGGTACTACGGGTACTACCCGGCCCCAACCCGAGCTGGGGGGTTGTCGATGAAGGGGGATTTGTGAACAAGAGAGTCAAGTTGTCGACGTTGGCGGCGGGCGTTGCTGCCCTGATGGCCGTCGTGAGTCTGGCGCCGGCCGCTACTGCTGCAGAGAGTGTCGCTGAACCGCTGCCGCCAGCAGCGATCAACAACCCGGACGTTCCGCTGGAGACCATCGAGGCACTGCCCGAGGTGATCCAGAACGACCCGGACGTCATCATCGATCCGGAGCTCGAGCTCGGGCCGATCGTGTACCCGAACGGAACGCCCGTCGAAGGGCAGAGCGCTCGCATGACCGCCGCCGCTTGGTCCTGCGGCGGCACGGCGCAGGCGAACGTCTTCAACACCTGGGGTCCAGCGTCCGTCGGTGACTGCACGGTCTGGGGCAGCGCCGGATGGACCCAGGGCTACACCTGGACCGTCGAGGACCTGACGAAGAGCGTCTGCGTCCAGGTTCGTGGCTTCAACTCCTCGGGCACGCGCACCTGGTACGGCGGAGGCTGCGGCTTCAGCAACGCCGGTTTCAGTGTTCCCTGGGGCAACGTGCTGTCGAACCCCGCAGTGCGGGCACAATCACTGGCGGTCGTCTCGTACAACTCCGTCCCCTGGCACATCTAGCCGCATACCGTTGGTGGTGCGCCACTCCGCGCACCACCAACGGTGGCAGCACCCGGGCGGCAGGCCCCGGCTCGGGCCCGACGGGCTCGGCACGAATGGAGGAAGCAACATGAGGCTGTGGATCAGTGTGGCCGTCTTCGGAGCCGTCTTGGTGCTGATCACTGTCAACTTCCTGCGAACCCGCCGACGCGGGACGAGCATTGCGAAGACTCTGCGCCCGGACGCCTCGGAGTTCATCTCGCTGCAAGACGACCTCCTGGGGCGGCCACACACGGCAGGCGCAACATCTAGTTCTGCTGGCCCGGTCGCGACTCTCTTCGAAGATCGAGGCGACCCGCTCCAGGGCCTGAACGCACCCGCTCCCCGAGAACTCCGACCCACACGGACCGACACTGGTGACCCGGCCGCACTCGACGCACCGGGCGACGAGGCTGACTGAGGCGGCGGCGAGAGTCCGCTTCCACCTCGCTCTCCCCGTGGGGCGCTTACGCCCCGCCACCGGAACCGCCTGTTCCCTGCCGACGGCACGTCACCATCCCCGTGGCTGCTCGCCGGTTCGCTACCACCATGACCGCCGAGACGCCGACATCACCACCCACCACTGCCTGGACGCCCACGACGACCTGCCCGTGCACCGTCGTGGGCCCGCTCCTGACAGGACCAGGCTGTTCCAGGCGGACCTGGCGGTGTGAGACGTGCGGGCGCGCTTGGGTGCCCGCCCCGGTCGTGCGGGGTGTGCAGGCAGGGAGGGCGCAGTGAGCGGAAGGCCCACGCTCAGGGTCATCGCGGGCGGGCACCACGGGGAGCAGTTCGTGCTCGGAGGGGTCGAGCGCACCGGAGCCGGGGTCGCCGTGGCCCTGGAAACGGGTCTGCTGCACGGATAGGTGACTCCCGCGGAGCCTGGCCGCCGCCGACTTGCCCGCGCCACGGTCGCACCTCGGCATGTGGGCACCCGTGGGGTAGGTGCACCGCTGCTCAGCGCGCGAGCGGCGATCCGCTCCTCAGTCGACTAGCCTGTCCCGTCTCGACGGCGTCGGCGCTCCGCCAACTCGTCCTCGGACGGCAGCGGCAGCACGCCACCGCCCGACGCGGCGCCCAGCCCGATTCGGGCGGCGATCGCTTGGTCGCGCTCGTCGAATGCTCGCTGGTAGATGAGGAAGGCGCGCGCGGTTGCCTGGCCCATCCGACGCATGCCCTCCCGGGTTGATGCTCCAGTCTGCGCGGTGAGGGTGCCGCCGAGGTGCCGCAGGGAGTGGAACGTGAAGTCGTCGCGCCCAAGCGGGGCGGACGCTTCCCTGATCTGCTGGTTGATCCAGTTGGTCGGGGGAGGGGAGCCGTTGCGCGACGCCGTTAGTAGAGCGTCAGGGTTCGGGCCGACGAAGAGGGCCATGTGGACTCGCAGAAGCTCGACGAGCATCGGCGGTAGGTACACCACCTGGTCCGAGGCTGCCCGCTTCGTGGGCTTGAACTGCCCTCGGTACCACTGTGACTCGAACCGGAGCGAGCCGGCCGCGAGGTCCACGTCACGTCGGCGCAGCGCAACCAGCTCGCCGTAGCGGGCCGTGGAGCCGACCGCCAGGAGCAGGAGCATCCGGTACTTCTTCGGCATGCGAGCCACGATCCGACGGAACTGCACTAGGTCCGGCGTGGCCTTCGTGCGGTGGCGGATGGTCTTCGCGACGTCCTTGATGCGGCACGGGTTCGCGGTGATCGCTCCGTCGTCCACGGCGACGGCCAGGATCTGGTGCAGCAGCGCATACGAGCGCGCGCGGGCCGTTTGTGTGCCCTTCTCGCCTTCCTTCGCGTACCACTGGCGAACCACGGGCGGGGAGATCTGCCGCAGTTGCAGAAGGCCGAGCCCAGGCAGGATGTGGTTGTCGAGGTACCCGGCGTAGAGCTCGCGGGTGGACGGCGAGCAGTCGTGCGCGGCGAGCCACGTCGTCGCGTACTGGTCGAGGCGCTGGGCGCCGGCCGCTGGGTCGTGCCACGAGCCGTGGTTCCGTTCGCGGGCGAGGTCGTCGAGCCACTCGCGGGCGTCCTCCGCGGTGGCGAACCGCTCCAGGTGGTGGACACGTTTGCCGTCCGCGCCCGGGTAGTACGCCTGGAACCAGCCGGCCTGCGGCTTCACGCCGCCGAACGGTCGTAGCCAGGTGGCCTCCTGGGCGGCGTTTGATAGCCGGTCACGGACGGCGCTCGGTACTGAGCCGGTACCGGAACAGGCTATCGCGGCCCATCTCGGTACTGAACGAGGATCGCCGTGAACGTCGTGGGAGGCCCAGAAACCGCCTCTGAACTGCATCGATGCTGGGAGCGGACGACGGGAATCGAACCCGCGTAGCCAGTTTGGAAGACTGGGGCTCTACCATTGAGCTACGTCCGCACGGGTCCGCGCACGAGCATGCAGGTGCATGCAGCAGCGGACCGCGGCACCCAGGGTACCGGCTCCGAAGGAGCCGTCCGCGCAACCGGCGCCGTGACCTGGCGCAACCCTCGAGATCGCCCACTTCACCCGATATCGGGCGTATCTCCGGCGCGCCCGACGGCCTCCTGTGCTCCTGTACATCCCCACACCCCCGCATGGAGCACTCATGAGCAGGATCCTTGTCGCCCTGAGCCCGATCACCGGTCACGTGCGCCCCGCGCTGCCGGTCGTCGCCGCGCTGGTCGAGGCCGGCCACGACGTCGTCGTCTACACCGGGAGCAAGTTCGCCGGGTCGGTCGCCGCGACCGGCGCCGCCGTGGCACCCATGGTGCGCGGACGCGACATCGACGACGCCCACCTCGACGCCTGGTCGAAGGCGCAGGGAGCGCCCGCACCGGGCGTCCGCCGCCTGCAGTGGGACGTCCGGCACGTGTTCGTGGAGCCGATCCCGGACTACGTGGCCGACCTCACCGACCTGGTGGCGACCTTCGCGCCCGACGTCGTCCTGAGCGAGAGCGCGTTCGTCGCCGGAGCGGTCGCGGCGGCCCGTCACGGGCTGCCGTGCGTGGCCCTGTCGGTGATCCCGCTGTCCGTGTCCAGCCGCGACACCGCACCGTTCGGCACGGGGCTTCCCCCGGCCACGAACGCGCTCGACCGTGCGCGCTACGCGGCGCTGCGGCTCGTCGTCGAGAGGGTGGTCTTCAGGGACGCCCAGCGTGCCGCGCGGGACGCGATGGACTCGCTCGGCATGCCGCGACCGGCAGGCTTCCTCCTCGACTGGGTGCACGAGCTGGCCACGTGCGTGCTGCACGCGTCCGTGCCCGGTCTGGAGCACCCGCGCAGCGACCTGCCGGCGTCGGTCGAGCTGGTCGGCCCGATCCTGCCGGCGGGCGTCGACGCCTTCGAGCGCCCTGCGTGGTGGCAGGGCGTGCTGGACGCGTGCTCGTCGCGCCGACCCGTCGTGCTCGTCACGCAGGGCACGGTGGCGACCGACCCCGACCGGCTGCTGCGGCCGGCGCTCGAGGCGCTCGCGGACGAGGACGTGCTGGTGGTGGCGACCGCCGACCCCGAGGACGTCCGGCTCACGGGCGTGGTGCCCGCGAACGCCCGCCTCGCGTCCTTCGTGCCGTTCGAGCACCTGCTGCCCTTCGTCGACGTGCTCGTGACGAACGGCGGGTTCGGCGGGGTGCAGCAGGCGCTCGTGCACGGGGTGCCCGTGCTCGTGGCGGGCAGGACCGAGGACAAGGCCGAGGTCGGTGCGCGCGTCGTGCGGGCCGGTGTGGGTGTCCGGGTGCGTACGGACCCGCGCACGGACGTCGCGACCGCGCAGGACGTCCGGACCGCGGTGCGGACGGTCCTGGCCGACGGCCGGTTCGGTGCGCAGGCGCGTGCGCTCGCCGCGGAGTACGCCGACTACGACGCTGTCGCCCGCACGGTCGAGGTCGTGCAGGCGCTGGCCGCTCGACCGGGTCGGTCGGCCGCGGCCGCGGTCGGCGCGGGCGGTCGCCGACGGGCGGCCTGACCGCTCGCACGCACGGCGGAGGCGACGCCGATGGCGCGCCGCAGGTGGCCCGGAGGAGGGGCCGGGTCACCTGCGGCGCTCGTGCCGACGCGGGAGGCCGTGCCCGCAGACGCCGCCCGCGCCCGAGCCCGGGAACGGCTTCCTGTTCGGTCGCAGCGTGAGCCGTGACGTAGGATCGAGGGTCGCGTGACGCGTCGTCAGCACGGATGCCGCCGGACCTCTCCGGTGCCCGCCCCGATCAGTTGGAGACCATCGAAGTGAAGAGCGCCGTCGAGACCCTGGATCCCACCAAGGTCAAGCTGACCGTCGAGGTGACCTACGACGAGCTCAAGCCGAGCATCGACCACGCCTACGAGCACATCGCCGAGCAGGTGACGGTCCCGGGCTTCCGCAAGGGCAAGGTGCCGCCCCGCATCATCGACCAGCGCGTGGGTCGTCCCGCCGTCATCGAGCACGCCGTGAACGAGGGCCTGTCGGCCTTCTACGCCGAGGCCGTCCGGGAGAACAAGCTGCGCCCGCTCGGCCAGCCCGAGGTCAACGTGACGCAGGTCCCCGGCCTGTCGACCGAGAAGGACGCCGAGCCCGGCGAGCTGCACTTCACGGCCGAGGTCGAGGTCCGCCCCGAGATCGCCGTGCCGGCCCTGGACGGCCTGTCGGTCACGGTCGACGACCTCGAGGTCTCCGACGAGGACGTCGCCGCGCGCCTGGACGCCCTGCGCGAGCGCTTCGGCACGCTGGTCGGCATCGACCGCCCCGCGGTCGAGAAGGACTTCGTGGTCCTCGACCTCGTCGCCACGATCGGTGACGAGCAGGTCGACCAGGTCTCCGGCGTCAGCTACCAGATCGGCTCGGGCAACATGCTCGAGGGTCTCGACGAGGCGCTCACCGGCCTGTCCGCCGGCGAGACCACGACGTTCGAGACCGAGCTGGCCGGTGGCGACCACGCCGGCGAGCGTGCCCAGGTGACGGTCACCGCCACCACGGTCAAGGAGCGTCAGCTGCCCGAGGCGGACGACGACTTCGCCCAGCTCGCCAGCGAGTTCGACACGCTCGAGGAGCTGACCGCCGACCTGCGCGAGCAGGCCGCGCGGATCAAGGCCTCCAGCCAGGCCGTGCAGGCCCGTGACCTGCTGCTCGAGCAGCTCCTCGAGGGCACCGAGATCCCCGTCCCGGACGGCGTCGTGCAGGCCGAGGTCACCCGCCACCTGGAGTCCGAGGGTCGCCTCGAGGACGACGAGCACCGCGCGGAGGTCAACGAGCAGGCCGCCACGGCCCTGAAGAACCAGATCCTGCTCGACACCCTGGCCGAGCAGCTCGACATCAAGGTCTCGCAGCAGGAGCTCATCGACTACCTGGTCAGCGCCTCGCGCCAGTACGGCATGGACCCGAACACCTTCATCCAGACGATCGACCAGCAGGGTCAGATCCCGATGATGGTCGCCGAGGTCGCCCGCTCGAAGGCCCTCGCGGTCGCGCTGCGTCGCGTCGCGGTGATCGACGGTGCGGGTGCGGCCGTCGACCTGTCGGAGTTCATCGGGACGGACGAGGACGACGCCGCGGTCGAGGCCGGCGAGGTCGTCGAGCCCACCGAGGACGCGACGGCGGACGCGGCCGAGGAGACGACGGAGGCCTGAGCCTCCCGACCCCTGCGACGAGGACCCCGTACCCGGTGGGTGCGGGGTCCTCGTGCGTCCGGGCGGGGTCGCTGCGCCGTCAGCGAAAACGGCTGGGACCGCGACATGGGCGGGCCGGGGTGCGCGTTAGGGTCCTTGCACATGCACGGTCGGACCGGTGCACCCACCGCCGACGCAGCCAGACGAGGGAGCCCTTCGTGAACCACCAGGTGCCGGCGATCGCCCGGGCAGAGTCCCCGGGACTCGGCCTCAACGACCACATCTACAACCGACTGCTGCGCGAGCGCATCATCTGGCTCGGCTCCGAGGTCCGTGACGAGAATGCCAACGCCATCTGCGCGCAGATGATGCTGCTGGCCGCCGAGGACCCGGACAAGGACATCTGGCTCTACATCAACTCGCCCGGTGGCTCGATCACCGCGGGCATGGCGATCTACGACACCATGCAGTACATCCAGCCGGACGTCGCCACGATCGCGATGGGCATGGCCGCCTCGATGGGGCAGTTCCTGCTCTCCTCGGGCACCAAGGGCAAGCGCTACGCGACCCCGCACGCCCGCGTGATGATGCACCAGCCGTCCGGCGGCATCGGTGGCACGGCCACCGACGTGCGCATCAACGCCCAGCTGATCCTGCACATGAAGACGGTGCTCGCCGAGCTCATCGCGGACCAGACCGGCAAGTCCGTCGAGCAGATCCACGCCGACTCCGACCGCGACCGGTGGTTCACCGCGCCCGAGGCGCTGGAGTACGGCTTCATCGACCACGTCGTCACGCACGCCGGCTCGGTCGCCGGCGGCGGCGGGACCGCTGGTTCCTGACGCGTCCCGACCAGCCCGACGACCCTAGGGAGACACTCGTGAGCTTCGAGTCCCAGTTCATGGCCCGCGCCGGCCGGCTCGCCGGCACCCCCGGCGGTCTCGCGCCCGCCTCGCCCTCCGGCCGCTACGTGCTGCCGCAGTTCGAGGAGCGCACGGCCTACGGCTTCAAGCGGCAGGACCCGTACACCAAGCTGTTCGAGGACCGCATCATCTTCCTCGGCGTGCAGGTGGACGACGCCTCGGCCGACGACGTGATGGCGCAGCTGCTCGTGCTGGAGAGCACGGACCCCGACCGCGACATCATCCTGTACATCAACTCGCCCGGCGGCTCGTTCACTGCCCTCACGGCGATCTACGACACGATGCAGTACATCAAGCCGCAGATCCAGACCGTGTGCCTCGGGCAGGCGGCCTCGGCCGCGGCGGTGCTGCTCGCGGCGGGCTCGCCCGGCAAGCGCCTGGCGCTGCCGAACGCGCGCGTGCTGATCCACCAGCCCGCGATGGAGGGCGGCGGCTACGCGCAGGCCTCCGACATCGAGATCCACGCCAACGAGCTCATCCGCATGCGCGAGTGGCTCGAGGCGACCCTCGCGTTCCACACGGGACGTGACGTCGAGCAGGTCCGGTTGGACATCGAGCGCGACAAGATCCTCACCGCCGCGCAGGCGCTGGACTACGGGATCGTGGACCAGGTCCTGGAGAGCCGCAAGGCCGCCACGGTGCCGGTGGTGCAGCCCGTCTGACGCCTGGCCCGCGGGCCGCCGCGTGTCCCGATCGTGATCCGATCGCGGCGGCCCACGGGCGTGGTGCGGCTGACACACCGCACCACGGTGGTGTGCAATGGGAGCAGCGCATGTCATCCTCGGACGGCATGCGAACGACGCGACGTCCGTCCGGGCGGCGCGCGACACGCAGGAAGGAGACGCACGTGGCTCGAATGGGGGACGGTGCGGATCTCCTCAAGTGCTCCTTCTGCGGGAAGTCACAGAAGCAGGTCAAGAAGCTGATCGCCGGTCCAGGTGTCTACATCTGCGACGAGTGCATCGACCTGTGCAACGAGATCATCGAGGAAGAGCTCGCCGAGGCCACCGAGGTCGGCATGGTGGAGCTGCCCAAGCCGAAGGAGATCTTCGACTTCCTCGAGCAGTACATCGTCGGCCAGGAGCCCGCGAAGCGGTCGCTCGCGGTGGCGGTCTACAACCACTACAAGCGCATCCAGGCCGGTGAGTCGGGCCGCGGAGGCGACGACCAGGTCGAGATCGCGAAGTCCAACATCCTGCTGATCGGCCCCACGGGCTGCGGCAAGACGTACCTCGCGCAGACCCTCGCGAAGATGCTGAACGTGCCGTTCGCGATCGCGGACGCCACGGCGCTCACCGAGGCCGGCTACGTCGGTGAGGATGTCGAGAACATCCTCCTCAAGCTCATCCAGGCCGCTGACTACGACGTCAAGAAGGCCGAGACGGGCATCATCTACATCGACGAGGTCGACAAGATCGCCCGCAAGAGCGAGAACCCGTCGATCACGCGCGACGTGTCCGGCGAGGGCGTGCAGCAGGCGCTGCTGAAGATCCTCGAGGGCACCACGGCGTCGGTCCCGCCGCAGGGCGGGCGCAAGCACCCGCACCAGGAGTTCATCCAGATCGACACGACGAACGTGCTGTTCATCGTCGCCGGTGCGTTCGCCGGGCTGGACGAGATCATCACGAGCCGTGCCGGGCGCCGCGGGATCGGATTCGGTGCACCGCTGCACTCCGCCGACGACGTCGACGTCTACGGCGAGGTCATGCCGGAGGACCTGCTGAAGTTCGGGCTGATCCCCGAGTTCATCGGCCGTGTCCCCGTCATCACCACGGTGTCCCCGCTCGACCGGGACGCGCTCGTGCGGATCCTCACCGAGCCGCGCAACGCCCTCCTCAAGCAGTACCAGCGCATGTTCGAGATCGACGGCGTCGAGCTGGAGTTCGACGACGAGGCCGTGGCAGCCATCGCCGACCAGGCCTTGCTGCGCGGCACGGGCGCCCGCGGTCTGCGCGCCATCATGGAGGAGGTCCTCCAGCAGGTGATGTTCGAGGTGCCCAGCCGCGACGACGTCGCGCGCGTGCTCATCACCCGCGACGTCGTGCAGAAGAACGTGAACCCGACCCTCGTCCCCAGGGACGAGGCGGGCGACAAGCGCGCACCGCGGGAGAAGTCGGCCTGACGCACGACGCCCCGACCCGCGAGGGTGCGGATCGGGGCGTGCACGGGTGACGCGGTCGCCCGGGTGGCGGCGCCGGGTCGCTCAGACGACGAGCGGCAGGGACGGGTCCGCGGACCATTCCTCGAGTGAGCCGTCGTAGATCCGCACCCGCTCGTGGCCGGCGACGACCAGGCCGAGCGCGGCGTAGCTGGCCGAGATCCCGCCGCCGCAGTACAGCAGCACGTCCTTGCCGCGCAGCCCACGGGCGAGCTCGCGCAGGTGGGCGACGTCGAACGTCCCGTCCTGGCCCGCCAGGTCCCTGGCTGGCAGGTTCCTGGAGGTCGGGATGTGGCCGCGGCGGCTGTAGCGCGTGAGGGCCGTCCCGGTGAACTGCTCGGCACCCAGCGCGCACACGAGCAGCGTGTCGCTGCGCCCCTGGATCGTGGCGAGCACGTCGTCGCGCGTGGCCCACAACCCGGGGTCGGGGCGCAGCCTGAGCACGCGGGCGGCGGCCTCGCCCCCCGTCCCGGCCCGGGTGCTCGGGCGGGGATCGGCAGCTGCGGCGACGGCTCCGCCCGCACGACGCCACGCGGCCAGGCCACCGTCCAGCACGGTGGCGTGCAGTCCGAGGGCTCGCAGCGACCACCAGGCGCGCGCCGCCCAGAAGCCGTCGGTGCGGTCGTACAGGACGACCGTCGACCCGTCGTGCAGCCCGAGGTCCTGCAGCACCCGCGTCGCCGTCGCGCCGTCCGGATGGGCGAAGTGGTAGCCGGCGGTCAGGTCGGCGAAGTCGTCCAGCAGGTCGAGGTGCAGGGCGCCCGGCAGGTGCTCGGCCTGCCAGCCGGCACGGCCGCTGGTGGCCCGGTGGTCACCGTCGTGCTCGGGCCGGGGGAGGTCGACCGTCGCGTCGAGCACGACGAGATCGGGTGCGCCGAGCAGCTCGGCGAGCCGGCGCGGACCGATCAGCGGTCGAGCGCTCATCGGCCCACCCCGGCCGTAGGCCCCGGTGCGTGCAGCGGGGCGCCCGGCAGCAGCGGGAGCACGTCGCGCGAGGCCCGGCGTGCCTGCGTCGCCGGGTCGGCCGACAGCGGGTGCAGGAGCACGTCCGTGGCACCGGCGGCGTGCAACGACTCCAGGAACGCGGCGCAGTCCTCGGGGGTGCCGATGGCCGAGGTGCTCAGCAGCTGCGCGAACGACAGCCCCCGGGTGTTCTGCAGGTCCCAGGCGGCGGCTGCGTCGGTGAACGCCTCCTCACGGGTGGGGGCGACGCAGAGGTTCACCTGGACCGCCACCGGGAACGGGCCGCCCGCACCCCGGGCGGCGCGCAGCTCCTGGAGCACGGCGAGCCGACGCTCGAGCAGGTCGGGCGTGACCTGGTAGGTCAGCCAGCCGTCGCCGTACCGGGCGACCCGGTCGAGCACCCGGCGCAACCCGTCGTCCGCGGCGAGCGGCGAGGGGTTGGCCACCATCCAGATGGGCAGCGGACGTTGCCGGAAGCCGGGGGTCAGCTCGACGTCCTCGAGGTCGAGGTACGGCGAGTGGTACGAGAAGCGGTCGTTGGTGCTCGCCACACGGAGCAGGTCGAGGGCGTCGAGCATCCGCTCGACCTTCTCGTCGTACTCCAGGCCGAAGGCCGCCCGCTCGCGCTCGTGCTTGGCGCCCGTGCGGTTCCCCGGGCAGGCGATCAACGTCATGCGGCCCCCCGAGAGGTCGTCGAGCGCCGCCCACTGCTGGGCCACGACGAGCGGCTGGCGCAGGCCGAGAGTCGACAGGCAGGCCACTCCCAGCCGGATCCGACGGGTGCGGGCCGCCAGGGCGGCCAGCAGCACGGTCGACTCGTAGAACCGCAGCGCGAGGATCGTGTCGGGCACGAACACGGCGTGCCACCCGCTCACCTCGTCCAGGTGCTCGGCGATCTCCAGGAGCGTGCGCTGCCGGTCGGTGCCCGGGTGCACGGTGCCGGGCAGCACGAACGAGGGCCGAAGGGTCACGCCGTGGCCTCCGCGCCCGACGCGACTGAAGAGACCGACGCGGCCGACGAGACCGCCGTCTCGGGCAGGAACGCCGACGTCCACGCGCCGGCGAGGCCGTCGACGTGCGGCAGCCCGCCCCGGGCCAGGAGCCACCGGGCGTAGTCGTCGACGAGGCCCGCGCGCAGGACGCCCCACGTCCCCTCGTGGAACCAGGTGGGGGAGACCAGCTCGATCGAGCGGCGCAGCGTCGCGCGCGGGAACCACGGCGTGACGCGTTCGAAGGCTGCGGCGCCGGCCTCGGGGTCGTCCGCGACGGCCCGGTACCCGCGGGCGGCCCCGGCGAGCACCGCACGGACACCCCGCGGGTCCTGCTCCAGGACCTGCTCGCGCGCGACGAGCACGTAGGAGTGGAACGGCGGTGCCCCGTGGTCCTTGACCGGCCAGCTGAGCCGGTCCTCGGGCGGGTGCGTGTCGAAGAGCTCGTCCCACGCCCAGTACGCGCCGAAGTAGGCGTCGGCCGTACCTGCGAGCAGGTCGCGGGACTGCAGCTCGCGCGGGCCGGAGTCGACGATCGTGACCGCGTCGGGGTCGCCGCCATCGGTGGCGACCAGGTGGCGGACCATCGCCAGCCCGCGCGGTGTGGGGTTGAGGGCGACCCGGCGCCCGGCGAGGTCCCGGGGGCGCTGCACGCCCAGCGAGCGCAGCGAGTGCAGCGTCTCGAGGCCCACCTGGTTGATCGCGGCGACCGCGGTGACCCGCTGACCGCGCCCGCGCGCCGCCACCAGACGGTTGGTCGGCACGATGCCGAGGTCGGCCTCGTCGCGGGCGAGGTGGGCGAGCGTGTCGCCGCGCCCCGGGTCGACGACGGCGATGCGCAGGTCGACGTCGTCGAGGAACCCGCCGTCGCGCGCCTGGTAGAGGCCCGCGTCGTTGGGCCAGGGGTGGTGGTAGCCGAGCAGGACGCGCAGCGTGCTCATGACAGCTCCGAGGTGGCGTGGGCGGGCAGGGCGGGGTGGACCGCATCGGTCGGGCGCAGCAGCGCCGCGAGCTCGCGGCGCAGGCGGATGAAGTCCGGGTGGTCGACGACGTCCTCGGCGCGCGGGCGCGGCCACGGCACGTCGACCTTCTGCAGGATCCGGGTCGGCCGGTGGGAGAGGACGTACACGCTGTCCGAGAGCAGCAGGGCCTCCTCGATGTTGTGCGTGACGAACAGCACCGAGCGCCGGGTCTCCTCCCACAGGCGCAGCAACCAGTGCTGCATGTCGGCGCGGGTCAGCGCGTCCAGGGCGGAGAACGGCTCGTCCAGGCACATGAACCGACGTGGCGAGAGCAGCGCGCGCAGGAACGCGACCCGCTGCTGCATGCCGCCGGACAGGGTGTGCGGGTAGGCGTCGGCAAACGATCCCAGGCCGAGCCGGTCGAGCCAGTCGCGCGCCTCCTCGACCGAGGCGGGCGTGCGGGTGCGGGCGACCTCCTGCGCGAGCAGGACGTTCTCCAGCACGGAGCGCCATGGCAGCAGCGCGGGCTGCTGCGGCATGTGGCTGATGTGGCCGCGGCTGCCGGTGACGTCCTGGTCGTCGAGCCGGACCGACCCCGAGCCCGGACGGACGAGCCCGCCGACCACGTGCAGCAGCGTGCTCTTGCCGGAGCCGGACGGGCCGATGATCGAGACGAACTCACCGGGCTGCACGGTCAGGGACACCCCGTCGAGCACGGACAGCTCGCCGCCGGCCGTGGGGAACGAGACGTGCACGTCGTCGAGGTGCAGACGAGGATCAGCGCTCACGGCGGGGCCTCCAACGGGTCAGCCGCCGCTCGAGCAGCGCGATCAGACCGAAGAGCAGCAGGCTGAGCGCGATGATCACGGCGATCGAGACGAACATCCGGTCGGCCCGGAACGCGGATTTCTGCAGCAGCATGTAGTGCCCAAGCCCGCGGTCGGAGCCGACCCACTCGGCCACGACCGCGCCCATCACGGCGTAGGTCGCGGCGATCTTCAGGCCTGAGAAGACCGTGGGCAGCGAGCCGGGGACCTCCAGCAGTCGGAAGACCTGCCCCCGGTCGGCCCCGGACATCCGCAGGTAGTCCAGGGCCACGGGGTCCGCGGCGCGCAGGCCGTCCATCGCGGCCACGGCGACCGGGAAGAAGCACACCAGGACGATCACCACGATCTTCGGGGTCAGGCCGAACCCGAACCAGATCACCAGCAGCGGTGCGAGCGCGATGGTGGGCACGTTCTGGCTGACGATCAGCAGGGGGTAGACGGCCTGCTTGAGCGGGTCGACCAGGTGCAGCAGAGCGGCGACGAGCAGGCCGAGCACGGCACCGATCGCGAAGCCGAGGACGGTGAGCCAGGTGGTGGCCAGCAGGTCGTCGCCGAGGTCGGGCGCGACGGCCACGGCCTCGACGACGATCCGCGACGGGCTCGGCAGCATCCACGCGGGCACGGCGAACAGCCAGGTCGCCGTCTGCCACACGACCAGGAGCGCGACCACGCCGAGGAGGGGCGGCAGCAGCCGGCTCCGGGTCCGGGGGACGACCGCCGGGCGTGCCGGCCTCGTCCCGGTCGTGTGCGTCTCGGTCATGCCTGGTCGTCCACGCCTTCGACGAACTCGTTGGTGTAGGCCGACGCCCAGTCGAAGCCCGGGTCGATGATGTCGTTCTCCTCGAGCCAGGTGCTGAAGCCCGACCACACCTCGTCGCGCTGGTAGCCCCACTCGGGCGAGTCCGACTGGTACTCGTCTGCCAGGTACTCCTGGCTGGCGTGAACCTGCTCGGCGTCCAGGTCGGGCACCTGCTCGAGCAGCAGGTCGGCTGCCTCGGCCGGGTGCTCGATCGCGTAGGTGTAGCCCTGCGTCGCGGCGGTCACGAACGACTGCGCGAGCTCGGGCTGGTCGGCCACGACGTCCTCGTTGCTGATGAGGACGGGCGTGTACCAGTCGAGCGCGTCGTCGTAGTCGCGCACGAGCTGCAGGTTGAGGTCCAGGCCCTGCTCCTGCGCGAGCGGAACGTCCCAGCCCTCGAAGACCCAGCCGAGGTCGATGTCGCGCTGGAACGCCTGGATGACGCTCGTGGTGCCGATGTCGACGTTGGTGACCTTCGACGGGTCGCCGCCGTCACCGGCGACGAGCGCGGACAGGATCGCGCCCTCGATCGGGCTGCCCCAGCCGCCGTAGACGTGACCCTCGTAGTCCTTCGGCCGGGTGATCCCACGGTCGACGGGGGAGGCGAACCCCGAGGTGTTGTGCGCGATCACGGCCGCGATCGAGACGATCGGCACGTCGGACTGCCGGGCCTGCGTGACGTTCTCCTGGTAGCTGACGCCGAACTGCGCCGACCCGGAGGCGACGAGCGCCTCGGCGCCGTCCTCGGGCGGCTGCACGATCGAGACGTCGAGGCCCTGGTCGGCGAAGTAGCCGTTGGCCAGCGCGACGTACAGACCCGTGTGGTTGGTGTTGGGCGTCCAGTCGAGCACGACGGTCACGGGTGTGAGGCCGTCGGCAGAGGCGTCGTCGCTCGACCCGGCCGCCGGGGAGGAGCACGCGGCGAGCGCGAGCAGCGACGGGACGGCGAGCAGCGCGAGGCGATGCGGGTGGCGGGTCGACATGGTGGTGCCTTCCGATGGGTGTGCGGGTGCAGTGGACGGGTGGGTCGTGCGGCCGGCCGCTCACGCGGCCGAGATCGTTCAGTGCCGAGCCGGGCTGTCGGTGGTGCGCCGGGGTGACAGCCGTGCTCCGTGCTCCGTCACGCCCGAGACGATGTGGTCGGCCCGGGCGCGGGTACAGGCGCGTGTGGCGAGGTCGACCTCCTGGGCGTGCCAGAGGTCGCGGAACGGGAGGTAGGTCTCGCGGTCGGAGCGGGCGTCCAGCCGGGCGTCGCGAACCGTGCCCGGGACGTCGACCCACAGGACGGCGTCGACGAGCGTGCGGTCGACGACGGCTCCCGCGCCTGATCCTTCGATGACGAGGACGGGGGCGGTCGGCACGTGGATCGGTTCGGCGATCCGGCCCTGGACCCAGTCGTAGCGGGTGACGTGTGCGGGCTTGCCTGCGTGCAGGGGGCGCAGGACGCGCTCGGTGAGCCGGTCGACACCTTCGGCCAGTGCGTCCCAGCCGGGCACGAGGTCGTCGAGGTGCAGCAGCGTGGCATCCAGCGACCGGGCGAGCCGGTCGGCGAACCACGTCTTGCCGGCGCCGGAGAAGCCGTCGACCGCGATGACGCGAGTGGTCGCGCCGAGCCGCGGGGTCGACGTCAGGTGCACGCCGATCGTGGCCCAGTCGACGCGCTGACGCGTCCGGGTCGCGAGGATGGGTGCGGGCATGGTCGCCTCCGTGACGGGCGTTCGGGCAAGGGTGGATGGCAGGGGCCGACGGGGAGCGCGCGGCCGGGGTCGGGGTCCGGCAGCGACGCCGCTGGGGTGCGGCAGGCTCGTGGGTGCCGGGACGCACGGGTGCGTCGGCGCTCGCGGGGTGCGGACGCGCGGGTCCGCGGGGACTCCGGCGCGTCTACCGACAGCAGCGCGGACAGCGACCACCCGCGAGCGACCGCGGCTGCCCGAGGGCTGCGGCGGGGCGGGGCTGGTCGGTGCTCAACGCGATCTCCTGTGTCGTCCGGGCGGGTGCCGCGACTCTAGCCGCGCTCCGGCGTCCGCGAGAACGCGTGTCCACCGTTCGGTATACGTCGGTGTACGCAGACTAGGATGGCGCCTCGACGACCGGCACGACAGGGACACGAACCAAGAGGGGGCGCCGTGGACGACGCGCCGCAAGGACGCACCGGCAACGGCAGGCCGGATGCGACCGCGCAGCAGTACGTGCTGCTGCGCGAGGACGTCCTGCGCGGGGTCTTCCCCGCCGGGACGCTGCTGCAGGAGACGCAGCTCACCTCGCGCTACGGCGTCTCCCGCACGCCGATCCGCGAGGCGCTGGCCCGGCTCGCGCAGGACGGTCTGCTCGAGCGCGCCGTCCGCGGTTACCGCGTCCGGTCCGGCACCGCGGAGGACGTGCTCGACATCTACGAGGCCCGGATCGCGCTCGAGTCGGTCGCCGCCGCCAACGCCGCGACGCGCCGGACCAGGCTCGAGCTCGTCCGGCTCGAGCGCCTGCACGACGCCGCCGCGGAGGCCGACGACCCGACCGAGGTGCGCCGGCTGCACGCGCAGTGGCACGAGGAGCTCTGGCTCGCCGCGCACTCGCCGACCGTGCGCGACGTGCTCGTCCGGCTCACCGCGCAGCTGCGCATCTACGACCTGGGTCGCGTCGAGAGCACGAACGACCTCGTGGCGAGCACCGCCGAGCACGAGGAGGTCATGGTCGCGCTGCGCAGCCAGGACCTCGAGCGCGCCCGCGCGGCGCTCTCGGCACACCTGGCCCGCTCGCGTGACCTGCGGCTCGACTCCTTCGCCGAGGTCGACGCCCGGACCGGACCCGATCTGCAACCCGCGCGCCCCTAGGATCGGGCCCGTGAGCGACCTGCCCGAGATCCCCGCCGAGCTGCGACGGCTGCGCGGGAGCATCGACAACATCGACGCCGCACTCGTGTACCTGCTGGCCGAGCGGTTCAAGGCCACGCAGCAGGTCGGGGTCCTCAAGGCCTCTCGCGGGCTGCCACCGTCGGACCCCGGACGCGAGGAGGAGCAGGTCGCGCGGCTGCGCTCGCTCGCCCACGAGGCCGACCTCGACCCTGTGTTCGCCGAGAAGTTCCTCGCGTTCATCGTCGAGGAGGTCATCCGCCACCACGAGGCCATCGCCCAGGACCATGCCCAGGACAGGGCCGAGGACAGGGCCGAGGACGATCCGCGGACGCTGGCCTGATCTCCGACCCCGGACCGGCGCGAGCACGGACCTTCGCCCTGCCGCCCGGTGGCGCGTGACTCGGGCCTGGCGGATCGTGGGGGAGTCAGTTCCGGTGGGCGGTCCGGCAGCGTGGCCGGCACCCTCCGGAGCCCCTCGACCCCGGAGGTAGTGCTCCATGGACCTGCGCTGGCTCAAGCCCCTTCTCGGACGACCCGCCCCCTTCACCAGCGTCTTCCTCGACGCGACCCGGGCCGACGCGAGCGGTGACGAGGAGGTCCTGGGACGCTGGCGCGCACTACGGCGTGAGCTCGAGCCGCAGGGAGCCACCGCGGCCGTGCTCGACGAGATCGAGGAGCGCGTCGCCCGGCCGCTGGGCGTCTCCGGCCCGCACGGGCGCGTGCTGCTCGCCGACGCCGAGGGGGTCCGCATCGACCGGTGCGTGGCCGCACCGCCGGCCGCGTCCTCCGCCACCTTCGGACCGGTGCCCGTGCTCCTGCCCGCCGCGCAGGCGGCCGACGAGTCGTCCCGGTCGCTGCTCGTCGTGGTCGACCGGCAGGGTGCCGACCTGACCTGGTCGGACGGGACCGGGGTCCGTGACACCGAGCACTGGGTCGTCGAAGGTGATCACGACGCGCTGCACAAGGTGCGCGACGGCGGGCTGTCGGACAAGCGCGCCGAGGACTCGTGGGACCGGAACGCCGAGGCTGTCGCGGCCGAGGTCGACCGCGCGGTGGCGAGCCGTGATCCGGAGGTCGTCCTGCTCACGGGGGACGTGCGAGCGGTCGCGCTCGTGCGCGACGCGGTCGGCCAGCCGGTGCGCGACCGGCTCGTCGAGGTCGCCGGCGGCTCGCGGGCCGAGGGCGTGCACCGCGAGTTCGGGCACAAGGTCGCCGAGAGCCTCGAGGCGTTCCGCTGGCGTCGTCGGGAGGCGTCGCTGGCCCGGTACCGCGAGCAGCAGGGCCGGGGTTCGGGTGCGGTGACGGCGCTCGAGGACGTCGTGGCGGTGCTGCAGCGTGGGCAGGTCGCCGAGCTCGTCATCTCGCCGACGTCCGGGCTCGGGTCGCGCACGCTCTGGGTCGGACCGGAGCCGCTGCAGCTCGCGCTGTCGGAGACCGAGCTGGGGGTGATCGGCGTGGACGGACCGGTCCGACCGATGCCCGCCGACGCCGCGCTGCTGAGGGCCGCGGTCGGTCAGGACGCGGGCCTGACGCTCGTCGACGACGGGCAGGTCGAGCTGGTCGACGGGGTCGGTGCGGTGCTGCGGTGGTCGGACGGGTCGACGCCCAGCGAGGCCGTCCCGACGCTGTCGAGCGACCAGATGCGGCTGCGCCGGATCGTCTGAGGGCGACGCCCGGGCTCAGGCCTCGGCGCGGGTGTCGGTGTAGAGCTCCTCGATCGTCGCGGCGAAGTCGCGCAGCACGAGCGCGCGCTTCACCTTGAGCGACGGCGTCAGGTACCCGTTCGCCTCGGTGAAGTCCGTCGGCAGCACGTGGATCTTGCGGATCGACTCCGCACGCGAGACCGCCTCGTTGGTGCGGGCGACGGCCGCGTCGAGCGAGTCGCGCACCGCGGGGTGCACCGCGGCCGTGGCGACGTCCATCGCCGGCAGGCCGTGGTTGCTCAGCCACCCGGGCAGCATCTCGGCGTCGAGCGTGACGAGCGCGCCGATGAAGGGGCGCTGGTCGCCGACCACCACGACCTGGCTGACCAGCGGGTGCCCGCGCAGGCGGTCCTCGAGCACCGCCGGAGCGACGTTCTTGCCGCCGGCGGTGACGATGATCTCCTTGGTGCGCCCCGTGATGCGCAGGTAGCCGTCCGCGTCGAGCACGCCGAGGTCGCCCGTGCGGAACCAGCCGTCGGACAGGGCAGCGGCGGTGGCCTCGGCGTCGTGCCGGTACCCCCGGAAGATGTGCGGTCCCTTGATGAAGATCTCGCCGGCGTCGTCCACCCGCAGCGACGTGCCGGGGAACGCCGGTCCCACGGTGCCGACCTTGGTCAGCCCGGGTCGGTTCACCGCGGTCGGGGCGGTGGTCTCCGTCAGGCCGTAGCCCTCCAGGACGCGTACCCCGATCCCGCGGTAGAAGTGACCGAGGCGCTCACCCAGAGGCGCACCGCCGGAGACCGCGAACTCGCACGCGCCGCCCAGGGCCTGGCGGAGCTTCGCGTGCACGAGGCGGTCGGCCAGGCGGTGCTGCGCCTTCAGGGCCGCGCTCGGCCCGCCGGGGGTGTCCAGCGCGCGGGAGTACGTGATCGCGACCTTGGTCGCCCACCGGAAGACCCGCAGCGAGACGCCGGACCCGGCCTTCTGGCCCGCGGAGTTGTACACCTTCTCGAACACCCGTGGTACAGCCAGGATGAAGGTCGGACGGAAGGCCGCCAGGTCCGGCAGCAGGTTGCGCGTGTCCGGGGTGTGCCCCAGCACGGCGCCCGACGGGACGCTCAGCACCTGGATGAAGCGCGCGAACACGTGCGCCAGCGGCATGAACAGCAGCGTGCGCGAGTACGGCTTGGCACAGACCTCGCGCAGTCCCTCGACGCCGTTGAGCGTGAGCGCGACGAAGTTGCCGTGCGTGAGCTCGACCCCCTTGGGTCGGCCGGTCGTGCCCGAGGTGTAGATCACGGTGGCCAGGTCGTCCATGCCGGCCAGGGCGCTGCGACGGGCGATCTCCTCGTCGGGGACGTCCGCGCCGCGCTGCACCAGGGTGGCCACGGCACCCTCGTCGAGGACGAGCACCTCGCCCAGTCCGGGCAGGTCGTCACGCACCGCCGCGACCGTGGCGGCATGCGTAGGCGTCTCGACCACGGCGAGCCGGATCCCGGCGTCGGCGGCGATCCAGCGCACCTGCTCCGCCGAGGAGGTCTCGTAGATCGGCACGCCGACGGCGCCCGCCTCCCACACGGCGAAGTCGATGAGCGTCCACTCGTACCGGGTGCGCGACATGATGCCGACGCGGTCGCCGGGCTCGACGCCGCCGGCCACGAGCCCCTTGGCCACGGCCCGCACCTGGTCGACGAACTCCTGCACCGTCACCGGCGACCACGAGCCGTCGTCCTGGTGTCGCTCGGCGAAGACGTCCTGCGGGTCGCGGGCGAGCCGCTGCGCGAGCAGGGTCGTGATCGACCAGGTGGGGTCGGTGGTCACCGACGACGGCGTGGTGAACTCGGGCATACGACGCTCCTGCTCGGCGGGGACGCCCTGAACCCTATCGGCGTGCGAGCAGGCTCGTGACGGACCTGCGGGCCGCCGCGGTGCCGACGAGCACCAGCGTCCCTCCGTCCTCGCCGGCGGTGACGGTCGCCGAGCCGTCGGCGCTCGTCGCGGCCGGCTCGACGCCGGTCAGCAGCACGGCCGTCGCGCTGGTCGCGCAGGTCAGGGCGATGTCGCCGTCGATGCCGCCGCCGGCCAGGGCCCGTGCCGAGGGGCCGTCGAGGAGCGTGGTGGCCTGCTCGTCGGGGTCGAGCGCGAGGTCGGGGGTGCCGTCGAGGCCGAACGACCCCGCACCGTCGACGACGGTGAGCGCGCAGCGCGTCCCGGTGAGGACGACCGCGCCGGTCAGCGTGCCCGTGGGCGAGCCGACCGTGAAGGTGGCCACGACGGAGCGGCGCAGCGGCGTGGGCAGCGTGCCCACGGCGGTGTCGTCGAGCGCCAGGTGCGGCAGCTCCAGCACGGCGGGGTCGGGGGCGTCGGCCTCGGCGGCCACCGCGGTCGCGCGCTCGCGCAGGTCGGCCGGACCGACGACGAGGCCGACCGGGAACCCGTTGGTGTATCGCACGACCGTGCCCGAGCCGATGACCTCAAGATCCGCGGGCATGGGGTCGAGGACGACCTGGGCGCCCTCCGGCCCGCAGCGCAACGTCGTCGAGGTCGTCGAGTCGTCGGGGGCGAACGCGGAGACCTCTCCGGAGGCGTGCAGCGTGCTCGCCAGCAGGTCGGTCGTGGCGCCGTCGGCCTGGTCGTCCTCGTCCTGCGGCCCCGCGGCGGAGACGAGCACGGAGGCCCCGGTGCCCTCTCCGTCGGCGGTCGCCGCGGTGCAGGTCTCGCCGTCGCGGGCGACCACACCGCGCACGCTCCCGCCTCCGGGACCGGTCCCCTCGAAGACGGCGAGGACGGCCCCGGCCGGTGCGGCGTCGCGGAGCGAGGCGGGCAGCGCGTCCCAGGCTGTGGCGAGCGCGGTGGCGGCGGTGCCCTGCGGGTGCCCGTCGTCGTCGCCGGTGCACGCGGCCGTCGTCCCCAGTGCGACGACCTGCACGATCGCGCAGTTCAGACCTCGTCGTGCCCCGGTGAGCGCCCCCATGCGGCGACCCTAGCGGGCGGTCGCCCCCGGGTGCGTGTGCGTGGGGTCGAGCACCCGCTGCAGGAAGGTGCGGGTGCGCTCCTCCTGAGGGGTGCCGATCACCTGGGCGGGCGGTCCCTGCTCGACGATCACGCCGTCGTCCATGAACACGACCCGGTCGCCGACCTCACGGGCGAACGCCATCTCGTGCGTGACGACCAGCATGGTCATGCCGCCCTCGGCCAGGTCCCGCATCACGCCGAGCACGTCGCCGACGAGCTCGGGGTCCAGCGCGGAGGTCGGCTCGTCGAAGAGCATGAGCGCCGGGCCCATGGACAGCGCCCGGGCGATCGCCACGCGCTGCTGCTGACCGCCCGACAGCTGCGAGGGGTGCGACTGCGCCCGGTCGGCCAGCCCGACCCGGTCCAGGTTCTCCAGCGCGACCTTCTCGGCCTCGTCCTTCGAACGGCCCAGCACGCGGCGCTGGGCCACCGTGCAGTTCTCCAGGACCGTGCGGTGCGAGAACAGGTTGAACTGCTGGAAGACCATGCCGACGTGCGTGCGCACGCGGTCGATGTCGACGTCGGGGTCGGTGACCTCGACGCCGAGCACCTCGATCCGCCCGCCCGTGGGCTGCTCGAGCAGGTTGACGCAGCGCAGCAGCGTCGACTTGCCGGAGCCGGAGGGTCCGATGACGCAGACCACCTCGCCGGCGGCGACCTCCAGGTCGATGCCGCGCAGCACCTCCCGCTCGCCGAACGACTTGTGCAGGTCGGCGATCCGGACGACGGGGGCGGTGCCGGTGGCGGTCACGAGCGCCCCTTCGATCCGGTGCGTCGTTCGAGCCAGCGGGCGAGCTGGCCGAGCGGGAGCGTGATGAGCAGGTAGCAGGCGCCGATGACGAACAGCGCGGTCAGGCCGCCGGTCGCGGTGTTGAGGGCGTTGCGACCGATGTAGGTCAGGTCGTACTCGGTCTCGAGGAGCCCCGCCAGGAAGACCAGCGAGGTGTCCTTCGTGAGCAGGATGATCTCGTTCGTCATCGGGGGCAGGACGATCCGGAACGCCTGGGGGATGACGACCTCGACGAGGGTCCGCGCGTGCGACATGCCGAGCGAGCGTGCCGCCTCGATCTGGCCGCGCGGGACCGCCTCGATCCCCGCGCGCAGGGTCTCGGCGATGTAGGCGGCGGACACGGCGCCGAGGGCGATCGAGGCCTTCGCCAGGAGCGACTCGATCCGTACGCCGAAGGCGATCGGGATGGCGTAGGCGACGGTGAGCACGACGAGCAGCGCCGGGATGCCGCGGAAGAACTCGATGTAGATCGTGGCGATCCACCGGTAGGGGCGCACGCTCGAGAGCTTCATCAGCGCGAGGACGATGCCCAGGCTCAGCCCGACGGCGAAGGCGCCGAGCGTGTACCTGATGGTGTTCCAGAAGGCGAGCGGCAGGTCGGAGGCCATGTCCGCGGCGACCTGCGGGTTGAAGAGCTGATCGCCGACCTTCGACCAGTCGGTGAGCAGGACGACCGCCCCGAGCGCGGCGACGAGCACCGCGTACTGCACGGCGCGGGTGACGCGTGCACGGGTGCGCGGACCCATCCGGCGGCGTCCGGGCGGCAGTGCCACGGCCTGCGGGGCGGTCGTCGTCATGTCACTCGCCGGCCGGGGCGGTACCGATGCGCTCGGTGTAGATCGCGTCGTAGGTGCCGTCGGTCCGGATGCGGTCGAGCGTGCCGTTGATCGCGTCGAGCAGCGCGGTGCTGCCCTTCTTCACGCCGAAGCCGTACTGCTCACCGGTCGGGAAGGTCGTGGCGACCTCGAAGCCCTCCTCCACGAACGGCCCGAGGACGGCGATGTCGTTGATCGCCGCGTCGACCTGGCCGGTCTTCAGTGCCTGGATCTGCAGGCCGAGGTCCTCGAACTGCACGGTCTGCAGGTCGTTGTCCTGCGCGAAGGTCTCACCGGTGGTGGCCTGCTGGACGGCGATCTTCTTGCCCTCGAGCGACGCCACGTCGGACAGGTCCGAGCCTGCCGGCACCAGCAGCCCCTGGTCGGCATCGAAGTACGGCTCGGAGAAGTCGAACTTCGCCTTGCGCTCGTCCGTGATCGTGATGCCGGAGGCGACCACGTCGCACGAGCCGGTGTCGAGGTCGACCCCGGACTGGATGGTCTCGAACGCCGTCACCTTGACCAGCAGGTCCACCCCGAGGTCGTCGGCGACCTCCTGCATGATGTCGATGTCCAGACCGACCACGTCACCGTTGTCGTCCTTGAACTCGAAAGGCTCGTAGGGCGGGTTCGAGCAGACGGTCAGCGTGCCGGGCGTCAGGAGCGTGACCCCGCCGGCGGCAGTGGCGTCGGACCCCGCGGAGCCGGAGTCGTCGGAGGACGCGCAGGCGGACAGGAGCAGGGCGGCACCGGCGGCGAGCGACGCGGCGGCCAGGAAGCGGGGGGAGCGCATGAGGGACCTCTCGAACACGGGCGGACGAGAAACTATACGTCGACGACGATAGTTATACGCGGCGCGGACAGTCGGGACGTTCGTCACATGCTGGTGCCGTCGCAGCGATCGCGCACCTGCGGGCGCGGCGTCGCCACCGATGCCGGGGGACCACGGAGGGGACGGCGCCGCGGCGCCGTCCCCTCCGTCGAGCAGGTGGTGCGATCAGGCCTTCGGCTCGGCCGGGACCAGCTCGGCGTCGCCGGCCACCGGGGCCTCGACATCGGCCGTCACCAGCACCAGCGACCCGGTGACCCGCCCGGCGGCCCGCACGTCTCCCAGGGCCAGCTCGACCCCGGCGCGCAGCGCCTCCGGCACGCTCAGCGTCACGGCGGCGATCTGCGTCCGCATCGAGACCTTGGCCTCGGACTTGACCTTCCGCAGCGCCGCCAGTGCGGCACCGGCCGCGCCGACCACCCCGACCTCGGCGTCGCCGGCTGCCGCACGCAGCGCGGAGGGCTCGGGCCACGGCTGGCGGTGCACCGAGCCGGTGCGCCACCACGACCACACCTCCTCGGTCGCGAACGGCAGCACCGGGGCGAACAGGCGCAGCATGACGTCGAGCGCCAGGCCGAGCGCGGCACGCGCCGAGGCGGCACCGGTCGGGTCCTCGTCGGCGGCGTAGGCGCGGTCCTTGACCAGCTCGAGGTAGTCGTCGCAGAACGTCCAGAAGAACGTCTCCGAGAGCTCCAGCGCGCGGGTGTGGTCGTACGCCTCGAGCGCCGCGGTGGCCTTCTCGACGACGTCGGCCAGGCCGGCCAGCATCGCGCGGTCCAGCGGCACGGTCACCAGCGCCGGGTCGAGAACCACGGGCTCGGTCGGGTCGCCGAACGAGAGCGCGAACTTGCTCGCGTTGAGGACCTTGATCGCCAGGCGGCGGCCGATCTTCATCTGGCCCACCTCGAACGCCGCGTCGGTGCCCAGGCGGGCCGAGGCCGCCCAGTAGCGCACCGCGTCGGAGCCGTGCTCCTCGAGCAGGCCCATGGGCGTGACGACGTTGCCCTTGGACTTGCTCATCTTCTTGCGGTCGGGGTCCAGGATCCAGCCGCTGATCGCCGCGTCCGACCACGGCAGCGAGCCGTGCTCCAGGTGCGAGCGCACCACGGTCGAGAACAGCCAGGTGCGGATGATGTCCTGCCCCTGCGGGCGCAGGTCCATGGGGAACACGCGCGAGAACAGGTCGGGGTCGGTGCGCCAGCCGCCGGCGATCTGCGGGGTCAGCGAGCTGGTGGCCCAGGTGTCCATGACGTCCGGGTCGCCGACGAACCCGCCGGGCACGCCGCGCTGGTCGGCGCTGTAGCCGGCCGGGACGTCGCTCGACGGGTCGATCGGCAGCTGGTCCTCGGACGGCACCAGCGGGGTCTCGTAGAGCACCTCACCGTGCTCGTCGAGCGCGTACCAGACCGGGAACGGCACGCCGAAGAACCGCTGCCGCGAGATGAGCCAGTCGCCGTTGAGGCCACCGACCCAGTTCTCGTAGCGGACCTTCATGAAGTCCGGGTGGAAGTCGAGCTCGACGCCGCGGGCCAGCAGCTGCTCGCGCAGTGCCTCGTCGCGACCGCCGTTGCGGATGTACCACTGGCGGCTGGTGACGATCTCGAGGGGCTTGTCGCCCTTCTCGAAGAAGTTCGCCTTGCGCTGCGTGGTCTGCGGCTCGCCGTCCAGGTCGCCGGTCTCGCGCAGCCCGGCCACGACCGCCTCGCGGGCGGAGAACGTCGTCTTGCCCGCCAGCTCGGCGTACACGGCCCGGCCGGCCTCGGTGCCGATCCACTCCGGGGTGTCGCGCAGCAGGCGGCCGTCGCGGCCGATCACCGAGCGCGTCGGCAGCTGCAGCTCGCGCCACCAGGTGACATCGGTCAGATCGCCGAACGTGCAGCACATCGCGATGCCCGCGCCCTTGTCCTGCTCGGCGAGCGGGTGCGCCAGCACGGGCACCTCGACGCCGAACAGGGGAGTGGTGACCGTGGTGCCGAACAGGTGCTGGTAGCGCTCGTCGTCCGGGTGCGCGATGAGCGCGACGCACGCGGGCAGCAGCTCGGGGCGCGTCGTCTCGATGTGCACGGCGGTGCCGTCAGCCTGGTGGAACGCGACGCGGTGGAAGGCGCCCGGGTAGTCACGCGCCTCGAGCTCGGCCTGGGCGACCGCGGTCTGGAACGTCACGTCCCACAGGCCCGGAGCCTCGGCCTGGTACGCCTCGTCGCGGGCCAGGTTGCGCAGGAACGCCTGCTGGGCGACCGCGCGGGACTCGGCGGAGATCGTCTGGTAGGTGCGCGACCAGTCGACGGACAGGCCCAGCCGGCGCCACAGCGCCTCGAACTGCCGCTCGTCCTCGACCGTCAGCCGCTCGCACAGCTCGACGAAGTTGCGACGGCTGATGGGCAGCTGGTCGGCGGCCTTGATGCTCTTGCCCTCGCCGCCCTCGTGCGGGGGCACGAAGTCGGGGTCGTAGGGCAGCGAGGTGTCGCACCGCACGCCGTAGTAGTTCTGCACGCGGCGCTCGGTCGGCAGGCCGTTGTCGTCCCAGCCCATCGGGTAGAACACCTCGGCGCCCTGCATGCGGCGGTACCGGGCGACCACGTCGGTGTGCGTGTAGGAGAACACGTGACCCACGTGCAGCGAGCCGGAGACCGTGGGCGGCGGGGTGTCGATCGAGTACACCTGCTCACGCGTGGCCGTGCGGTCGAACGCGTACAGGCCCTGCTCGCTCCATGCGGAGTCCCAGCGTGCCTCGACGCCGTCGAGGGAGACCTTGTCCGGTACCTGGCGGGCGGGTGCGCTCGTCGGGGCGTCGGTACCAGGGGTCAGGTCGCTCATGGTCACCCATCTTCCCAGATCCGCGTGCTCGGCCCGCACGCCTTCCGGTCGCTGGCTCAGTGGGCTCCCGGCTCGGGCAGGAGGGTGTCGATCTGGCGGCGGATCCAGGGCGTGAAGACCGCCCCGATCACGGGCCGGCCGTGGTGCGTGGTGCGCGTGCCGGTGCCGAGGTCGACCGTGGTCGGCCAGGCGAACGCGGCGTAGCCCCGCACGATCGTGTCGCGTGCGTACCGGCGCGCGTCCTCCTCGACGTGGTCGCCGACGACCGCGGTGACGACGGCGACGCCCGACTGGAAGCCGCGCATCTGGCCCTTGGTGGCCTTGGCGTGGTCGAGCGCCTGCTGCGTGAAGGCCGTCAGCTCGGGCCCCGTGACGGTCGGCGCCGTGGCGACGTGCACGAGCAGGTGCAGGGTCGAGGCCATCCACTGCAGCTTGAAGGCCTTGGTGTAGCCCATCAGTGAGGCCGGGCTCGATGCCTGGATCTGGTAGCCGGCCTCGCGCATGCGGGACTCGACGAGGTCGCGGTACTGCGTGGTGTCCACGGGGGTGCCTCCGGGCGGCGATGGTTCGAGGGCCCCGCGGACCGGCTGCGGTCGCGGAGAAGGTCAGCAGATCCTTGCACCGTGGGGGCCTCGCGCGTGCCGGTTTCGTCCGGCCCCGCGGCCCTGACCTGCGTTGATCCTCGACGTCGGGGGCGCGGTCAGTCGCCCGTGCGTCGCGCGCGGTAGGCGGCCACGTGCGCGCGGTTGCCGCAGTTGTTCGCGTCGCAGAACCGGCGCGATCGGTTGCGCGAGAGGTCGACGAGCACAGCCGTGCAGTCGTCGGCCTCGCACGTGCGCATGCGGTCCCACTCGTCCGAGCGGACCACGTCGGCGGCGGCCATCGCGGTCTCGACGAGCATGACGGTGGACAAGGGGGCATCGGGGACGGTGGCGTGCAGGTGCCAGTCGGTGCTGCCGTGCCGCACCAGGTAGGGCACGGCGTGGGCCTCACGCAGGATCGCGTTGACCTCGTCGGCGACCGCGTCGCGCTCGAGCGTCCACAGCGAGCCGAGGCGCGAGCGGGCGGCACGCACCTGGGCGAGCTCGTCGTCGTCGTGGTCGTGCCGGGTGGTGTAGCCCCAGCCGGAGTAGAAGGCGTCGAGGTCGGCGACCGTGCCGAGCGCGTCATGGCCGTCGCGGCGGCGCCCGGTGTTCACCAGGTCGGCGGCGGCGCGCAGGTTCGCTTCGGTGTCAGGGGCGAAGACCATGTTGACTCCTGTCGATCTCAGGCTCTACCGTCACGAGCATAGTGATGGATGACTCCTGACACGGCCCGTGCGGAACGGTCGTCGGGACGCGGACGGGGGACGACATGCCACAGCAGCGCGGGCGCGGGCTCGGCGTCGGGGCGGGCCTGGTCGCCGCGCTCGCCTTCGCCACCAGCGGCCCGATGGTCAAGCCGCTGCTGGCCGCCGGCTGGACCCCCGGCGCGGCGATCTGCGCGCGGCTGCTCCTCGGGACGCTCCTGCTGGCCGGACCCGTCGTGTGGACGCTCCGCGGACGGTGGCACACCCTGCTCGAGGAGTGGCGGCTCGTGCTCGTCTTCGGGCTGCTCGGCGTCGCGGCAGCCTCCACCTGCTACTTCCTGGCCGTCGACCGGCTGCCCGTCGCCGTCGCCCTGCTCGTGGAGTACACCGGGCCGCTGCTGCTCATCGGCTGGTCGTGGCTGGGCACCCGGCGTGCACCGTCGCGGCTCACGCTCGTGGGCGCCGCGCTGGCCACGGGAGGCCTCGCGCTCGTGCTCGACCTCACCGGCACGCTCACGCTCGACCCGGTCGGGCTCGCCTTCGCCCTCGCGGCCGCAGTGGGCAACGCCGCCTACTTCGCGCTCACCGCCCGGCCCACGACGCTGCCCCCGGTCGCCCTCGCCGGGACCGGGATGGCCGTCGGGGCCCTCGCCGTCGTGCTCGTCACCGCGGCCGGCGTGCTCCCGTTCGCCGCACCGGACGTGCGGGTCGACCTGCTGGGCACCTCGGTGCCCTGGGTGGTGCCGCTGCTGGTCGTCGGCGCGGTGCCCACCGCGTTCGGCTTCGGCATCAGCGCCGTCTCGGTGCGGCTGCTGGGCGAGCGGGTCGCCTCGTTCCTGGCGCTGTCCGAGGTGCTGTTCGCGGTGCTCCTGGCCTGGCTGCTCCTGCACGAGACGCCCCTGCCGGTGCAGCTCGTCGGCGCCGTGCTCGTCGTGGCCGGGGTGGCCACCGTGCGCCGTGGCGCGGACCTCGACGGGCGCACGGGAGCCGCGACGGCCGTCACCGAGCCGTCGGCACCCGACGTGCCGACCGACGTGCCGACCGACGTGCCCACCGACGTGACGCCCGATCCGCGCGACGTCGACACGGTCGGTGCGATCTCGTGACACACGCCGGAGTTACCCTGCCCCGCAACGGGACCGTCATGACGGGACCCCCCTGACGGCACTGGTACGGACGAAGGTGTGTGACGTGACGAACGGTCTGACCATCGGGTACGCGGCGATGCTCGAGCAGTTCCACCCGACCGAGGCGGTCGAGCTGTCGGCCTACGCCGAGCAGCACGGGTTCAGCGGTGTGATGGCCGCCGACCACTTCCAGCCGTGGGTGCCCGCGCAGGGGCAGTCCTCGTTCGTGTGGAACGTGCTGACCGCGATCGGCGAGCGCACCACCGGTGACATGGGCCCCGGTGTGACCGCGCCGACGTTCCGGTGGCACCCGGCGATGGTCGCGCAGGCCTCGGCCACGCTCGCGGCCATGTACCCGGGGCGGCACTGGCTGGGGCTCGGCTCCGGTGAGGCGCTCAACGAGCACATCGTGGCCGGGTACTGGCCCGAGGCGCCCGAGCGGATCAACCGCATGTTCGAGGCCATCGACATCATCAAGAAGCTGTTCGCGGCCTCGATCGCGGGCAAGGACGTCAAGCACGCCGGCCCGTTCTACAAGCTCGAGTCGACGCGGCTGTGGACGATGCCCGAGGTCGCCCCCGAGATCCTGGTCGCCACCGCCGGCCCGGTGACCGCCAAGCGCGCCGGTCGGCACGCGGACGGGCTCATCACGGTGGGCGCACCGCTGGAGAAGATCAGCGGTCTGTTCGGCAAGTTCGAGGAGGGTGTGCGCGAGTCAGGGCGTGACCCGCAGAGCATGCCCAAGGTGCTGCAGGTGCACCTGTCGTGGGCGCCCACCGACGAGGAGGCCATGGTCAACGCGATGACGGAGTGGCCCAACGGGGGCATGAAGTTCCCCAAGGGCGACATCCGCTCGCCGTTCGACTTCGAGCAGATGGCCAAGCTGGTGCGCCCCGAGGACTTCGACGGCCGCATGGTCATCTCCGCGGACCCCGATGTGCACCGCGCCTCGATCCAGAAGTACGTCGACCTGGGCTTCGACCGCATCTACCTGCACAACGTGGGCCGCAACCAGCGCGAGTGGATCGAGACGTTCGGCCGCGACGTCCTGCCGAAGCTGGTGCGATGACCGAGGCCTCCGGACCTGAGGCCGGACCGGCGACTGAACCGGCGGCTGAACCGGCAACTGAGCTGCGCGTCTGGGCGCCCGACGGGTTGCCCGAGATCGTCGCAGGGGACGACCTCGTCACGCTGGTCGTCGACGTGCTGCGGGCGGACGCCGTCGGCGACCCCTCGCGCCGGCTGGTCGACGGCGACGTCGTGGTGCTGACCAGCAAGGTCGTCTCCAAGGCCGAGGGTCGTCAGGTCGCCGCGGACGACCGCGAGCAGGCGATCACCGACGAGACGGTGCGGGTCGTGGCCACCCGGGAGCACCCGGGCGGCGTGACCCGCATCGTCGAGAACCGGCTCGGCCTGGTCATGGCCGCGGCCGGGGTCGACGCCAGCAACACCCCGGACGGCACGGTCCTGCTGCTGCCGCTCGACCCCGACGCGTCCGCCCGGGCGCTGCGGGCCGGGCTGCGGGCGGCGTTCGGGGTGCAGGTCGGCGTGGTCGTCTCGGACACGGCGGGCCGCCCCTGGCGTCAGGGCGTGGCCGACCTCGCGATCGGCGCGGCCGGGCTGCAGGTGCTCGAGGACCTGCGCGGTCAGGTCGACACGTTCGGTCGCGCGCTGACGATGACGGTCGCGGCGGTGGCCGACGAGATCGCCTCGGCGGCCGAGCTGGTCAAGGGCAAGGCCACCGGGCGCCCGCTGGCCGTCGTGCGCGGCGTCGGTCGACACGTCACGGCCGAGGACGGGCCGGGCGCCCGCTCGCTCGTGCGCGTCGGGCCGGACGACATGTTCCGCCAGGGCAGCGCCGAGGCGTACGCCCAGGGCTGGAAGGACGCGCTCGAGAGCGAGCCCGGGCGATGACCGGCGGCTCGAAAGAGCGCGGTGCGACGAAGCCCGGGTCGTCAGGCCTTGCGAGCCGCGGCCTTGGCCGCACGCTTGGCCTCGCGGACCAGCGTCAGGCTCGTGGGGTCGACGACGTCGGCGATCGAGCGGTGCGACCCGTCCTCGCCGTACGTGCCCGCGACCTCCCGCCAGCCGTCCGGCTGCACCCCGCGCTGCTTGCCGAGCAGGGCCAGGAAGATGCGCGCCTTCTGCTCGCCGAAGCCGGGCAGCGCCCGCAACCGGGCGAGCACGGTGCGCGCGTCGGGGGCGCCGTCCGTCCACAGCCGGGTCACGTCGCCGTCGTAGTCGTCCCGTACGGCGGCGGCGACGGCCTGGATGCGGGCGGCCATCGAGCCGGGGAACCGGTGCACCGCGGGCGGGGTCGCGCACAGCGCGGCGAACTCGTGCGGGTCGGCCGCGGCGACGCGGCGCACGTCCAGACCGCCCATCCGGTCGGCGATCTTCGCTGGGCCGGCGAAGGCCGACTCCATCGTGACCTGCTGGTCCAGGAGCATGCCGAGCAGCAGCGCGAACGGGTCGGTGTCGAGCAGGTGGTCGGCGGCCTCGTCCCCGGTCATCCACAGCGTCATGCCGACATCCTCACCCACCCGGGCGTGCGGCGCCCCGGCAGGAGGACCTCGTGAGCGGGCAGTGGGTCGTCGTGGTGCCCGTCAAGGATGCCCGTGAGGGCAAGACTCGGCTGGGTGCCGCGCTCGACGCGCGCGAGCGGGTCGCCCTCGTGCGGGCGATGGCCCTCGACACGGTGGCGGCCGCTGCCGCGTGCACGCTCGTGGCACGTGTCGTCGTCGTGACGGCCGACGAGGTCGTCGCGGCCGAGGCGGCGACGTTGCCGGGGGTCGTCGTGGTCGGTGAGCCCCCGCACGCGGGGCAGCGGTCGGGGCTCGACGCGGCCGCGCTCGCGGGTGCCTCAGCCGCGCGGGCGAGCGGGCCGGCCCCGGTCGCGGTGCTCCTGGGCGACGTGCCCGCGCTGCAGCCGGCCGACCTGGCCGCGGCGCTCGCGGCTGCCGGCGCGCACGAGCGGGCGGTCGTCACCGACGCCGTGGGCTCAGGGACGACGTTGCTCGCCGTGGGGCCGACGACCCCGCTCGACCCGCGGTTCGGGCTCGGGTCGGCGCACGCGCACCAGCACCTCGGGCACGTCGCTCTGGACCTGCCCGCCTCGTCGACCCTGCGTCAGGACGTCGACGTGCCCGACGACCTGGTGACGATCGCCCGGATGCCGCTCGGGCCGCGGACGGCGGCGCTCGTCGGGGACCTCGCGGACGAGCGCGGGTGGCCCGGGGGTGGCGACCGCCGGGCGTCCTGACGAACCGGGCACGCGTTCGCCCCGGTCGGCCGGCGGTGGGTGTCAGGGCACGCGGTCGACGAGCGCGAGCGCGTCGGCGGCGATCCGTGCTGTCGTCGGCACGTCCGTCATGAGGGTCGGGACCGCGGCCGTCCGCCACCCGTCCGCGGTCAGCGCAGGCACGGCGTCCTGGTCGGCGGTGTCCACGAGCCAGGCGTCGAGCACGCCGCCGGCGCTGCGCAGGCCGTAGTGCCGGGCGACGGCCTGCGCGCTGGTGGCCACGCCGATCGCGGCGAGGCACGCGTCGGCCATGCCGCGCACGGGTGCACCCCCGACGACGGGGCTCACGCCGACGACCGGTGCCCGGGTGCTGCGCAGCGCGTCGCGCACGCCCGGCACGGCCAGGATCGTGCCGACCGACACCACCGGGTTCGAGGGGGGCAGCACGACGACGTCGGCTCCGGTCAGGGCGTCGAGGACGCCCGGGGCTGCCGTGGCGTCCTCGAGCCCGACCTGCACGAACCGGCGGGCGGGCAGTGCGGCACGGTGCCGGACCCACCACTCCTCGAAGTGGATGAGCCGGCCGTCCTCGAGCTCGACGTGCGTCTCGACCGGCTGGTCGCTCATCGGCAGCAGCCGCGCGCCCGGCTGCCAGCGTTCGGCGAGGTGCTGCACCACCTGCGTCAGCGGGAGCCCGCGGCGCAGCAGCTCGGTGCGGGCCAGGTGGGTGGCCAGGTCGAGGTCGCCGAGCGTGAACCACTCCCAGCCCAGGTCGTAGGCGGCCAGGTCGTCGCTGACCCGTCGGGACTCCTCGCGGCGACCCCAGCCCTGCTGCTCGTGCACGCCGCCGCCGAGCGTGTAGAGCAGCGTGTCCAGGTCGGGGCAGACCCGCACACCGTGCAGCCACATGTCGTCGCCGGTGTTGGCCACGACCGTGACCTGGGCGCTCGTCCCGCCGGCACCGTCGGGCAGGCGGTCGCGCAGCAGGGCGAGCAGGCCGCGGGTGAACCGGGCGCCGCCCACGCCGCCGGACAGCACGGTGATCTTCACGGGGTCCTCCTTCTCCGAGGCAGCACCCTATGCCGGGCTAGCCGAGCCCCGGCACCGAGGGGCCGAGCGTGACGCGGCTCGTGACGGGTCAGGCGGTGGCCGCGACGACCAGCGTCCGGGCGACGCCGGCGACGTCCTCCCGCAGCGAGCCGACGGTGACGCGCACGTGCCCCCGGTCGCCCTCGGCGGGCGGTGTGGCGAGGAACGGCGTGCCCGGTGCCACCCGGATCCCGGCGGCCTCCAGCCGGACGAGCGCGGTGGCCTCGTCGAGCACGGGCAGCCACAGGTTGATCCCGTCGCCGGGCCGCACCTGCAGGCCGTGCGAGGCGAGCGCGTCGCACAGTGCGCGTTGGCGGCCGTAGTAGACGCGTCGGGCGTGCGCCACGGCGTCGACGGCCGAGCCGTCGACCAGCAGGTCGGCGAGCACCCGCTGCAGCAGACGGCTCGTCCAGCCGGGCCCGAGCATGCGCCGGGCGATGAGCGGGTCGATCACGGAGACCGGTCCGCCCACGGCGGCGATGCGCAGGTCGGGACCGTGCGACTTGGAGTAGGAGCGCACGTGCACGACGCGTTCGGGCAGGTAGGCGCCGAGGCTGACGTCCTTCGCCGAGGCGATCTCGCCCGAGTGGTCGTCCTCGATGACGTGCACCGGGCGGCGGGCGTCGCGGCGGGTGTGCTCGTCCCCGGACTCGTGGGCCCGCTGGCTGTGTCGGCGCAGCACGGCGGCGAGCTCGCGCGCCCGGGTCGCGGTGAGACTGACGCCCGTCGGGTTGTGCGCGCGCGGCTGCAGGACGACGGCGTGCGCGCCGGCCTCGAGGGCCTCGGCCAGCCCGTCGGGGCGCATGCCCTGCAGGTCGAGCGGGACGGGCACGCGCTCGAGCCCGAGCTGGTCCAGGAGGTCGTACAGGGGAGGAAAGCCGGGGTCCTCGACCGCGACCCGGTCGCCGAAGCCGACGACCTGCTCGAGCGCACGCCCGATCGCGTCCACCGCACCGTCCACGACGGTCAGGCGCCCGGGGGAGAAGGGCCACGACTCGCGCAGCAGCCGTTCGAGCTCGGGGACGATCGGCGTGGTGACGTAGGTCGCGGTCTCTGCGGCGGGTGTGCGGGCGGAGACCCGGGCCAGGGCGGGCCCGAGCGGGGGGAGCAGGTCGGGGTCGGGCGTGCCGGTCGAGAGGTCCACCAGGGGTGCCGTCGCCGACCGGGTCTGTGCCGGGAGGGGTCCGCCGGCCATGTCGCGGTACCGGGGTGGCAGCCAGCCGGCCGGCTCGGGCAGCACGAAGGTGCCCGCGCGCCCGCGGGAGACGACCATGCCCACGGCCGCCAGCGCCTGCCAGGCGCCGCTCACGGTCGCCGGGCTGACGCCGAGGCGAGCGGCGACGTCGCGCACCGTGGGCAGGCGGTCCCCGGCGTGCAGGTCCCCGCTGCGGACGAGGCGCGCCACGGCGGCGGCGATGCCGCGCGGGCTGCGGTCCTCGACCGCGACGACGAAGGTGGCCGGTTCCATGGAGGTCATGGTGCCCCGCGGCGGGGTCGGCACCGTCCGCGAAGGCGGGTGCGCACGGGACCACTGCGAAGTGTTTACGACCGCGTCATCGACGTTAGCGGGGTGGAAACGCTGGGTAACGCCGCAGAAATGTTCAACACGCAGAGTCACATTCCACGGCGACGGAGCCCCGGACGGGACACGTGCCGGGGGTCGCCGATGTCGGACCGAGACGGAGGACCCCCATGACAGTCGTGCGCGTCGCGTTCACCCAGGCCACCTGGACGGGCGACAAGGAGTCGATGATCGACCTCCACGAGGCCTGGACCCGTGAGGCCGCCGCGCAGGGCGCGCAGGTCATCGGCTTCCAGGAGCTGTTCTACGGTCCCTACTTCGGGATCACGCAGGACACGAAGTACTACGACTACGCCGAGACGATCCCCGGGCCGACCACGGACCGCTTCGCGGCGCTGGCCGCCGAGTTGGGCATCGTCATCGTGCTGCCGATCTACGAGGAGGACCAGCCCGGCGTCCTCTACAACACGGCGGTCGTGATCGACGCCGACGGCACCGTGCTCGGCAAGTACCGCAAGCACCACATCCCGCACCTGCCCAAGTTCTGGGAGAAGTTCTACTTCCGTCCCGGCAACCTCGGGTACCCCGTCTTCGAGACGGCCGTCGGCAAGATCGGCGTGAACATCTGCTACGACCGGCACTTCCCGGAGGGCTGGCGGAACCTGGCGCTCAACGGCGCCGAGATCGTGTTCAACCCCAACGCCACCGCCCCCGGCGTGTCCAACCGCCTGTGGGAGATCGAGCAGCCGGCCGCCGCCATCGCCAACGGCTACTTCGTCATCGCGAACAACCGCGTCGGGCTCGAGGACAACGAGTACGGGGACGAGGCCGTCAACTTCTACGGCTCGTCGTACGCGGTCGGCCCCGACGGCAACTTCGTCGGCGAGATCGGCTCCAGCACCGAGGACCAGCTGATCGTGCGTGACCTCGACCTGGAGAAGATCCGCGAGGTGCGCGAGCGCTGGCAGTTCTTCCGCGACCGCCGGCCCGACGCCTACGGCCCGATCGTCGCCCCCTGACGGTCCCGGCACCCGGCGCCCCGCGACCCTGACACCCGAGAGGACACCTGATGGCCACCACGCTCATCACCGGCGGCACCGTCGTCAACGCGACAGGTCGCGGGGCTGCCGACGTCTTGATCGACGGCGAGAAGATCGTCGCCCTGCTCACCCCCGGCTCCACACTGCTGGGCACCGACCTGTCGGCCGGTGTCGACCGCGTCATCGACGCGACCGGCAAGTACGTCATCCCCGGCGGGATCGACGCCCACACGCACATGGAGATGCCGTTCGGCGGCACGTTCGCCTCGGACACGTTCGAGACGGGCACCACGGCCGCGGCCTGGGGCGGCACCACCACGATCGTCGACTTCGTCGTGCAGTACGCGGGGGAGAACCCCCTCGAGCAGTACGCCCTGTGGCAGGAGAAGGCCGCGGGCAGCTGCGCGGTCGACTACGGGTTCCACCAGATCCTGTCCGACGTGCAGGACTCCTCGCTGCACGCCATGGACGAGCTCGTGAAGGAGGGCGTGACCAGCTTCAAGCTGTTCATGGCCTACAAGGGCGTGTTCCTGTCGGACGACGGGCAGATCGTCAAGGCCATGCAGAAGGCCGCCGACAACGGCTCGATGATCATGATGCACGCCGAGAACGGCTCGGTCATCGACCTGCTCGTGCAGCAGGCCGTCGCGGCCGGCAACACCTCGCCGTACTACCACGGCATCACCCGCCCGTGGCAGGCCGAGGAGGAGGCCACGCACCGCGCGATCATGCTGGCCAACCTCACCGGTGCGCCGCTGTACGTGGTGCACGTGTCGGCCAAGCAGGCCGCCGAGCAGATCGCGCTGGCCCGCGACAAGGGCCAGAACGTGTTCGGCGAGACCTGTCCGCAGTACCTGTACCTCTCGCTCGAGGAGCAGCTCGGTGCGCCGGGCTTCGAGGGCGCCAAGTGGGTGTGCTCGACGCCGCTGCGCTCGCGGGCCGAGCACCACCAGGACCACATGTGGAACGCGCTGCGCACCAACGACCTGCAGCTCGTCTCCACCGACCACTGCCCGTTCTGCATGACCCAGAAGCAGATGGGGATCGACGACTTCTCCAAGATCCCCAACGGCATCGGTTCCGTCGAGCACCGCCTCGACCTGCTGTACCAGGGCGTCGTTACCGGCGAGATCACGCTCGAGCGCTGGGTGGAGATCTGCTCCACGACCCCGGCACGCATGTTCGGCATGTACGGCAAGAAGGGCGTCCTGGCCCCCGGTGCCGATGCCGACGTCGTGGTCTACGACCCGAAGGGCCACACGTCGATCGGCCTGGGCAAGACCCACCACATGAACATGGACTACTCCGCCTGGGAGGGCTTCGAGATCGACGGGCACGTCGACACGGTCCTGTCCCGCGGTTCCGTCGTCGTCGACGGCGGTGCCTTCCACGGACGTGCCGGCCACGGCCAGTACGTCAAGCGTGAGCTGTCCCAGTACCTCATCTGACAGGAGCCCCACCATGGACTTCGGAGTCGTCCTGCAGACGAACCCCCCGGCCTCCCGCACCGTCGAGCTGGCCCGCCAGGCCGAGACCCACGGCTTCGACTACGTGTGGACGTTCGACTCGCACCTGCTGTGGCAGGAGCCGTTCGTCATCTACTCGGCGATCCTGGCCGCGACCCGCAAGGTGATCGTCGGCCCGATGGTCACCAACCCGGCCACGCGCGACTGGACCGTGCTGGCCTCGCTGTTCGCCACGCTCAACGAGATGTACGGCAACCGGACCGTGTGCGGCATCGGCCGTGGCGACTCCGCGGTCCGCACGCTCAACGGGCGCCCGTCGAACCTGTCGACCCTGCGCGACTCGATCCACGTGATCCGCGAGCTCGGCAACGACCGGGCCGTCGAGCACAACGGGCGCACCGTGCGGTTCCCGTGGGCCAAGGGCTCCGAGCTCGAGGTGTGGGTGGCCGCGTACGGCCCTCTCGCCCTCAAGCTCACCGGCGAGGTCGGTGACGCGTTCATCCTGCAGCTGGCGGACCCCGACATCGCCTCCTGGATGATCAAGGCCGTCCGGGACTCCGCCGAGGCCTCCGGGCGCAACCCCGACGACGTCAAGTTCTGCGTGGCCGCCCCGGCGTACGTCGGAGCCGGCGACTCGCCGGCCGAGCGCGCGCACATGCGCGAGCAGTGCCGCTGGTTCGGCGGCATGGTCGGCAACCACGTGGCCGACATCGTCTCGCGGTACGGCACCGACTCGGCGATCCCCAAGGCGCTGACCGACTACATCAAGAACCGCGAGGGCTACGACTACAACGAGCACGGCCGTGCGGGGAACTCGCACACCACGTTCGTGCCCGACGAGATCGTCGAGCGGTTCTGCCTGCTGGGCAGCCCCCGCGAGCACGTCGAGAAGCTCAAGGTCCTGCAGGACCTCGGTGTCACGCAGTTCGCCGCGTACCTCCAGCACGACAACAAGGAGGAGACGATGCGGCTGTACGGCGAGCGGATCATCCCGGCGATGGCCGAGGCCGTCGTGGCGACCGCATGAGCGAGCCCGTCACCTCGCTTCCTGCCCGCGTGCTGCGGTCCCGGGTCGTCGTCGCCGTGGCGGCCACCCTCGCCCTGGCCGCGCTGTGGGAGCTGTACAAGCTGGTCGGCCCGGACGACGGCTGGTCGCTGGGGGAGACCCGGATGCTGCCGCGCACCGGCGACCTGGCCATGCCGCACACGTGGGAGATGGTCGGGCGCCTCTTCGAGCCGGTCTCGGGCGCCAAGGACGCCGTGGTGCTCTGGCTCGCGGTCGTGCAGGCGGGGATGACGAGCCTGGGCATCGCCGTCGTCGGCTGGGTTCTAGGCGTCACCGTCGGGGTGCTGCTGGCCGTCGCCATGCAGCGCGTGCGGATCGTCGAGTCGGCCGTGCTGCCGCTCGTGATCCTCTCGCA